>CAWGEZ010000032.1:0-15705 GCA_963821605.1 uncultured delta proteobacterium | reverse complement strand
GTAGGTGGAAGCGAGCACGTACTGCAAGAGTATCAGATAACTGTTGATCGCCTTTATATGCCGCATAAGAGAGGTCTTGCGGGGTGTCACGGATGCAAGGTCGACATGAGCGTGGTCAGAAAGAGAATGCACTCCCAAATCGCCCCTGCGATGAAGACTCCCACAAGAATGATTTGTTTGATCATAATCGAATTTAATCATCGCGGTCTCCCAATGCAACTTCGCGAGGCAAGGGCGGGCAATACAATCCCGGTGCAAAGATTCTTTTCCCCTTTGTATCGCCGTCCCAACCATCGCAAAGGTTCCGAAGGAGGAAATGGCAATGCCAGAATAAGCTATTGGTTGTCATGCTCTCTTCGGTCGCCTCTGACCACTCTCATCGGCGCGTTGCTTCTTTCTTGGAATTGTTGCCAACTTCTCTTGCCCTTCATCCTCGATAGGCTCAATGGGTATGTCTAATCTTGCAGGTTTGCCATCTTCTGTTTGAATACGAGACCGCCAAGACTTTCTACGGCCTTTGTGGTAAGATAGGCTATGTTCCATAGTTGCTTATCATAAACTTACCCTGAACTGCTTCTTCTTGCAGCTACGTTCGTCACCGCTCGGCCAATCAAAATAAGTCAATAGCGGTTTTGCACCCGGAAAATCAGCCCTCATGCGAAGATTGGCAGGGGTTTTCCGGAAGGAGGATTTTTACTATGAAGAGAAAAGTTCAAAATGCCGCGGCCATCGTCGAATTTTTGGCAGGGTCCGGACTGGCAATTTTCTTTCATCTGGTGCTCAAGTATCCGCAGGCTGCCTACATTATCTTTGGCATGGGCATCCTGCTTTCCCTAGGTACCTACCTTCTACGGGACGATATCGTAAAAACCAGAGAGGCCCTTCTTGATCAATACCACAAAGCACATGAAACCACGTTCATGATGGCACAAATCGCGGATCCGGAATGCCAGGCCAAAGCCCATGAAGTTATGGCAGCGGCCAAACGCACGTTATCGTTACTGCATCACGGCCGTATACCGCTGGATGAAAATGAGTTTTACCTGGAAGCGGCCAAATGTTGCGACCAGGCCACTCATCACATTAAGGCTGTGGATCCCCTTAATGCTGCGTGGACCACGCGAGGGGCGCTTTTGAACCTTTACCAGGCCAATCTGCGCTCCCTTGACCGTCGTGTCAAAATCACCCGGATATTCGTCGTCGACCACGAAGAACTCACCGATCCAGCGACGCAAAAGCTTCTCGTTGCCCAATTTCGTGACAATATTGATGTCCGCATTGCCTATCGAGACGAGCTTCCCTCGGCAAATGATATAAGCGGTCGAGAGAACACCAGTTCCTTTGATTTTGCCATCTATGACGACCGGACGGTTACCGACCTCGCCGTACAGTCTGGCAAGTACTTCGGTACAAAAACAAGGGAGGCATCACACGTGGGGAAATATCTGCACCTCTTCGACCTGATTGATCATGTGGCGCATGCCGTCGTTGAGCAGGATGAAATGATTATCCCGGCTACCATGGTCGCCGATGGGAACTCATGCGAAATACAGACAGACGGGGCAGGCACTGACAACAGACAGGTCCAATCTTTGCTACGGTAATCGTCACTCTCAGGTGCTATCGCAGGGTGAGGAGTTGTAGGTGGAGTCCAGTCTCGGCTTGGTTCTATTGGGTCCGTCAAGTCGAGTTAAGATTTTTGTACCTCGGCGTGCACAGCGTTCACTATATTGCTTCTCCTACTGACCCTTGAATACCCAGCTTGCTGTTGAGGCTCCTACCATGCAACCTCACTGCGTTGGCTCAGAGTGAGGATTCAGGAAGCAGGTGAAAAGAGCTACCGGAGAGAGTCGCGGAACTCGGGAAAGGCCTCCTTCCTGGTGCCGAAGCTGCGAAGAGTTGCATTCGCATCGGCGACGCCGGTAAGGAACTTCATCAGGCCGTCCTTCTCCTTCCTGGCACTCGCGACCTGGTACCCCGCCTTCGAAAGCGTCTCAAGCGTGTCGCGGTACACGGGACTCAGGTACGCTTCCATCCACGTGTGCACCCCGATAGCAGCGTGAGCATTGCCGGCCGCCAGGATAACCCACTGGAGGGTGCCCTTTGAGTTCTCACGGACATCGACCAATAGCTTCAGGTCATCGGGGCTCAAGGAGATCGCCGACATGTCCGCCACGACTCCGTACGCCATTCCGCGCCACCATGAACACTTGAAGTTGCGTGAGACGGCTCCACGGATTTCCGACTCGAGATCGCGAGCGTTGGCGAACTGTCGGTGCTCCTTCAAAAGTCCGACCACCCGGTGCCGGTTGAGGGTGCGCAGCTCCCAGAACATCCAACCTGGCTCGCCGGAGATCGTTCCGGGTCGCAGGTCTCGCCCGCTGCAGGTCGATGTGATGATGGAGGTCAAGTCTGGTAAGGTCGTCATTGGCTCTTGGAAATCATTTTAGATTCAAACCGGAAAGATACGTCTCGATACTAGTGCTTGCATCTCCCTCTGCCCTCACTGTCAGGAAGGTGAGAGACGGCTCCCGCGGATAAATGTAAGCATAAAGCCAGATTGTCCTGTTCCCATTTGAGAGCTGAGCGATCGAGCAGAGCGCTTCGTGAGAGCCGATTCTCCGGCGCTGAAACACAGGGCCCGTAGAAGTGAACCCGGCTTTTCCGGAAAAGCCGGAGAGAAAGCCGCGAACTAGACCCATCTCGAATACCCCATCGGGCGCTTCATGACGCTTGTCCATCGACAAGTAGAGCTCGATTGCCGGAGACTCACCGGGAACGATATACATGAAGTGGCGAGTTTCATACCGGTCCGAAGATTTACCCTGAAGCTCGGTCCATCTCCCGGCCTTAGGAAATGGCGGAACAACGGTTCCGTCACCGGTCGCTATGCCGCCGGAGCGCGTGATGGCTGCCGTCCCACCTTGTGCCGACACCTCCCCACCATTGAACACCAGCGCAAGCGTGAGTAGTGAGAGGGCTGCTACAGAGCGGCCAAGGGAGCGGAATTCCGTACAGTCACCCCCGCATTTTTGCCACAAACGTCTCTTGATTGCTCCTATCACCGATACCCTCCGTATCGAACAACATCCTCGGCCAGAAGGATTATCGGATAGACGTGCATTAAGTGTAGGGGCGGGGGTCCGGGCAAGGGAGGTGAAAGAAGGCTGGCTGAAGAGTGCTCCCTAAGCAGTGGGTTTATAAAGGAGCGTCATAGGTAAAGGAATCCTGAGTCTGATGGTGCCTTCAACGGGGCATTCCTCCACGCAGCCGTTACAGTAGGCGCATTCCTGCGGGTAGTTCACCTGGGGGACATGCTTCTTTCTGGATCCGAAGTAAACGTCCTCAGGGCATATATCAACGCATTTTCCACAACGAATGCATTTGTCAGGGTCTATGACAGGCGGCATATCTGCTATCTCCTCCTTCCGCACGATTTTCTGGTTCTTTACTAACAGCCTCGCCTCTCGGGCATCCGGTGCCGAACTATCTGGCTTCGCCTCTCCATTCAGTAACCGGTTTTCCATCGATCTTTTTCTGGATGTGGACCTTCCCATTCATTCTGGGATTGGTTAACGGATAATCGAGACGCACATGGGTCCCTCTTGTCTCCATCCTGTCAAGAGCGCCTGCGAAAACGAGCTCACCCATTTCGATCAGATTCAGCACCTCAAGGCACCGCACCACCTCATGCTGATTGCCTGCCCTTATGATCTCGTAGGCCTTCTTCTTCAACCTGGCCAGATGAAAGGAGCCGGCCTGGAGCAAAGCGTCAGATCGGAGCAGGCCCGCGTATTCGTGCATGATCTGTTGAAGGGCAACATTCACCTCCCTCCAGTCTGCGCCATCCCTTCGGCTTAGAATCTTCTCGACGAGACTCGCCTTTTCTGCGGCCTGCTCTTTCATGTCGCTTACGTCCGACCGATGTGCATTCTTGAGATAGTCCACCGCGTTTTCTCCGCAGAGCCAGCCGAATACCGAGGCATTCGATACCCCGGGAGCCAATTCTTCGCCAATGGCGTAAAGGCCTTTGAGCGATGTCTCTCCCTTCTCGTTCGTGACAATTCTTCCCTGACAGCCATGGTCATAAGTCATGAACTCGACCGGATTCTTCCGGTAATCTATTCCTTCTTCTTTCATATGCTCGAGAACCGGCGTAAGGCCCTCGTGGGGAAACCAGTGCATCATGTCCCTGTAATCCTCTTCGGAAATCCCTCTCCCGTCCATGTAAACCGGACCACGCCCGGACGTCCAGTAATCGTGAAAGAGCGCTTTATTGACTTCAGGAGTAATATCCCCATAGAGGCCCTCCGGCTTAGTCACAAAGGGGCCAATAGGCCGATCCTGGGGATCTCGAAAAACCCCTACCCATGTTGCCTGGCCGAATCGCGCGAAGTACTTCGGACCGACATGGAGCATGCGCATCTCCACATCCTGCAATTCGGCTCCTGCGCGGTAGGCCATGAGTCGCCCATCCCCTGTGAGGCTGAGCCTGGTTGCATTGTTGTTAAGCCAGCCGGGGGTAACTGCCGGGTAGAGCCGCGCAACGGCTCCTGTGCCGATGATAACAGCTCCGGCCTCAAACGTGAAAATCTTGCCGGTTCGTGAATCGATGCCGATAGCTCCTGCCACGGCCTCCTTCCCGATCAGGTCAAAGATCATAACCCGGTTAACGATCTGAACCTTTCTCTTACGGACCTGCTCCGTTAAAATAGGTTTTTGCCGCCTTCCTTCGTACTTGAGAAGACAGCGCAGCCCGCCGGGGAAGGCGTGACCGGCAAAATGGTATTTCCCATTCTGCTTTGGTCGGGATACCCCAGCTCTCCCACAGTTTGACGATGTCGAAGGTCTTTGCAATATGCGTCCGAATTCGTTTCATCCCCAGAGTCTGGAAGTTGTGGAGCTGCTGGGTCTGCATCATTTCCCCGATGTAGGTGTCCATGTCGGTGCCATGCGCTTCCGGGATGTAGCAAAGGTAGTGGTCGCACCCGCCGCCGCCCTTGCCGCTGTGCATCACGTTCCCCTTCTCCGCGACGATCACCTTTGCCCCGAGTTCACCGGCCCGAATGGCTCGCCATGAGACCCCCGATGCCGCCGCCCACACACAAGACATCACACTTCAAATGCTCTGTTTCCACAGGTAACCTCCAAACGCTATCGGGTAGACTGTTTCTTCAGCTCCCGATCCATCAACCTCTCATCGTAGCTCCTCATCGAGGAGCTTTCTTTTCCAACAGGGAATGGGTAAACCTTCTTCATTATGATCGGGAGTGCGTAAACGAGTTTAGTAGAATGGGTGGTGCATGTCAAGGTGCTTCCCCGTCCGGCCGGCTTCAACAATGGTGGCCCCGGAGAAGATAACATTTTGCTTGACAGAGCCTCACCCTAAACCTTAGACTCGCTTTAAGAATACCCTGCACCGAGGAGGGAGAAACATATGAAACGGTCGATCTTATTTTTTGCGATTATGCTACTCATGGTAGTCGGCTTGGGCACAGGAGCTTCAACAACTTTTGCTCAGCCTTATCCGAATCGGTCTGTCCAGTTCGTCATCCCTGCGACCCCTGGTTCGGCTATAGATATCCCGGGCAGGATCGTAGCAGATGAATTGTCGAAGAATTTTGGGACACCCTTTGTTCCCATCAACAAGCCAGGCGGATCATTTACGCTGGGAACAGATTTTGTGGCCCGAAGCAAGAAAGACGGCTACACGCTCGTTTATACGAATAATCCAGCCATCGTCTATTCCCGGATACTCAGTCCGGATACCGTTCGCTATGACCCGGATAAAGATTTAGAGCCTTTAGGGCTTCACTTATTCTTTGCCCATGCCATTGCAGTGCAGGCAAACTCTCCATGGAAAACGATAAAAGATTTATTAGACTATGCTAAGGCGAATCCCGATAAACTTCGTGTGAGCACTGCCGGAATAGGATCTGTCACCCACTTTCATTTAGAGACGATCGAGTCCTTGACCGGCGCCCAGTTCAATCACGTGCCTTTCAAGAGCGGCGAGGCTGTCATCACTGCCCTCTTGGGGGGACATGTGGAGGTGACCTTCGACGCGGTCAGCAAGATCATACCTCATGTCGAATCCGGAAAGCTGAGGATGCTCCTCACGACCATCAAGATGAAAGAGTATCCAAATGTCCCGACCATTAGCGACTTAGGTTATAAGCAACAGTTGGTTGCGAGTTGGTTTGGGATGTATGGGCCTGCCGGACTTCCTGAGGATGTAAGAAAGATTCTGATACCGGCGATTGAGAAGGCGATGAAGAATCCCGAATTAAAGGCCAAGATTGAAAAAATGCAATTTATTGTGGATTACAGGACCCCTGCTGAGCAGAAGAAGTTGGCCGCCGAAGAGTATGCGGGAGCCCTTGTCATAGCTAAGAAAATTGGTTTGCTCAAATAATATGCTTCTTGAGACTCGTTCCGGGAAGCGATGGAGTGAAGCCCTTCTGCCGGCCTGAAACAGAAATAGGGTCCGGCTGGACACGAAACGTATAATCCAGGAAGTCCCCGAAGTCTAATACCGATTTGCATTCAAGATGGAGACCGAGGCGGCAGCGAGGAGCCGACGCAGGCGTACTATAAGTACGTCGAGGAGAGCGATAGCGCAGCATCCTGTAAGGACGCAGCGACAACGAAGGTATACTCTTGAAAGCGAATCGGTATAATTTGTTATTGGATGTCTCTCTTGTTAACCCCTGCCGGCCAAATTAACAAGTAGCACTCCCGCCAGGACTGCTGCAAAGCCGGCGATGAAGATGCCGGTGAGTCTTTCCGCCAGAAGTGTTGCGCCCAGGAGGGTCGCTATCATCGGGTTCAGATTTACATACACCGCGACCTGGGTCGGAGATAGGCGCGTCAGGGCAAATGTCCACAGAAAATAACCAATGGCTCCGCCGAATATTCCAAGGAACAATACGAGCATAACCGTGTCAGTACGCATCCGCGCCATGGCAGAGGAAGGATCTTCGACAAGAACGGCCGGCACAAGCAAGAGTGTGCCAAATATCATCGCGTACGCTGTCACGGTCAATGCCTTGTAGCGAGTTAACATGCGCTTTGCCAGGACCCCATACACCGCGCCGCAGAGCGCGGTCACCAGCATGAGTCCATCTCCGGCAAGCGATGAACCTTTACCCTCAAAGGTCAATCCGCGCTCGGCAAGGACAATTCCCACGCCTGCGAAGGTCAGCAAGACGCCGCACATTTGGCGTGTGCTGAGACGTTCCTTTTTAGCTGCGCGCGCAAGCAACACGCTCCATAGCGGCATCGTCGCCAGCATCAATGCGCCGCGCGACGCCTCGGTTAGACGGAGACTCATATTAAAGGTCACCGGGAAAATGGTGAAAAAAATGGCTCCGAGAAGGACCAGATAGGGGATATCGCTCCCCTTAACACGGAGAAGGTCCCGCGCCCAGACGAGCAAGAAGAGCAGTAAGAGGAAAGCTCCTTGTCCGAATCGTAAGATTGCCAACGTCAAAGGCGGAATGTCCCGAACAGCGACCCGGACAGCAACGACCGAGGCACCAAAGAGAATGGCTGCGATAAACGCCCCGGCGTTGGCGGTAACATCACGTCTCATCATTGCACTCCGTCACGCGGGAAACTGGACTTTGCCACGCGCCCGCAATTCCAGCGGCAATAGACTATGATAGATAAACTCATGAAGCGGTGTGTCTACGCCGACTTCCCGGCCCAGACGCACCACCGCCCCATTCCAGGCTTCGAGTTCCGATGGCTTGCCGTCAGCGATATCCCTTTGCAGCGACGTCGTCCCGCCGGATGCCAGAGAATCCAGAAATGCCATTGCCTTTTCAACGCTTCCATCCGACAGCGCAACGTGACGAGCGCGCGCCACTGCGAAAATTTCACGCAGGCACTGCTCCAGCAGCCGTCGCGTCTCTGGGAGGGTGCGGATCACCCCGATCGGCGCCCGCGATACAGCGCCCACTCCCCCGAAGGAGACTACGAACAGGAATTTTTCCCATAACGACACGTGGATGTCTGAAGGGACTTCGACCTTCACACCGGCTCGCTCAAAGACTTGTCGCAGTTGCTCGGCTCGTTCGCTTGATCGCTTGTCCAGCTCCCCGAATTTGATGAAATTAGCTTCGCCGATACTGCGAATATGGCCCGGCCCGACAATCCAACTGATCGTCCCGCACAAGCCGCCTAAAACGTGCTCTGCTCCCAACACTTCCGCTAGTTGCGAAGGTGCCTCGACGCCGTTTTGTAGCGGTACCACGAAGGTCTCCGGCCCAATCATTGGCTGCACGGCTCGTGCCGCTTCCGTCACTTGCCACGTCTTCACGCCGACGATCACCGAATCGACCACTCCCACTTGTGCAGGGTCATCGATTGCTTGTGCGGACCGGATGACAATCTCGCCCTTGGGGATTTCCACTCGAAGACCCCGGGTGCGAATCGCCTGTAAATGCTCGCCACGTGCGATGAAGATTACATCCTCACCGGCGCGGGCCAGTTGTGCGCCAAAGTAACCGCCGGCACCCCCTGTGCCAAAGATTGCAATTCGCATAGGAACCTCCTCTCTACCTCCACCCATTTTTCAGAATCTTCATTTTGATTGCATTGTCCATCAGATCCACTTGTGCCTACTATGAGCCAAGCAATAATTCATTACCATCTTGAATCAATTGTGGCAAGTGAAACATTGTGTGTGTGAAACATGTGAAAATTGTGAAACATTGGACAGATATTTTGCAGATATTTTCCTTGACATCTTCGGAATACAGAGTAATATCCAAATTATCTTCCTTTTCTTCAACGTTTGTCCTGTCGCCGAGTAAAACAACGTGCACCGATCGTACAAAGTATAATACGTCTCTCTTCAAGGAGGATGGCCAGCATGATCAGATGTCTGTTGCCAGTCTATTTTAGCTTGCTTTCCGTACTTGCATTGACTTTGCAGGCAGGCGCGTCCGAAATTGTTCGCCTTGCGCACGACGACCCTTTCCCCCCGTTCGCCCTGCACAAAGACGGCGTATCTGGAGGGATAGTTATCGACATTCTTCAAGAGGTCCTGAAGAGAGTAAATATCCAACCGGTTTTCATTCCTGCGCACATGGATAAGATCCAGGATCTCGTGAAGGCCGGAGAAGCCGATGGGCTGGCGTTTCTGGGGATCACTGCCGATCGCGAGAAACTCTACGACTTCAGTGAACCTCTCCTGATCACCGGCGGCGCCCTCTTCGTGAAAGCTCCACAGCCATCTCCTTCGGGCCTTGCAGAGTTTGAAGGCAGGACGGTGGTAACGCCCCTGAAGGGCCCGCTGGCCGCATACATAAAGAACCAATTTCCAAGAGTCAATCTGGTGACCGTGGAGGATTATCCGGAGGCTCTCAAGGCTGTCCTGGAGCAGAAGGCGAATGCGGCGGCCCTTAATCCTCAAGTGGGAATCCACCTGGCAAACCAATTGTTCCCGGGAAATTTCACGTACCCCAAAAATGTATTCCTGAAGGTCCCCTTGGCGGTGGCCGTACTAAAGGGCACGCATGCTGCTCTCCTGCAAAAGATCAATGAGGGCCTGCAGAAGATCAAAGCAGATGGGACCTACGCCACAATCACCGAGAAATGGGCCAATAAATAGAGAACCTCTGATACCCCTTGCATCTTTCTTATTGGCTGTGATATTCGGACCAAACATACTCGCCGGTGCTGCTTATGTCTGCCTTGAAGCGAATACGGTCTGTGAAGTTATAAGGGATAAGATATGACCGATATGACAAATCTATATAAATATCGGCAGATTTTACGGACTTTGGGGGCAACACGATGCCGATAGTCTGCTTTAATAGATCAGTGAATGGCTTCAAAGAGATGGTGGAGGACCTGTTGGGGCCTAGTCGTGGTATGTGAGTCTCATTTACTCCGGAATAGACGTGTTGCAACGTTTGTCCAACCTCGATATTCTCCAGTGATAAAGAATGATGAATGTCATTTATCGGCAGGTAACCATCATTTTTAAGGATGAACGGGGTTTGAAATGGATCATCTCGATTCAGGGTTTTATCGGGATAAACCGAAACTCTTGGATAAGCTAGAAATAAGAAACTAGCGACGGTTATCGAAAAGATTAACCAAAAAAGAAGAGACGTGAAGACCTTCTTTACAGGCAGAATCAGCTGGCGCCACCCCACGGTCGATGAGCGTTTTTGAATTACTTCACTCACCACCGGCTGTTTTGCTCGGAGTTGTTTTCGGCGTTCTTTTCGGTTTGGTGGTTCTGTATTCTTTGAGATAGGTTTATTCATTTTCTTCTTACTAGCCACCGCATTATTGCACGGGCAGCTAAAAAGGGCCACTTTTTTTGTTAACGAAGGACGCCTCTTGTTTTCCACACACGATCTGTTACTCTGCCGCCGTTAAGAAGTTTTGGGGACATGGGCAGAAGTCACGCGTCACGGTGTCTTCGCCGATTGAAAAATAAGAAAATACTGGTTCGGCAGAAAGGCGTGCTCCTGGACCAGCGTGTAGCCGGCGCGATTTAACTCGGCCTTTATTGCCTCCGGCGTGCTGCGCGCGCTCTTAGGAGGGCCTTCATGCGAATCCATGCGAAAGTCGATGATCGCAATACGTCCTCCAGGTTTGAGCGCATCGTGCAACGTGCGGACGTAGCGATCGCGATCCTCGATGTGATGGAACACGTCAACCATGAGGATAAGGTCCACTTTTTCGGGCAGGAGTGGATCACCGGGCGCACCTTTCACGGCGGTGAGGTTTTTCAGTCCCTCGCGTTTTGCACGCCCGGCAAGGTAGTTCACCATGTCGGGCTCGATGTCCACACCGTAGACCCTGCCCTGTGGAACCATGTGGGCTAAGCGCACGGAGAAGTAACCCGTGCCGGCACCGATGTCCGCGATGACAGCATCGGGTTTAAGTGCCAGCGCTTGGATGACTTCATGGGGCTTTTGCCATGCGTCACGCTTCGGATCATCGAACTCCTGCGCCCATTTCTCCGCGCCCTCAAAGCTATGTTGATGGGTGTGGTGAGTCTGCGCCACTACGGGTGCTGCCGATAGTAAGGCATAACCCAACGCAATGAAGAAGGTGGGGATCAGTGAGGCTCGAATCATTTTTTGTCTCCTTGCAGTAGTTGTCTGTATGTTAGGTAGATCAAAGAAGCATATGCCCGCTCAATATACCCCGTATTCCTTCGTGAACTCCACCATTGCCATCAGGTTCTCAGGTTTCACCTCGTCGATAGAGCTTCTTGGGGACATGATGAAACCACCTCCCTTGCCGACCTCATCAATAAGCTTCCGGCAATAGTCTTTCACCTGCTGGACCGTACCTACCTGCAGCAATGAGGCGGGCACATTTCCTCTGATGCAGAGATGATTGTTAAGCACTTCTTTTGCTTTAAAGATGTCTGTAGTGTCCAACTGGGCCAGTACCCTTCCTTTGGGCAGCTCAAGCAGGCATTCGAGCCGTGGCGTGTAGTCCCCCTCGAAAAATACGCAGGGCGTCAAGCCGGCATCTATAAAGGCCAGGATCAGTTTCTTCAACGTGGGCCAGTAGAAAGTATGGAACTGTTTATCCGACATGAATTCTGCTGAGCCCCTGTGAAGAGGCACAAATACCCGGGGGATGCCGCTTGTCTTAGCCATACTTATTCCTGTGCTGACTTGAATAGGCAGGAGTCTGTCGATAGCAGCAAGTAGTTTATCGGGCTTGCGATACATGTCGAGCATGGAGCCCTTCATGCCTCTGAACCGGTCCGATATCACGTCAAAGGGCCCATGAACCGGTACCGTTGCGTATTGAGGGAAGCCGAGCTTTTCAATTTCGCCGACAAACGCTCTTAACCTGGGACGTAACGCGGCCATTTCACGGCCGGCCTTCTGAAGCGCCTGCACTGCCTCACTGATCGGGGGCGTGGCAAGCAGTTCAGCCAAAACGGCTATGCCGTAGTGGCCGATCAAGAGCGATGGCAGAGGTGGCAGCCTGTTGAACGGTTCCATTGCGCCATATGAACGGGGCACTATGATGCGCAGCAGAAAATCGGAAGGATCGTTGATGAGCAAGTCGTATTCTTCGGCCTTCATGTACTCTTCTTCCACGAACTGGTGAGAAAGCTCGGCGGCCAGTCCGTGGCCGGGCCATTTCAGTGTCTTCATGTCCAGTGTCTCGAAAACATTCCCCGGTGTATAGGCGGAGGTGTGGACCATGTCCGGCTCGAAATCCTTGACGGTCTTCTTGGTGATCTCAAGCCACCTTTCATAGTCATTCCAGGCCACATCAAATTTGGCCCCGGTGTACTTTGCGGGGAAATAGCTTGTCTCCAGCACAATAGGCACCCGATCCGGCTTCTTGAGCGCTATCGCGTCGAGGACCCGCTGTTCCCGTTCCTTATAGAGTTCTTCCGGTGTCTTGCCCATGATCGCCTCCGTATTTTACAAAATCCTTACTTCATCAATAAAGAAGGGAGAAAGGTGGCTAGCTGCGGGAAGACAAA
This sequence comes from uncultured delta proteobacterium, assembly GCA_963821605.1. Classification (GTDB taxonomy): domain Bacteria; phylum Desulfobacterota; class Syntrophorhabdia; order Syntrophorhabdales; family WCHB1-27; genus JADGQN01. Next base: position 3,218 of record CAWGEZ010000032.1, on the reverse strand, counting down.
CAGCAATGCCGCAACAACGATCAGACTGATCAAGAAGGGATAGACGCCGCTGTAGATAACGCTAAATGGCACTTTGGTAATGTTCTTGACGACAAAGACATTGATGGCGACCGGAGGAATGACAACACCGATCATTATGGTGATGGCAATGATCATGGCAAACCAGATGGGATCAAAACCGAGTTTCAGAATAACCGGATAAAAAATGGGAGTGGCAAGCACCATGAAGGCCAGGTCGTCGATGAAGGAGCCTCCCAGTTGATAGATCATCGAGATGAGGATCATGATGATGTACTTGTTAAAAGGAAGCTGTACGATCCAGTCTGCCGCCATCATGGGAATTTTCGTCACCGCGAGAAAATGACCGAGGATTGCAGACCCTACGATGAGCATGATGACCATACACGCGGTATGCAGCGATTCGCTCACCGCTTTGAGGAATGCTTTCATCGTCAGATCTCTCTTTACGAAGGAGAGGAGGAAGACCGCCGCAGTCCCGATGCTGCCTGCCTCCGTCGGCGTGAAATAGCCCAGCATCAACCCGCCTATTACGACCAGGAAGATAGTGCCGACCCAGAAAACCTCCGGCAATGAGGCGATCCTTTCTTTCCATGTGGATCGTTCTCCCTTCGGCCCGAGAGAAGGGTTGATCTTACACCAGCCGATGATGATGAAAACCCAGAAAAGCGCAATCAAAAGGCCCGGCACAATGCCGGCCAGAAACAGCTTACCGATGGATTGCTCGGTGATCATGCCGAATAGAGATAAGCGTGACGCTTGGCGGAATGAGGGCGCCGAGCGTTCCCACCGTAGCAACAATGCCCGTTGAAAGCTTCTTGTCGTAACCGTACCGGTCCATTTCCGGCACAGCCACACCGGCAAAGGTGGCTGCCGTGGCTGCCGAAGATCCGCAGATCGCCTTGAAGGCGGTAGCGCCCATCACCGTGGCTATGGCCAATCCGCCGGGGATATGGCCGATGAACTTAAAGGCAGTGCTATACAACCTTTTCGCAATACCTGCGTGTGAAGCGATCTGACCCATAAAAATAAAGAGAGGAATAACCGTGAATCCGTAAGATGCGGTTGCGTCGACTAAATCCTTGGCCAGCAGGTTCAGCCCGGCTGTGAATGACATGATGTAGCTGAACCCCAGAAAACCAACCATGGCCATGGCGAAGCCCAGCTCGATTCCGGTGAGGAAGAGGAGCAGTACCAGGGCCAGTCCTATAATCCCGATCAGTTCATTCCCCATATTCGCCTCCGGCAATCTTGACGAGGTCGCACAGGAGAACGAGGCACTGCACAAAGCAACAGATACCCATCGCATAAATAATGGGATAAAAGGGCAGCTTCAGGGTGACGGAGACTTCGTGCGGTTCTCTGCAGATCGGCTGCATATTTGAGTATGTTCCAGCCGAACAAAAAGAATAAGAAGATCGCCATGCACCTTGTCACGACATGGAACGCGTTCTGTACCCTTCGAGGAAACTTGAGAATGAAGAAATCCACGTAAATGTGAGACCGTATCCACGATGAAAGGGGAAGGGCGAACAGGATTACCACGGCTCCCGTAAATGTCACAATTTCATAGGTTCCGAGGATAGGTCTCTTAAATGCGCGTAAGACAACATCGGCCGTTGTGAGAACCACGATGAAGACGAGGGCCACGCCTGCAAGAAAATGAAGGACGCGGCTTATCCCCTTTATGACGTCAAGTACTCCCTTCATGGGTTCACTCCTTCTCTCCCGTGACGAGACGGCGGAGCCGCGGGAAAGAGAGTTGTTCTTTCCTTCAGGGTCTTATGTAACTACTGTTGTAATGTTTTCAGCCTCTCCTCGCAGAACTTCAACGCCTCGTCTCCCGGAAGGCCTTTTGCTTTCATGCTCTTGACATAGTCGTCGAGGAGTGGTCTGACCGCTTTTGCCCAGCGCTGCTGCTCCGCGGGTGGAAGGGTAATGATCTTATGTCCTCTCTTACTCGCAAAATCCCTGCCTGACGCATCGATCTCATCCCAGACCTGGCCTTCCTTGTCGATCCACTCCTCATTGATCTTTTCAATGATCTGCTGAACGTCAGGAGGCATTGAGTTCCATTTTTCTTTATTCATCACCACAAACATAGCAAGGGAATTGGCCACACCGCCCTGGGTGGTATACTTCACTACTTCTCCCAGTTTCCATCCCTCCATGGCTTCGATTGGGCATATGACGCCGTCTACAACGCCCCTGCTTAACGCGTCATACGTGTCGGGCATGGGCATGGCAACAGGTGTTGCGCCGAGCGCCTGTGTTATTTTACTCACGGTACCAGAGGCGCGGATCTTCATCCCCTTGAGATCCTCGAGGTTGTTGACGGGTTTCTTAGTATTGACGAGGTTGGGTCCATTCGCATGGAGATACATGACCTTCACTTCGTCGAATTCCTTGGGTTTGAACTTCTTGTAGTATTCATTGATCAACCTGGTTGCCGCGAGGCCGCTCTTATATCCCAGAGGGCAGGTCGATGACTTCGGTAAGCGGAAATTTCCCGCTGGTATAGCCGAAGACCGAGAGACCGACATGGGAGAGTCCCTTGACCACCCCGTCATAGCACTTGTCGCCTGGAGTGAGGGTGCCGCCGGGAAACATCGTAACCTTCACTCTTCCATTGGTCCTCTTTTCGATCTCTTTCCCCCATTCGACGGACGTTACGCAGACCTTGTGCGGGGCAGGGAATACGTTCGAATAGTAGAGCTCAATAGGTTTGGTCTGTGCAGAAGCCGGTGAGCTGATAAGAAGACCGATCACAAACAATCCGACGATCAAGCATGCCAGTTTCCCATCTTTCATCTAGCGTCCTCCTTTAGATAATTTTCAGTTCAGGTTATCCCCGATAATATAGATTGTCCCTTTGTAGCACAGTGTTTATTCCTTTGCAACTTCTTTTGTTCTGAGCGCTGACAGCGATCCGGCGGCCTTTCCAGTTCCGAGAGGAACCATCAGCCTCGGAGGCCATCAGACAAAATGATAGCCGTTACCACTTTCGTAAGCCCCAACGTGTCCGCCAACATGCTCGACATGGCCCAAGAAATCGATTAGCATGTTACAGCGAAAGCATAAGGTGACCAGAATTTTCCGGGTCACGTTATCGAGGGAGGAAATCTATGGCTCATGAAATTCTGCAACTGAAAAGTGTCCACGAAACGAAGGACAGAGGCTATTCGCATGCTGCGAAGGTG
>CAWGEZ010000031.1:0-14514 GCA_963821605.1 uncultured delta proteobacterium | reverse complement strand
AGGGCGGGCCAGACTCCCTGTTTTCTATTGCCCCGATTCTGTCCATAGAGTATACTTGACGCAAACGTGGTGCGGGGTGTGCGGGGATGGCCGAGACAGCGGAAGAACGTTACAAGGAGCGGCGCAAGAGGGTAGAGGACGCGATCAGCCTGAAGGTCCCGGACCAGGGTTCCGTTTCGTTCCCAAACACGCACTTTCTTTCCCGGCCCGGCTGGCAAACTTGAGCGCGCAAGAGGCTTACTATGAGACCGATAGATGGATTGCGGCCAACAAGCAGATGGTCCTGGAACTGGAGCCCGACGTGTACCTCACTGCCGCTTCGGTCAACCCGGGGAGCGCACTCGACATCCTCGACTGCAGGCAGATCAGGTGGCCCGGACATGGAGTCTCCGGCTTTTCGGCGTTCCAGTTTGTTGAAGGCGAATACATGAAGGCCGATGAATACGATGCGTTCCTCGCTGACCCTTCCGACTACATCATAAGGGTCTACATGCCCCGCCTTTTCGGGGCCCTGGAGCCTCTTCGCAACCTCCCTTCCATCGATGCACTCTTTCTCCAGGGCTACAAGGGCGTCATCGGCAGCGCCATGTTTGCCAACCCATCTATCGCCGAAGCCTTTGCGACACTTTACAAGGCGGGGCAGGAGGCGTCCAAATATCTCGCGACCCTCGGCAGATTCGACCGGGAGATGGCGGCCCTTGGTTTTCCGCAGGCATTCGGCGCGACCACCTACGCCCCCTTCGACCTGATCTCCGACATGCTGAGCGGCATGCGAGGGGCAATGCTTGACATGTATCGGCAGCCCGACAAACTACGGAAGATCATGGAGAGAGTCTTCCCGATGCTCTTGAAAAGTGCGGTTGACGGGGCAAAAATGCGCGACAACCCCAGGGTCTTTATTCCTCTCCACCGGGGGTCTGACGGCTTCATGTCTCTGAAACAGTTCGAGACCTTTTACTGGCCCGGGCTGAAGAAACTGATCCTTGGGTTGATAGATGCGGGCATGACGCCCTGTGCCTTTTTGGAGGGAGATTACACCACGCGCCTGCCCTATCTCCGTGAGTTGCCCAGAGGCAAGGTGCTGGCCATGATCGACGCCACGGATATCTTTAAGGTGAAGGAGATCGTAGGCGATACGGTTTGTATCATGGGGGGCATGCCCCTCTCGCTGCTGAGCACGGGCACGCCGGATACGGTCAGGGAACAGACGAAAAGGCTGATCGAGGGTGCGGGCAGGGGAGGGGGCTTCATCATGTGTGCGAGCACGGTCCTCGATGATGCGAAGCCGGAATTGGTCAAAGTCTGGGCCGAGTGCACGAGGGAATACGGGGGATATCGCTAACCATGTCCTTCATCGCTGATTTGCACATCCATTCGAGTTATTCCAGGGCCACGAGTCGAGAGATGGTGCCTGAGGGCATCTGGAAATGGGCTCAGCTGAAAGGCATCGCCGTTGTGGGCACCGGAGACTTCACCCACCCTATGTGGTTCAAAGAACTGGGTGAGAAACTGAAGCCGACAGGGAACGGTCTCTTTCAGTTGAGAGAGGAGCTGCAGCCGGAGACCGTGCCCGAATCATGCAAGGCGGATGTTTCCTTTCTCCTCTCGGTGGAGATAAGCTGCATCTACAAGAAGCATGACAGGACGCGTAAGATCCACTGCCTCGTGTTCCTGCCTGATCTTGCCAGCGCGGCTAAGTTCAACCTTGCGCTCTCCAGGATAGGCAACATAAAATCGGATGGAAGGCCCATCCTCGGGCTCGACGCGAAAGAGCTTCTGAAGATCACGCTCGATGCGTCTGCCCAGGCGATGTTCATCCCGGCTCACGCATGGACCCCTCATTTTTCCGTGTTCGGCGCAGCATCCGGTTTCGATTCGCTCGAAGAGTGCTTCGAAGAGCTTACCCCGCACATATATGCCATAGAAACGGGCCTCTCCTCAGACCCGCTGATGAACTGGCGCCTTTCAGCCCTGGACGGGATAACGCTCATTTCCAACTCTGACGCGCATTCAGCGCCGAAGCTGGGAAGAGAGGCAAACATCTTCGACGCAGAAGTCTCTTACGGGGCTATCACGGAAGCCATCAGGACGCGCAATCAATTTATGGGCACGATAGAGTTCTTTCCTGAAGAAGGAAAATACCATTACGACGGGCACAGGGCGTGTGGCGTGCGCTTCGCCCCCGGGGAGACGAAACAGCATGATTACCGGTGTCCCGCCTGCGGCAAGCGGCTCACGGTCGGCGTGATGCACAGGGTCGAACTGCTCGCCGACAGAAAGCACGGCTTCAAGCTACCGGGTGCTCCTCCGTATCATTCCCTCATTCCGCTGCAGGAGGTTCTGGCCGAGGCCCGTGGAGTGGGTGCGAACAGCAAGTCCGTGCAGGACGAGTATATGAACCTGGTCGCGCGGCTGGGCAACGAGTTTACAATCCTTATGGACGCGCCGCTTGCCCAGATTGAACGGGCAGCGTCTCCGCTCGTTGCCGAAGCAATTGCACGGATGCGGGCCGGCAAGGTTCATATCAAGCCCGGCTACGACGGTGAGTACGGACAAATCAAGATATTCGAGGCCGCGGAGCGGAAGGAGATCAAGGGGCAGGGCGCGCTCCTGTGATGATCGGGAATCCTTGCTCAGGCTTGCCCGTGCCGGGGTCAGTTCGGTTGCGGTCGCGGGTGCGTTTGGACCGGCATTCCAGTTTGAAATATTCCGGCTATACCGTTTTGCATTCAAGATGGATACCCGAGGCGAGCCGAGGCCTGGGCTACGCAGGCGTACCTAGCGGTACGTCGAGTAAGACCAGGCCGAAGGGCAACGAAGGTAGGCGCTTGAAGGCAAATCGGTATTAACGATTGCGCCTGGCGTTACTCTTCAGCCGTTTGTTGCGTTCCTTATTGCTCACTAAGAACCGCTGCCACGCGGCCCAAATTTCCCTTGCCGCCTCTTCATAGCTGCCATTGCCTTTATGCCCAGCGGTATGAGTGCCGAACCAACGGATGAACTCTTCGCAGATAATCTTATGCACGTCAGATTCCGATCTTGCTTCTTTCAGTCTGGGTAGTATGGTTTCGACTTCAGGATCGTATTTGGCTTTATGCTCTTTGGAGCTGATGCCCATTGGGTCGCAGCGGAAAAGGATTTCCTCAATATCCGCATAAAGTTTGCGGTAGCTCTGGGTGATCTTAGTTGCTTTCATTGTTTGAACACAACATCATGGTCACTAACGTGGCGCGCTGTTTCGCAACGTGGTGAAATCGTGACTGCTCCTACACGAGATCTCTATCGATATGAGTTCTGCAATAGTGTAACCCGAAGCGCATGGCGGCACAAGTAACGTAAGGTGAGTGTTGAGATATGTTGACAATAACACCGAGTTGACCACCGGGTTTGCAGGGTCGGCCGGACGGTGTAACGCTTCATGGCAAATCATCTTGCAAATGATTATATTTGTAAATGAACGCACTAAAACTCTTACAAGGAGGCGAAGGAAATGGCCATCTCATTGAAACCGGTAACAAAGGCGAGTGAAAAACTGAAGGAATTGCTGAATGCCGCTATTGCAAGAGAGATCCAGGTAAGCGTCCAGTACATGTGGCAGCACGTGCAAGTGATGGGAGTAAAGGGCGTCGCGGTGAGGGATCAGTTCAAGCATACGGCCATCGCCGAAATGAAGCACGCAGAATCGATTGCGGAAAGACTCTGGTATTTGGGGGGAAAACCCACCACCAAGCCCTCGCCTATCACCATCGGAGGCAGCCTCAAGGAATTCCTTGAACTGGATACGAAGGCCGAAGAGGAGGCTGTTGTCATGTACCGGCAGATCATCGAACTGGCTACCAAAGCAGGAGATACAACAACCGCTCTCATGTTCAAGGAAATCCTTGAGGACGAAGAAGAACATCACGATCTTTTCACCACCATGCTGGAAGATGTCTAATGGTCAGGAGGATATCCTCCCATCCCAAACCGAGTATTCGAGAGGAGGTTCAAAATGACTGAGCCGGAGCGCGTCGGCCCAAAAGAAGTTGCTGAAAAACTAAAAGCGGGTGCTGCCCTCCTCGTTTGCGCTTACGACGATGAGCAAAAGTTCAAAGCACTTCATCTCGAAGGCGCCATATCTCTCAATGAATTTAGATCGAGACTCGGTGCGTTGCCCAAGGACCGGGAGATCGTATTCTATTGCGCCTGACACGATGAGAGAAGTTCTGCCGGTCAGGCAGGCAAGTACAGGGATATGGGGTATACGAACGCCAAAGCCCTCAAGGATGGCGTGGAAGGTTGGAAGCAGGCCGGATATCGGCTTGCATAGAAGGGCGGCGGAGGCGCCCAAAGAAGAAATTATAGATTCATGGACCTTCTTAAGCGCCTCCGTAGTGCTGTTTAGCGTAGCCCGGCAACTTTAGCCTTTGCCCATTTACAGGGTAAAAACATCGAAACACGCTTTTGATATTCCCTATAGTTGTCGCCAAACTCACGAACGAGCTTCCGCTCTTCCAAAATCGTTCCAATCACAAAATAGGCGCTGATGACGATATTATTCAGGAGGGTGGACAAGCTTATATCTCTTGCCCATACAATCATGATGCCCGCAACGTACCATGGATGGCGGATCGCACTGAGGATGCCTGTTGTACCGAATGTATCGCGTTCCGAGAGGGTAGGGTTTGTCTCCCCCGTCTTGATCTGACGAATCCCCAGGAACTGTGACAGGTCGTAATGCTTCGCACCGGCGATGAACAGGCAGAGACTGGTCAGCAGTAATAGATATTTCGCGATCGCCGAAGGGCCTTGCCACCGAAAGATCGGTGGGCCCTTCATACCGATCGAATAGCAGGCCAGGGGAAGTAAAGTTATCAAAGCCACCGCATTGAAGAAAAGGCGGTAGAATCGGTACCCGTCACCCAACTTCCTTTTCATGTAGCTGGTAACTGTCGCGGTTATCAGGACGCTGTGAAGGGCACACCAGAGAATCCATAGAAAAGCAGTATAGAGACATTTCATGGACAATTCCATTTTTCTGCCTTCCTAGAGGTCAAGAATCATGCCGTCTGTTGTCATGCATGAATTCTCAAAAGTTTCCAGTCTCGGAATCATACCAACCATTCGTACCCAGGAAGATTATTTTTGGCAAGCGTTCACTCCTTCATAATTCTGCAACCGATTCTTGAGAGAGGCCGGTCGTGTCTTACTTTCTTTGCCAGCGATCATTCTTCTCCAGAACAGAAGGCGGACCATCGCCGTCGAGCCACGTTTTGGCCGCCATATCGCCACGCAGCCAGGCGTCCCAGAAAGCCGTGCTCAAGGCGAGGATGACCTGATGGTAGTCGAGGTGTCGCTTCCCGGTCTCCCGTGCCGGGGCGCGGTCGGTGAAAGCGGAGTGCTCAGCCCCGTCCAGAACCAACTCATACTTTCCTCCCGGGGGGAGTGCGGCAAACACGGCCAGCCGGGACTTTACATCGCCATTCCCGATCCCGGTGAAATCTCTTGTTCCGGTCATCAGCATCCATGGGATTTTCACGCCGCCGAATGCCTCTTTGGGGTCGGTGCCGCGACCCGGGCCGCTGGGACTTAACGCGATGGCAGCCTTAATGCGTTGGTCGGTGTAGGAGTATGCCCCGTGCGAGAAAAGCTGGCCGCTCACTGCCTGTGTCGTCGATGCGCCGAACGAATGACCGGACATCCCGATACGGCTCAGATCAAGCATTCCCGCCAGCGCATGGCCGTCGGACTTGTTCCAGAGTTCGAGCTGATCGATTACGGCAGGGACGTCTTTCACCCGTAACAGGAAGTTCCGGACTCCCGCTGCTCGCTGCATTGAGGCCATGCGTTGCCCCGGGGGTTTGTTCTGCCACACCGACGCTTCACTCCCCCGATGCTCGAGAAACACCGCCACGTAGCCACGCAATGCCCAGTGCCTGCCAAGGTACGCGTACCCGGCGCGTGAACCGCCCAGTCCATGACTGAACAGCACGACCGGTGCGGGCGTTTTCTCCGACGGGAGATAGACGCGAATGGGAATCTCGCGTTGCCGTCCCTGGTCCTTGACCGTGAAGTCGAGCGTCTCCAATCTATTGCTGATCGGAGACTGCCAGAGGATCGTAGGCCCGTTCGGTTGCAGGTGCCCGTTCTGCAAACAGCAGCACTATGACAACGAGCATGCACAATAACCGGCGATTCATGAGTAAATCCATAGGCACTCCCGTGGCAGGCACGGTTCAGGAGCCGTCGGAGGTCTTGCGTACCTCGGGGTCCAATTATACCCCTTCGTTGAGCATTCTTCCACCAGGATCATTATCAGTCAGCAGCTTCGAACGGCAAGGATAAGCGGAAGCCGGCTTTATCAGCGATCCGGTGCACTGTCTGCTTCGGCACATTACATTGTCGTGGATGGGAAGAGGGCTTAGTTATAGGTAGGTGTCGGTTCTCCGCCAAGCAACGTCAGGTTTCTGACATCGGAGCCTTGCTGCCATGGATGAACTGCCTTTTAATTCTGCAAAGTTACTTACTCGGGAGCCGGCATAGGTAAGGTTCCGTCGCGTAATGAGCATTCCTGCCGCGGTGGTCTGACCTTTGCAAACAGACTATGGCAACACACCGCTTCCTGGCACGCAAGCTGCAGAGAAGCGTCCACGGGGATATTGCTATCGATTCGTGGTAGATGATTGTTTCTTTGGGGGAAGACCGAGGTTCATCTTTACGATCAGGGTGCAAGGGGGGCATGGCGACCGTAGTGATTTCGTGCACAGACAACCCTTCCAGTGTCAAGTAGAGCGGCCGTGAAGGCCTTTTCATGCGACGCACATTAAAATCTGATGGCGAGGTGACGAAGAAGGTTTGGTCCCCATCGAGTGATGGCATGGACCATCTCAGCTCCCACATCAGCCCGCCTGTTCCTTATGGATATGTCTTGATTCCTGGAAAAATGGTATCACGACCGCAGAGGAATGCCGATCAACCGGGAAGTCGATCAACCATGGCCGACAGCGAAGACACCAGTCGTGTGACCATGGAGCCCTGCCAACCGACATACCCCATTATACAATAGCAGAATTATCTCGAGTTACATCAGATTTATTGAACGCCATTACGAGCACGTCAACATAGATGAACTGCTTGATCCACGCCAAGTTGAAGCACTACCAGGTCGAGGACGAGGACCACTGGTTCACGCCAGGAGCAGATAGATCTCTTTCATGAAACCCTGGTAAAATTCACGAAAAATCAAGGTATTTCACGGGAAGCGGGCAGGTATGCGGTATCCACGGACTGTCTGGGGGTCGCGAAGAGCTACGCACTGGGCTTTGTGAACCCCGCCAGGGTCTGTGAGATGATAGGCAAAGCCGTCGCCAATATCGTGAGATCCTGTACCTGGGAAGCGACCAGACTGGGCCCGAACAAGATGCAAATCAAGGTGACGCCAAAGCCGGGGACAGATGAAAAACCTTTCCAGTGCGAGAACCGGATGGGATATCTCGAGTCCATCTTTGCCCTCTTCAAGCACAAGCTCCCTGACAATCGAGCACACGGAATGTGTCTTCAAAGGGGGCACATGCTGCCGGTATATCATCACCTGGCATACGTTCCGGGCAGACGTCTGGAGAAAGACAAGGAATTACTTGGCCCTGTCACTCCTGGCTCTCTCTCTCGGCGTCCACCATTTCTGCACGCCGGCAGTGTGGGTCACCTCGATGGTCGTCTCTCTTCGCGGCCGTCTTTGTTCTGTCCCAGAAAGTCTGGAACATGGAGAAAGAAGAATTGCTCGCGGCCGTGCGTAATCTGACGGATTCAACGGATACGCTCTTTGACAAGCTCAACATAAGTTACAACAATGCCCGGCTGATACATGAAGTGGGGTTGACCCTGACCAGGCAGAGGCATATCGAAGGCATCCTGAACGACGTGGCGCAGATCCTGGAGAAGCGACTCGATTACGACCGCGCCATGATCCTTCTCGCGGACGAGGAAAGAACGTCCCTCAGTTTTAAGGCAGGCTTCGGATACACGGAAGACGCAGCTGTCTACCCTGCGGAAGACCAGCTTTAGACTGAGACCGGACTCGAAAGGGATTCTGGTCGTCTGTTTCCGGGAACGCAAGCCTTTCCTCATCAACGATATCGATGAGATCAAACAGGACCTCTCTCCCGCACAGCCTGGAGTTCGCCCGGGAGATGGGGGTAAAATCCTTCATCTGCTGTCCTATAGTCTGTGTCGATGATGCAATAGGCGTACTCGCCGTTGACAATGTGAAAACGAAACGCAGCTTACTCCAGAGGGACATCGATCTCCTCATGCTGCTCAGCCCTGAGATCGGCATAAGCATCCAGAATGCAATGGTAACCGATATGAAAGAAAGACAGTTCAACGCGATACTGGAGGCAGAGGAAAAGATCAAGGCTGTCGCTCAGGGAGAAAGAGGTGCTCCTTAAAGAGATCCACCACCGCGTGAAGAATAACCTCCAGATTGTATCGAGCCTTCTCTACCTGCAGATGGCGAGAACAGAACACGCCGAGGCCGTCTCGGCACTCATGGAAAGCCGGAACCGCGTCAGGTCCATCGCCCGCATCCATGAAAGGCTCTATCAGTCAGCCAACCTTGCCAGCGTCGACATGGGTGAGTACACGAGGAGCCTTGTGTCCGATCTCCAGCATTCCCACAGAGTTGAAGACAGTTCTGTCCGGCTGGTGGTCGATATTGGAGATGTCCTTCTCGGCATCACCGAGGCAATACCGTGCGGCCTGATCATCAATGAACTCGTTTCGAACTCGCTGAAGCACGCTTTTCCGCTGGAAAGGCCAGGAGAGATTACAATTGAGATGATTAAAACGAGCGCAAACAAGACCAGGCTGACCGTGCGTGACAACGGCATCGGCTTGCCGGAGCACGTGGACTTCCGAAACTCGCCTTCCCTCGGGCTGGACCTGGTAAACTCACTCGTGCAGCAGCTCGGCGGCTCCATCGACCTTGACAGAAGAGAAGGAACAGCCTTCACGGTTATTTTCTGATGATCGGGGGCAAATTGGTATTAGGTTAAGGTAATCTGGGTGGGTTTGCATCCACGCGCGCATATAAGAGGCGTATAGCTGAATCTGCGCGGGTCAGAAAAGAATCGTGTGAATTCCTCCATAAACTCCTCAAAGCCACCCCTGTATTCATTGAAGGCAAGGCCTGCTTTCCTGCTCGACCATCTCGACCTTCTTCCCCCAGTTAAAAGAATCCACGCTGCCCAGTGTCCCATAAATGATATGATGGGCATGCACGCTGACAGCCACGTGCTCGTAACCAAGATCGTAGAGAAAGGAATAGAGCTTTCTCCCGGCGTAAGGATCGAAATTGAACTCCTCCTCCAATACACGGGCACACTTGCCAATTGTCCTTTCGAGTCTTTCCGGCAGGCCGAAATGGTTCAGGCAATTGTGATCCAGGTCTATGAGGCACAAGGTGCCTCCGGGCTTTAAGACCCGCGATACGTTCCGGACGATCTCGAAGGCGTTCGAGCGGTAGTACTCGAGCACAAAACGAATCCAGACAAAATCAAAGCTCCCCAGCTCATCGAGGGGGAGTCGAATATCTCCGTGAACAAACTCGATACCCTCACCTGCGTAACGGCTCCGGGCATATTCGATTCTCTTCTCCGAAAGGTCCACCCCAACCGCTGTACCTCCGGGCTGCACAAGCCTGTGGAGCACGGAAGTCGTCTTGCCCGGGCCGCAGCCGAGATCCGCGACACGCATACCCGGCCTTATCCCTGCCCATAGAGCCTGCTGCTCCACGACCGCCGGGTCTGTCTTTGCTTCCAGCCGGACATTTTCATCTTCGCTCTCCATCAAGTAGTCAACATCGTCCATAGCTCGTCTCTATTTAAACATATTGGGGTGTTGTTTCTCCGAGCCTTGACGGCTCACGCTGGCGGCGCAACCGAGGAGTGTTCCAATGGCCTGACTATGCCCTGAATAGCTTTTCCATCTCTCTCGATACCCTTCTTCCCGCTCATAATTGTCTCCATATACTGATAAAAGCTTTCCGTATACTTCGTGTCAAAGGCCCAGAGGTTATACACTTTCTCGTAGGAGATGGACTGATTCTCCACATAGGAAAGCGGGTAGAGGAGTACCGGAACTTCGTCTTCCGTGTAGTGCGCGGAGAGCAGGGCAAGATGGCGATAGAGCACGTCTACGGGCAGATCTTCGCCATCTATAATAAAGACATGCACACAGTTCGTGAGGTTCGACAGGTTCAAACCCGTATCTGAGACGATAGCCAGAGCAACAGCCTTTAACTTGCCATCTTTCTTGAGAGAAAAGAGATGCTTCTCCCTCTTGAACCCGAGCTTTTCGTACTCATCATTCAGGGTATTTGTCTCCATCATGCCCGGTTCAAGATCGAGGGCCTTAATCATAAGACCACCCGATACATAGTCGTAAAAATCTGAGAGTTCTGTAAGGTCTTCTGCCGTCGCAACGTCGAGCCTCCAAGCAATTGTCCTCTTCCCCTCCACTATGGCTCTCAAAGTGAAAATTGAGGTAGGCGAAGGAATCGATCGAACAACGCTTAGGATCGGAGAGGGCGCGGGCAAATCCCCCAAACACCCGGTTGGGGAACCTGTTATTAGGCCGAAAATAGCAGGTGAGATAATCCATGTGGCTTGAGTAGAGGCATCGGTAAGCGTTCACGTAATCCCTGACCTGGTTCAGCACTCTTAGACCTGCGCCGTTCTGCCCGATGGCTGCATGGTGGTGGATCATCCAGGTATTCTCGTAGAAGCGGATCATAGAGAGGTGACCCTGGATAACACCCTTGTCCAACTCGATAAAGTGCCTTGCTATTGCCGGATTCTCGAGATAAAGCTTCTTGTATGTCTCCCGAAACCGTTCCTTGTACAGGATGTAGGGTCGCGTATTTTTTCGGATAGACAAAGCCTGCGTCAAAAAAAAACGTCAGCAGATCCTCCAGGTCGACCTTGCCGCACGCGTGTGACGTTTGATGTTGTCACCTTTCTGCAGCAGGGCAAAAAGTTTGCCCTGATCCTCAATGCTCATGTCCAGAATCACGATCCACCACTTCACGGTCTTCTCCCCATCACCTTCACTGCACATCGCCGGAGCTGACCTGGGCCCTGCAGGTTAGAAAAAGCCGGGAGCAACCTCCAGCTCAACCTGCGGTATGACGAGGCCGGGGAAGAGAGCCGCGCTCTCGTGATACTCGACGACAGAAAACCAGCGGGAAGAAATCTCGTCCACGTCGAGACTTATTCTCTTTTTTGACCAGCGGATGATTGAAGGCAAGGCTCGGCCGGGGCACAAGCACATGTCCTTCGCGGTAAAGTCTGTCTCGCCGCGGCTTGGTCTCTTCGCCGTACACCGGCTCAAGCACCAATGACCGTTCCCGCTTCGACTCCGTCTGCCTGATTATTCTGCACTCCCCTGTGTAGAGCGTGGTGCGCCCGTCTGAAAAGACAACATATAAAGGCGCCTTTTCATTAATCGATTCGAATGTCTGGGGCGGTTGAATTGAAACGAGGACGCGAAAAGAGAGGGCGGTAAAATCATCAAGAACCCCCGAAAAAGTCGCAGCATCCTGCATAAGGGTCACTTTGATGCCCTCAGAGACATACCTCTCTCGCCCTCCTCAGGCGGTGTCCTCGACACTCTTCGGGGAGGAGAAACGTTATGCCCGTATCGCTGATTTCCTTTGGCTGAGCATCCACAATGAGGAGGTCCAATCCCCTGTCAACCATGAAGTTTCGAGCGATATAAGACGTGGCTATGTTGGCAGGACAGGGCTCGGCCCAAAGACAATGCAGCAGGTCGCCGGAACACGGTTGAGGATAGGCTCGGAGGAATAAGGGCGTGCCGTACCGCGCATGCTCAAGATTCACCATTACGGGATTTTCCCGGAAGTTGACGTTGTTAAGGCTGTCAACCAGTCGTTTCTTCGTGACCCTTTGAACCCCTGCCTGAGGTTCGTTTCCAGACTGGCCAGCAGCTCGTTCCCCATCGCTCATATGCCCTCCCTGGCGATTGCGAAAGTGAATATCCTGGCTGTCCTCGAAGTAGCCCGATTGTCTACGGGTATGCACCCGTTTACTTGGCCTCTGTCGCCCTCTCTTCTAGCCATTTGCTTGTGGAAAATCCCGACCTCTTTTATACACGTACCATTATGTCCGGCAAAATGCAACAGAAAATAAGCGATCCTGAAAATAAGCTGGCCCTCTTTCGTCGTAAGCCCCCGGCCAGTCACCGAGTCAGCGCATCAACCAATCACGGTAGCAACTGGTCACCTGATTAACCCATCAGCCGCTGAAATAGCGCGCGAGGTTCTGTCCTTTGAAGGGGACCCAGGCTCCAGCACGCGCTCCTCGTGTATATGCGTGCAATCTCAAAGCTGAGACAGTTCGGGATAGGCGCATCAAGCGACCAGGCGATCAGTGCCGCCTCGTTGTTCGCATAAGCCTTACCGGCAACGATATGCCCATGACTCATCCTCCTAAAGTTGATCTCTGGAAGGTGCCCCTTCCGGTAGGTCTCCACTATTTACCCTATTTCAACATATAGCACAGGGTTCGCGCGAATACAACGATTCGCACAAGAGAAATCAAAATGGTATGGAAATGGAGGCAGAAAGAGAAGTATACATTAAACATGCGCCGGACATACTGGATGGCTTGAACGAATCTCAGAAGCAGGCGGTTGCGGCGACGGACACCCATCTGCTCGTTGTCGCGGGACCGGGTACAGGCAAGACCCTGACTATCGTGCGAAGAATTGCCCACCTGCTGCAGCAAGGCGTCTCGCCCGATCAGATCGTCGCTGTGACATTCACGAATCGCGCAGCGCGCGAAATGCGCGAGAGGATCGAGGCTCTTCTCAAAACGCAAGCGCGCATTCATCGGTACCTTTCACCTTCTCGGCCTTCGACTCATGAGGGAGAATCTGGACGAGCAGTTTACCGTCTGTACGCGAGAGGAACAGATTACGATTTTGAAGTCGATCGTAGGGAGCGCTACAAAGGCGCAGGCGAGCGTTGAGACAATATCGCGGGTGAAGAACCGCATGGAACAGCCCGATATGGAACGAAGAGATGTCCACGAAGCCTATCAGATGGCGCTGCGTCGGAAAGGATGACGTGACTTTGATGATCTCATCCTCGTCCCCGTCGAGCTGTTTAAGACTAATCGTGTGGCCTCGTCTTGAACGGGCGCAAATTTATTATTCGTCGACGAATACCAGGACATCAGTCCTGCGCAATATCGTCTGCTCAAATGCATGGTGGGTGCACACGGCTCGAACAGGCTCTGTGCCGTCGGTGATTCAGACCAGGCCATCTATGCGTTCCGGGGTGCCGATATTCAGAACTTTCTCGCCTTCCGTAACGACTTCGCCGAGG
The DNA here is from genome assembly GCA_963821605.1 of uncultured delta proteobacterium. Taxonomy (GTDB): domain Bacteria; phylum Desulfobacterota; class Syntrophorhabdia; order Syntrophorhabdales; family WCHB1-27; genus JADGQN01. The sequence goes on along the minus strand of CAWGEZ010000031.1, from coordinate 1,130 downwards.
CGGCCACTGTTGTGCTCACGGAGAATTATCGGTCGACAAAGACAGTGCTGGCCGCAGCGGACGGGCTGATCAAGAACAACCTGAGAAGAGTGACGAAGCAATTGAGTGCACGCAGAGAACTAGGAAAGCCGATCGTGATGCTCTCCATCCATGACCAGCGGGCAGAGGCGGAATACATAGTACAGGAGATCGAGCATCGGGTCGGAGGCACGAGCCATTTTCGTCTGGCAGGCAACAGGGAGGCGCGCGATTTTGCTGAGACGTCGTTTGCGTTTTCTGACTTTGGCGTGCTTTTCCGGACTAATGCGCAGGCCGGGGCGCTGCGGGAGGTTTTCGAAGAATGGGGCATACCCTGTCAGCTTGTGGGAGAGCGACACGCATCCTCAAGGAAATTGCTCGTAGAAAAATTGCGCGCGCAGATTGATGCTTTTCCGGAGAGCACGGGACTTGCCGAGCTTCTCAAGACGTCGCCAGATGAGGCGGGCGTTTCATTGTCGGATCGTGGCCTGCTGGAAACCGTTTCTGCGGCGTATCAGCATCTACCAGCCCGCGAAGCACTGGTTGAGATGATCAATGAACTGGCGCTTCTGACCTCCGCGGACGCATATGACCCGAGGGCAGAGGCGGTAACGCTGATGAGCCTGCACATGGCCAAGGGGTTGGAGTTCAAAGTTGTCTTTATTGTCGGTTGCGAGGAGGGGCTTATTCCGCTGATGTCGGCCAACGTCGACAAAGAAGAGCCGGACGTCGAAGAAGAGCGCAGGCTCTTTTATGTAGGCATGACGCGGGCAAAGGATGAACTTTTCTTGCTCCACTCAAGAGAACGTTTTCTGTATGGCCGAAGGCTGACCAGAACGCCGTCACGTTTTCTCTCAGAAATTCCCGAAGAGCTCGTGCGCTCAGAGATTGTGCGGCAAAAGCCGAAGAAACCGAAACGGGGTAGGCAGCCGACGCTGTTTTAGAGCGGTGCGGCGAAGGGTTATTTCGATACGTTCGAGTTCGAAAACACTCACGCCGAATGGTGCGCGGTTTGCAGGAGAGTGAGCGAGCCTGATAGGGGGCGTCATGGCAAGATGCGATTGCTTGAGAGGAAGGGAAACAAAAGGGATGAGATTATTGACTTGCAGGGT
>CAWGEZ010000030.1:0-73143 GCA_963821605.1 uncultured delta proteobacterium | reverse complement strand
CCGGGCCCGGTCGAGCACGTGCTTGAAGGCGGCTATCCCGTCGCGAGACGTACCCTTCATATCTGACCCCGTCGGGTTGTACGGGATCAGGTTCACCTTGAAGACGTCGCCGTCGAGCACCGCCGCGAGCTGCCGCGCCTGGCCGACGGTGTCGTTCACCCCGGCGAGCATCACGTACTCGACGTACACCTTGCGGTGGCGCAGCTTGTAGTAGCGGCGGCACTCCTCGAGCACGTCGCCGAGCGGATAGCGGTCGTCGACCGGCATCAGCTGCGAGCGGAGCGCGCCGTCGGCCGCGTGGAGCGAGAGCGCGAGCCGGATCGGGTCCTCGACCTCGTCGACGAACCGGGTCAGGCCGGGGAGCCAGCCGACGGTGGAGACCGTCGTGCGCCGGTGCGTGATCCCGAGGTCGGGCAGCCGCCGCGCCGCCTCCAGCACGGGATCGAGGTTCATCATCGGCTCGCCCATGCCCATGAACACCGCGTGGTTCACCGGCTCGACGCGGCGGAAATGGAGCGCCTGGTCGAGGATCTCCGACGCGGTCAGGTTGCGGCCGAACCTCATCTGGCCGGTCGCGCAGAACGTGCACGTGAGCGGGCAGCCCGACTGCGAGGAGATGCACACCGAGCGCCGCCCGTCGCGGTAGCGCATCAGCACCGCCTCGACCGGGTGGCCGTCATAGGTGCGGAAGAGCGTCTTCACGGTGCCGTCCTTCGCCTGGTGCTCCTCCGCGGGCGTCAGCGTCGAGAACGGCAGCTCCGCCGCGAGCGCGTCGCGCAGCGGCGACGGCACGTTGGTCATCGCGTCGTACCCGGCGACGCCGCGCGCGGCCCACTCCCACACCTGGGCGGCGCGGTAGGCGGGCTGGCCCCTGGCGGCGAGCGTCGAGTCGAGAAGCGCAAGGTCCACGCCGCCACGGTAGCGTTTGCGCCGTGATCGACCTCCGCACGGACACCCTCACCCAGCCGACGCCGGAGATGCGGCGCGCGATCTCCGAGGCGGTCGTCGGCGACGAGCAGAAGCGCGAGGACCCGACCGTGCTCGAGCTCGAGCGTCGCGGCGCCGAGCTGCTCGGCCAGGAGGAGGCCGTCTTCGTCCCCACCGCGACGATGGCGAACCAGATCGCGCTGCGGATCCTCGCGCGCCCCGGCGAGGAGCTGCTCGCCGAGGAGAACTCGCACGTCCTGATCGACGAGCTCGGCGGCCCGGCCGTCCACTCCGGCCTCGTCACGCGCGGCCTGCCGGGCTTCCACGGCCGCCTCTCGCCCGAGCAGATCAGCGCCTCGGTGCGCGAGCGCAAGGACATGCACCATCCGCCCACGCGGATCGTGTCCCTCGAGGACACGCACAACTCCTCGGGCGCACGGGTCTGGCCGCTCGAGGAGATCGTCGCGGTCGCGGTGACCTGCCGCGAGCTCGACCTGCGCCTCCACCTCGACGGGGCGCGCATGATGAATGCCGCCGTCGCGCAGGGAGTTCCGGCCGCCGAGATCGGTCGCCACTTCGACACGGTCACGCTCTGCCTCTCGAAGGGGCTCGGCTGCCCGCTCGGCGCGCTGGTCGCCGGCTCGGCGGAGCGGATGGTCGAGGCCCGCCGCAACAAGCATCTCTTCGGCGGCGCGATGCGCCAGGCGGGGATCGTCGCGGCCGCGGGCGTCTACGCGCTCGAGCGGAACGTCGAGCGGCTCGCCGACGACCACCGGCGCGCCCGCCGGCTCGCCGAGGGCCTCGCCGCCGCCGGCGCGGCCGTCGATCTCGAGCAGGTCGAGACGAACTTCGTCCAGGTCGACGTCGGCGCCGACCGCGCGGCTGCGCTCGACGCGCTGCGCGCGAAGGCGTCCTGCTCTCGGGCACGATCCACCGCAACGTCCTGCGGGCGGTCACCTACCTCGGGATCACCGACGAGGACATCGAGCAGGCGATCGAGCTGATCCCGCGCGCGCTGGAGGCCCGTGTCGGCGCCTGAGCTCCGCCGCCTGGTCGCCGCGGCGCAGGCGGAGCGGATCCCGTCGGTCGCGGCGGCAGTCGTCCGGGACGGCGAGGTCGTCTTCGCGGACGCGGTCGGGATCGCCGAGCCCGGGCGCGACGCGACCCCCGACGACCAGTACCGGATCGGCTCGATCTCGAAGACGTTCTGCGCCGCGGCGGTGATGCAGCTGCGCGACGCGGGCGAGCTCGCGCTCGACGACCCGCTCACCGAGTACGTGCCCGAGAGCGCGGAGGGCCCCTCGATCCGCCGCCTGCTCTCGCACTCCGCGGGGCTCGAGCGCGAGCCGAAGGGCGAGATCTGGGAGACGCTGAAGCCGCCGACCCGCGACGAGTTCCTCGCCCAGCTCGCCGACGTGGAGAACGTGCTCGAGCCGGGCCGCCGCTTCCACTACTCGAACCTCGCCTTCGCGCTCCTCGGCGAGCTCGTCCGCCGGGTGACGGGGCGGCCGTTCGACGAGTACGTCGACGAGCGGATCCTGCGCCCGCTCGGGATGGAGCGGACGACCTGGCGCGCCGTCGCTCCGTACGCGAAGGGCTATTTCGTCGATCCCTTCGACGAGCGGCTCCGGCCGGAGGGCGACATGGAGCCGGGCGCGACGCAGTCGGTCGGCGGGCTCTGGTCGACGGTCGGCGACCTCGCCCGCTGGGCCGCGTTCCTCGCCGACCCGGACCCGGCGGTGCTCAAGCCGGAGACGGTGGACGAGATGGCGTCGGTCCAGGTGATGGTCGATTCCGGCTGGAGATGGGGATACGGGCTCGGGCTGCAGTTGACGCGCGTCGGCGAGCGGGTCTACGCGGGGCACGGCGGCGCGATGCCGGGCTTCCTCGCGGGGCTCGCGGTGGCGCGCGCCGAGAGGGCCGGAGCGGCCGTGCTCACGAACACGAGCGCGAGCGCCGATCCCGACGTCCTGTCGATGAGCCTCGTCGCGAAGTCGCTCGAGCTCGACCCGCCGGCGCCCCGGCTCTGGACGCCGCAGGACGAGGCGCCCGAGGCGCTCGCCCCGCTCCTCGGCCGCTGGTGGTCGGAGGGCCAGGAGTTCGTCTTCTATTGCCGCGACGGCAAGCTCCGTGCGCGCCTGGATCCGCCCCCGCCGGGCAAGGTGCCGGCCGTGTTCGAGCCGGCGGGCGACGACCGCTTCCGCACCGTCGAGGGCCGCGAGAACGGCGAGTGGCTGCGCGTCGTTCGCGACGAGAGTGGCGCGGTGACGAAGCTCTACTGGGCGACCTATGCGTTCACGCGCGACCCGCAGGTCTTCGGCGCCTAGCGCTACTCGTACTGGAGCGCTTCGAGCACGTTCAGGCGCGCGGCGCGGCGTGCGGGCAGGATCGCCGCCACCAGCCCGACGACGATCGCCGCGAACACGAACACGATGATCGTCACAACCGGGATCGCGATCGAGATCGCCGACACGGCATGGGTCACGAGCACCGCCAGCAGGATCCCGAGCGGGATCCCGAGCGCCGCCCCGATCAGCGCGGTGATCACCGCCTCGTACCGGATCATCCCGCGAACCTGACCGCGCGTCATGCCGACCGCCCGCATCATCCCGAGCTCGCGCGTGCGCTCGAACACGGTCAGCACGAGCGTGTTGATGATCCCGAACAGGCTGACGATGATCGAGATCCCGAGCAGGACGTAGAGCAGGTTGAGGAGGATGTTGATCCCCTGCTCCTGGTTCTTCTTGAACTGGCTCTCTGTCGCGATCTTCGCGTCGGGGAAGCCCTTCAGCGCCGCCTCGAGCTTCGCCGTGTTCGCGGGAGTGACCCCGCCGGTCATCTTCACGAACGCGAAGAGGTTGGCCGGCTGCGGGTAGACCGAGTCGAACGTCTTCGCGGAGATCGTGACCTGGCCGAACGGCGAGCCGCCCTTCGGCGGGTCGAAGACGGACTTCAGCCTCAGGTCCAGGTACTTGCCGGTGGGCGTCTGCAGGCGGATCGGCGAGCCCAGCGAGAGCTTGTGCTTCTGGGCGAAGCTCTTGTCGACGAACGCGCCGCCGGGGCCGAGCGCGCTCGCTGCCTCCGCGGAGCCCTGCACCCAGTTCACGCGGATCACCTTCGGCATCGTCGGCTCGACGCCGGTCACCTGGACGCGCTTTCCGAAGGCGCGGCCGTCGCCCGCCCGCACGCCCGAGACGACCGTCACGCCCGGCACCTTGCGGAGCGCATCGGCGGCCGGGGTGGCGAGAGGCGAGAAGTCGTTCTGCGAGGTGAGGACGTAGTCGGCGTGGAAGAGCTTGTTCACGGCGCTCTCGAAGGAGCTGCGCAGGCCGGCGCCGAGCACCGCGACGAACGTGACGAGCGCGAGGCCGATCATCAGCGCGGCGGCCGTCGAGGCCGTGCGCTGCGGGTTGCGCAGCGAGTTCTCGCGCGCCAGCTCCGCCGGGGTGCCGCCGGTACGGCGACGGCGGGCCAGCCGACCACCGCCGCGAGCGGCCGGACGACCTTCGGCGCGATCAGCGCGACGCCGACGAACAGCACGAGCACGCCGACGCCGAGCGCGAGCAGCCGCCGGCTGGTCGCGATGTGGGCCGAAGAGCCCGTAGACGAGGAGCAGGATCCCGATCGTCGAGAGCACGAGCGCCATGACGGCGTGTAGCGCGCCCAGCGGTGCGGCGGCAGGACGCTCCCTTCGCGGACCGCCGAGATCGGCGGGACGCGGGTGGCGCGCAACGCGGGGAGGAGGCTCGCCACCAGCGTGACGATGATCCCGACGGCGAGCGAGACGACGACCGTGCGGGCCGCGATCACCGTGCCGGCCTTCGGCAGGTCGATGCCGAGCGCGACGAAGAGCGCGTTCAGGCCCTTGGCGAGGCCGAGCCCGAGGACGAGGCCGACGACCGAGGCGAGCATGCCGATGACGAGGGCCTCGAGGAAGACCGAGCGCAGCACCTGGCGCCGCGAGGCGCCGAGCGTGCGCAGCGTCGCGAACTCGCGCGTGCGCTGGGCGACGGTGATCGAGAGCGTGTTGAAGATCACGAAGGCGCCGACGAAGAGCGCGATGCCGCCGAAGGCGAGCAGGAAGTACTGGATGAACTTCAGGATCGAGTTCGTGTCCTTCGAGTCCGTCTTCGCCTGCTGCGTCGCCGGTCGTCACCTGGGCGGTCGGCGGCAGGATCGGCTTGATCTCGCGCACGAGCTGCGCGGTGGGCACGCCCTCCTTCGCCGCGACCGAGATCGGGTCGAGCTGGCCCTCCTTGTCGAACAGCGCCTGCGCCGTCGGCAGGTCGAAGACCGCGAAGGTCGCGCCGCCGATCGAGGAGACGGTCGCCGAGCTCGCGATCGCCCGTGAGCTGGAACTGCTTGACCGGGCCGCGGGCCGGACGCCGATCGGGTCGCCGACCTTGAAGTGCTGCTTGTCCGCGGTCGCCTTGTCGATCACGACCTCGCCGAGCCGTTCGGCCAGCGCCCCGAGCGAGCTTGAGCGGGTTGAAGCGCTGGTCGCCGTTCGGGTCGAGGCCGAAGCCGAGATTCGGGGCGTCCGCCGCGCCGATCCCTTGCCGTCCTTGCCGATCAGCTTGGCGGCCTGAGTCGGTGACGATGCAGCCGCCGCCGCGGCCACGTCCGGGAGCGCCTGCGACCTTCGGCAGCAGCGGTCTCGGCGAAGCGGTGGCGCGCCGGCGTGTCGCCGCGATGAGAAGGCGATCTTGCCGCTGACGACGGCGTCGGTGCTCTCGTAGGACGTCGGAGAAGATCCTGTCGAACGCCTGCCTGATCGTGTCGGTGAGGACGAAGGTGCCGCTGACCATCGCCACGCCGAGGACGACCGCGAGCGCGGTCAGCACCGCGCGCAGCTTGCGGCCGGCGAGACCCTTCAGGGCGACGCGGATCATCGTCGCGGTGACCTCGTTCACAGCGTGCAGCACCTCCGCGGCGGTCGACGCGGCCGAGGTCGCGGACGATCAGCGCCGTCGGCGAGGAAGAGCACGCGGTCGGCGATCGCCGCGGCGTGCGGCGTCGTGCGTGACCATCACGGTCGTCTGGCCGAGGCTGGCCACCGAGTCGCGCAGCAGCTCGAGGATCTCGCCGCTGGTCGTCGAGTCGAGGTTGCCGGTCGGCTCGTCGGCGAACACGACGGTCGGCCGCGAGACGAGCGCGCGGGCGATCGCGACGCGCTGCTGCTGGCCGCCCGAGAGCTCGGACGGCCGGTGCCTGCGGCGGTCGGCGAGCCCGACCTTCTCGAGCAGCTCGTCGAACCACTCCGTCGTCGGGCTTGCTCGCCCGCGATCGCGAGCGGCAGCAGCGACGTTCTCCTCGGCCGTGAGCATCGGCAGCAGGTTGAAGAACTGGAAGATGAAGCCGATGTGCTCGCGGCGCAGCAGCGTGAGCTCGGTGTCGTCGAGCCCGGTGATCTCGCTCGCCGGCGATCGACACGTCGCCCGCGGTCGGGCGTGTCGAGCCCGGCGAGGATGTGCATCAGCGTCGACTTGCCCGGAGCCCGACGGGCCCATCACGGCGGTGAGCTCGCCGGCGCGGGACGTCGAGCGAGACGCCCCTCAGCGCGTCGACGGCGGTGTCGCCCTCGCCGTAGCGGCGGGTGAGGTCCGTGCCGGAGACGACCGCGTTCCCCGTTGTAGGCGAGGGCTGGGCCGGGGGCGGCGCCTGAGGGGGCCCGAACGGGATGGGCCCGCTGTACGGGTAACGGTCGGTGAGCAGGTACGCGAACGCGGCGGTCTGGGCGTGGTAGCGAAGCGCGAAGGCGCCCAGGCGCTGGAGCCCGAGCGGCTCGCGCGCGGAGATGAGGGACGCGAACCAGGAGAGGACGGCGACAACGCCTAGCACGAGGCAGAGCGCGACCTCTACGGCGACAAACAATACTATGTCTGTCAAGCGGGAGAGGCAATTACTTGAACAAATACAAAAGCTTAAGAGAACTTGTGTGAACGAGGTGAATCATTGCCTATCCCTCTGACGCAGTGGACTGCGGAAACGAGAGCCCTTCCGTCAAAAAGTAAGCCGCCTGCAGATATGATGTAGGGCAAAGGGCAAAACATTCCTTACAGTTCCAGCACTCCTTAGAGGCTATCTTCGGAATGAAATTTATCTCTCGTCTTGATCCTTGATCGCCGAAGGCAAGAGCATTCTTCTTCTTTACTTCAGCACAATATCTTACGCACAAACCGCAGAGGATGCAGAATGAGGGTTCTTTTTCAAAAGCGGCCTCATCCGCTCCATACTCTCGGGCCAACTCCTGCAATGCCGGGGCACCCGGGGCGTGAGCCATCAACATTTCCAAAATTGTTTTGCGAATTTCATCTATGTTCTCTGATCTGGTTGTCACTATCAGATTCTGCTCTACCGGGTAAACGCATGAAGCGACGAGGTTCTTCCTGCCGCCGGCGTCTACCTCCACGGTACAGATGCGGCAAGCCCCGTAAGGTTCTAATTTTTCATGATTACAAAGTGTCGGAATATATATGCCGGCCTGTTTGGCAGCCTCAAGTAGTGTCATCCCTTCATCGGCTTGAACCTGCTGGCCATCAATGGTCAAGGTGATTTTACCCGTACTCATCTATACATCCTCCAAGTAGCTCTCATTAAAGGTAGCAACAGCACTCATCATTAACGTTTCTCTAAATCGCATCTCAGGCAACGCTCTGTTTCCTTTTTTGCACTTTTCTTATCAAAACCAAGAGCTACCTGAGCATAACCCTTGAGTCTCTTGTCGAGTGCCAACATCTTTATTTTCGGCCTGAACTGCTCTCCTTCGGCTTCTTCCAAATTAAATGGTGCAGGCGCCTCTTCGGGTGGTGCGAGCACCTCTTCTATGTTTCCTGAACCACCAAGGTATTTGTCGATAGATACTGCAGCCTGCCGACCAATCGCGATGGCTTCAATCACTGATGCAGGCCCGCTTACCACATCCCCTCCGGCATAGACTCCCTGCCGTGACGTAGCTAACGTATCAGGGTCTACTTTAATCCTTCCTCCCTTTTCTACCGCTAAGCCATACTTGTCAGGGATCAGAGACTCCTGCCCGATAGCTTTCAGTATCAGGTCATATTCGCTGGTAAAGTTACTGCCGGCTATGGGTACTGGTCTGCGTCTGCCGCTTTCATCGACCTCGCCCAATGCCATCCGTATAAGCTCTACCTGTACCTTGCCATTCACCTTCATAGCCTTTGTCGGTGTTGATAAATATTCTATTTTCACACCTTCCTCGATCGCCTCGTCTATCTCTTCCTTGCTCGCCGGCATCTCAGCGCGGGTCCGACGATAGACAATGGTTACGTCTTTAGCCTTAAGACGACGGGCTGTCCGGGAAGCATCAATAGCAACGTTACCGCCTCCTACTACCAATACCTTGTCTCCCACTGTTACTTCTTTGCCCAAATTGACATCTCTTAGGAAGTCTATTCCGTCTAGAATTTTGGCAGTGGTTTCTCCTTCTATACCCATGTTTGTGCCGCGATGGGCGCCTACGCCCACAAAGACAGCATCAAAACCTTGTGCGAAGACCTCATCCACCGACTCTACCCGGGCATTTGTTTTTACCTTCACCCCGACATTCTCTATCTCTTGTATCTCTTTGTCCAGGACTTCTGCAGGCAGGCGATAGGTTGGTATTCCCACGCGCATCATACCGCCGGCCTTAGGTAAGGCTTCAAACACGGTTACGTCGTGCCCCAGAACGGCTGAATAATAAGCCGCCGTGAGCCCTGCCGGCCCTGAACCTATTATGGCCACCTTCTTTCCCGTCGGAGAAGCTATCTTAACGCTCTGCTTCCAGAGTCCGTTATCATGGTCAGCGGCAAATCGCTTAAGTTCCCTGATCGCTATCGGCTCCTCTAATTCACCACGGCGACATTTGGCTTCGCAAAAATGCACACACACGTAACCGCATATTGCCGGGAACGGAATCTTCTCGCGAATTACAGCTACTGCTTCGCCGTATTTACCGTCACCGACCGCCCGAATATAGCGGGGAACGTCTATGCCTGCGGGACAGGAATTCTGACAAGGAGACTTAACGAGCTGCTTGCATACGCCGGCCCTGCAGTAATGCTTTTTTATATGTTCTTCGTACTCGTGCCTGAAATAACGTAGTGTGCTGAGAACCGGACTGGGGGCAGTCTTCCCCAGGGCGCACAAAGAGGCCGACCCGGTTGTCCTGGCCAGTTTTTCCAAGCGTTCGATATCACCCATTTTTCCTTTTCCGGCGGTGATATTCGTGAGTATCTTAAGCATCTGCCTGATGCCTTCACGGCACGGAACACATTTGCCGCAGGACTCATCCGTAAGGAAGCTGAGAAAATACCTGGCAACATCAACCATACAGGTATCTTCATCCATTACGATCATCCCACCGGAACCCATGATGGCGCCGACTTTAGCCAGTTCGTCAAAGTCGACTCCTCTGCCCAAGTATTCTGCAGGGATGCACCCTCCCGACGGACCACCGGTCTGAACCGCTTTGAACTTCTTGCCCTTGGGCACGCCACCGCCCACTTTATAGATAATATCTTTGAGGCTTATGCCCATGGGTACTTCCACAAGGCCGGTGTTGTTTACCTTGCCGACCAGTGAAAATATTTTGGTGCCTTTGCTCCCTTCAGTACCAATGGATGCAAAGAATTCGGGTCCCTTATTAATAATCAGGGGAATGTTGGCCCATGTCTCCACGTTATTTATATTGGTCGGCTTGTCCCAGAGTCCTTTCACTGCCGGGTAGGGCGGCCTTGCTTTTGGCTCGCCTGGCTTTCCCTCAAGAGACTTGAGCAGAGCCGTTTCCTCGCCGCACACGAAAGCGCCCGCGCCCTGCTGCACTTCAACAGTGGAAATCAAAACCTGAGCCAAGGATGTTCTTCCCGAGCAACCCATACTCCGCGGCCTGCTTAATGGCGATGGTCACATTTTTTACTGCTAGAGGGTATTCTTGACGGACATAGATATAACCTTGATGCGCGCCGATAGCATAAGCTCCGATGGTCAACCCTTCAAGAACCGCATGGGGATTCCCCTCGAGCAGGCTTCTATCCATATAGGCTCCAGGGTCTCCCTCGTCTGCATTGACAATCACATACTTTGTGTCACCTGGAGTATTACGAGCGAACTCCCACTTTTTTCCCGTAGAGAATCCGGCGCCTCCTCTCCCTCTCAGGCCGGAAGCTTTCACCATCTCTACCACCTGCTCCGGGGTTGACTGAGAAAGGGCCTTGGCCAAGGCAGAATAACCATCAACACCAATATAGTCGTCTATGCTCTTGGGATCAATTTTACTGTTGGATTGGAAGACGATCCGCTGCTGATTCTTATAGAAGGGGATTTCAGATTCATAAATTATCTTTTCGTTTGTGGCGGGGTCTGTGTAGAGTAAACGCTCTACGACCTTCTTTTTCTTGATGGTCTCCGAGATAATTTCAGGAATGTCCTTAGGGTCTACATTGAAATAACAGATTCCCTCAGGATGAATGTCAATAATGGGTCCCTTCTCACAAAAACCGTGGCAACCGGTCCTCTTGAAGTCCACAGAACCACGTAAGCCCTGTTTCTCAATCTCTTCTTCAAGAGCTGCAGCGACTTCTCCACTAGCGGAAGCATTGCAGGCAGACCCGGAGCAGAGTGCAATGCAAGGCTTATTAGGGTCTGTTTTCGATAGAACGTTCTTCCTATATTCTTCCAAATCAGCGGGTGAATTCATTCGAGGCATAGTTATATCCTATTCATATTTTCTTAATATCTCTGCTGTCTTGGACGGCGCCATTTTACCGTGAGCCTTCCCATCGATTTCCATCACCGGTCCCAATGCGCAGCAACCAAGGCAGTTTACAGTCTTCAAACTGAACTTTAAATCCGAACTCGTTTCGCCGGGCTTGATTCCGGTCACATCCTGAACCTTGTCAAGGAGACGGGACGCACCGCGGACATGACAGGCAGTGCCCTGACAGACGTGGATTTCGTGACGACCTTTAGGAGCTACACTAAAGGCTTTATAGAAAGTGACTATGTGCTGTATCCGGCTCAACGGTACTCCCAGTTTTTCACTGACGGTCTCCAGCACTTCCTGCGGGCAGCCAGCGGTTTTCCCGCTGAATCTCCAGCAATACCTGTATAACCGAACTGGCCTTTCCGTCATATTTATCGATGATCTGGTTGATCTTATCTTGATCCATGGTTCTTGTCCTGACCTCCGTCTTTCCCCTTAATTAAGCCCTTGCCTGCTCTTTCAGCCCGGGCACCAGGAAAACCTTTTGTGTTTCATCGAACCGCAGTAAGCCCTGCCTGGCTGAACCATTGAGATGCTTTGTTACATCGGACGGAGTCTAAGCCCAGAACGTTCGCAGATTTCTCCGCTTGAAAGGCGTCCTCCTTCTCCAAGGAGCAGCATAATCTGGCTTATTGCCAGCTTATCGGCGACCAGTTCACGGAATAACCTCTCCGCATCGTCACTGGCGAAGAATCTGTTATATTCCTCTGCTGTCGCAAAGGGACCCCCCAGTCTTTCTTTTTCAACGAGCTTGATATAGGGAAGCAGGTTCTTGACTGCTTCAAATTTGAACTTCAAGGTTTTTTCGTCTATTCCTTCGCTCTTTCCGAGCGGGCCTATCTCTTTGATCTTCGCGGAAACATCATTCATGACGTTCTGCAAAGCGGATTCCTTCAGAGGCACCCACCCACTCGACCCTTAGCCGGTCGGGGTTCAGGCCTACATACTTCAGTAATTTCTTCATGAGAAGCATCGTGCCTAAGGTGTGATAATTTCCTTCAGTCGTGTAATGGCACTCGCCGGGCCAACAGCCTCCGACATAGACCCCGTCGGCTCCATTGGAGAAAGCGCGCAAAATAAATGCCGGGTCGACTCTGCCGGTGCACATGACGCGTACAAGCCTGATGTCGGTTGCATATTGCAGTCTGGAAACTCCAGCCAGGTCAGCTGCGCCGTAGCCTCACCAGAAGCATATGAATCCTAAGATTCTCGGTCTGAACTCAAATTCTGCACTCATGCTTGTCTCCTACTCATTGTCGGTACATTCCTGTGGTCTTCATTCGCATGGGGTGACCCTGCTCTGTTCGTCAACGGGCTTTTGCAAGCACCGGAATCGCTTCATCAATCTGGCTTTCAATTTCCTGATCGGTAAAATGCTTTAAAGAAATTGCCTGTGCAGGACACTTACGGACACAGAGGCCATCGCCCTTGCAGAGCACAGGATTAACCCGGGCCTTCTTGCCTACCGGTGTCTCGTGAAACTCTATCGCGCCGTACTTGCAAACTTTGATGCATCCACCGCAGGATACGCACTCTTTCTCATTCACCTCAGAGACAGAACCGGACGCGTTGACTGAATCCTTCGAGAGAACCGTTACCGCCCGGCCGGCAGCTCCGTAGGCCTGGCTGATCGCTTCCGATAGATGCTTGGGATAGTGCGCCATACCGCACAGGAAGACACCATCTGCGGCAAAGTCGACAGGTCTCAATTTTACGTGGGCTTCCTGGAAGAAACCATCCGGGTTCAACGGCAGCTTGAAAAAGCGTGAGATCTCATTATTTGTTGCCGAAGGAATAACGGCAGCAGCTAAAGTAACAAGATCCGCATCTATCTCGAGCTTCTTGCCAAGAACCAGATCGGTCACGGTAACTTTAAGAACGGGACGACCATCCTCTGCCTTACCGGCTTTCACCTCCGGTTTATCCTCCGGCTCATAGCGGATGAACCTTACGCCCTTGCTTGCCGCTTCCCGGTAATAATCCTCTTTAAGCCCGTACGTTCTCATATCCCGGAAGAGAACGTGGATATCCATCTCCGGGTTCTTCTCCTTCAGTTTCAACGCGTTCTTTATAGAGTGGCTGCAGCATATCCGGCTGCAGTAATTTCTCTCTTCATTCCTGCAGCCAACGCACTGGATCATCACCAGACTCTGGGCGTTGATCACCTTTTCGTCGCCCTTGGCGATTCTCTCCTCCAGTTCCAGCGAGGTCATCACTCTGTCGTCCTCTCCGTAGAGGTATTCGATAGGCTTGTATTCTTCGGCGCCGGTGGCGATGATCGCCACGCCGTGGTGTATCTCCTTGGTGCGTCCAGCCGGCCTTCACTGTCGTGGTGAAATTTCCAACGTAGCCGGAAACGTTGGTGACGGTCGCATCGGTAGTCACATGAATCGAAGGGTGCTGATAGACCTTGCGGATAAGATCATTCAGATATAGTCTGGACATCAAGCCCTTCCAGGGTGTAATGAATTCTTCTCGCCATTCCTCCCAGGTCCGCATCCTTTTCCAGCAGGTAAGACCTCGAATCCCTGGTTGGCGAGACTCAGAGCACTGGTCATACCGGCCACGCCTCCTCCGATCACTAACGCCCTCTTGTCGACCGGCAGCTCAAATTCCTGCAATGGCTCCAGACGGGCGGCGCGGGCGACCGACATCCGGACAATATCCTTTGCCTTTTGTGTGGCTATATCCTTTTCTTTGGAGTGCACCCAGGAGCAATGCTCTCGTATATTAGCCATCTCGAAGAAATACGGGATTGATCCCGCCTTCCCGGAGCGTATCGCGGAACAGCGGCTCGTGCGTCCTTGGCGTACAGGCAGCGACCACCACGCGATTGAGCCCCTTTTCCCGGACGGTATCCGCTATTTTTCTGGCAGTTGTCCGTGGAGCACGCAAAGAGCGCCTCCTGGGCGTGGACCACATTCTTTAAGCCTAAAGCATATTCAACCACCGAAGGGACATTCACCACTCTTCCGATATTTGCGCCGCAATGGCAGACGAAGACCCCTACCCTGGGTTCTTCTCCGGCGGCATCCCTTTCCTCGGGATATTCCCTCGCCGTTGCCAGCTCGCCTCTTCGGTAGGCAAGCAGTTGACCGCAGAGTGCTTCAGCGCCGCTGGCGCCCATAACCGATTCGGGTATATCTATGGGTCCCTGGAATGCACCGCTTATGAAGATGCCGGGCCGGGAGGTCTCAATAGGATTGACAGGGTTGGTTTTACAGAATCCCTGAGTGGTCAGCTCGACGCCGAACGTATCGGCCAATTTCTTCACATCGTCCAGGAGGGTTCATTCCAACGGATAAGACGACGAGGTCGAACTCCTCTTCCTTTACTCCATCCTCATAGGTGGAGTAGCGTATGGTCACATTCTTGGTTTCCGGGATCTCTTTTCCGATCGATACATAGCTTCTTATGAACCTTACGCCGGGAAGGTTCTCCGCCCTCTGGTAGAACCGTTCAAAATCTTTTCCGAACGAGCGGATGTCGTTGTGGAAGATCGTACACTCCGCATCAGCGTCATGGTCTTTTGTCAGGATGACCTGTTTCTGTGTGTACGCGCAGCATACGGCCGAGCAATAGCTGTTGCCGCCCTCGATCACCTGCCTGGAACCGACGCACTGGATCCAGGCTATCTTATGGGGATGCTTCTTGTCTGACGGCCGCTCTATCTCACCTTCGTAAGGCCCGGTGGCGCAGAGTATCCGTTCGAAATCGAGGCTGGTTACCACGTTCTCCATGGTTCCGTAGCCATAGTCATTCCGAAGCTTCGGGTCGAATACCTCATAGCCCGGAGACAGAACTATCGCGCCTACCTCTACTTCCATTCTTCTCCGGTTTCTGGTAAAGATCTATAGCGTTATTCTTACAGACACCCGCGCAGATCTGGCATCTCTCCTCTTTGAGGAAAGAGCATTTTTCACGGTCTATGTAGGTGACAAGCGGAACCGCCTGGGAAAAATATATGTGGATGGCTTTGTTCAATGACAGATCTTTGATTGTACTCATCCTCGACCTTGACCGGACAGTACTCCACGCAGGTGCCGCAACCCGTGCATTTATCCGCTTCGATGTATCTGGGCTTCTTAACCAGCGTTACCTTGAATTCACCTGCTTCCCCTTCTACCCTTTCAACTTCGGTATAGGTCAGGATTTCTATGTTCGGATGTCTGCTGCACTCGATGAATTTCGGAGATTCAATGCACATGGAGCAGTCATTGGTCGGGAAGGTCTTGTCGAGCTGAGCCATTTTGCCGCCGATGGCGGGATTTCTCGACCAGATATACCTTTAAACCCGTTTCGGCGAGATCAAGAGCGGCTTGAATACCGCTGATGCCTCCGCCGACAACCAGTACGTCTCCCGTATTGCCTTCTGCGGAACTCTTGGAAAGCTGCTCAATCTGTTCTTTTTCCACCAGTTCTTTTTCCACTTCTCTATTCCCTCGTCAGGTTTGTCGATTCTCTAAATCACTTCCTGGAGTATCTCCGTAATGTCCTTCACCTGTATGTCGTCAGCGTGATTCATGACGAGCCTGCTATCCTCAAGAGCGGTGATGCAATAGGGGCAGGCAGTAACCAGCTCTTGAGCCCCAAGCCCGATAGCCTGTTCTACTCTGAGGTTGGAGAATCGTTCATGCTTTTCGGTTTCCGCCCAGATCCTGCCGCCGCCCATGCCGCAGCAGAGGCTCTCTACCCGCGCCTCAGGCAGCTCGGTCAGTTCCAAACCGGGTATCTTCTGTAAGACCCCCCGGGGTTCGTCATAGATGCCGTTATGTCGACCCAGGTAACAGGGGTCATGGTAGGTAATTTTCTTCCCGTACTCTTTGGTGATCTGTAAGCTTCCCCTCATGTAAGCAGCTGGAATAGATACTGGGAGATATGGACCACCTCGAAGTTCACCTTGAATTGAGGATACTCGTTCTTGAAGGTGTGGTAGCAATGGGGGGAAGAAACCAGGATCTTCTTCACGCCATGGTCGATAAAGTTCTTGATGTTTTCCCTGGCCAGGCGTTTGAATAGCTCTTCATTGCCGGTCTTGCGGATGCTTTCTCCGCAGCAATTCTCCTTGGTAGCCCAGTATCCCGAAATCTACCCCTGCCTTATTGAGGATCGTGGCCGTGGCCTGAGCTACCTTCTTTAATCTCGGGTCATAGGCTGTAGTAGCAGCAGGGGAAATAGAGAATATCCATTCCTTCGGCAAAGGGTTTTACAGAGAGACCCTCTGCCCAATCGGCCCTGGTCTTCCGGTCTTCATTGAAGGGATTGCCTTGAGCGGTAAGGCCTGAGCTTATCGGTGCGGTAAGGCTTGACTGCGGCAGGAAACACGCCATAGCCCGTGGCCACCCTGCGCAGGGCTACCATGTCATCTATCTGTTTCACATCCCTGGGGCAGCGCTGGGGGCACTTGCCGCAGGTGGTGCACCGCCAGATCTCTTCCTTTTCTATCTCGGTCAAACCGAAGGTAGCCTCACGGATGAGCTTGCGCATGCTGAACTTTCTCACCCGGTTCCAGGGGCAGACGGTATCGCACTTTCCGCATTGGTAGCAGAACTTGACGGCGTCTCCGCCTTTCTCTTGTACCTCATCTATTACTTCTTTAAAGGGGGCTACGGTTTCCACGATATTCTTATGCCTCTTCAGTTGTCCTAATTGCTTGGGGACATTCCTCGAAGAGGTGTGTCCCTCAGTCCGTTTTAAGCCCTTCTTTCCCATTCGGGCAACGGTTTCCACGACATTCTTGAAACCATATTTCTTTACGAGTGACTCCAACCCTATCTTCATCTCCCCACGCTTCTCCTGGGTTTCTTCCACCGAAGCTACCGGTACTACCTCTTCCCTTTCTTCGTAGGTCAGCGCGCCAAACGTGCATGCGTCGACGCACATCGGCTTTTCCAGGGGCGGGTCATTTTCACACATATCGCATTTGAGCGG
This sequence comes from uncultured delta proteobacterium, assembly GCA_963821605.1. Lineage (GTDB taxonomy): Bacteria > Desulfobacterota > Syntrophorhabdia > Syntrophorhabdales > WCHB1-27 > JADGQN01. Next base: position 56,519 of record CAWGEZ010000030.1, on the reverse strand, counting down.
AAGGCCTGAATCAGGTTCCTTGAAGGCATCCCTCGACGGGCAGGAAGCCGGGCAGAAAGTGCACTCGTTGTACTCCTTGCCGTCGATCACGTAACTGTTTCTCCCGTTACATTCCGCCTGGGCGTAGTCACCGGCCCGTATCGGCACAAACACATCACTCACTTCGTCCATGGTTACCATGATGCGGGAACGTGCGGTATTAACCGAGCTATATTTCGGTACGGCGTGGAAGGCGGAGCATGCTATCTCGCATGCCCTGCACCCCACACACTTTTTGGTATCCACCTTTATTTCTTTAACTATTCTTGTTTTTTTCCCATTGTTGTCCACGGTCAGGCCCCCTTCTTCATTTCTTCTTGTTCCTGGCCCTGCTTGGCCCTGGCATCGTTGAGGGCAGTAACTTCATTCCCGGTCAAAACACCGTCTCTTGATGAGGTCTTCCGCCACGTAGCCCAAGCTCAATTTCTCCAGGGTCTCTTTGGTGGGAATGCCATCAAAGGTCCAACCTTTAAAGTCATAATACTTGGTCAGCAACTGCTGCTCATACTCCTCATTCCGTACCGCCCAGTGATCCTCCGGCGGCCTCTCCATGGACCTTCTCAGGCCCAATCTGTTATTGAGGGCCCTGACCAGTGTCCGGTTCCTCTGGAAGCATTCCCATAGCCTGTCCTTGTCAAATTCCCATCCCGTCGCGTGGGTGATTAGCTGCGGCATATTCCATACGTGATACCCAGTAGTGCCGCCAAACTGGCCCCGGAATGAGGAGACGAATCCGCAAAACCCCAGGGCATCATCCAGGTAGTGCATGCACTCATTCCAATCAACAATAGCGACCATGGCGTCGTCAGGTAACTGATCACGCTTTTTCCATTGGCGGAACCACTCCACAAATTTCTGATCCGGGACCGCGACCCACTTTCTGATGAACTCTTCCCTCAGTTCATCATCAAGGATCGGGTCCTGCGGGAAGGAGCCTTCGATCTGGGTGATAGCCATGTCCTCGCCGGTGGCAATCATGAGGAAATAGGCCGGATTGAGTTTGCCCAGCTTGATGGGTAACTGCTCGAATTTCTTGACCGTGTTGTGATCGAATTGCTCGGCGCCTTTACCGATCCGCGCCGCTGCCATAGAGACGCCGTCAGCCAAAATATCTCCAATGCCCTCTCTAAATGCCATTTTCTGAAGGAGATAGTAGAATCTTCCCCGCACGTCGGAGGGCATCCCCGGAAAATCTTTTTCCGTTAGAATCCCGGCGTCCAGAAGCTCGAGGGCAAAGGCGACGGTCTGGGGGGTGGAGTAGGAGTCAAATCCTAAGTCCTGAGAAATACCGAGTATCTCGTAAGTGAAGTCCAACTCCTGGAAGGAAGCCATATGATAGGTGTCTTTTCCGTAGCACTTGTAGGAAAATCTTCTCCGGTTCGGCCACTTAATGAGATTGTGGCATGCCTTCGGGCAGTTCCAGCAGCCTGTCTGGCGGCTCATGTGGTCGTACTTCAGGTTCCGCCATCTCTCTTCGAGAGAAGCACTCCAGAAAGTCTTCCGGCGTACACGGGCATTGCCCCAGGAGAAATTGTTGTGATGGAAGCTGTCATCTTCATCGACGGCCATCCAGTCCCCGACATTCGGGTTCTTATCAAGTTCCTTCCTCAGGCGTGAGGCCATCTCCCAGAGTTCAGCGGGGTGGGCGAGATTGACGTCTTTTGTTCCCCGGACGGCAATCGCCTTTACCCTTTTATCTCCCATGACCGGCCCGACCGTTCGAGCGGCGCTCGAGTTGTTGCAATCAATCGAAGCCAGATAAGCCCTGTGTTCGCCGGCCGGACCAATGGCAGCCACCCAGGCCCTGTTGTCCTTCAACTCTTCCTTGATCAACCGCTGAGTGTCGATCATGCCTTTTCCCCGGAGATGCGTGGCGTCGCGTATCTCTACCTTGTCATTGTGTATCGCTATGTAGACCAGGTCGGGCGCCTTGCCCCGAAGTACTATTCTGTCCCATCCGGCCAATTTCAGTTCCGGCCCGAAACACCCGCCCATGAGGGAATGTCCCATCAATCCGTTCACCGGGGCAATAGTATTGACCGCGGTGCGGTTTGCGCCGGGAACGGGTGTACCGTTCAGAAGACCGTTACCGAATATGAGCAGGTTGTCGTCAGAAAACGGATCGGTTCCCGGAGGAACCCGATCATATAGCAGCTTCGCGGCTATACCGTTGCCCCCCAGGTACAATGCCGTTTCTCTAGGATCGGTCTCTACCTTATCGATGCTTCCTTTCGACAAATCAATTTCCAATTGAAAACCTGTTTCAGCGTACCTCATTTTTTACCCCTCTGGTCTCTCCGGCAGCCTGATGTCTGGCTGCGCAGGTTGTTTCTATTTCACGTGCTTGCATGGCACGTTCTAATGGCGCGCGGTCATTGAACCGTGTCCACCTTTCTTTTCCTTTACTTCAATCTTTTTAGGTTCTCTTGCTGGAGGCGCTACAGGAGTGTCTGTGACTGGAAGCAACCAAATAACCTCTCGAAGCGAATCCCTGACAATTTGCTCTGGCAGTCTCCATATCCGGGGCTTCGATCTCCTTTACGTTACACTGAACCCTAAAAAACATGTCTTACCCTCCCAGTAAACGGTAATTAATCTCCTCGGAAATCCCCTTCAGCAAATCTATTAATTGCGGAATGGACGAGTCGGGCGCCTGCGGCGCCAAACCGACGGCCCAGATCGCGGCCTGAATATCCCTGCCGCCTGCATTGATCGGTATGGCGAAGGCAACCATGCCTTCTATGTACTCTTCCCTGTCATACGCAATACCCTGCTCGCGCACGTTAAGAATCTCTTCCTTATAGGCCGCCCTATCGATGATTGAGTGAGGTGTATAGCGTTTCAGCTCGGTTCGGGCGAGGATGGCATCGAGCTCTTCATCCGGCAGCTGTGAAAGCATTGCCTTGATACCGGCGCCCGCCAGAATCGGCATCTGCCTGCCGATCTCCGACGACACCTTAAGACCGTACGCTGAATCGACCTTATCGATGAGAATGGCTTGCCGATCGGAACGCAACCCTAAAAATGCAGAAAACTTGGTCTTCTCGTTGATCATTTCCAGATAAAGGTGGGCGGTTTGTATGAGAGCTGAGCGGTTCCCTGCCACATTTCCCAGAATGTAAAAACGCGTGCCAAAGACGAATTTCCCATCCTTCTGATTGTCGAGGACCTTGAGTTCTTTGAGGGTGTGGACCGTGTTGAAGACCGTACTTTTGTTTAAATCGAGCTTCCCGGATATGTCGCTGATACCCATCGGTTCTTTTGATTGGGCAAGCAGATCGAGGATAGCGAAACACTTGTCAATAGCAGGCACTCTTCTGAATCCGGGGTTCATAATGTAATCCAAGGTTTATTGTTCCATATGGAGAACATTCGTTTACTCTATCAAACGAATCAACGTTTGTCAAGAGAAAATTTGTATACATTTCGAGGTACGAATTCTATTGACTGTGTACCTATTTTCACATATAAGGTATGTAATCAACACGGTGAGGAGGGGACTCAATGGAAATCGGGAGGGAGATCTTCTGGAACGTCGGTCAGGGAGCGCGCTGGATCACGTATGCGCTCATGGTGGTGATGTTTATCGTCGTGATCTATGGACTCAAGAAACGCTATGCCATGTGGACAATCGGCAAGGCAACGCCGTTCAGTATCAAAGAGCGCCTGGGGGAACGCATAGCCTATTTCATCAAGAGCGGCGTGTTCCATGGATCCATCCTCAAACCCCGGGAGGGCTATCCCGGGGTTATGCATCTGTTTATCTTCTGGGGATTCCTGGTGCTTGCCATCGGCACGGCACTCGTGGCCTTAGAGGACGATCTGCTGCACCCGCTCTTCGGCGTGACCTTTCTCCACGGCAGCTTCTATCTCCTGTTTTCCTTCCTCTTAGACGCCGCCGGGCTGGCCGCAATCGTGGGCATTGTCATGGCGGCGATCCGCCGGTACGTCTCGAAACCGGCACGACTCGATAACAAGCCCGATGATCTGCTCGCCCTTACCTGGATCCTCATCGTGCTGCTGACGGGTTTTTTCGTCGAGGCCGCACGGATCGCCTATGACGCACCCGACTACGAGCGCGTCAGTTTCGTCGGCTATTTCCTCGCATCCTTCTTCGCGGGCTCCTCGAAGGAGGGGCTCAAAACGGCCCATGCCGTGCTCTGGTACACGCACGGGGTCCTCTCCTTCGGCTTGATGGCCTACATCGTCTTCGGCAGGCTCCTGCACATCATTACGTCATCGCTCAACATGCTCTTCAGAGGGGTGGAGACCACCCCGCGCGGTGCTCTCGCTCCTATTGAGGACTTCGAGACCGCAGAGGAGTTCGGCGTCAACCAGATCAACGGCTTCACGTGGCGGCAACTCTTCGACCTTGACGCGTGCACGCGCTGCGGCCGGTGCCAGGACCGCTGCCCTGCCCACCTGAGCGAGAAACCGCTCTCACCGAAGAAGCTCGTGCAGGACCTGAAAGGGGAATGGGAGAACTACGCCAGGGGCGTAAAGCATGAGGAAGGACTGATCGAGAACGTGATCCAGGAGGAGACGCTCTGGTCCTGCACGGCCTGCCTGGCCTGCCAGGTAAATTGCCCGGTGTCGATACCCACCTTTGACAAGAACCTCGACATGAGAAGATACCTTACCATGACGCTCTCCAAGGTCTCCTCGGAGATGAAGGTGCTCTATAAGAATCTCCAGACACGGTTTGACCCGTACGGCATGGGTAAGTCGCAGCGGCTCGAATGGACGGAAGGCCTGAACATCAAGAAAGCAGCGGAAGAAGAAGTGGAGTACCTGTACTGGGTGGGCTGCGTCGCGTCCCTGGATGATAGGAACCGTAAGATAGCCAGAGCCTTCTCCACGATCCTCCAGAAGGCGGGGGTCTCGTTCGGCGTCCTCGGACCGGAAGAAAAGTGTTGCGGCGACCCCTTGCGGAGAACCGGGAACGAGTATCAGTACCAGGAGCTTGCAGCCGGCAATGTCGAACTGCTCAATGAGCTGAAGGTAAAAAAGATCGTGACCTCGTGCCCGCATTGCTATAACACGCTCAAGAACGACTACCCGCAGCTCGGGGGCACCTTCGAGGTCTTCCATCACACGCAGCTCCTCTCTGCGCTTGCCAAGGAGGGGAAGATACAGATCACCCCGTCACTGGAGGGTGTGGCCACGTACCATGACCCCTGCTACCTGGGGCGCGTCAACCGGATATTCGACGAACCGAGGAGCATCGCCAAGCGGCTGGCCAAGGATCGCTTCGTGGAACTGGGGCGCCATCAGGACGAAGGGTTCTGTTGCGGGGGCGGCGGCGGCAGGATCTGGATGGAAGAGCATCACAACCGGATAAATCACCTGCGGCTTGACGAGGCCATCGCGATTGCGGCAAACACCGTTATTACGGCCTGCCCTTACTGCCTCATCATGCTGGAAGACGCCATAAAGGACAAAGGGCAGTCCGACACGATGAAGGCCCTTGACATCTCTGAGGTAGTAGCACGAGGCTTGTAAGAGCAGCGAAAAGCATGGGTAACGCGATATAAAAGGATGGGAAGCTTCCCATCCTTTTATGCTATCGCAGGGGAGACCTTACTCCTGTAAGGCAATGGCTTTACCACCCTCCTTCAAGAGTTTGAAAGCGTCGCTTCTTACGGCGGCGGTTCAGCTGGTTGTTTCAGGTCTTTCCGCTTAGTCGATTCATAATTACTTTTCCTTGCATTCGGGGATCAGTTGACGAAATCGCGGGAAATACCTTTCTCTGAGGCGCTCATCACACCCGACAAAGGAATGCACAAAAAGGCTGTTGCGATTTCCCAGGAAATGTGGCACAAAGAATGACGGATAATCTTATGAAGAGTCACGCTTCAACGTCCGTACCAGGCGGGCCTTTATCAACATTACTGGTTCTGAGCAATGAGTGATACGTATACAGACGACCTATCATAGATGACCTTTAACTCCCACGAATTTATCTTCCTGTTCCTCCCCTGCACGCTCATCGTCTATCTGCTGCTCAACAGGTGGCGCCTGACTGTTGCTTCGACAGTCTGGCTGATCCTCTGCTCGTTCGTGTTTTACTGCTGGGTTGAGACGAAGTCCGGGGTGCTCCTCGCTTTTTCAATACTCTTTAACTTCTGCCTCGGTCTCATGCTGACCACCCGCCTCCCAGAGGCCGGGCAGACCAAGCGTAAAGCCCTCCTTATTCTTCGGAATAGCAGTCAGCGTGGCCCTGCTTGGCTACTACAAGTACACCGGCTTCGTGATCAGTAATCTGAACGAATGGTGTGGTCTGGGCCTGCCGGTGAAGAAGATGCTCTTACCGGTCGGCATAAGTTTCTTTACCTTTACACAGATCGCGTACCTCGTGGACCTGTACCGCAGTCCTGACAGACGCACCAGCTTTTCTCAATTATGCGCTCTTCATCTCATTCTTTCCGCGTCTCCTGGCCGGCCCCATCGCCCGCTATGACGAGATCATACCTCAGCTGGAGAGCCTGAAGAGCAAAGCACTCAACTATCGAAACCTGTCGTTGGCACTTTATCTCTTCGCCATAGGGTTGTTCAAGAAGGTGGAAATTGCCGACCGGTTTCAGGAGTGGGCCTCCCAGGGTTCGACGGGGGACAGAATTTGAATCTGCTCCTCGCCTGGGCAACCTCCCTTTCCTACAGCTTCCAGATATATTTTGATTTCTCGGGCTATACCGACATGGCCATCGGCGCGGCGCTGTTCTTTAACATCAGGCTCCCGATTAATTTCAACAGTCCCTACAAGGCGCTCGATATACAGGACTTCTGGCGCCGCTGGCATATCACGCTCACCAGATTTCTAAGAGATTATATTTACATACCGCTCGGCGGAAACCGGGTATCCGAGCCGCATGTTTACTGCAACCTCATGGCCACCTTCCTGCTCGGCGGCCTGTGGCACGGGGCGGGCTGGACCTTTGTTTTTTGGGGCTTTCTCCACGGGGCGGCTCTTATCATCCACCGCGCATGGAAAAAGATCGGATTACGAATGCCCAACGTGATCGCCTGGCTCGTGACATTCAACTTCGTCAACATCGCGTGGGTCTTCTTCCGGGCAAGGACCTGGAGCGATGCGATCAGGGTGCTCAAGGGCATGGCGGGTCTCACCGGCGTTGCGCTTCCCGAAGAGTGGGCAAAACCCTTCCATTCCTTCGCCAATTATGGGATACAGTTTATACCGTGGAAGCGCGTGATGGAGGGAAGCAGAGATTCCTGGATCTTCATTTTCGGAGCGCTGGTTATCTGTTTATTTTTCAAAAATTCTAACGAAATGACCGAAAGATTCAAACCTGACTGGAAATCGTTCATAGTGTTGACAGCCGGGGCTTACGCTGCGCTGCACATGACCGCGATGCAGGAGTTTGTCTATCGGTTTTTCTGAGGATGCTATGACGCGGTACAGGAAATGGTTTTTTACCGGACTCATCATCATGGCAGTCGAGCTCGGCTGTGTCGCGCTCCTGAACTACATTGTCGACCCGTACGGCTTTTTCAGGTACGGAACCTGGCGCCATGACGTTTCCCATCAATTTTCCCTGGCAAACAAGAATTTTGTCAAGACCCGCTACATGGCCCTCAATCCGCGAAAGTACGACTGCCTTATCTTCGGGTCTTCAAGAGTGAACGGGATCGATGGAAGAGAAGTCAAGAATGCGACCTGTTACAACATGACTTACCCAGGCGGTCTACCACGCAATCACCTGGACGATCTCCGCTACCTACTGATGAAAGGGGCACGGCCCAGGATAGTCCTGATAGGTCTCGACGAATTCTCTTACAAGTTAGACCCGGCGGAGCACTTCACCGATTACGTGAGATATCCCTATCCCCCGGCGGTGCATCAGAAGCACGGCTCTGTTCTATCTGAAATACCTTATTCGTTATTCGTCGAGAAGCATGAAGGAACCGTTCGAAGGGTTCGAAGGTAAAAGGCGGCCGATTCCGTACGATCATTACGGTACCGGCCTTGAATTGGCGCCGCGTGAGGCAGAGAGGATGATTGAGGCAGACCCGATTACGTATGCTAAAGAGCCGAGATTCAAGGAACCCTATGTATTGGAAGGGGACAGGATGGGGAAGACGCTGGATGAGATCAGGGAGACGGTGGATCTCCTGAAAGCGCACGGAATACGGCTGATCGTCTTCATCAACCCTATCCACAAGACCACCTACCTCGCAACGGGCCTGGAAACGTTCTTTTTGTTTGAAAAAGAATTGAGCAGAATCACTGAGCTTCTACGATTTCAGCGGTTTGAACTCCATCACCACCAACAACTACTACTATTACGAAACCTCGCACTACAGGCCGAACGTCGGCACGTTGATGCTTGCCCGCATATTCAACGACAGTAGCTCAAGGTGCCAGACTGACTTCGGTGTGCTGGTAACCAGGGAGCAACATCGAGCAGCACCTGGCAGACCTGAGGAGCCAGGTCGCGGGCCTCGGTTCAGCGGTGAAGTGGTAGCAGGCTGGGTGATATAACCATTTCTCCTGCCTTTCCGCTTCTCTCAATTCTGCTACTTACCACAAATGACCGGGAGGAGGCGAAGATCAGTTTTTACCATCCTGCGCCCTGAACACTATGTAATGCTCACACGCTGTGCAGGAGACAGCGCGGCATGGCGGATCTAACCTGTAGATGTAATACACCTTTACTCTCGGATGAAACCAAGGGGCGGTGTACGTGGATGAGTTGCTAACATCTCGTTGCCACAGTTAGGACAGATAACGACCCTCACAACAACGGACATTTATCTTAGAAGCATAAGGGCGAGTTATGCTAGGGTGGAACAAATCCACTTGAGGCAATCAGGTGATTCTTCTCCCACCCAAACTCACCACACATTTTGTAGAAGCGCGCCTGCCGCTACTCGAACGCGGAGCCTACGGATTAGAAGTCTTAGAGCAAATGGCTACAGTAAATGATTTGCGTAGACAATAAAGGCTTAAAACGCCTGTTATCAATAGACAACGCATGACATAATTCGGGTGCATCAGATTCTTGCATACTTGTCTAAGATGTCTTTCTTCCTGGTACTATTGATTTTTGCCTCGTAGGTTTTTTATTAAAGACTACGATCCGCAATAGTGGCCTTCCGGAAATAAAGGGAGTCTCGCCCGTAACACCCACGGCAGGTCGACCACGGCACGCTCCGCTTCACCCCTTCATTCTTGGTGCGCCCTGGCCGATAACGGTTAGCAGGCACGTATACTGCCAAGGGAGGGCGCGATGACTATCTTGATCGATCTTGGTAGCCAGCTGATGTCGGAAGCCATCTACCAGTTTCTCATGGCGAATGGGTATCATGACGTGGTCGTGAGCGGGAGGGCTCCTGTAAACGGCTTCACGCCGCAGGTGATCCTTGTGGACATCACGACGGTCAATCATGGGCTTCTCTCTCAGTATCCTGATGCAAAGGTCCTTCTCGTCGATACTGGAGTAGAACCGGAGAAGCTGCTCGCGGCACTCCTGTCTCACCCCATACAGGGGTTACTTTCCACCCGTGCGGAAATGCCCCTCTTGAAGAAAGCTCTCAAGGCGATTGCTGAAGGGCAGATCTGGATCGACAACGAGTTGGTCAAGGCCTTGCTCCAGGACACCGGGGCCCTCTCCAAGACAGGAAAGATCAACGGCATTACCGACAGGGAACAAGAGATCATCGCATACGTCTCCGAGGGATTGAGCAACAAGCAGATCGCCGGGAAGCTTGCGCTCTCGGAAAATACGGTGAAGGCACACCTCAACACCATTTTCAAAAAGCTCAACATCACGAGCAGACTAAAGCTAATGACCCTGGCCGTGCAGAGTCCGCTCGCACACTCAGCTTGATCCTCTTGCAGAGCCTTTCTCTTCATCGATGGCGCTGGGATATTGCGTCTTCTGGAAGGCTGAACGTCCTTATCGAAAATGATTCACTATTACAAGGGTGCGCGATGGCACGGATAACAACAGGCAATCCCGGAAGCGTCGAGCGAGGTGGCGGCTCAAAAACCGGGGTACAGGTATTGTACTTCCCTGCCCGACTGGGGAACGACGACAGGACCGATTCTTATGCCTATCCCTAATGAAAATGTCTCACTTGGTAGAAAAATATTACTACTCATGCCTGCGGACAGACACCTCGATGGTCCTAACAACCGATCAAGCACGGCCAGCGGTGAAAGTATAAGACCGTGGAACCATGTCTACGTAATGCCCCGCTCTACAACAGCAGGATTATTTCGAGTTATGTCAGGTTTATTGAGCGCCACTACGAGCACGTCAACATAGACGAACTGTTGTTCAATGCCAGAATAAAGCGCTATCAGGTCGAGGACGAGGACCACTGGTTCAGTCAGGAACAGGTAGATCTCTTTCATGAAATACTGGTGAAACTCACGAAGAATCAGAATATCTCACGGGAAGCAGGGAGATATGCGGTGTCAACGGACTCCCTGGGGGTTGTGAAGAGCTACGCACTGGGCTTTGTCAACCCCGCCAAGGTCTGTGAGATAATCGGCAAGGCCGCGAACAAGATTGTGCGGTCTTGCGTCTGGGAAGCGACCAGATTAGGCCCGAACCAGATGCAGATCAACGTAACACCAAGACCGGGGACAAATGAAAAGCCCTTCCAGTGCGAGAACAGGATGGGCTATATCGAGTCTATCTTCTCCCTCTTCAAGCATAAGCTCCCCAAAATCGAGCACACGGAGTGCGTCTTCAAAGGGGGCGCATCGTGCCGGTATACCATCACGTGGCAGACGTTCCGGTCAGATGTGTGGAGAAAAACGAGGAATTATCTGGCCCTGTTACTCTCCGTGGTCACGCTCGGTCTCCTCCATTTTTACACGCAGCACGTGTGGGTCACGTGGATGATTGTTTCTTTTATCGCGATCTCTGCTTTTGTCCTACAAGGTCTGGAATATGGAGAAGCAAGAACTGCTCACGGCTATAGGGAATCTGACGGATTCAACGGATACGCTCTTTGACAAGCTCAACACAAGTTACAACAATGCCCGGCTGATACATGAAGTGGGGCTCATCTTGACCAGACAGAGACATATCGAGGGTATCCTGAACGACGTGGCGCAGATATTGGAGAAGCGCCTCGATTACGACCGCGGCATGATCCTTCTAGCAGACAAGGAGGAGGGGGTTTTGAGCTGTATGGCGGGCTTCGGATACACGGAAGAGCAGCTATCTACCCTGCGGAACGTGAGCTTTAGAATAAGGTCGGAGTCGAAAGGGGTCCTGGTAGCATGCCTCCGGGAGCGCAAACCTTTCCTCGTCAACGATATCGATGAAATAAAAAACGACCTCTCTCCTCACAGCCTGGAGTTCGTCCAGAAGATGGGGGCAAAATCTTTCATCTGCTGCCCCATAGTCTGCGTTGATGATGCAATAGGTGTACTCGCCGTCGACAATGTGAAAACGAAACGCAGCTTGCTCCAGAGGGACATTGACCTCCTCATGCTGCTCAGTCCGGAGATCGGTATAAGTATCCAGAATGCGATGGTAACCGATACGAAGGAAAGACAGCTCAATGCGATACTGAAGGCAGAGGAAAAGATCAAGGCATCGCTCAGGGAGAAAGAGGTACTCCTGAAAGAGATCCACCACCGTGTGAAGAATAACCTCCAAATCGTCTCGAGCTTGCTCTACCTGCAGGCTGCGAGAACAGAACATCACGGGGCCCTCTCGGCGCTCGAGGAAAGCCGGAACCGCGTCAGATCCATGGCACTCATCCATGAAAGGCTCTACCAGTCACCCGACCTTGCCTGCGTTGACATGGGCGAGTACACAAGGGACCTTGTGTCCGATCTCAAGCGTTTTTACAGAACCGAGGACAGTTCCGTCCGGGTCACGGTCAATGTTGAGGATATCCCCCTTGCCATCACCGAAGCAATACCCTGTGGTCTCATCATCAATGAGCTCGTCTCCAACGCCTTGAAACACGCCTTCCCGAAAGGGAGAGATGGAGAGATTAGGATTGAGCTGGTACAGAGGGGGCGCAAACCAGATTAGGCTCAGCGTAAGCGACAACGGCATCGGTCTCCCGGAACACGTGGACTTCCGGAAATCGCCATCGCTCGGGCTGACCCTGATAAGTTCATTGGTGGAGCAGCTCAACGGCTCCATCGAACTCGACCGGAGCAAGGGAACGGCCTTCACGATCACGTTCGGATGATCGGGGAGCAATCACATGTCCCCTTAAATGGCAATCGTCAAAAGTTGAAGGGAGAGGAATGCTCGCTTTGTGGGTGGAAGCGCTATTTTGAAGGATCGAGTGAGTTTCAAGAAACTCGTAGGGTCGCCCTCTGCGGATGTCTTCCTGAAGTCATCGGCGTCACACTTTTTGCCGTGATCCAAGCTTTCTGCCGATAATCGTCAACCCCAGCAATACACATGCAACCCGCTATGGTCGCCATCGCGCTGCTCTATGCGATAGCCATCTGGCTTAATCCACACGACGTATAAGAAGTAGACCGACGGGCGATTTCCTTTGGGCTGCATCCAGAGTAAACTTAATTACTAAAGAGGAGGACACGATGGCAGGCAAGCTGATACTTATTGTCGAGGACGAAAAGATTACGGGCATGGATATCCGTCAGACGGTCAGGGAGTTCGGCTATGAGTCGGTTGGGCCTGTGGCTTCCGGACAGGATGCGGTCACCGTCGCTCTGGCCCTCCGCCCCGATGTTGTCCTTATGGACATTCTCCTGAAGGGACCAATGGACGGCATCCAAGCTGCCGAAGCCATCCGGTCTAAGTATTCCTGTCCCGTGATTTACGTCACCGCCCACTCAGACCAGACTACGCTCGATCGGGCCAAGCTCACAGAACCCTCCGGGTGGATCCTTAAACCCGTCGACGAAGGAGAACTCCGCAAGGCCATCGAAAGAGCTCTCTACGAACATAGGATAGAGGAGCAATCGAGAAAGTCAGCCCCCTCCTATTCACATACTACCGGTAGGGCCGAAGATCGCCGCGCCGGTTTAGGTTGAGGTTTGCATGCCTCATCGTCTCATCTCTTCGTGTCACGGGTGGCATACGATTTCAGCCATGGCACGCTTCCAACTAGCGCCACATCAAACCGGACAGCTTTGCCGCAGCAGGCAGGTACCGGCCGAAAGGGGCGGAAGATGCAGATAGCTATTCATCTCAGCAACCAGTTGATAGTGGAGGCCATATACCAGCTCCTCGTTACGAACGGATATGATAACGTGGTGGTGGACGGGAGATGTCCTGCCAACGTTGCCCCTGACGTGCTCCTTGTCGATATCAGTACGCTTACGCATGATCTCCTCGCCCGGTACCCCACGGCAAAGGTACTGCTCATGGATATGGCCCTGGAACCGGATCGGCTGTGCGTCACACTCCTCTCATATAGGATACACGGGGTGCTTTCATCTTACGCGCAACTCCGCCAGTTCAAGAAAGCCCTTACCGCGGTCAGCGAGGGACAGGTGTGGATCGACAACGAGTCGCTCAGGGCCTTGCTCGAGGACACCGGAGCCATCTCCAGGCCGGGAAAGATCAGTGGGGTCACCGGCAGGGAGAAGGAGATCATCGAATGCGTGTGTCAGGGGATGAGCGACAAGGAGATCGCCCGGAGGCTGGTGCTCTCAGAGAAGACAGTGAAGACACATCTCCGCGCGATCTTCAGGAAATGTAACGTTACCACCCGGTCAAGGCTGATGGCGCTTGCTACGCATCGTCCGCAAGAAGTCTCTGTCTGAGCCCACGTCGCTCTTTCGTTTCGTAATGTGCACTCATCTTGGATATTACCTAATACCACCTTCAGGTGAACGAGAGAGTGATCCTGCGGTTAACAACGTTCATTATTTGCAACGCGGAACCAACGGACCACTAATCCGTATGTAATTGACTTCATTGATACTCGGGTAGACAACGGAAGTTTAGAAATGGTTATTCTCGAGCCTGTCGGAGAATTCCCAATTGAAATATCGGTTTCCCACTTTGGCTTTCATTTCTGTCAGTCTGATGATCATGTTCTATAGAAATTGGTCCGATCTTCGCTTCTGTTTCCCACTTTGGATGGACCAAAATCCTAAATGGCCATTTCTCCGACAGGCTCCTAGGCTAGAAATGTCTAAATGTCTATTGGTAGACAATAGTAGACAACACTCATTATCTTCAATCTCTGTAAACCGTTGGATTACAAGCGCGCCTGCCGCGACTCGAACGCGGAACCTACGGATTAGAAGTCCGTTGCTCTGTCCTGATTGAGCTACAGGCGCGTGAAGCATAATCTAACACTTCCGTGCTTCGAAATCATCCAGAATTTCACGCGCAGAGCCCGGAATGGTTGGCCTAAGAGCGGACCCATTCGGCCTTGCCATTGCAGCCACGGGTGCTTAACTTATTGCAAGTCCACAAGATATGGCTCTCCTGGCCGGTGGCCGGGAGAGCCCGCAAGGGAGAGAGTAGCGATGAAGAAGGTTGGAGCCGCGATCGCTCTTCTGGCCGTCAGCCTGGTTCTGGCAGCAGGCCAGCTCTGCCGTGCTCAGGAGCCCTTGTGTATTTTCACCGTCGATCCGAGAATTCTCTATTTTGAAGCAGAGGGCGGAACAGCAGAAGTGAGGGTCATACCTTCTTCGCCCGGTTGCTCGTTTACGCCGCGGACTGCCTATCGCTGGATCACGCCTTCTTCTTCAGAGGATCTGGGCAAGAGGGTGGTGATAATTAAGGTAGATGCGGCCCCTAATCTGGCTCAGCGGATCGGCGCAGTGATGGTCGGCACGACCCAGATAGAAATAGTCCAGAAGGCGCGAGACCACCTGAACTGGTAATCGGTCTAGGGGCGACCGCTCCGCTTGAGGAGCGGCCCTGACGAGCCCTCAGGACCGGAAGCTGCGCTCCCTCGAGGAGCGTCGCCTCTGGCGGCGACTTGAGGCAAGTACCTCAAGGCCGAAGGTCGGTCCTCGAGACGCGCAGCGTGACGGTCCTCATAGGCAGCGGTCCTCCTCAACAAGGCGAAGCCCGTTCCTCAAGCGCTAGCGATCCTGCTCCTCACGGTTGCGTGTACTCCAGCAAATGCTGTATGCTGTTTGGCGCTATGGCCATGAAACGACACGTGCTACACGCGATAGTCCTGTTGATCCTGATCGCGGTCTTCACCACCCCGTGCAGCGCTGCCGATGATGGTTCCTTCGCCGTCATCGGAGATACGCGGGTAGGACAGACGGACGCCAGGTACACTGCTTTCATCAAGCAGGTGGAAAAGGACGGGATACAGACGGTCATCCACGTGGGGGACGCCATTGACTCGCCCGGGGCTGAGGAACAGTGGGCAAAGTTTTGAACATCACGGGAACAAAGGTGACGCTCTACATCGCCCCGGGAAATCACGACGTCAATAGCACGCGCTCCCTGGCAACCTATACAAAGATGCTTGGCAAAGAGCCCTACTACTCCGTTCCCCGCAGTGACACGCTTCTTTATTTTCCTCAATTCCGAACTACCCGGACAGGAAGTGAAAATCACGGGGCGGCAGTTTGAGTGGCTGGAGAAGGAACTCGCCAGGGACTTCAAATACAAATTCGTTTTTCTGCACAGGCCGGTTTTTCCATCGCCGCTCGGTGCGGGTTACGGGCTTGACCGGAATCCACCGGACAGAAACAGACTTCATCAGCTATTCGTGAAAGACGGCGTTGCGCTCGCTATGTCGGGCCATGAACACCTGTACAACCGATCTGATAAGGATGGCATCGTTTACGTTATTACCGGTGGTGGCGGCGCTCCCCTCCATGGATTCACTGAAGAACAGGGCGCCTTCCTGCATTATATTGTTGCAAAAAAGAGAAATGAAGGTTATTTTTTTAGGGTTGTCGATTTCAAGGGAAACACACGAGACGAGTTCTCTGTGAAAAAATGAGGTGATGAATGGGAAGTGTTGTCAAGTGGCGCAAGAAAAAGATGAGAAAGCATAAGTACAGGAAGTTAAGAAGAAGGACCAGGCACCAGAGGAGAAAGTAACGAGCGCATAGCTTTCATATTGACGTCGTCCATGTTGCCCATCTTGGGGGTCTCCATGACGCCCCCAAGATGGGCAAACTTTTGTTCGTTCAGGAGATATCGGAAGGCGGAAAGACCAATTGTTCCTTGTCCGATGTGCCAGTGTCTGTCCACATTGCTTCCAAGCGGTGTCTTCGAATCGTTAAGGTGAAAAAAGCCTAATGCCTCCGGCCCCAGGTAGTCCCTCGCCTCCCTGAGGATGCGCCTCCACACCAGCCTGGACCTCACGTTGTAACCCGCTTCGAAAATGTGCGCCGTGTCCAGGCAGAGCGATACCCGGCTCTTGTCGGAAATTCTGCGGTAGATCTCTCCCAGCTCCGGTATGCTCGTCCCGAGAGAATCGCCCTGCCCTGCCGCATTTTCGAGCATGACCGAGATGTCAAACGCGGCGAGCACTCTGTCGACGCCCTCCGCGACGTTGGCCATTCCTCGCTTCCGTTGTTTTCTCGAGCCGCAATGCATGATGAGTCTATCGATACCGAGTTGCTTGCATAACGCAGCCTCGTGGAAAATTGCCTTCAGGTGGCGCGGATCCTCGTCAATTTTGGCCAGGTTCGGCAGGTAGGAAAGATGGGCAACGACCGGAAGATCATGAAAGAGGCGTAAGAAGCGCTCTCGCTGCTTCGTCAGACAGGCTCTTCTCACCCCACGAGCGCGGGTTCTTCACAAAAATCTGGACTACCTCACAGCCAAGACGGGTCGCTTCACGATGTGTCCATGCAAAGCCCTTTGAGATGGGCAGATGAAACCCGATTTTCACGCAAGCATTATACTACAAAGACCTGTTACAAGTTGCAAGTTACAGGTTACAGGAAAAGGACCCGTTCAAAGAGACGTTACAGTTACAGAAAGGACCTGTTAGAAGCTGCAGGTCACAAGTTACAGGAAAGAGACCTGTTACACAGTTGCAAGTTACAAGTTACAGGAAAAGGACCCGTTACAAGTTCCAGGTTACGGGTCAGCGGCCGCGGGCGTCCGCCTACGGTCTTTGCTCTTACCTTGTAACCGGTAACAGGTCTTGTTCTTAACCTGTAACAGATTCTGCCTGAACTCGTAACCTGCACCCGGAACACGGAACGCATATTGCATGGAACGATAGGGATGCCGGTCCACATTTGTGAAAAACCATTGAAACAGACAGGGATCAATGAGAGAATAGACACCATGAAAAAAGAAATCGTGGGAATAGTCGTCGGTGGCGGCCCAGCTCCCGGCATCAATAGCGTCATCAGCGCCGCAACGATAGAGGCGATCAACGAAGGAAAGCAGGTGGTCGGCATAGTCGGCGGCTTTAACTGCCTGTTCGATGGAAAGGATAATTCCATCATTCCGCTTACGATCGACGATGTATCAAGGGTCCACCTGAGAGGCGGCTCGATACTGAGAACGTCCCGAGGCACGCCTGACGACGCCAAGCAGAAATTCAAGATACTCATGTCAATGCTTAAACAGGCAAGGATCAAGTACCTGATCTCCATTGGCGGAGAAGGCAGCCTTTTTGTGGCCCACTGGATCGAGAAGGAAGCGCGCGGCAGCGTCAATGTGGTCCATGTGCCCAAGACCATCGACAATGACGTGCCCATGCCGGGTGGTCTCGCCACGTTCGGATACCAGACGGCGCGCCACGTAGGCGTTCAGATCGTCGAGAACCTGATGGAAGATGCGCGGACAATGGGCAGATGGTATCTTGTCACGACCATGGGCCGGAATGCAGGCCATCTCGCCCTCGGCATGGGAGTGGCATCAGGGGCGACGGTAACGCTCATCCCTGAGGAGTTCGAAGAAAAGGTGACGCTCACCAAGGTTGCGGACGTGCTCGCAGGGTCAATCCTAAAGAGGCTGGCTATGGGCCGCGATCACGGCGTTGCAATCCTCGCGGAGGGCATCGCAGACCGGTTGGACCCGGAAGAGCTCGCTTCGGAGCAGGTCGAGAAAGACTCAATGGGAAGAGTCAGGCTTTCCGATATCCCGTTGGGCAGGCTCCTGCGGGGTCTCGTAAGAAAGACCCTCGAAAAACTCGGCATCAACGTCACCATTGTTGACAAGAATATCGGCTACGAGATGCGCGCTGCTGACCCGATACCCTATGACGTGGAGTACACAAGAAACCTGGGGTACGGCGCTGTGCGCTTCCTCCTGAAAGGCGGTACTGGTTCCATGATCGTGGTCTATGAGGGAAACATAAAGCCGATCCCCTTCGTCGAGATGCTTGAGTTCAGTGACGGGAGCATCAGGGTCAGAAAGGTTGATCTCAATTCAGAGACCTACGAGGTGGCCAGAAAGTATATGATCAGGCTTGAGCGTGCTGACTTCCAGGCACCTCAGCTCGATCAGCTGGCCGGGGTGACCAACCTTAAACCTGAAGAATTTACGAAAAGATTTGGTTATCTCGTCGATCGGACTACAGTCTCCTATCCCCTTCCGTTTTAATAGTCAGGTCGCCTTCATTCATGTAGCTTCGTTGCCTGGTCCACTGGTCCTAAATGCCAATATCGAATATCGAAAGCCTAAATAAATCCAAATACCAAATACTCCACACTGAAGGCCGGAGTCTGGTCCAGTTTGGATTTTGCTCATTCGATAGCGACATCCTGTAAGGACCCGTTTAGGATCTACATTGGATTTAGAATTTCTCCTCATTGCCTATGACGAACTTAGGTCCTTCGATGGTGATGTTCTGAAAGCGGTTTCGGTGATGCAGAAAGTGGATACCGTCCAGGTCTATGTAATCAAACGCAGCGTTTCCTGAGGCACAATGGATGGCCGCAGAGAGTCCCACCATGGTCTCGGTCATGCACCCGATCATCAGCTTAAGCCCATGCTCGCGGGCTACATGCAGAATCTCCAGCGACTCTCCGATGCCGCTCTTGGCGATCTTCACATTGATACCGTGACACGCCCCTGCTTCAAGCTACTCGCTCCACATCCACGGGGCTCTCAACGCTCTCATCGAGGATAATGGGCAGCAGGGCCGCTTCTGTGATCGTCCGAAGCCCGGCAAGATCGCGCCTCGGCAGGGGCTGTTCAAAGAGTTCCACCGGGTATTCTTTCTTGTGGATGTAGTCCATCAAGTCGAAAAAAGGAGGCTGACGCTAAATCCCTGATTACCGTCAAGTCTGAGCTGAAAGGAGTGCACGCGACTTCTCGATGAGACCGCATACCAGGGAAAGGAAGCGCTTATCCTCTTCAAGATTCCCGCTCACCTTTGCTTTAAACACCCTGAAACCTTTTCGGGCCGCGTAGTCGATCCACGTTGCGAGTGATGCTTCATCAGGTACGAACGGTATTGTTATATCCGTCTCCAGCTCGCGCAACCGGGCTCCGAAAAATGCGTGCTCCGACCTTCCCTCGCTTTTCAGAAAAGCCCGGAAAAGGGCGACCTCAAGCCCCGAGACCGTCATGCGCGCAAGAGGAAACCGTTCCCGAAAGCGCCTCACTTGCTCCTCATACGCATCAACAGGCAGATTGACCAGGTCAGTTCGTACCTGTTGCAGCACGTGCTTCATGACCGGGACCGTTTCATCCTTGCGGGAAAAACTGGTAGGGATTTCCCCGACACCCACGCTCCCGTCGTCCAGTGTCACCGAAACAAGGATGTTCTGCAGGAATGCTTTTCTTCCTAAAGCCGTGGCAAACAAGGTCTTGAGCGGCCGCACAATCTGCTGAAAGTCGGATCGATTTTATCTTCGCCATCACTGCACCCTTAACCGGTCGTGACGTGTTACAAGTTCTTGTCTGTACCTTACCGCTTCACTGTGTCACTGGTCACTGTCCACCGGTTACTGTCACTCGATTACTGGTCGTTGGTCACCCGTTAGCGCAGCATCCTGTAAGGACACTCGACACTCGTCACTTGACCCTTGACACTCGTCACTCGTCTCTGGTGTCCGCTCGGTCTTCGCTAGCCGGCTGATTGTCTCCTGCTCTTTTTATCGGTATGAAGAGCAACTTTACGCGATGCGGATCCACGGCGAACAGCCCGGAGAGCAGCTCGAAACCGTAGCCCGCGGGCTCTTTCTTCAACTCGAAGAGAAAGGCAAGCCGTCTCTTCCAGCCCTCAGCGCTTTCTTCCTTCGTGTAAAAGCCATAGATATAGTTGGAGGTACGCATCGAACCGTCCCTTTTGTATCGATACAGGGTAATCAGGGGCTTCACAATCCGATCGAACTTCTCGTTCCGGAAAGGCAAAAGGGATGGAAAGAAAAAGTCCGTCCTCTCTTTGCTGTCGCGGTACTCAAAGAAAGGCCAGAAGCTGGCAAATTTCCCCCTGTCGTCATCAGTGTACCTCCCGAGATAAATGAGGAGCCGCTTATCCACGTACCGCTGATCCTTGACGTACCACTCTGAGTCCCTGTATACGGGCCAGAAGTAAGTGTACGTGTTATCCTTGCCTCTCGACTTGCGTGTGTAAAGTGGCCAGATACCAAAGGCGTTTTCCTCCTCTCCTTTGGTGTAAAAATAGAAGGGCCACGGGGCGTCCAGCGATTCTCTCTCGGGCGACTTATAATAGCTGAAAAACGGGAAGAGAAAGCTCTTTTGTTCAGTAGTCCGGGATGTGGTGCGCATGTAGAAAGGAAAAGCCCAAAAAAACTTTTTCGGGTCTCCAAGGTCAGCGTCTCTCTCACCCCAATAAAAGATCGGCCATAAAGCAAAACTCGACTTCTTTTCTTCTCCCCGGTTCCTGTACCCATAAAAGGGCCAGAACTTGGAGCCCTCTTCAGTTCCGACCGTGACCGAGAAGAATGGCCAGAGAAGATTGGTCCGCGTGGCTCCCTCACTTTTCACGTAGCTGTATAGAGGCCAGAGAAAGAATCCCATTTCATCTTTTCCGAAACCGATTGTAAAGCTGGCCGTAGAACGGGAAAAAGCCACCGTAACGTTTCTCTTTGGTCTTGCCCCAAAAAAAGAGCAGGATCGATGTGTCCTCCTCCCCATCGAACCGAGTGGTGTGAGTAAAAGGGGATGAACTGCGACTTATTGTCTGTGCCGCCTCCGAGCGGCCACAGCAAGCTGTAAGAGCCACCCTCCGGCGGAATCGCGCGAGAAGAACGGTCTAATGGTTAGCCAATCATTCCCGTCTTCCTTCTCATACGAAACCAGTGGGCCGAGATAGTTCTTCTCGCGTCCCAGTTCCCACGAGAGGGGCCAGACCGCCCAGAGGTGAAGCGGGAGAAGCAGCACCAGGAACATACCAACGATGCCCCGCCAGAACTGAACGACGAAAAGCAAATGCCGGCCCCCGAGCAGCCATGGCCGATAGTATCGAGACATCCTGTAAACCCCGATAGCGGTAGCGCAGCATCCCGTAGGGATACGAAGCATCCTCGTGGGAAGCATCCTGTAGGACCCCTGCCTTATCACTCGAGCATCAGAAAAGGATGCCGAAGATCGTTCCCAGGACTGTGATAGGAACCTGTTCCTGTACCGAATCTGCGGCTCTCTGAACCTTCTTCATGCGTCTTTTCGGCCTCTGTGGCCAGAGTATCATCCTTCATAAGCTTGCCGAGCGTGCCCTCGCCTTTATTCATACTGTCCGTCATCTCTCTGATGCTTTTCATGGTTGTCTGGGCGTCGGCATACAGGGCTTCGTCCTTAGCCAACTTTCCCAGCGTGCCCTTGCCTTGCTCGATGTCCGCCGAGATCGTCTTCAAGGATGCGACCGTGTCCCGTGCATCGTTGTAAAGCGTCTCATCCTTTACGAGCAATCCAAGGCTCCCCTTTCCTTCCTCTACGCCCTGCACGATCGAGTTGATCCCGTGAAGGCCACATCGGCCTTTTCTGCCAGGGGCCCGAACTTATCGCTCGCCTGCGCAAGGTTAGTGACGACGCGCGTCACATTGGCCTTGTTCTCCGTGACCATCTGCTTGAACTCACCGCTCACAACCTTGATATTCTTCAGGCTCTCCTTGAGATTCGACTTTTCCTGGTCACCTATTATGCCCTTGAACTGGCCCATGACGTCACTAAAATTCTCGCGGCAGATTGAACGTTTTTGAACATCTGATCGAAGTCGGGAACAGCTGCCACGTTCGCTCAATTCGTCTCCCGGTTTGAGGAAGGTTGTGGCCTGACCGGGCACAATGGCCAAATACTTGTCACCCAGTATCCCGAACGATTTGATCACCAGTTTGCTATCCGTGGGGATCTTCACGTTCTCTTTTATGAGCAGGCTCGCCTTAGCCCTGTATCCGTCCAGGGAGAGCTTGCGCACGTTTCCGATCTCGACTCCGGCCAGTTCAACAGGAGACTTGATATCAAGACCGGCGACATCTGAGAAATGAACGGACTATCTCGTAACCGCTCCGGGTGAGCACGCCAAATTTTCCCACCCTGAACGACATATAAAAGAGAACCGCGATCCCAATGCAGTACGACAACACCCACTTTAAATTCAGAACTCACGACTCACCTCCTGCGAAGCCAGGTATCTTGGTCGCCCTTAAGAATTCCTTCACCGCCTCCTGGCCGTTTTTCTTTATCTCGTATGGTGTTCCCGAAGCGATAATCTTGCCGTTGTTAAGCATGGCCACCGTATCAGCTATCCTGAACATGCCTGCTACATCATGACTGATTACCACATACGTCTTCTGGAAGCGCTCCTGCGTTTCCTTAATAAGGTCTTCGATGGTGAGCGATATGACCGGGTCGAGTGCGGAGGTCGGCTCATCAAAGAGAACAATGTCGGGGTCGAGAGCAAGGGCGCGCGCAAGCCCCACCCGCTTCTTCATCCCTCCCGAAAGCTCGGACGGCATCTTCTCCGCGGATGCAAGGAGACCAACCGCGCTTAGTTTTTCTTCGACCGTTCTCTTTATCTCCTTTTCTTGTAGCTTGGTATGTTCTCTCAGCGGAAATGCCACATTTTCAAACACATTCATGGAATCAAAAAGGGCTGCTTCCTGGAAAAGCATGCCAAACTTCATGCGCACCTGGTTCAGCTCCCGGTCCTTCAATTTCGTAATCTCTGTCCCGTCAATCCATATCTCCCCCCTGTCAGGCTTCAGAAGCCCGATCAGGTGCTTCATCAAGACGCTCTTGCCTCCGCCGCTCTTACCGATTATGACCGTGATCTTGCCCCGCTTCACGTCCAGATTAATTCCGTCCAGTACCTTCTGGCCGTTGAAGTTCTTGTACAGATCGACAATCCTGATCGTGGTATCGTCCATGTCAGTACATGAGAGACGTAAGTACATAGTCAGAGATCAATATTGTGACGCTCGAGGCAACAACAGCCTCCGTCGTCGCCTTGCCAACGCCCTCTGCCCCTCCTTTCGTGTAAAAGCCTTTGTAGCAAGAGATGACGCTCAGGACAACCCCGAAAACAGCCGCCTTCGCAAGACCGTTGTAGATATCTTCCAGGTCGATGTACTTTACCATCTTGTTGATAAAGATACCCTCGGTAATGCCCAGAAGCTTGACACCAACGAAATAGCCGCCAATGATACCGACAAAATCAGCGATAACGGTCAGGATCGGCACCATGAAGAGCGATGCCAATACCCTCGGCACAATGAGATACTTCACCGGGCTCAGGGCCATGACGGTCAAGGCATCGATCTGCTCCGTCACGCGCATGCTCCCGAGTTCCGCGGCCATGGCTGATCCGGCCCGCCCTGTCACCATAAGCGCCGTCAGTACCGGCCCCAGTTCACGCGTCATGCTCAATGCAACCGTGACACCAACCAGCACCTCCGAACCGAACCTCCTGAACCCGTAGTATGTCTGCAATGCGAGCACCATGCCGGTAAAGCCGCCCGTAATGATCACGATGCCAAGCGATTTTACGCCGATGAATTCCATCTGTTTGAACAGATAGTTGAATTTGAAGGGTCTCCGGAAGGTCCAGTATGCCACTTCCATCAACATGAACCAGACCCTGCCGAACTCTGATGCAGCGTAGGTGAGAGGCTTAAACAGCGCCTTCATGAACCCTCAGACATACGTCCCTCGACATCCTCCTGGATACGGAGCACAAGATCTCGTAGGGTATAGTCCCGGCGTGTCCGGCTATCTCGTCCGCAGTAATAGCATCATTGCCCGCGGCACCCATCACGACAGCTTCTTCGCCCGGCGCGACGTCGGGGAGGTCCGTGACGTCCGCCAGAACCCAGTCCATACAGACACGGCCGATGATCGGGCAGCGTTGCCCGTGAAGCAGGACAGCGCCCTTGTTGGAGAGTGCGCGAGGAATGCCATCCGCGTACCCGGCAGCAATGTACGCGACCTTCGTCTTCCGCCGGGTAATGAACGTCCTGCCATAGCTGAGCGCTGACTGCGGCGGAAAGAGCTTCACGTAAGCCACCCTGGATGCCAGTTTCATAACCGGTCTCACCTGTATTTTGTCGGCCAGCCTTGCATCGGAGTATGAACCGTAGAGCATGATCCCCACCCGGACCATATTGAAGTAAGCTTCCGGATACTGGCAGACAGCACCGCTATTTGCCATATGCAGCAGTGGCGGCAGCATGGCATGGCTCTTAAGAAAACCGACTGCCTCGTTAAACCGGTTTATCTGGGAGATGCCGTATTCATCCCGCTGTTCAGAACTCGCAAAGTGGCTCATCAGGCCCTTCCACGCGAACGTATTCAGCGTCTTTCAGCGCGTTGGCAAGTCGCGTCAAGCTCGTCGAGAGAGAAGCCGAGCCTTCCCATGCCGGTATCCACTTTAACATGGGCGTTGATCGGGAGTTCGCGTTGCTTCGCATCCCGGGCCAGCCGGCTGTAGGCTCTCGAAATCAGCCAGCACCGGAGTAAGCCGATACTCCCAAAGGTCTCCCGTCTCATCCCAGGGCATCAGCCCGCCCATGACCAGAATCGGTAGAAAGATATCGCTATTCCGCAGTTCGATCCCTTCGTCGACTGTCGCCACACCAAAATAATTCGCGCCGGCAGACTCCAACCTGCGGGCCACGGGAACGGCGCCATGGCCGTATCCATCAGCCTTCACGACACAGAGCATCTTCACGTCGCGACGGCACTTTGCGCCTGACGGCGTCTGTAGTTCTCCTCCAGGACTTTCAGATCAATCTCAATCCTTGCGCGACTCATCTGCCGTTCCGGGTCCCCAGACGCTTGAAGGTGCGCTCAAAGGCACTGATCGTCTTGCCGATCTCCACCTCAGTGTGATCCAGCGTCAGGAACGCAGCCTCGAAAGGGCTGGGAGCAAAGAAGATACCTTCCTCGAGCATCATGCGGAAAAATTGCCCATAAAGTCTCCCTGCTGGCCTGTGATGCGCTTTCATAGTCCGTAACGTCTTTGTCAATAAAAAAACCGGTAAACATCCCGGTAGCACCATTGACGCGATACGGAACATGATGCCTGGCCGCTATCTCCAGGACCTCACGGCCCAGATACTCGACCTTCTCTTTCATGGTCCGGTAAGGATTCTCCGCCTTCAGTCGACCCAGGGCATAGAGGCCTGCCCTCACCGCGACCGGATTGCCGGAGAGCGTGCCCGCCTGATATACGGCGCCGAGCGGTGCTACATGGTCCATGATTGCGGCCTTTCCGCCAAAGGCTCCTATGGGGAAACCTCCGCCGATGATCTTCCCGAGGCACGTCAGATCAGGGTCGATGCCATAAAGGTGCTGAGCACCCCCGTAGGTCACCCTGAAGCCCGTGATCACCTCATCGAAAATAAGCAGGATACCTGCGCCCTTGCACAGCTCTTCCAGGCCTTTCAGAAAGCCCTCTCGGGGCAGTATGACACCCATGTTGCCCATGATGGGCTCGACGATGACACACGCTATGTCCTTGTTTGTGTCGAGGATACTTCGGACGCTGTCGAGATGGTTGAACTCCGCAACAAAGGTGTGGCGCGCAAGATCAGCCGGAACACCTGCGCTGTCAGGAATGCCATATGTTTCAAGGCCTGACCCCGCTTTCACGAGAAGACTGTCAGCGTGCCCGTGATAACAGCCCCTGAATTTGATGATGCCGTTTTTCCCTGTTGCGCCGCGAGCGAGCCTGATAGCGCTCATCGTGGCCTCGGTGCCTGAACTGGTGAGCCTTACCTTTTCCATGGAAGGGAAAGCGTCGATGAGCAATTGCGCGAGTTTCACTTCATAAGGATGGCATGCGCCATAGCTCGTGCCGTCAGCAACAGCTGCCTGCGCCTCCCGCACCAATCCGTCGTGGGCGTGGCCGAGGATGATGGCGCCCCATGAGGCCACGTAGTCGAGATACGCATTGCCATCAACATCAAAAAGGTATGCGCCCTTCGCTCGCTGCACGAAAAAAGGTATGTCATTCACTGACCGGAAGGCCCTCACCGGACTATTTACGCCCGCAGGCATGAGCCGCACTGCCTCTTCGTAAAGATGTGCTGATTTTTCGCGTGTCATATTTTCCCCTCTCCGAGGCTTTCTGTGAAGCCTGGAATCGTACTATTCTACCTGCCGGAGCCCGTCATTTCAAACAAAATTCGTGACGCTCCTTCAGGCCGGACGAAAATTTCCTTTACTTTGCTCAAAAAAATGTTTAGATGATACTAAAAAAAGCAGGGGTGTACCATGGTAATGGCAGCATCGCGGATCGAGAAAATTCCTCCGTACATTTTCGCCCGCATCGACAAGAAGAAGCAGGAGGCACGAAAAAAGGGTGTCGATCTCGTTGATCTGACTACCGGCGACCCTGACCTGCCAACGCCTGAGCATATCGTCAGAAAAATGCAGGAGGCTACTGCCGATCCCAGGAACCACCGCTATCCGAGCTATGAAGGCATGTTTGAGTTCAGGAAGGCGGTTGCAGACTGGTACACGAAACGGTTCGGGGTCGAGCTCAACCCTGACACTGAGGTTGTGGCACTCATCGGCTCCAAGGAAGGGATAGCACACATCCCCTGGGTTTATCTCAACGAAGGGGACGTGGCACTGATACCCTCACCGGGATATCCCGGTCTACAAAATATCGACGCTCCTTGCAGGCGGAATTCCTTATATAATGCCCCTGAGAGAAGAGCATGATTTTCTGCCCGTGCGAGAGCACATACCGGAAGATGTGCGGAGAAAGGCGAAGATCGCTTTCATCAATTACCCGAACAACCCGACAGGCGCGCACGCTGACAATGAGTTCTACGAAAGGGCCGTCTACGAGGCGCGAAAGAGTGACATTCTGCTCTGCCATGACGCTGCATATAGCGAGGTTACGTTTGACGGGCACCAGGGAAAGAGCATCCTGCAGTTCGACCATAACAAGAAATTTTCGATAGAGTTTCATTCTCTTTCAAAAACATACTGCATGACGGGCTGGAGGGTAGGCTTTGCCGTGGGCAATAGCGATGCCATTCAGAACCTGGGCAAACTGAAGACCAATATAGATTCGGGTGTCTTCCAGGCCATACAGTATGCCGCAATCGAGGCCCTTACGGGCAGCCAGGAATCGGTCGAGGCCATGAGAACCATCTATGCCCGAAGAAGAGATATCGTTGTTGACGGCCTGACAGCCATGGGCATCAAGGTGCGTAAGCCGCTTGGCACGTTTTACATCTGGGCCCGCGTGCCGGCCGGCTTCTCTTCCGCCCAGTTCGCAGAGAAGCTGATCGAAGAAAAAGGGGTCGTGCTCACGCCCGGGAGCGGATTCGGTGACGAGGGGGAAGGCTATTTCAGGATCTCCACCACCACGAGCGAAGAGCGTATCAAAGAGGGGATAGCACGGCTCAAGTCAATGAAGCTATAAGACGACGGTTGACTGGTTACTGGTTGACTGGCTGATTAACAAATGCTGTCACTGCCCACTGGTTGATTGCCTTCGATCATGCTGCAGTATCTGTACGAACTCGATCAGTCGGATGCTCTCCAGTTCGCGAGTAATCACTTCATTGCAGTTCGTCGCCCTCGCGGTTGACCTCTTCAAACCTAGATAAACTAATTTCACACGAAATAATCTGTCTGATGCCCTACTTGCCCGTGCTCTGCAATGTTTTATTCCACGCGTCGAGTCTGGTCCTTGTATTGCTCGGCCAGCTTTGAATAATCCCCGTCTATCGTAGCGGTATTGATCTTATCTCCTGCGACAATGCTGTTCACAACTTTCTGATCCTGCGCATCCACGACTTCTCCGAAGATTGTATGTTTGCCATCGAGCCATGGAGTGGGAACGTGAGTGATGAAGAATTGGCTGCCGTTTGTTCCGGGGCCTGCGTTCGCCATGGAGAGGATACCCGGCTTGCTATGTTTTAAATCGGCAGAGAATTCATCTTTGAATTTATAACCAGGACCTCCTGTGCCGTTACCCGCAGGGTCCCCTCCCTGGATCATAAAATTTGGTATCACCCTGTGGAACGTGAGGCCGTTATAAAAACCCCGTTTTGTCAGGTTGACAAAGTTGAGGACTGTCAGCGGGGCTTTATCCGGAAAAAGTTTCAACCTGATATCACCTTTTGTCGTGTGCAACGTTACGGTCAGCTGGGTGTTCGTCATTTTCTTTTCACCTTTCTCAATAGTTTTTTCAGCAGCAAATAGTCCCGTAGAAAGAAGGAGGGTCACGAGCGACAGCGGCCAGACCCACAATGAACGTTCTTCTTATCAACTTTTACCTCCTTACGATCGGTATCACTGCCTGATACAGACATGGCGGCACATTAACATCGCCGCCTGACAGCATAAGTTCTTTTGCACGCTCATGTCAAATAACTCCCGAAACTGTAGGGACAACGCGACGTGCCTTTTGTAGTTGCATTAAGAACTTGCTTGTGCGAGTGTCTTAGGGTACATACCAACATGTGCAGGTGACGATGAGAGATCACGTGGATCATTATGATGCTTCTGTTTGCGTTGGCGGCGGGATCCTGCGATTCCGGTGTTGGGAATAAGACCGAACCGGATGTCGTCTTCGTCACGACGCCCCATAAGGTGGTCAGAGAGATGTTGAAGCTTGCCGGGGTCGCAAAGGATGACGTTGTGTACGACCTTGGTTCCGGTGACGGCCGTATCGTGATCGCCGCAGCGAAAGACTTTGGCGCACGCGGCGTGGGCATTGATATCGATCCGAAACTGGTTGCCGAGGGTAAGGAGAACGCGAGAAAGGCCGGTGTTTCCGAACGGGTCACCTTCATCGAGCAGGATGTCTTGAAGGCCGATATCAGCCAGGCCACGGTCATTGCTCTCTATATGCTGCCCACGATGAACAAGCAGCTTCTCCCCAAATTTTTCAGGGAACTGCAACCGGGTACGCGGGTGGTCTCCCATCGGTTCGAGATAGGTGACTGGAAGCCGGATATGACATTAAAGGCGTACGACACGACCATCTATTTGTCGATCATCCCCGCGGATGTGCATGGATACTGGCGCATCGCCATGTCGAACGCCAAAGAGACGCGACACTATGAACTCACGCTCCGGCAGAAGTATCAAGAAGTTGAAGGATCTCTGAAGGATGACACAAGGAAGTTCAGCATTGCAGGGATAAGACTCCAGAGTGAGGGAATAACCATTTCCGTCGTGGACACGATCGGTGGACAGAGATTTCTGATGGAACTGGAAGGGTTTGTAAACGGAGATGCGATCCAGGGAACAGCTCTCGTCACCGACGCTCAACACCCCCTGCCGATAAGCTATGCCTGGAAGGGAGTCAGAACATCGAAATGAGCGGCCCTCGCGAGGGCATTGAGGGATACCAAAAGGGGCTACCATGGAGATCAAAATAACGAGAATCGGAACCCAAAATCTGAATGGAGATCCGGATGCGTCCGACGTCACAAACACGTACCTCGTCATAGACAATGGCAAAGAGTTCAGAATTACCTGCAGGACTCATAGCCACGGCGGCAATCTGGGCATTGCGGGACAGGAAGGGATTCTTTACACGGACAAGGACGACAACACTGTGCACAAGCAGGTGATCTCTGTTGGTAAGATTTGCGGCATAAGCATTGAGAGCGACGAACTGGTTGAGGGCTTATCGCCCTGGGCAATTCGTGGAGTTGTGCTTGCAGACCGGAGCAAGGCAACAGGGGAAGTCAGCGTGGTCATCGAAGCGTCGGAAGGTAGTTGTGGCCAGCCGGTGATACTTATAGACGGCAGAGAATTCTGTCAAGAAATATCGAGCCGGTCTTGAAATCCCTTATACCGATTCGCCTTCATGTCCTTACAGGATGCTCCCTTATCCCTACGGGATGCTTCCCACAGGGATGCTACGCTATCCTTCCAGGATGCTACGCTATCGCTATCATCTCCTCGTCCTTACAGGATGCTTCGCTACTGCTGCCCGCGGTATCCCCGCCGAGGGCCGGGGCGTCCGTCTTGAATACAAATCAGTATTACTACTGTTTAGCGGACGGATATTTTTTCTTGCACTCATCTACTTTCTTGTTATAATCCGTCTGTCGTTTCTGGATTTCCTCATTCCAACCGCAGCGCTGGAGCGCCGCCGCAGCCACCTCCACGTTCTTGTCTCTGTCCCGCGAGAACGGCTCACAGCATGTTTTCGAGGGAATCATCTGCCAGTTTGTTCCTATATCGCCACACCTGAACCACATTGGCGCGTCTTTCTGCCCTACCTTTGTCAGTTCTTTCTGCGCGCCATCGAGCCGGTTTTTATCAGACTGCACGCACTCTTCGTACTGTTTGGTCTGCGCCTCCACCTTCTTCTGGTCCGCTGAAGCGTTATCCTTGCCGGCGTTCAGCACGCTGTCGGGCACACCGGTTACGTTGGCCGACTTGTAGCAATCCTGTGCACACTTGCTTCCGCCATCGGGAACATGGCGCCAGCAGCCGAAGCCCTGGTTGATACATGGGCCGTTTGATCCCTGTGCACAGTGCGGCGAGGCGTTCGACGGTTTAGGGTCGTAGGAGATAGAGACGGCGGATGTGCCGGTGCTGTTGCACTTGCACAGGCAGTTCAGCACACCTTGTTTTTCCTTGTCGCTGAGCTGTTCGAATTTACGTGCTGGAGGAGGCTGTGAAGGCGTATCAGGTTTCTTCTCCGGCGGCTTTGGTTGTTCCTGCTGCACTTTTGGCTGCGGTTGCTGCTGCACCTTTGGCTGCGGTTGCTGCTGTGCTTCAACGATTACTGTGGCAGAGGCAGCGGCGAGTTTGTACATCTTGCCCTCATTATTCATCCAGACCTCGGCCGCCGGGTAATAGGTCCCGGGATTGGCAGAGGAAAAGATGTACGAGGGGCTGGAACCCACCCGGCTGTTGTTGAGCACCCAAGTTATCGTCAAGGCCCCCGCAGGCACGTTGCTGCTGACCTGCGCGGCCAGGTTGGCCTGCTGTCCCGGTTTTATACGCACTCCGCCCCCGGAGATTGCTACAGATGCACGTGCCGGTTCCTGTTCCTTGACGGATATTGTGCAGACACTTTCAGCGACTTTCTCGGTCTTGCCGGTGCTCTGGTTTGGAGCCCACGCTTCCAGCTTGACGGGGTAGGTGCCGCTCTGTTTGTAGGTAACTGCAATACCCTGTCTGTCGGCAACCTGGCCGCTGTCTGTCCACCTGAAAACCAATCCGCTCGGCTGGACTCCACGATCGGATGTAGCACGGGCAGAGAGAGCTGCCTTTTGTCCAGGGACCATCTGCTGGGGGCAGCCTTCGATGGCGACCGAGATCCTTGCCTTCGGTGTCATGTAGACCGCGAGCACCTCGTCCGGTTTGGAGATCCTGACCGCGTTGTATACGTAGTCCTCGTAGCCCTCGGCCCTGAGCCTGATAGAGTGGATCCCTTCGTGCAGCTTGGTGAAGAGTACCGTACCACCGGTCGTGGTGTTGCTGCGGAACGCGGAACCTGTTGCATCCGCTAACACACCTGAGGCACCGCGGATAATGGTATTCTTCTGTTCGCTGTCTCTTGGCTCGATCCGGAGGGTCATGGCCGGGGTAAGTTGTATCGATACTTCATAGTACTTGCTCTTGTAGGGATCTATGTCGGTCTGCTTGGCGGCCACGTCAAACCCTGTTGCGACGCCGTAGAAGCTGTGCCTGCCCCGCGTCACCTTCTCAAAGAGGAATGTGCCGGTGCCGGCGAACTCGTACGGGTTGCCGTCGAGGCTGATCCAGCCGGGTTCGGGCTGGTTGACCGGTTTCCCATCGAGATTCTTGGTCTTCGTGCCGAATATCCAGACCTTTACCTTTGCAGCCGGGTAGACCGGTATGTTGTGCACTTCGCCGAGCCCTGTCTGGCGGGCAGGGTCGAGCGTCATGGCGACCACGTCGGACGCCCACCCGTCGGCGAGTCGCCTCAACTTTGTAGAAGCCCGGCTGCAGGTTGACGAAACGGAATTCTCCGTTCGTGCTCTGGCCGCTGGTTGGCTGAGGTCCGCTTGCCTTGAAGAGAAAACCCCCAGCAACTTTCTTACCGCTTTCTTTGTCCACGGCCACTGCAGTGAAGGAAACTGACGGCACAAGCACGAGCTTGACGTTGATCGGTTTTTCTGATTCTTCGGCGCTCCTTCGGATCGAGTTTCAGGTCCTGAGACGCCGGTGCAAAGCCGGGTGCCTCAGCGACGACCGTGTAGCTCCCCGGCTGTACCTTGCTGAACGCTGCCTTGCCGTTCTCGTCGGTCATGCCGGCTGGCCCGCTATTCTTGAACGTTACTCTTGCGCCTTTGATGTTTTCCGATTTATCAGAGACGGCGTGAATATTCACCGTACTGAGGAAGAGCTCAGCCACTGTAAAACTACAGGCGCCTTCCGCAATCTTTGTGTCACCGGCTTTACCCTGGATTTTGCCGTAAGCCGCAGCTTTGATCCTGAACTTACCGGCGGGCTCAGCTTTCAATGTTATTCTCTGGTTTGGCTGCCCCTCGGGTACGGGGACAGCCTTGCCTGTCGTGGCGTCATACCACTTGAATTTGATGTCTGTTGCGCCTTCCGGGGGCTGCCCTCTGAACTCAGCGGAGAACTGCACCGGCCCGCCGAGAACCGCGGGCTTTTCAGGACAGGAGACAGTGAGGTCCCCATCGGCGACCTCAATAAAATGAAAACCGTAGGAGAGGACCTTGTCACCGGGGCCTACCAGATCGACCGTAATCGTCTGTTTGCCTCGCTGTGCCGCGACGAAGAGTGCACTCTTCCCGCCATCGGTGGCCGTGATGGTTGCCGCCGGCTTCACGGACCACTTGAGGCGCGTGCCTTGCTCCGGTTCCGGCGATACAGTGGCGTCAAGGCGGATTGTTTCTCCGACCGCCGCCTCGTCGCGGCCGGCAATCGTTATCTTGGGTTTTTTCTTATGTTGCGGAAGATCTTGCGTGATTACGGCATACTGGAGGTCGGGCACATCCTTGTACGAGCCAATTACCTCGACCCATACTTTGCATGCGCCATCTGGTGCCTCCACTTTCCAAAAATCCTTGGTGCTCTCAAAGGTTCCGTTTTTTCCTATGCGTGTCGCGAGACTTGCGCTTTCATCGCCTTTTACGCGCTTACAGCCGTTACCCGTCACGGTGAAGCGGGTCTGGACGCTCTGGACATCGGCCCTGGGTTCGATGTTGTTGACTGTGAGGCCGATGTCGTAGCCTTCTTCTGTTTCTTTCACGGCCATGGCAGGCGTCAAGCCCGAAATGGATGCACGCCACATGGTGTATACCGCCCGTATCGCCTTTTGGAGGAGGTAGTTGAAGCGGCCGAGATCAGCCGTTCTCGCGTAAGTGGCAGCTGCTATGGCCATTTCTTCAACTGTGGCAGCCTGCTTAGTCCATGGTGCCGTGGCATTGAACGCTGCAGGAGCATTTTCCCAGTTAATTTCAAATCCTTCGAGAGTGTAGGTGGGTACATAGCTGAGCGCCTCCCAGTACACGTGGCTGCTCGTACCTTCGTAGTGCTCAATGGGGAGTGTTCCGTTGTATAGCCACGGGTCAAACCAGTTGAGATCGTCATGCCCCGCTGCTTTTGCGGCTTTTTTGGCCTCTTTGAATGCCGAAAGAGACCAGCTGAAATCACCCTTCTCTGCCTGCCACGTGGCGATGGAACCGCAAGCGGCACAGAACCTTGTTCCACCGTAGACCCTCTGGTCATCAATCTGGCCGTCCGGGTATTTCGCAAGGGCGTCGTCCGCGTACATGCCGAGCGTATGGAAGGGTACGTGCATATCGGCGAGATAGTGCTGGCTGTAAGCGGCGGCCTTGTCCATGCCGGTCAGGTCGTTTGTGGCAAGCCCACGTGCCAGATTCTCATATTGGACGGAGGCCTGTTTGGGGCCGTCACCGATCTTGAGGACGGGGTTGTAGTAGTGGTATGAGTATGGACTATTACCCTCTCCGTCAGGGCCTTTAGCGCCTTCGTTCGCGAGGATTGGCTCGCACTCCGGGAAATGTTTCTGTTTTCCGACCGGGTCATTCTTCAGAAGAGTACATGCGGTGGTCACGATGTACTGGTGGCTCAGGCGCCCCATTTTTGAGGCCCACCCGTAACCGTGGCGCGGAGATACAAGACCAGTAAGCAGCAGCATCATGCAAACGCCAAGCGACAACAGCCAGTGGATACGTGATCTTGTTTTCAATGTTCACCTTTCGTCACAGCAATAAGTTTTTTTAGCACGTTAGGGCAAGAGTATAGCCAGGCTTATTGTGCATTAGTTGTATGCTCATACCCTTCTTAGTATTATCGTCCATACACGTTGTTTCCTTATAAAGGAAATGAGGTCGAACCCTCACTTTGACAGACCCTTCGGTTGAGGTACCCTGGCGTCCGTGGTGAGGCCGCGTCGCATTCGGCTCCCGGCCCTGCCGGGTGACCTGTCTTTCCAGGGCCCTTTAAGGAGCACTACTCTTTGAAACATGTTGATAACTGAGCTGCTTTTCGGGTTGCCGGGCAAAGTCTACAGGAGTCCTATGCCTTTCGGCTTCTATATTGCCGACGGCGAAGTCCTGCAACTTCACAGGGAGAATAATACTTCAGTGATTGTGCTGCTGGCGGAAGAGGTGGAGTGTCTGCAGAAGGCGAAGCGTAACCTTCACGATTTCTACCTGGAACAAGGTTTTCGGATGATCCATCTGCCGACAGCCGGCTTCAACATCCCACGGGTAGAAGAATTGGCGCGGGCCGTGGAGCAGACGTTCGATCAGCACCTCTCCCGCGGGATGATGAGGTCAGCTTCCGGACCTGTTTATCTAGATGGAGCTTGCGCCGCCTTGCTGATGCGGGTAGCTCTCCAATCGGCGGTTCTCTCGCCCGACTTGAGCGTCCCTTGCATGGCGTTGCCGCTCACACGTCCCGTGTATTGCGCACCGCCGGCAGTGAATCCAATCTGATCTCCACTCAGCCGGCCGTCTTTAATGAGCACCGTCTCAGAGCCGGCGTTGAGCCTACCTGAAATCATCTGAAAGTTTTGCTCGAGTACGAGCTCCCCTTGTGGAAGCTTCCACGTGCCTTCCACCCTTGCCGGCACGATCCAGAGTAGAACCGTGCAATACTCGGGGCACTTTTCTTTGTCTTCCACCGTATCGGTCTTGTCGGCTATCCAGTCACTCATGTCAAAGGTGTTCGACACGACACGGGTACCGGGCTTCATATCGAGAATCTTCGGACGAAGCTTATAATTGATCTCGGGCAGCAGAAACAGTGTAAGAACGGTGGCTTGAGAAAAATCAGTCTCATACAGGTCTCCCTGGATAAACTGGGCTTTATCGCTGACGCCTGCCTTGGCTGCGTTACGCTTCGACAGCGCAACCATATTAGGATTATATTCGACGCCGAGGGCACGGGCCCCGCGCTTCGCGGCGGTAATCACGGTCCGCCCGTCACCGGAGCCGAGGTCGATCACGTAATCCTGCGAGGTGACTTTCGCCATGTCAAGCATCTTGTCCACCAGTGCCTGCGCGGTCGGCAGCCACACGACATCCTTACCATCCTGCCTCTCCACGGGCTGGTACTCTTGTTCCCGTGGCTGCGCTTGCGCCAGCGCTCCTGTGGCGACCATACAAAGACATACCGTCAACATCAACCAACGAGCGAACCGCGCTGCCATCATACTGTTCTCTCCTGTTATTGCATTAGAGTTTATGGGAACCAAGCGGCGTATTATACCACATCCCGCGCAACACATCCTGCGCGGGTAACCGGAAGATATATACATAAGGGCGAATTGGTATTATATTAGACGCGATCGCTCGCAGTGGAGAGACTATGGAAGAACGCATGACAAGAGAACAGCTCCTGAGCCAGCTGGGGCAGATGCGACGGCAGCTTCAGTCGCTCGATTCGTGCAGGCAGGAAATGCAGCTCGCCCAGGCAAAATATGAACGGCTGCTTGAGTCTGCCCCGGATGCCATGCTCTTTCTCAATCGAGATGCCAGGATAGTTCTCATAAACGCTCAATTGGAGAAACTGTTCGGGTACACCGAGGCGGAATTGATAGGGAAGGACCTTCATACCTTGATCCCGGAAAGGTATCACGCCAGACACCGAAACCACCTGGCGAATTATTTTTCCAACCCCCGGCCCCGCCCCATGGGAAGCGACCTGGAAATCTACGGTCTCAAGAAAAGACAGCACGGAGTTTCCTGCTGATATCAGCCTGAGCCCATTGGACGCGGAAGGGGAATTACTCGTTATAGCATCAATCAGAGATATCACGGAACGCAAGCTTGCGGAACTGCAGATTGAGCGGAATTACCGGATTCAGACGGCCATAAGTTCTGTACTGAAAGTCTCACTTGAGCCGATTTCTCTGGATGAGCAACTGAACAGAGTTCTGGATCTGATCCTCACTATTCCGGGACTCTTCCCGCAAGCAAAAGGATATATCTATCTCGTTGAGAATAATCCCGGAGTGCTCGTTCTAAGGGCCCCGCGCACCTCTCCCGACTCACAGCCTCCCCCGTGTGAGAGAATTTCCTCCGGCAAATGTGTATGCGGAAAGGCGGCGTCGACTTGTGCCGACGCAGTTACCAGATGCCTCGCCGGGAAAAATGAGATTCAACACTCGGATTGATCTTCCTCAAGGCTATTTTTGCGTACCCGTTGTCTCGTCCGGACAGTTGCTGGGATTGATCAACATAACCATGAACGGAGGAAGTGCGATAGCTCCTGATACAGACGCATTCCTCGTTGCAGTGGCGAATACGCTTGCAGCAGTCATCATGCGTCATCAAGCCGAGACGGAAAGAAACAAGTTCAGGGAACAACTCTCTGAGAGTGAAAAACTTGCGGCACTGGGAAGGATAGCTGCTAATGTCGCTGACGAAATCAGGAACCCGCTCACCGCAATCGGCGGATTTGCCAGGAGACTCGACAAAAAAATGATCGAGGAGTCTAAAGAAAAGGAATATGCAGCGTTTATCGTGGCGGAGGTCACGAGATTGGAGAGTATACTCCGCAGCGTTCTTTCTTTATCGCGAGGCACGGGTCTTCGCGCTACGGAATGTAACCTGCCTCAAATTGGCGAAGAAGCGGTGCGAATCTATGAGGAAGTCTGCAGAGAGCGGGCTATAGTAATAGAGAAATCTTTCGGTGAGACCCCGCTCGTACAAGGCGAAAGAGAACGCATCCTGGAGGCGATTGAAAACCTTATTTCCAACGCAATAGACGCCATGCCTTCCGGTGGACTGCTCACCATCGCCACCCGGAAAGAAGTGATCAAAGGGGTTCCGTACGCTACGGTAACGGTGAGCGACACCGGCGAGGGCATCAAAGAAGAGCACCTGAACAAGATCTTCGAACCCTTCTTCACCACAAGAGTAGCTTCAAAGGGAGTTGGACTTGGCCTTTCCCTTACAAAAAAATTCGTGGAAGATCACGGCGGCAGGGTCGATGTTGAAAGCAAGGTTGGGATAGGTTCCACATTCGTTCTCTACTTCCCTAACATCGTCAAATAGTTCCGTTTACCTCACCCGTCCACCCGCGGATCAAAGACAAAGGGCGGACTCCTCCGGCTGTCAAGAGCACATTTAACGCGGGGGTCGCGTGCGCGATGCGTACCAGGTACTCGGTACGTCAATCCCCTTCGTGCGAAAATCTCGCCCGTTATGCAACCGGACATGTCCGCCCTAAGAGAATAGTAAGCATGAAATGTTCTAAATGCAATACAAGGAGTCATACAGCTTAGATTCTATTTTCACGCGGAGGTGTACGTCGCCTTCACTCTCCTGGATCGTTGCAGGTAGATGTACCAGGCGATCGCATAGGCCATCGTGAGAAAGCTGTTGAAAACCGTCTGGCCGGCGAATTCCTGATACGATTCTTGCGGAACCCCCACGAGAGCAGGCAGGAATGAAGCTACAACCGAATAGAGAACGACAGCCAGGAGATATCTCTTTGCAACGGATAGCGCACCGGGGACAACCTTCCAGAGGCCGAGGCCGGCGTACACGCTGAAAACCGCCAGGGCCAGTCTGCAGATGCCGGACACCAGGCAGAGCCGCAGTAGTTCCGGGTGCTCGCCGAAATAGGGCTTTGTGGCGCTGACAACGAGGAAGATGGTGAGAAGCATGGTGACCGGGTCAAGGATTGCAATGTTCAGACAGAGGATTAAGAGCCATCCTCTGACGCCTCTGTATTGTTCGTCCCGGTTGCTCATTGCCATAATCTACACTTTTAGGATTCCTTTTCCAAGAGAAGACACACCCGACCGTTAAGTTTATCCGCGCCCCTCCGATAAGTCAGGTGGCGACAGAAAATCCAAAAGGAGGACCGTATGAACGGCCAGGTAGCGATAGAGAGGAGTGGCACTCAGAAATCAGCACTGAGAAAGATTCTCGATACCATGGAACCTTATCTTGCTATCGAGCATGGCCAGAAGAAAGAACGATCCCTTATGAAGTACGCGATTCTCCTGTCTGAGGCGGAGTTAGACTGCATCGTAAGACTCTGTCAACAGGCTGTTGTTAAAGAAAAACGGAAGACGCCCCGCTCCAGAAAAGTCCTTCACCCTGCTCAACAGAGCTCTCTATCACTTAAAGAAGTCTGCTAGCCTATGTATCAGTGATGGCACTCGTTCCCGGAAAGCTGAACGCAACAGGACGAAGACGAGATTGACAAAGCAAAAGAGCGGGCCGGAACCACCTTTCCCTCCCTTGCTGGTGCCTCCGTCTCTGACCCGCTCTAAGTCCTCCCTCCGCTCGGGCGACCCGTGTAGTGAGACCGTACCTCGTGGGCTCTTTTTGGGACCACGGGTGCCCCGCAAGAGCATCGCAACACTCGTATAATTTTCGCGCACGTTCCGCCACGGTGGCGGACTTAGCGCTCAGACAATCCTCGGCGTGCGCCTCACACGGCGCACCGCTCCTTCCGTCCTAAGGCGGGTACCCGAGAGACTCCAGCAATGCTGCGCTCGGGAAAGGTGCTTCCGGCCCAACTGCGAAGAAGCGAAGAACGCTAATGCTCTACGTATTTAGTAAAGTCTTTGTACGGACTATGAAAATAGCTGTCGGACGGGAGGACCTTTTCGGAGCGAACATCGCTGAAGCATTGGGGACACAGCTTGCCACCCGTGCAGATAATTGGATCACACACAGGCACATTGGGATGGCACGGGTACCCGGCGAAAACAGGTGGCGCGGCACGATGCGCCGGACTCCGAGGCATGAGCACAGTGGAACAAAGCCGGTTTGCGAGCTGCACAAAGAGCCTTCAGATACGTGAGAAGTTCGCACTCAAAAAGCATCGAGCGAATCGGAGCGTGCGCCCGCCGAAGGCGGGCGTGCTGGGTCAATGCTGCGGCGCTAGAGAGCGGAGAAAACGGTGCGAGCGGCCGACCCATTTTGGATTCGTTAGCTTCGAGGTGTGTTCCACTCCTTCCATACATCGGGCATATAGCCGATTGTCACCTTGTTGCCGTTCCTCACGATGGGGGTTTTGAACAATAAA
This sequence comes from uncultured delta proteobacterium, assembly GCA_963821605.1. Taxonomy (GTDB): domain Bacteria; phylum Desulfobacterota; class Syntrophorhabdia; order Syntrophorhabdales; family WCHB1-27; genus JADGQN01. Next base: position 16,704 of record CAWGEZ010000030.1, on the reverse strand, counting down.
GGATCATTCAAGAGCTCTTCTTCGACATTGTGCACAAGATACTTCAGGTTTCGGCGGGCATACTCCTTGCCCTCCCTGTCGATCAAGTTGTCAATTCCGATTACCGCTTTCACACTCTTCAACTCACCTTTGCTCAGGCCCCTTTCCGCAAGGTCGATAAACTGGAAGGGTATCCGCCTCTCCTTAAAATAGCGTTGCGCCTTCCTTGTCTCCTGACATTTTAGCGTGCCAAAAATCTGGATATTCATAGTACGAAGACAATCCCCTCCCGTCTGCAACCTATCGCAACCTTAGAAATCGGTGAATGCTTCTTTATTCTAAACGATTTGGAGCTCCAGTCAACAGGTTCAATGTAAAAGCTTCAACGCAACCAATTCACTTCTTAACACACCCACACCCTTGAACATCGGGACGATCCGTACTATGACATGATGTAGATTTGGTATATACTCTTTTCAGATCTCACGAGGAGGCGCTATGGGTCGTATGGATGACGCGAAGAGAAGGAAGGAACAGTGCAGAAGGGACGTCTCTATTGATCGCGACTATCGGAGCGAAATCCCCTCTATCATCGATAGGATTGTGAAGCTGCACGATAAGGAAGGCAGGTTCAGCCATATCGGGCCTGAGCCGATCCCTTCGAAGGAATCAGTGATCGGTATCATCGAAAGGGCTATGCGGCTTATTTACCCGGGGTATTTCTCCAAAATTCGTCTTGACGAAGTGAATATCTCTTATTACTTCGGCCAGGAAGTGATGGAGTTCTTTCAGGTTCTTTCCGACCAGATAGCCTTTGCCATACAGCACGACTGTCTGCGGTTCGACCTCCCCTGCACCAGGTGCGAAGAGAGCGGGTCAGCGTGCGGCCGTCAGCTTCTTGAATGAGATTCCTCATCTCCAAGCAATGCTCGCAAAAGATGTCGTCGCCGCCCACGAGGGAGATCCTGCTTCGAAGTATTACGACGAGATCATCTTCAGCTACCCCGGACTTCTCGCGGTCACCATATATCGGGTGGCCCACCAACTGCACCAGCAGAACGTGCCGCTCATCCCAAGGATTATGAGCGAGTATGCTCACAGCTTGACCGGGATCGATATCCATCCCGGGGTCCGCATCGGGGAGAGCTTCTTTATCGACCACGGGACAGGGGTGGTAATCGGTGAAACAACCGTCATCGGAGACCGCGTGAGGATATATCAGGGAGTCACCCTCGGGGCGCTCTCTTTGAGCAAGGATGAGGTTGAACGACTGCGGAACCAGAAACGCCACCCCACCATCGAAGACGACGTAATCATTTATGCAAACGCAACCATACTGGGCGGCAGTACGGTGATAGGCGCCCGCTCCGTCATCGGTGGAAACGTATGGCTCACAGAATCCGTGCCCCCGGACACGACCGTATTCCTGAAAAAACCTGAATTGGTCTTCAAGGAGCGGCAGGACTGAGGCCGACATACCTGATCAACTACCCATCGGTACCGGGTGGGGTCAGACCTTGACGCTATCCGGTCAGTAGCGGTGGTCCTCGATAAACTGAATGACAAAGGTGATGAGACCGGACAAGATATAGAGGCCGAGAAAAAGAAAGATTACCCAGAACTTGAACAAGAGCAAGAGAAGGCCGACCAGCACTACAAGTCCGGCAAGTTTGAAACCGTGCAGGTTCTTGAGAATAAACGACTGGGGCTTAGCGTAGCGCACAGTCGAGACCATGAGAAATCCCACGAGGGAAAACATGGAAGCAAAAAGCGGCCTGGGTATGTGCAGGTTAGGCAAACAGAGGGGGGCTAATGCCACCAGTATCCCGGCAATCGGAGAAGGAAGGCCGGTAAACGAATCGGGTGAAGACTGGATATTAAATCGGGCGAGCCGGTAGGCTGCACAGACAGGAAAGATGGCTGCCACCGGCACGCCGAGATCAATGGAGCGGCCCAGGAGTGCTACACTGGTCCCGCTCAGATAGGTTACGTAGGCGAGGTACCCTGGCGCAACGCCGAAGGCGACAGCATCCGCCAGCGAGTCGAGCTCTTTCCCGATGGGACTGCTCACATGGAGCCAACGGGCCACCTGACCATCAAGCCCGTCCAGCAGTGCTGCCACGAGAATCAGGACCGCACCCACGACGTAGCCCTCGGATGAGTTGAAGCTTGCGAATACCACGGACATGAACCCGCAGGTGAGATTGCCCAGGGTAAGCATGGTCGGTATCCAGCGAAGGTTCTTCATATGCTCCTCTTCAGACTTTGCCGCCAACAACTTCTCCGAAGGATGCACCAGGCAGCCTCACGTGGTAAGAAAAATCACCCATTAGTCCACACCACCACTGATGAGTATCTACTTGCCCGGGATGGCGGTACGTCCGTGACACGGTCCATTTATACCAGAAAAGAGTGCAAGGTTCAAGGTTGTCACACGGTTCAGAAAAAGGCGGCGGACGATCCGTCCGCCGCCAATATTCACCTTTGATGCTTTTATTACCTGCAGAGATTCTGCTGTGCCCAGTCGCTCGGGTTACAGTTGTCAAAGGCCTTGTTCAGGCTGTCGACCAGGTCGTTGAGCGCCGAATACGTGAATCCAGCAGGAAGCGCTCCGCCGCCCAGAGCCGTGTTCGCGGCCGCAAGCACGTTCGCCACTGTCTGGCCATCCAGCGAGGTACCCGTGTTGCATACCTTCAAGGCGCCGACCGCGGCGCTCCCCGTCTGGGGCATTTTACTGGCTGCGCTGAAATCCACGTTGAGCTTGAGAGCAGTGACCTGGCCGCCGAAGACGCCTGACTCGTTATTGTCCGCGGGATTGACGTAGTCATTCGCCAGGGCGCCGGGTGTGGTGCCCGCCGGCAGGTACACCGTGTGATGTACTGGTAAGACTGCACCGTGCCTGCGTCCTGGAAGCGCATCGAAAAACCGGCCGTTCCCGCTATACCCACTTCCAACACCTGGCCTGGATACACCGTGTCGAAGTACGTGTATAGCAATTGTCCCACATTGTTACCGTGCGGCGGTGCGCCCCAGCCGCCCTGCGTATACGTGCACAACTCGCTAGGCTCATACCCGTCGCCACCGCCCGTTATAGTCACGGTGCACGTGTCGGTGTTGTTGCTCAGGTCACGAATCCCCGCCCAGGAACCATGGAGCAGTCGGTAGGTTCGGGTCCTTGACACTCGCCGTGTTTGTTATGGTGGGTGTGTTAATCATGCTACCCGGGACAACATACTGGCAGGTGAATGTCCGGATCTTTCACCCGGATCCACTTTCCCGTTGCCATTCGTGTCGCCGCTCTTATAAACGACCGGGCTGCACTTGTCGTCTGTCACGACAGCCGGGACCAAAGCGGGGCCCGCGTTGGTCACCTTGTATTCGTAGGTGATCGTGTCACCCGGCTTCGCCGCGGCCGGGCAGGTCTTGTCTATCGCGAGATCGTACGTAATCACGTTCGGGTAGGTCGAGTCAGGGTAGCCCTCGCCTGTCTTGTAATTGATGCAATCGTAGCCTGGCACGTAGCTTGCGGGCAGGTTCACCTCGCAGAATCTCCACGTGCCTGGCTCAGCCTAAAACGGCTTCAAACCTGTATCCTGGCGCCTGCCCTCAGTTCTTCCTCCTTCATCTCATAGAGAGCGTCGAGGAGTGCGATCTGGAAGGTGCCGGGGCCTGATGCCCTCGCAGCAGCCTTTTCGCCTGCCAGTCCGAAATAGGCCAGACCTGTCGTGGCAGCTTTGAACGAGTCAGGCTCAACTGCGAGGAAGGCACCGATGATCGCGGTGGCGGTACAGCCTGTGCCCGTGACATGACTCATCATCTCGTGGCCATTCATCACACGACAGATCTGCTCACCGTCCGTTATCAGATCGACAACGCCGGTAACGGCAAGAACCGTCTTGAGATCGCCGGCAAGCGCCACGGCCATCTGGGCAACCTGGTCCACCGTGTGCACGGAATCGACCCCCTTGGTGCGAGACCCGGGTTTTTCCCGGGACAGGGACAGGACCTCCGAAGCATTGCCTCGAATCACCTGGATGGAAAGCTCTTCAATGAGCCGCTTGGCCGAATCGGTGCGCAGGGCCGTGGCCCCGGCACCCACAGGATCAAGGATCACCGGAACATGCAGCGCATTGGCTCTCTTGCCCGCCTTGATCATCGCCTCGATCCAGGGAAGGCTCAACGTACCGATATTGAGGACCAAAGCGCCCGCCAAAGAGACCATCTCCTCCACCTCTTCAGCCGCGTGGGCCATTACCGGAGCTGCACCACAAGCGAGCAGGGCATTGGCAGTATAGTTCATGACTACGTAATTCGTAATGTTGTGAACGAGAGGCTTTCGTTCACGGACAAGTCTCAGGTTCGCGGCGGCCTTGTTCGCCATATCCTGGTCGTACATGTTCCCCATCCTCATCAGTATTCTTGATCCTTGTTTACGCGAAAGTGATCCCAACTCGATGATTTCAACGGACGCCGCTCACCGCCGGCGAGGAGCAGCGTGACGCCATGTGCTGCCGTGATCCTCCCTATTTCTGTTACCGGGACAGCACCGCACCCGACAGCAACGGAACGGAGAAGGGCAACATGCTCCGGCCGACAGGTGACCACCAGTTCGTAGTCATCGCTCTCGCCGAGAAAAAAATCATGCGGGTCCTTGCCCAGCACGCCGGCCGCCTGCCGCAGGTCTTCGCTCACCGGGATCTTCTCTTCGAACAACTCGGCGCCCACCTTGCTCTCCTCACAGATATGGCCCAGGTCCCCGAGGAACCCGTCGCTCGTATCGATCATTGCCGTGGCAAAACCGGTCTCGGCAATGGCTTCCCCCAGTCGGGCCCTGTGGGATGGCCTGTTGTAGACCCTGACCAATGGATGGTCGAGCAGTTCCGGACTATCCGGCCCCTGAAGCAGGAGCTGCAGGCCCGCAGCGGACTGACCCGGATAGCCGGTAACCAGGACGGCATCGCCCGGTTTCGCCCCGGAACGGCGCACCCCTTTCCCCTGCTCCACCTCCCCTATGAGGGTGATGTCGATGAACATCCCGTTCCCGGATTTCGTCAGGTTGCCGCCGATCACAGCAGCGTTGAACGGGTTCAATTCCGCGAGAAACCCCCGGTACATCTCTTCCACATCATGGACGGGCATCTCTGCCTTCAGTCCCAGAGAGACAAGGGCGTAAACGGGTCTGCCTCCCATGGCTCCGATGTCGCTGATGTTGACCGTCATCGCACGGCGCCCTAAATCGAAGGGGGTGATATGTGCGGAGAGATAGTGGCGTCCCTCCACCAGAGCATCACACGTAACGAGAACTTCATAGCCGGGCCGCGGAAGGAACGAAGCCGTATCATCGCCAATGCCAAGGGTCACCCGCTCAGACCGGATGCCATGCCTGTCGAGAAGGTCGGCGATCCTGCGGATAAGCCCGAATTCCCCTATATCGCTTATCGTCTCAGCCATGCCGGTCAGGCTCCAGTAAACAGCTCAAGGACCTGGCGGCTTCCGTCGGGTCCTGCTGGCAACAGACCGCTGAGATCACAGCAATGCCGTGCGCGCCCGCCTTCATCACGAGAGAAGCATTGGCTGTGGTGACCCCGCCGATGGCGACGATAGGCAACCGGATCGTCTCCGCGACGTGCCGGAGGAGGTCAAGTCCGCCTGCCGGTCCGGCATCCGCCTTGGAGGCGGTTGGGTAGACTGGGCCGAAGCCTATGTAGTCCGCCCCCTCCGTGAGACACTTGCGCGCTTCTTCCATGGTGCCCGCCGATCCGCCGATAATCGCTTTCTCCCCCAGGAGTTTCCTCGCGAGGGGGATGGGAAAATCATCCTGCCCCAGATGCACACCGTCCGCGCCGGATGCGATCGCCACATCCACACGGTCATTGACAATAAAGGTCACACCCGCGTTCCTGCATAGGGCCTGCATTTGCTCGGCCGCGCGGATCATCTCCCTCGTCGACCCACTCTTCTCACGGAGCTGGATAGTATCAGCACCGCCCGCAATGGCAAGAGCCGCAAGCTGCGCGTGAGAGTGACACGTCTGCAGGACAGTATCGGTGATGACATGGAATCTTCCGATCCTCTTCGTCTTCCTCATGCTCGCCATTCATTATAGCCGATATGGAAACACAAAAAAAGTCACCAAATTTCCAAACAATCTGAACATGCCAAATGTCGGTGAGCCAAATAAGTATTCCGGTCGCAGTACACGTCCATGGACTTTGTGGACTTTGAACATTGGGATTTGGAATCCTAGGTTAGAGGATAGATGAGTTCGGGAAATTAAAGGGCGGGGACTACCCCGCCCTTCGAGACTTTTCAGGCTGATGCCGCCGACTTCTCTTGCAGCACAGGCTTGTCTTCGAGCACCTTCATCTTGATACCGGAACCGACGCCCGGCAAAGGCGCGACCGGGTTGGTCAGCGAGAAACGTCCGGAGACGATCCATTCCTTGAGCGTGGAGGCGATAACCGCGCCTTCGAGTAGCTGGAGATAGGGAATGTCGGGACCTCCTTGCCGTCGATTACAATCTTGCCGGTCTTGAGCTGCGCATAGCTTGCTTCGCCGAGGCTTCGGGCCACCCGGTTCGGATAGTCGTCGCTGTAGTCAACAATCTGGGCATACAAATCATTATCGGTACGGGAGGTGAGGTAGGCCATCTCCTCGTCCACAATCGGTATAGGCACGCCAATACCCACAATCAGGGTAGCGCCGTATCCGGTAAAGCTTGCCCCTTTTATGTACTCAGGGCTCATCTGCTTCGCATCCCCCACCACCGCGAGTGTCCCTCCCGGCGCTCGGGGTAGACCGTCGGAGCTCCGTAGGATTTCCGGGTTGTGCTGGGTTCCATGCCAGGCAACGTACCCGATACCGCCGCCCAGAAAGAGCCTTGTTCCTATCCCTATCGTCCTGTACTTGGGGTCTTTCAGAAGCGGCGAAAGCTGGCCGGCGCTGCAGTAATTCGCATTGCCGACGTTTGGCTTGATCGTGCCCATGTAAGTGTAGATCACCTTATCGGAAAGGTTCACGGCAATGTTGTAGTTCTGATAACCGTTTCTCGGGTTAAAAAGATAGGCTTCATTCACCGAATCCTTGTTGATGTACGTCTCGATTCTCTTCCGGGGATAGCAGTCCGTGCCGTACCCATGGCCCTCAAGCCTGAGGTCCTTGCCTGCAACGAAGTCCTCGATCACGTGGCCGCCACCGTAACTGAAGGCTCCGGGATAGACCTTGTTCCGCGGATCATCATCGGGTATCGCGGTCGCGCCGACGAAGATATCGACGGCAGCAAGCCCCGCGTAACAGGGTACGTCGTTCAGGTAACAGGTGCCGCCCCCCAGCTTTATCCTCGGCTTGGTGTGGCCCACGTTGATAAACAGCCCGCTGGAGCACATCGGGCCGAAGGTCCCCGTGGTGACCACGTCCACCTGTTCCGATGCTCCTTAACGCCCTTCTCTCTGACTATGTCAATCATCTCTTCGGCAGTCACGACCACTGCCCTGCCCTGCTTTATCTTCTCGTTTATGTCGTCAATGGTTTTCATCTATTTCCTCCTCGTAGGATATCTGGCTGTTCTTGGCCTTGCCAGGATGGAAGCGTATGCAGTTACGAATGGGAGTTGTTCACTATGAAGCGAGGCTTCAGGTCACTCGGAGATTCTCACGCGCACGTTCATCCCTGGATTAAACTGGCTATGCCCCTGACGGGGCCGCGCATTATCCATAGGCTGATCCTTACCTCAGTCAAGCTCTTGATCTGGTGGCGTTGCATTCGAATCTCTCATAAAGTGCCTTTTCGGCTAGATCATAATATATTATTTACTACCTGTTTTGTCAAGTATAATCTAACTGCCCAATATATTTAAACATGGGCTGCTGTTATTACCTCTACCATTTTACTGTGGTAATGCTCCAGGGTTCAAGGGTTCAAGGTGTCAAGGGTCTGGGTCACGTGACTCAGACTTGAGTCGCCGAGCTCGATAGCGGAGCATCCCTGTATAGGACCCTCTTGGACCCTATCCTTTTGACCCTTGACCCGTGACCCGTGACCCTGTAGTATTACTGCGTGCTTACTGTCTCAAACCTTGTTAAATCCTACGGTGAACACGTCATCCTCGATAACGTGACCTTCACGGTCGGCCCGCAGGAGCGTGCGGGCCTCGTGGGCCGGAACGGGAGCGGAAAGACGACCCTTTTTCGCCTGCTCCTCGGCGAGGAGCAGTATGATTCGGGCACGATCACAATGCCCAGATATTACACCATCGGTCACCTGTCTCAGCACGTGGATTTCAGCAGGGCCACGGTTCTTGAAGAAGCCTGTCGCGACCTCAAGCAGGACGAAGATGGGCGGGATACCACGTACAAGGTCAAGGCCATCCTTCTTGGCTTAGGATTCTCGGAGCAAGATTTCCGTCGCAACCCGCTGGAACTCTCAGGGGGCTTCCAGATTCGGCTCAACCTGGCCCGGGTTCTCGCCGGTCAACCGAATCTGCTGCTTCTTGACGAGCCCACGAATTACCTTGATATTGTCTCCGTCCGGTGGCTGACGCGATTCTTGCGCGAATGGAGAAGTGAGCTCATTCTGATTACGCATGATCGCGCCTTCATGGACGGTGTAACAACCCATACCATGGGCATCCACAGGGGCAGCATCCGCAAAGTCCCGGGTCCAACGAGCAAGCTCTATGAACAGATCGTGCTCGAAGAGGAAGTCTACGAGAAAACGCGCGTGCACGAAGAAAAGCGACGCAGAGAACTGGAGGAGTTTATTAATCGCTTCCGCGCACAGGCAACACGCGCACGGGCCGTCCAGTCACGCATTCGAGCCCTGCAAAAGAAGGAAAAGCTTGAGAAGCTTGACAAGGCGCGCAACCTGGACTTTGAGTTTCCCTATGCCCCTTTCCACGGAAAATGGCTTCTGGAGGCCCGCGATATATCCTTCTCCTTTGATGGGAATCAACCGCCGCTCATCTCCGGACTGAGCCTGGCGGTCGGCAAGAAAGACCGGATCGGGATCATCGGTAAGAACGGAAAAGGCAAGACGACACTTCTCAATCTCCTGGCCGGTGAGCTGCAGCCGCGGGAAGGCTCCATAACCCTTCACGAAAATCTGAAGACCGCTTACTTCGGCCAGACGAACATCGATCGGCTCGATCCTGACAATACGGTCCAGGAAGAGGTGCTATCGGCAAATGGCGAACTGAGCCCGAACGTGGTCCGGAACATCTGCGGGGCCATGCTCTTCGAGGGAGGCGCAGCCCTGAAAAAGGTAAGTGTACTCTCGGGTGGCGAGAAGAGCCGCGTGCTGCTCGCCAAGCTGCTCACGACGCCGGTAAATCAGCTTCTGCTCGATGAGCCGACCAACCACCTGGACATGGAGTCGGTTGACTCCCTGATCGACGCTATGGAGGCGTTTCCCGGAGCGATCTCTGATCGCCACTCACAGTGAGATGGTGCTCCACGCCACGGCCACGAGGCTCGTGGTCTTCGACGGTGATCGCCCCTGGTTCTTTGAAGGGACGTATCAGGACTTCCTCGAACGCATCGGCTGGAAGGACGAAGAGAACGCCCCCAAACCAGCCCAGATACCGGGGGAGCAGAAAAGGAGGGCAGAAAGAAAGGACTTGAGGAGGCTCCGCGCGGAGATGATCACGAACCGGTCGCGCGTCCTGAATCCTTTGCAGGAGCGTATTCGAGAGCTTGAGGGACAGATCATATCTCTCGAGGAACAGATTAAGGAAGATAACGTGACGCTGCTTCGCGCATCTCACAAGGGGCCGGGAAGTCGATAGCCGCCCTTTCTATCTCAATACACGAGTCAAGAAAGAAAGTCGAAAGCCTGTTTGAAGAGCTGGAGAAGCTCTCTGTCGAGTTTCACGTGAAGTCGCGGGAATTTGAGACGATGTTTAAAGAGCTGGAGCAAAAGGCTTAGAAAGCAGCGCCTTCTCTCCCTCGTAGTCAAGCCTTCCGAGAGCTTCCTCCGGAGAAAGCCAGAGCACTTCCTTAACCTCTGAAGAATCGGTGAACAGACTCTCCCGCACAGCCTCCATGCTAAAGAAAAGCACAATCTTGGAAGTCCCTTTGACCTGGTAGGTTACAGGCCCCGCAAAACCCGTTATCCGGACGTCGCAGCCCGTCTCCTCTTTCACCTCTCGGATAGCAGCGTCTTCCCAGGACTCTTCCTTGATGAGTTTACCCTTGGGAAGAGACCAATCGTCGTATCGCGACCTGATGGATTACGGCAATTTTACACCCCTCCGGGGTCTGCTTCCAGACGATACCACCTGCAGCAAAGATCACGGACTCAGCCCTCCTGCTCTTTTGTGCCACTGTATGAGGTGTTTGTCAACGAGTTTTTCGCCGTCACGGCGGGCCGACCGCTACGCTTGAGGACCGCCAGCCATGCCGGCTTGAGGACCGCTCCGCTTGAGGCAACAGACGCGGGACTCTTGCTCACCTCGCGGGAGGCGACGTTCCTCAAGGAAACGAAGTTTCCGGTCCTTGAGCTGCCGAAGGCAGCGGTCCTTGAGGCCCGTTGGAGGCCGTTCCTCAAGGGACGTAGTCCCGGTCGTTAAGGCGAACCGGCACTACTTCGGGAAAGAAATGATGAACGTAGTGCCTTTCTCGCTGGTAAGTTCTATCGTTCCGCCCAGTTGGTCTACGAGAGCCGTCACGAGCTGAAAGCCGAGAGACTCTGTGTTGCGGAAATCAATATTCTCCGGGAACCCTACGCCATTGTCCGCCACAGCAAGCGTTATCCTCCCATCCTCCGGACTCAGGCTGACACTGACCTCCCCCTTGTGCCCGTTCGGAAAGGCATGTTTCAGCGCGTTCGTGAGGAGTTCATTGATGATAAGACCGCAGGGGATTCCCACGTTGACATCAAAGTAGACGTTTTTTACGTCGAGGATCAGGGTGACCGCATCGGGTTCCAGCCGATACGAATCGATAAGATCGGCTGCCAGTTTTCTGATGTAATCCGCGAAATCGATCTGCGCAAGATCGCTCGACTGGTAGAGCTTTGTGTGGATCAGGGCCATCGTCTTGACCCGATTCTGGCTTTCCCGAAAAATCTCAAGCGTCTTCTTATCCTTGATATATTTGGACTGCATATTGAGGAGACTCGAAATAACGGCAAGGTTGTTCTTGACGCGGTGATGGATCTCCTTAAGCAGCACCTCCTTCTCCTTGAGGGCAACTCTGAGCTGCTCCTCCGCCCGCTTCCGTTCCGTAATGTCCCTCACGACGATCACCAGAACAGTGCGTCCGCTTGAATCATCGGAGGTTTCGGTCACTGTATACTCTGTAATAATGGACGTGCCGTCCTTGCGTCGGGCAGGGAACTCCGCATTGAACAGGCCTTCACCCTTCAGGGCCGACGAGAGTCCCTCGTTGAACTCATCGTAATGGGCCCTACTCAAGTGGAGAAACTCAAGGGTTCTGCCTATGACCTCTTCCTTCTTGTAACCGAAGATCTGCTCCACGGCTGCATTGCAGGTGATGATGGTCAGAGCGGACAGGTCCATGACAAAGACGGCTTCTTTGAGACTGGCAAAGGTTCTCTCCAGCAATATATTAGCCAGCCTCAGAGATTCCTCAGCCCGTTTGCGCTCGGTGATGCTTCTGGCGAAGAGGACCACCGCGGTCACCTCCCCCGCCTTGTCGATGACCGGAGAAATCTGCGTGAGGAACCACATAGTATTCCTGCGCCAGGGCACCCGCTGCTCGAAGTTGAGGCTCTGGCGCGTGGCTGCCACGTGCTTCACCCTCACGAGGATGCTCGCGGCTATTGTGGAGTCAAGAATATCGGCGGGTGTCTTTCCTATGACATCCTCCGGTTTCAACGCATATCGGCTCGGACCATTGTAATAGAGGCAGCGTCCTTCAAGGTCGAGCATGGCCACAATCATGTCTTCAGTGCTCTCGAGGAGAAGCCGCAGGCGCTGTTCACTTTCTCTTAAGGTCTTTTCAGTCCGAAACTCGGCTCGTCTCTACGGCCTCTAGCTCCTTGACCCGCTGTCGCAGGCTGCCCAGCTGGTGCAAGAGTGCCTGTTTCGACGTCTTCTCCGATTTCGACTCAAAATCCTTAAGCAGTAAAGCCATGCTTCATTCCTTAGGGGTGCACCGGTGAGGAGGTGCCAAGTATTCTTTAAGATTCATACCCCATGAGTGATTGTGCAATTTTTGTGCCTAATTATAAACAGAGGGCCAAAGAAGGAAACAGGTTAAGGTTGAGAATCAGGTAAAGACAAGGACTAAGGTAAAGGTTGAGATAGAAAAGAGATTCAGGTAGGAACAAGAAGCCAAGGTTCCAGGAAAAGTCAAAGACAGGTTAAGATGGAAAATCATCCTGCGGTCTGCTCTGCGGCTGCTCAACCTTCGCGTGTACCCTAGAAGGCTTAAGCCTTCCGGGTTTAGTCCTTAACCTCAACCTTTGTTCTTGTCTTTTCCTGTATCTTCTAAAGGATTACGAACTTCTTGATGTACGCCGCGATCTCTTCCGGGTCATCCATTACCCTGAATATCTTCATCTCCTCTTTCGAAATCGTACCCCGCGCCAGCATGTTCTTCTCCATCCATTCGACAAGACTGTTCCAGAAATCAGAGCCCACGAGGATAACGGGAAAGGGCCGTATCTTGTTCGTCTGGACGAGCGTAACCGCCTCAAAAAATTCGTCCAGCGTCCCGAACCCTCCCGGGAGCACCACGTACGCGATCGCATACTTGATGAACATCACTTTGCGGACAAAGAAGTATTTGAAGCTCAGGGGAACGGTGATAAACGGGTTCGGCTTCTGCTCATAAGGGAGCTCTATGTTGATGCCTATAGATTTTACGCCCTCTTCTTTGGCTCCCTTATTGACCGCTTCCATGACACCCGGGCCACCGCCCGTGATCAGGTTGAATTTGTTGCGGGCGAGTACCTTGGCCAGTTCATAGGCCGTGGTGTACAACTGCTCCCCTTTTCGTGTGCGGGCGCTGCCGAATATGGTCACCGCGGGCTGCACATCCGACAGGTTCTCGAAACCCTCCACGAATTCTGCCATGATGTGAAAGAGGCGCCACGAGTCTTTGAGCGTGATGTAATCGAGCATATACTGCTTTTCCATGAGTTTTCCTTTTTGCCTTGAGATTTTGGAATTTCACATATAATATGTAACATGCAAATTCCATGTCAAAGGAAAACAGCACCTGGCAGGGCATTATTCGACCTGCTTCCGGCGTAGCCGCGCTCGAGGGGGGCAGGGCTGACGCGATCCGGAGTTGCACGACGGCGCCGACGCCGCGCTCGACGACATGCTGAGGCTCGACGTGGAGGAGCAGGACAATGGCGACCAGAGGCGCTCGAATTCGGCCAACCCGACGTCGAGCTGTGACTGGTAAACTGCCGCCGTTTAGCTGCTGGCGCAGACGACGTCGCAGCGATCTGCTTTATCGATTGGCGCTTGCCGGCGCATTGCCTTAAAGCAGTGGGGCAGGGCCGTTCCGCTTTCCAACACGAAAGTCCCTCAGCCCTGAGATTGAGCCGATAAGCCGTGCGCGCAAGTTCACCAGCAGGTAGGCAAAACGTCCGCCCTACGAAGCCGCGTCCCATGGCGCGCCTTATCGACATCGTCGCTCACGCGAGCCGTGAGCCGGCTTTTACGTCCTCCGGAGACAGGAGAGTTCCCCCATGGCCCGCAAGCCCGCGTCGAAAAGCGAGTTCGTCCTATTCGACGTTATTTACGACGATGGCAGCCAGCGCTCCAATCGGCGTGTTCCGAAGGAGATCCTCGGCGGTCTCGATGGCGACGAGCCCGCACGCGCCGTCATCGAAGCCCAGGATCGAGAGATCGCCGAACGCTCGCGGCGACCGGCTGCAACAATCAAGACGGTGCGGCGCTCTTCGTGACCCTGGCCGGCCGCCCGACGCCGCCCTGGCTTGGGGTTCAAATCGCGGCGGGCGGCAATCCAGAGCGATAACGCGCCCACATTTTGCCATACAGGGCTTCGAGCGCCCTCGTGTAGACCTGAACGTCGAACAGCGACGCGCTCGCGCGATTGCTCCCAAGCCTTAAGCGCAACTCGGCAAGCCTTGCGGGATCGGTGGCCAGTGCGAAGGCCAGATTGACATAATCATCCTCGTCTTCGACCGCCAGTTCGGGAAGCCCAACCGCATGCGGGAGGCTGACGGCGACGTTCGAGAGGCAAGGTGGCCCCCGGACGGATCACAAGTGGTACGCCGACCAGAGAGTTGCTTGCAGTCGCGTGGGCCCCATAGGGGGCGGTGTCGAGCGCCAGGTCAGCGAAGTGAAGACGACCAAGGTGATGGGGCTGCGGTAGGTCTGGGGCAAAAATCAATCGCGATCCGTCTACGCCGCGCTTGCGCGCCTCGTTTTCCGACGCCAGATCGAGGACGGCGCGATCAACGCCAGACAGGGCACTGCCGTCGAAAGTGCCCGCGCCCCGATGCTGGCTACGCCCGATTCGAGCTTCACGAGGTCGTTCTTGCGGTACGGCTCCGATCAGGGGGCCGAGGACGCCGGCGACGAATGCGACCGGCGGCGGCTGTTCCGGAGCCACCTGTTTGAGAGTTTGTCGATGGGCGGGTATTAGCAGCATTGCTCCTGATGGATCAGCGCCTCAGTATGTGTATAGCACCGTTACCGATCCCGGTGGCCTGACAGGAAGTACCTCACCCACGGTGATCGTCGCTCGACCCGCCAAAGACAATGCCTTCAACCCGGCCACAACATCGGTTCCATAACTCGCGCTGCGTCGTCGCAAGTCGGGGGGCCTAGACTCGACCATCAGAGTCTATTTCTATTACACAGGGGATGTCCAAAGCCCGCACTATAATGGTTCTTCCACGTATAGGTGATCTCTTGTATACCCGATCCCGACAAAATCATTGTTTCCCACAGGCGTGGGCAAGAAGCGTTAGATCTCATCCACTAACGAAAACGAAAAATCCTGCCAAATTCTCGACATAGCAATAATCGCGAGCGTGTACAATAAAATCGCGACGAGCGTCTGCGCAGAAGATCCTCTGAAGCGCCTCCGCTGTTTTCGTCCTCACCAGATAACCAGAAGTTCTGGCCATGTGTAGGCGACAAAATCTCCTTGAGATAATATGCTAACGAGGCGACCGCTTTCGTCAACTATCGGCAAATGCCTAAACCGCTCGTTCGACATCTGACGAAGGCACTCAACCACGTCATCGTCCGGGCGCGCCGTTCTGGGTTCAGCCGTCATAATAGTCGAGAGCGCGGTCATATCCGGATCGAGTTTTTATCTAAGGAGTTGACGCACCAGATCGCGTTCAGTAACTATGCCCCGAACCTTCATATGGTCATCGACGATAACGACAGAGCCAATATTCTTCTCTGCCATCGATTTGATGGCGGTTGAAACTTTCTCATCACCGTGCAGGGCGAACGGTGGAGGTTTGTGCACAAATTCCTGACGATCTTTAATCTTCATGGACATACCCCTTCATTGCTCAGCGCGCTTCAGATCCCAATCTCTCGTTGGGAGTGACCTGGTGGTTCCCCACTTCGGAACAAGTCATCCTCCCATTTGATGTTTTCGACAAGGCCAGGGATTGGCGGCGGATTGGCTCGTCTTTGAATGCGACTGACCCGCAGGAGAGCTTCTCTCGAATGGTTCGGTTGTGTGACGCGATGGAGTTCTTCGACAAGATTGATCATGTGCGGTGAATGTCTCGGGCGCGCGCAAGGCGATCAAACGCGCCAACGACTCTTTCAATAGGGTATCGCATTGACTACTCGACTTCGCGCGCTAACTAGGCGAAGCGGCGTCTTGTGTCCAAGACACCGCCGCAGAGGGGGCGACCATGATCGATAGCGTCTCTTCGCTACGTGATACAGCGTCAGATCTCAGCAAACTCATCCCGCCCTCACCCCTTGAGCCGGATGACTTATTAATCCGTTCATAAGTAGGTCGACGTTCATGCGGCATATTGCAAAGTTGGTTTTTGATAGAAAGCAAGCCAGCCGTAAACTGTGGAACGATCGAGGCCGAGAATTTTCGCAATGATCTCCAGGCTCTCGCCATCCTGCACACGCTTGACAACGCGTATGCGCATTTCCTCAAGGGTCCTGTGATCGAGTTTGCGAGCGTCATTCTTTTTCATCAACAACACGAATCAGACGCCGATCGATCAGGCAAGAAAAATGTCGATTTACTTATGAACGGATTAATACAACCAGAACCAAACGACACGCTTGCGTATCTTAATAAGTGGGAACCGCCAACCGAAAGCGAATGGCGGAGGGCGACATGGATCGTAGCTCGCCAGCTGATACGGGACATCGTGGGGTCCAACTGGGGCATTCTCGCGAAGTTGGAACTGCTCTCAACCAGGAAACGGCCATACGGCCGCTGAGGCGTAATTCTATGAAAAAGCGCCTTAAGCCTGCGCGCGTATGGGAATGTTGAGAGCAGCACAGTTCACGTTGCGTCCCCTGGCTCTTCTTAGTTCCGTCTTGCCAGTCACGGCGGCTCGGCTCATCCTCCCCAAGCGCTTCCTCGTTAAGAGGGTGTCGCTAATTAGGGAGGATTTCAACATGACTTGCAGGATTTTCGTTGTCGTGCTCGCATTGGGCTTCGCCGCGCTTCTTGCCCCACGCTTGGCACTCGCCGAAGACCACCTTGCTGAAGCCATTAAACATACGAAGGAAGCGATCGAGCATGGCAAGGCCGGCCACGCTGACGTGCTAGCCCATCTTATTCA
>CAWGEZ010000029.1:0-11244 GCA_963821605.1 uncultured delta proteobacterium | reverse complement strand
AGGGCTATGTGTATCCTTGCTTGGTTCGAAGTCTGTTGCTGGCCGTTTATATAGAAACTGATAACGCGAGTCCTTGGGTTCGAGTTGATGAAGGCTTGTATAATACGTCACCGGTTGTGCCTACCACATAGAACACAGGATATTTATTGCCGCGAAAAACAGCACTAGGATTCTTCCCTTTTCTCACATTTTTGGTCCGGATAGCATCCCCGGGGAGCCTGGCCGGCGGGTTCATCAAGAGGCGTCGCCTTCTCTCCTGCGCGGCATCCAAATTTAAAACAATCTTATCCATGTCAGTATTTACTACGATTGTTTTGGGCAATGCTGCTTTGCGAAAAGGTTTCGCTTCCGGTTCTGACCTGTGAAGGAGTTTCTTTAGAAATGCCCACATAAGATCTCTACCAAAAATATTACTTCTATTGCCATTTATGAGCGGGTACCGTTTATCAACAAATAGAATAAATTCTTATTCGTAATAGAGAATATCCTCGACGTTGACCTGGCCTTTTGCCAGGCCGCGCAACCGCATTGCCGGTGCCTGCTTGTCCTTACCGGTCTCCACGTAATTGTAAAAAACACGAAAGATATCTAAAAGTTTAGCAACCATCGCAGGATTATACGGCCCATAGCCGTGCCATCTGCGGCCGGTATTGCTTGCGCTGGAGATCGGCCTTTCCAAAAGCGACAGTCTCCTCCGAACCTGCATAAAGAATCTATCTACCGCATGTAGACTAGCCTTATTATAAAGCCATGCAACATGGTCTTCATCGTACCCTTGCATATCTGTCAGGTAGCACATAGCCTTCTCCGGTTCTCCCATGTTGGGGAACGGATGCTCGACCCATCGATCGTTCCATTTCCCGACAGCCTTCAGCTCCTTCAGCTTTTCCTTGATCATAAGGAGCTTTACCTGGGAGTCCTGCAGATCTGGATGCAGTGCCTTCATCACTGCGAATTTCCTCCTGCTGTCAGCCAGGATGCTTCGTTTCTCGTCTATGGTTATTTCGCTCTCGATCCTGACATAGAAGGCATCGCAACGTGCCTGCTTGATACGATCACAAAAGGCAGTGAGGCAGGCTCCACGAATTCCAGAGTCTTGGTCCAGGAAAAGGCGGATCTTTTCAACGTTTTCGAAGAGTTTTCGCAGAAAAAAGAAGTGTCCGTAGAGCGTATATTCCGCATGCACCTGCATTCCAGAGAGAGGCAACATCGTATCTTCATCCTGAGCTTCGGACACCTCACTATCGGCCCTTTCTGCAGCGTTCTCATATGCGAGTGTTATGTCATTCATGAGTGACCCTTTGCCTGATTTTAGTCGATCACCACTTCGTCTCTGCAAAGAATCAAAGTAGTCCTTTTCGGTCCATAGCCGTGCATAACGCCTAAAGGGGGGATCCTTGGAATAATCTCCGATCGCGCGCGTTTCTTTTTCTATGTCGCGTGGATACACAGAAGGATCAAAATTCAGGTGGGTGGCAAAAACATAACCGGTAGCATTGTCCGCTGCAGCGACAGCGCCCAGCTGCACATTTCTGCGGTCGGTGGAACTCGTCCAGTTAACCGTGTAGTCCTGACGGTCGACTCCCACGTAAAGTCTGCGGATCACCTTTTCAGGCAGGGTCCGTTCCCTGTTCCCGGCAAAGAGGATGCACTGTCGATGGATAAAGTCGATTTTACGATAGAGAGTCTTTGGACTTATGTTCGCCACCTCGCATATCCGGCGAAAAGGCATTTTGTTTACGAGGAGGCGGAAAACTGTCAGGTTCTTATGAGGCACCCTCTGTCTGTTCGTCGGGGCTGCAATCGAGAACACGGTGCCGCATACTTTGCACCTGAAACGTTGGCTGCCGGATCTTGTTTTTCCGAATAGCTGGAACTGTATTTCTGCAAAATTCTCTTTATGGCTTTGACAGTCTTCCTTAGGACAGGCCATTGTTGGCCTGGGGGCAAGATATGCCCGAAACCTCGCAAATTCTTCGTAAATGCCCAGGTTACTCTTAAGGGCCGGTTCTTCCCGGCAATAAAGGCAGACCAGCACAGGAGCAGTTTTGCTATGTATGTCCTTCTCATAGGCGTCCCGGCCTCTATCTCTGGCGCCAGGCCCTCTTGGTTGCGCCTCAGTGCTGGCCGGCACTCCGAAGTTGGGGCATTTGGGATTCCTGCAAAAATTTACCTGGATATCCTCCACAGCCTTGGGCACACGCTCGTAAATGCCTTTCCCGGCCAAAAAAAGAGACCTCCCTCTTCGATTATATCCGAAGAAGAAGGTCTCTGCTATTAAATTATCAACACCCTAAGTAAACGCCTAGCCTTTCGGTGCCCCAGGGCCTTGATCGGCGAACTGGTCTTATTCGACAAAGCTCTCCAGCCGCTTCCGCCGGGACGGATGTTTCAGCTTTCTGAGCGCCTTCGCTTCTATCTGCCTGATGCGCTCGCGCGTGAGGCCGAAAACGTCCCCTACCTCTTCCAGGGTGTACTCCGTCTTCTCGCCTATTCCCAACCGCATCCTGATGATCTTCTCTTCTCTCGGGGTCAGGGTAGAGAGCACTTTATCTATCTCTTCCTTACACGAAATGCCAACCAGCTCCTCAAAAGGAGACGGGGACTTCGGATCGGCGATAAAATCGCCCAGTTTTGAGTCATCGTCGCCAATCGGGGTCTCTATCGATACAGGTTCGTTGGAGACCTTCATGATCTTGCGCACTTTTTCCAGAGGCAGTCCGGCCTTGTGCGATATCTCTTCCGGGGTGGGTTTCCTGCCCAGTTCCTGGTAGAGCGGGGTAGTCACTTTCGTAATCTTGTTCATCGTTTCGAGTATGTGGACCGGGACCCTGATGGTCCGCGCATAATCTGCAATCGCGCGGGTAATTGCCTGCCGCACCCACCAGGTGGAATAGGTGGAGAACTTGAAGCCCTTCTGATAATCATACTTCTCTGCAGCCTTCATCAGACCCATGTTGCCTTCCTGGATGAGATCGAGGAAGGAGAGCCCCCTGTTGAGATACTTCTTGGCTACGGTGATGACCAGCCTCAGGTTTGCCTTGATAAGCCTGTTTCTTACCATCTTCAGGTCTCGCTCGATCCGCTCCATCTCGACCAAGTTCGCTTTGGTGGTCTTGGCCTCTGCGTCGTCCATGAACTTCACGCGCTTGATAATTCTCCGCGTGATTTCTTCGAGCACCTTTTTATGGAGGTTCAGGTTGCCCGACGTCTCCTCCATTTTTTCCTCAAGTGCCTTTTTCTTCTTTTCGAGCTGCTTCTTTGTGAAGGGGTCAGTCTTGCGCATCTCTTTCTTTAGCTGTTGTCTCTTTTCAAACTGGTTTTTTAGGGAGCTGATGAGCGTAACCGTCTTCTTCTTGTACTCCTCTTCGTCCTTCTTGGTATAATTCATTTCATCGATGTTTTTCAGCACATCGATGATGTTCACACCGCCTTTTTTAACCTGCGTTGACAGCTCCTGTAATTCAGCTATGGCTTGGGGCAGCTCAAAGAGCAAGACCTCTGATCTTGTTTTCTCCGACCTCGATCCGCTTGGCAATGTCGTATTCCTCTTCTGAGGTGAGGAGCGAGACCCTTCCCATGTGCTTGAGGTAGGTCCAGATGATATTGTCAGTGTTTTCGGCGGGAAGCCGTTCCGTCTCTTCCCACTCCCTCTGCCCTTCCTCGGGTGCCTCAATCTTTTCCTTCATGGTATCGACAACATCGATGTTCGATTCGGAAAGAAGATCGAAGATGTCCTCTACGTCTTCAGGGGAGGAGATGTTTTGGGGCAGAAAATCGCTAATCTCGTCGGGGGTGCGGTGCTCTTTCTCCATCCCAACGTCGATGAGGGTCTTAGCCTGATCGTAGTTTTTTATACTCATGCGGTCTTCTCCAGAATGCAAAAAATGCCCTACCTTACTCGCAAGGCGCATCATTATTCGTGACAGGTTGTGCTCTTATTGTACTGCGTGCGGCTTTAATAAGGGTACAGTCACCCTTCGCCATTTGTCAAGTCTGTTTCCCTCTTTTGCCATCTAAGAATTAAAAGTGCACGCCCTGGACGGTATACTGTGAAAGCCAAAAGAGGAGGGTTTGAACGTTGGGACAGGTGCACAAGAGACTTACGGATGACCAGGTTAAGGAGCTTATCGAGAGGTATCTTCGCAAGGAGATTGACAAGAGAAGGGCTCAAGAGAAGGATCGGCAAGAATTTGTGAGATTGCTTCAGGAGAACGGGTGGAAGAGTTAAGCCGCGAGCATACAATTCTGCCCAACAGGGGGTATCTAACGAGTGTGCAAAAGGCTATGTTTCTGCAGGTTCAGCATGACCCATTTCACCTACAACTAAAGCATCCTGGACAATGTTGGAATGTAACGATTACCACTTCAAAGAGTGGTACTAAAAGAAATCTCCAGCAGGTTTTTCGAGCGCAGCCTTTCTTATCTCTCGCTTGTATTCTTAACCGTGTCAGCGATCCCTGTTTGACTCAGGGTCTTTGAGTCGCGCCCTTTGCTCCGCCCTTAAGGGCTTCCCTTATCGCTACTCCCAGTTTGTCCACGGGAAGGGGTTTGAAAACAACCCACCCGAAGCCGGCAGCCTCTATCTTGGGGGCCCAGGACCGGTTCGCACGTCCCGTATAGAACAGGACCGGGAAACCGGGGCGGATACGTCTGAATCGTGCAGCAAGCTCCAGTCCCGACAGCTGCGGCATCAAGGTCTCAAGGATAGCAAGGCTGAACGCATCGGGCTCTTCCGAAAAAGTTCTCAAGGCCTTCAAGCTATCCGTCTCGCCTCGTACGCTGCATCCCAGGTGCTCGAGCATGGTGGTGGTGATGCTGTGTACATCCTTGTCGTCCTCCAGATACAAAATGTGTGGTCGCCGTCCGGAAGCCATACTGGTGCTCCTCATTTGTTTGGGGTCTGGCAGTGGACCCTCGCCACCGATGGGCGTCTCAGGATGCTATAGAGAAGCAGCTAAAGATACGTTGATGGTTATACCACGCCAGTGGACCAGTAATCCTTCGCTTGTCTCAGGGCCTGGCCGCGGCTCTTTGCCCATCCCCCCAAGGCTTCCTGTATCACGTCTGAGAGCTCCTTCAGGGTCGCCGGTTTGATGACAACCCTCCCACCGATGCCCGCTGCCTCTAGCTGTTCGGTCGAGGGTCCGTCAAGGTATCCCGTATAGAGCACGACCGGGAAACCGGGGCGGATACGCCTCATACGTTGGGCAAGTTCCAGTCCTGTGACGTCAGCCATCCCGTGGTCAAGGAGGGCAAGGTCAAAGCGATCGGGTTCTTCTGAAAACGTCCTCAACGCCTTGAGACTTTCCGTCTCAGGCCCTCACGCTGTATCCCAGGCGTTCGAGCATAGCGGTAGTCGCGTCGAGTGTATCCTCGTCGTCCTCCACAAGCAAAATATGTTGTTGTCGGCCGGAAGCCATGATGACGCCCCTTTCAGTTGGGGGTCGCTGGCAGAAGCCCCTGGTTTCTGACGCGTTCTCTCCGGGATGGAGAGAAGCAGTTCAGGATACGTTGATGGTAAGCAGCAATGGAACGCAGTCTATTATAGCACAAAGGCCAAGGAAAGTCTTTTCCTTCTGCTGCAGGGGTGGAAAGTGATATACAGACTCTCACTTCGCAGCAGCGGTAGGGTATAGAGCTGACCGGCTGCTGCTTCCGTCGTGGGACTGGATGCGGTCCGATTGCAGGTGCAGGTTTAAAATAGTCTTGGCCGACCCGGAATCTGATTTCGCTTACTTACGGATCGTCTTTCAAAGAAGTTTTTCCAACCTTTTCAGGCAAGTGTTATGCTGTCCTGAGATTTCCAAGGAAATTCTGAAAGGGAAATTCGGGCGGGAGTATCTTAGCCTTGGGTTTTCGTATCCAGCACCCGCCGTATCGTTTCCCCTATTTCATTTCTTGAAAGAGGTTTCATCGCGAACCCGTCAATGCCCATCGACTCTGCCTTCTCCTGGGATATTGTTTCACTATACCCGGTGCAGAGAATGATCGGAATATCGGGCCGTATCTCCTTGAGCTTCTGCGCCAGAATCGCTCCGGTCATCTTCGGCATCGTCTGATCGGTGATCACGAGATCAAAGGCGTCCGGGTGTTCCGAAAACGTCTGCAGCGCGTCCACGCTATCTGTCTTGCCCACGACCTCATACCCGAGACGCTGGAGCATGTGCTCTCGCCAACTCAACCATGGCCCCCTCATCGTCCACAAAGAGTACCCTCTCCTTGCCCCTGGAGACCGGAGCGCCCGTCACCGGTTTTGTCTTCTCGTCAGACGTGTGTCGCGGCAGGTAGACCGTGAATGTGGAGCCGAGTCCAGGCTCGCTGGAAACGGTGATCGTGCCTTGATGGGCCTTCACGATGCCGTACACGACCGCCAGGCCCATCCCGGTCCCCTGACCTTTTTCCTTGGTGGTGAAGAACGGCTCAAATACCCTCTTTTGAACAGTCTCATCCATGCCCGGACCGGTGTCACTTACCGTAAGGGTTACGTACGTGCCGGCCCGCACGTCCGATTCTGGCGAAAGGACGTCCTCGGTGAATGTAGTATCCGTCAAGCCTATGTCAAGGCGCCCTCCTGTCACGCGCATCGCATCTGCGGCGTTTTTGCAGAGATTCATCAGTACCTGCTGCATCTGCGTTGTGTCGGCCAGCACCACGTCGGCTGACGTTTTGATGTTAAGCGTCATCTCAATGGTGGTGGGCAGCGATGCCCGCAGCAGGTCGACCGTCTCTTTGATGAGTGGCGCAAGCCGCAAGGGTTTCCTCTCATATTCGGTCTTGCGGCTGAACGTGAGAATCTGCCGCACGAGGTCTCCTGCCGCGCATGCCCGCCTTGAATATCTGTTCAAGGTTGTGGCGTGCTGCCGTCTCTTCAGGCAGCGTCGTCTGTGGCCAGTTCTGCGTTGCCAACGATGGCCGCGAGGATGTTGTTGAAGTCATGGGCGATGCCGCCCGCAAGGGTGCCGACAGCTTCCATCTTCTGGGCCTGGCGGAGGTGGTCCTCGATGCGTTTCTGCTCCGTGATGTCACTGTTGATCTCAAGAATAGCGATTGGCTTCCCGTCCTTGTCCCGCCGTAATGCCCGCCTGCTCGCCACGATGATCTTCCTGCCGTCCCTGGTTGTGTGTATGACTTCCCCCTCCCATCGACCACGAAGGAGAAGCTCCTCTTCTATTTCCTGCCGCGGACAGGGGAATACGGTCTGGAGGAGGTCATCCGTCACTTTTCCCTTCACCTCGTCACTGGACCAGCCGTACCGCTCCTCGGCGCCCCTGTTCCAGAAGAAGACCCTCTGGTTGAGGTCACGGGCAATAATGGCGTCGTGGGTGAGGTTCAATAGTTCTGCCTGTCTCGCCAGGTCCTCTTCGACCTTCCGGCGCTCGTCGATTTCATCGTGAAGCTCATGAACTGCTTTGCTCAGCTCGGCTGTCCTCTCCTGCACGCGTTGGTCAAGTTCTTCGTGGGCTTTTTGAAGCGCCTCTTCCGCCTGCTTGCGCTCCGTGATGTCGCCTATGGCTGATCTGACGCCGGTGAGATTCCCCTCGGCATCCCGTACCGG
Organism: uncultured delta proteobacterium; assembly: GCA_963821605.1. Classification (GTDB taxonomy): domain Bacteria; phylum Desulfobacterota; class Syntrophorhabdia; order Syntrophorhabdales; family WCHB1-27; genus JADGQN01. The sequence continues at coordinate 3,686 of CAWGEZ010000029.1, read as the reverse complement.
CACGCTCTGCACCGAGGCGTAAAAGCTCGTACCATCTTTCCTGGTCAGCTGCAACTCACACGTGTCTGCGGTGCCTGTTTTCAGAACGCCCCTATAGTGCCGGTGAAAGGTGTCCCGCGATGGCGCTGCCACGAACAATGAGAATGGCTTGCTCTTCAGCTGACCTCTTTCAACGCCCAGCAGTGAAGCGCCGGTAAGATTCACTTCGGTGATGAGCCCCATGCTGGTCAAAGGTAAAGTAGCCGACCGGCGCAAAATCATACAGATCGGCATATCTTTCCTGCGAGGCGCTTATTGTATCCTGGGCCTGGCGGAGTTCTTCGTTTTGCATCTCCAGCTCGATCTGGTGGACCTCAAGCTCATGCAGCACCTTCTCGGGCATCCTGCGGCGGCATTGGGGTGCTCTTCTCGGAAAGCCGTCTTTCAGCCTGCTCGCGGAGTGCGTCTGGTTTTCGTCCTGATCCGGATTTGCTGTTGCTGCGGCCTTCGGAAGCCTCGGGTTGGTCCTTCTTCACGTGGCGTCTCCCCGGTACCATAGTGGATCGCGTTTCACTTACGAAAGAGACGCCGTAGGACACACAGGAATACCGGTCATGGTTGGTGTATCCATCATACCACAATGAGAATAGACTTGTACGAGGAAATTGTGGTCAGCGAGACCGCGAACGGGCGACGATCTCATTTGAAGAGAACGGTGATGTCAGTGATCACCAGGTGGGTGCCGCCGGTCTTAAGTTCCACGCGATCGACGTCACGGTAATCCAGGGCGCAGCGCATGGTCGAGGTCCGCGACACTGCTTGAGTCGTGGCGTACTTTCTGACCTCTTTCTCCCATCCTTCCAAAAGAACCTGGACGTTGTACGCCCAAAGGGTGCAGAGGGACAACCCCTTGAGGTCAAACAACTGCTTACTTTCTATGGTTATATCCTTGCCGTGAGCATTTAAAAGGCCGATCCGAACCCCAGGGCAGACCGACGAAGAAAATGCTCTGTTCATGAGCCAGGCGCTGTCGCTCCAGGTGAACCCCATGTAGCCGCTCGGGAGGGGTCCCATCGGTTGGCTCTGTGCATCGAGATCCTCGAAGGTAATCAGGATCTCCCCGCTGCTCTTCTTTAGATCCGGTGCCGGCACACACAGCCTCGTTTCAAGAACGGTGTTCCACGAGGCCAAGCCTCGATGAAATGAGCCGCCCTTAATCAACAGCTGCCACACACACTACTGGTGTCACAGCGTTGCTCGATATGAGAGGCGACACATCTAAAGAGAATGATGGGTACGTTCAAACGGATGTCAAGGGAGTTCACGAAAAATATAATCAGCGACCCACGCGCGATTTTTCTCAATCTTCGCAAACCACGATACGCTTCATTACGGGTAGCAATGTTGGATAGGTACGACAGAGAAAAGAATCACGAGTTCAGTAGTCGATACTCTACTCCACCTACTACTAATGCATGAGCTGAGGTTCGAGAAGGTAAGCATTACCGACTAAAAGCGCCAAGAGTTATTTCGCCTTGACGTTTCCGTTTTCTCTGCTATGCTTGGTATAGGATGGAATGTATGTTATGAAAGCTTCACTGAGTCATCGTTGGTCCCACGCACAGTGTGCTTGCGCGAAAGGAGGTGAGACAGGTGTTCATAAAACAGGCAGAGTTGTTTGAAGGCCTTAGCGCCGGGGCAAAGCACCTCATTGAAAGCCGCGGCATGGAGCAGACCTACAAAGCAGGCGACCTAATCTTCCAAGAGGGGGGTGTAGGGCACTTCTTCTACATGCTTGAAGACGGAAGAGTAGATCTATACATAGGCAAGCAAGAGGAAGCGCGATTTCTCGTCTTTTACCCCGGTGAGATATTCGGCTGGTCCGCCCTCATCGGCACACATAGATATCTTGCGACCGCCAGATGCATGGCGGACTCAATCGTCACGAGGATACCCACCTCTGCTGTTGATGAGGTGCTGAAGGATTATCCCCTCGATGGTCAGTCGCTCTATAAGAATCTCGCTGGCATCCTTGGGGAGCGCTTGATTGGAATGTATTATCAAAATCTGCCTCAGGCAGGACACGAACCTCCGTCGTACGGATAGTGTGGCGGAACAGACAATGAAGAGACAAACCGATCAGGCAACGGTGATCCTGCTCTGACTGGCTTGTCTCCCACAAGAGCCTTGCTGAAGCGGCTATTCTGGACAGTCCTTGGGAGCGCTTTAATCATACGACGCTCAGGACAAGTCATCGCACTTACCCGCGAGGCTCATCGGTATAGAAAACATCAAGATTACCGGATAAAGTCTTTCTCATCCCTCTTCGTCCAATCCGTCACCTTCAAGTTCCGCCTTCACTCCCTCGGGCTTCGGAAAAGGTGCGTGGGCAAAAAGAACAGCCCGGCAATGAGCGTCGGAACGACTGCGCTCGCGATAACAGTAGCCACGAGAAAGGAGTATTGCCCCTGAGTCACGATGCCATGAGATAGGCCGAACAGTGCGGAGATGGTGCCGAATGTAAGCCCTGTGGACATCAGAAGGGTGTAGTACCAACGCTCGTTGTGGTCTTGCCTGAATAGCCGAATGAAAGGGTACAGGCCAAAGACTTTGGAGAGTACCTTTCCCGCGAGCAACGCAAGGAAGATAAGCGGCGCTGAGACGAGGGCGGAAAGAGAAACAAGCACACCCGCGCGAAGAAAGTAGAAAGGTGTAAGAAAACCAATGGTCAAAGTCCGTATGCGCCGAATCCAAACTTCATCCTTGGCCGCTCGTCCAGCCAGAACCATGCCTGCAATATAGGCGGGCAACACCCCCTCACTCCCGACCAGAGAGCGAGAGCACCCAACCCAAAGAGGACGAGCATTATCCATTTCGTCCTGATCGCAGCCGTCCGATATGCATAGATACGGGTTATCCCATGAGTCACGAAAGGGAGCAGTGCGAGAACAACGCCGGTCGTGACCACAAACACGACCGTCTTATAGGTGAACGGAGAGAAGAGAAGACAAAGGGCAATGACTGTCCCCAAGATCATTGATGAAACATGCGCCCAAAATGCCCTTGCCGAACTCGGACTTGTTCAAACCGGTCTCTAGCATGACCGCGTAGACGACGGCCATAGACGTCGTGGAGAGGGCAACACCACAGAGCAGACTCGCCCGGTAGTCCCATCCGAGCACATAATAGGCAGCGGCTGCACAGCCAAGGAACGGCGCAAGGAAACCTACAGACCCACGACGGAAACCTCTCTTACTTTCGTTCGAAGGGCGTCCGGGTCGAGTTCTGCTCCGGCAAGGAAGGTCAACAGGATAGCCCCGGACGAGGCAAGAAAACGTAACCACTCGACATTAGGACCCAATGCATCAGATTTCCGAGAAGGGTGACAATGCCGCCTGTTATTACACCGACGCAAATTTCGACGAGAGCAATCGAAATACGCAGATGGTACGCTATTATAGCTGAAATGACAGCCAGGCCAAGCCAGACGGACGCGATGGTGAAAAGATGTTCATATTCGAGTCTCCTTTAAAGAATAAATCGGCCGATACGAAGGCAACAAAAAACCCGCTTGGCAGCGGGTGGGATCATGAGGTGACAATCCTACCGATGCAAGCGCCTTCAGGGTAGAAGTTATCAGCCCGGCTCAGGGCGGTTATGGCGAACTCCATCGCCAGACAAGATTATAACTGCTGATGTTTTAAAGG
>CAWGEZ010000028.1:0-9233 GCA_963821605.1 uncultured delta proteobacterium | reverse complement strand
ATCGGTCGCGGGGTCGTACTTGAAGGGGAAGGAATTGTCGAGAATAGATCACGATAGAGTGTGAGGCGACACAGCCCACAAGGTTCGCTTGACATTGTGCAAGATTACTATCTACAATGGCGTTTATATATTCTGGCTGGGGGATGGTATGAAACTGGAGATGCGCCATTATGAGGTCCGGGATGTGCGGTTCGGCAACGAAACCGTCTATACTGATGCCACGCTCTTCATCGAAAAAACGGCACTGCTTGAACTCATTTCGGATGATCCGAGGCTTCAGGAAATCGATGTCCAGATTGCCAAACCCGGTGAGAAGACGAGAATTGTGAATATTGTGGAACTGAGTGAGCCGAGAGTGAAACTTGACGAGGGCGATTACTATCCCGGACTCTTCGGCAGACTGCGCAAAGCAGGCGAAGGCAAGACCAATCTTCTGAAGGGGGTCGCCATTCTCGAAACAGGGTTCATGCCGGGATTCCCCGGTAACGTGATTGATATGTCGGGCCCCGGGGCTCTTCTTACGCCCTACTCGAAAATGATCAATATATGCATCTCGGCAAAACCGGCCCCTTCGAGCACGCTTCTGGATTACAGCACGGCGATCAAGCTGGCAGGCATGAAGACAGCCGTTTACCTGGCAAAGAGCACCGTAGATGCAGTACCCACAGAGATCAGGACGTATGACCTCGAACGGGGCCCGAGGACTCGATTCGTCCAATGGCCCACTCGCCGTCCTGCCAAGGGTGGCCTATCTGTACCAGTTGCATAACCACGGGCAATTGAGGGAACCGTTCATTTACGGGAAAAACAGCGACGATTTTTTTCCGACGGTCCTCCATCCGAATGAGATTCTTGACGGCGCAATCGTCTCGTTCCATTATAATGCTTCAGCCGGCGTGAAGAACCCGACCTACGGCGTAGTGAATCATCCCGTCATTCTGGACCTCTACGGAAGGCACGGGAACGAGCTTAATTTTGTGGGCGTCGTGATCGCACCGGAGCCTCCCTCGCTTGACCGATAAGAATCGGACAGCCATGATGTCGGCAAACCTGCTCAAAGACGTTCTGCGCGCCGAGGGAGTAATTATAAGCAAGGAGGGTGGCGGCCACACCGATGTCGACATAATGAAAAATTGCGAGGAGTGTGAGAAGCTGGGTATCAAAACAGTGCTTATTGACAACGAATGGCTCGGACCGGACGGCGTGAACGAACTGCCGCTCATCTGCATTTCGCCCGCTGCCAACGCGATGGTGAGCGTGGGCAACTTCGAGGAGATGGTAGAACTCCCTGCGATGGAGAAAGTTATCGGAGGAGACCGGATGCCGGAAGTGCTGGGCGAATCCAAAGGAGAGGCTGACGATCTCGATAAGTCTGGTGCCGAACGCGATCAGCCAGCTGGGTTTCACCTATTTAAGAACTGAGGAACGGTGAGCCATGATACGGGTTGTCCACTATGTTAATCAATTTTTCGGGCAGATCGGAGGGGAAGAAAAAGCGCACGTGCCCCCATCGATGGTCTCAGGAGCGGTTGGCCCGGGCGTACTGGTAGATAAGGTATTGCAAGGGCGAGGTCAGGTTGTGGCCACGATCATCTGCGGTGACAATTACTTTGCCGAGAAGACGGAAGATGCGGCGAATAAAATCCTCGAAATGATCGCTGCGCACAAACCTGACCTGTTGCTGGCCGGCCCGGCGTTCAACGCTGGTCGTTACGGCATCGCATGCGGCGAGATCTGCAAACGGGCGAGCCAGAAGCTTGGCCTGGTCTGCGTGACGGGCATGTATCCTGAAAATCCGGGTGTGGAGCTCTGCAAAAAAACAGTCTATATCGTCGAGACAACCGGCAATGCCGCGGGCATGGGCAAGGCAATGCCGAAAATGGTCAACCTGGCGCTCAAGCTTTTTCGTGGGGAACCCGTGGGCAGGCCCGCTGAAGAAGGTTACATCCCGCGGGGAATCAAGAAGAACGTCGTTGACAACCGCCTGGCATCTCAGAGGGCTGTGGACCTCCTGCTGAAGAAGATGAGCGGGGAACCGTTCCAAACCGAGATAACGTTTCCGGACCTCGATACGGTAACGCCTCCGCCACCCATTGCTGACCTGAGAGAAGCGACTATTGCCCTGGTCACCGAAGGTGGCCTGGTCCCCGCTGGGAACCCGGACAATCTGCCCCCCATCCGTGCAGACCGGTATGAAAAGTATTCCATCAAGGGCATCGATAGTATGGATCCGGAAACGTTTGTCTGTATTCATAGAGGCATAGATAGAAGGCAGATAAACGAAAGGCCGAATCGATTATTGCCGCTTGATGCGCTGAGGGACATGGAGAGGGAAGGTCTCTTCAGGGATATATTTCCCTACTATTTTGTGACAACAGGTGTGGCTACGACCATGGCCAACGGCCGAAAGATCGGAAAGGGCATTGCGGATGAACTGAAAGCACACGCTGTCTCGGGCGTCATATTAACCGCTACCTGAGGGACAGGGACGCGCTGCGGTGCAGTGCTCACGAAAGAGATTGAAAAGGCCGGGATACCGACGGTGCTTATCACCACGCTCGTTCCCACGGCGCAGACGGTCGGCGCGAACCGGATCGTACAGGGAGCCGGAATAACGCACCCGCTCGGAAACCCGAAATTGTCCGACGAGGAGGAGAAAGCGCTGCGGAAGCAACTCCTCAAGGCCGCCTTTCGCCTGCTGACCGAACAGGTGGGGTAAGGTTCCTTACAGGATGCTCCCTTACAGGGTGCTTCGCTATCCTTCCAGGATGCTTCGCTATCGCTATCGCTACCGCTACCAGGGTGAAGCGCCGCGGGTCAGAAAGTTAGAGGGTCAGGCTGCGGGTCTGCGGAGGAACAAGGCTTTCACCTGCGAAGCGAGCATAAAGGTGCTTCGGTCTGCCGCAGGGGGCGCTGCGCACGCTCTCTGTTTATAGGGACTCGCGCCCCCCCCTCCAGCGCATATGCGAACAAGCACCACGGGGCTTGCCCGCGGGAATCTACTTCTGGTTCGCCTTCAGGTAATCGAGACAGAATTTCAGGGCTTCGTCGCCCGGCAGACCCTTTGGCCTTCGCTTCCTTGACGTAATCGTCAAGGATCGGGCGCACTGCCTTCGCCCACCGGGCATCTTCTTCAGGCGAAAGCGAGATGTACTTCATACCCTGCTTGATCGCGAACTCTTTTCCCTCAATGTCGATGTCATCCCAGAGCTTGCCCTGTTTGTCTATCCACTCCTGGTTGATCTTCTCTATGATGCCCTGCACATCTTTTGGTAGAGCATTCCACTTGGCCTTGTTCATGACGACGAAGAAGCCGGATGAATAGGCAGCACCCGTAACTCTCAGTGGTGAAGGCGGTCACTTCACCCAGCTTGTATCCTTTGAGCGCTTCGTTCGGGCTCAAGATGCCATCCGCAACCCCTTTTGAAAGGGCATCATACGCCTCATTCATCGACATGCCGACAGGGGCGCCGCCGAGCGCCTGGACAATCTTTGCGCTTAAGCCCGTGGACCTGATCTTCATGCCCTTCACGTCCTCCAGCTTGTTGACAGGTTTCTTGGTGTGCAGAATTCCCGGGCCGTGGGCGTGCAAATACATCACCTGCGTTTCGTCGAATTCTTTCGGTTTGTATTTCTTGTACAGCTCGTTGATCATCCTTGACGCCACGAGGGCACTCTTGTATGTGAGCGGCAGATCAACCACCTCAAAAAATGGGAATCTGCCCCTCGTGTACCCCATGACACTCGTGCCCACGTCGGCGATCCCTTTGACCACGCTATCGTAGGTCTGAGGCGGCGGAGTGAGCGTGCCACCCGGAAAATAGTTGAACTTGACATGCCCGTTCGTCCGTTTCTCCACCTCCTTGCACCACTGATCCGCTATGACGCTATTGGCATGCGGAGCGGGGAAGAAATTGGAGTATTTGAGGGTGATGACCTTTTCCTCTGCCGCAGAACCGTTCGAGGCTGTCAGACAGAGAGCAAACAGACATAAAACCGCAATCACGAATAGTGCACCATGACCCTTTTTCATACGAACCCCCTTTAGTGTTAGTCTGCTCCTTCAACTTTTGCACGTCGCGCATCGTTTGTCAATAATAAATAGTCTGGAGTTTTCTGAGTTCTTTACTTCATGCTGCATAACTACCCGTGAATATAAGAAGGAGAAGCAGGACGGAACCGTTTCCGTAAGCGAAGCCTTGCGAGAGCTCTCGGGCGCCCGGCTTACAGGCGGAAGGAGCGGTCCCGCTGAGGCGGGATGGCGAGGACTGTTTGAGCGCTAAGACCGGCCACCGTGGCCGGCGTGCGCGAGTTCCGCAGCCAGGCGGAAGGAGCCTTTAGCCGGGCCGAGAGGCGGAGCACCGACGGGGTACCCACGAAGTGGGTCGTGTCGGGAACGGTGGAGTCCGGCCGGTGGCAAAACTCAGGAAACTCAGTAAACAGTTACCGGTAAAGCTCTCTGAGCCTTGGCTTTTCTATCTTCCCGGCCGGATTCCGGGGCACATCGGCGAAGATGATTCGGCGCGGGCGTTTGTAGCGCGGCAACTGCTGCCTCGCAAAAACGCTTTATTTCCTCCTCATCCAGCACTTCTCCGCTCCTCGGCTGTATCACCGCAGTCACTATTTCTCCGAGCCTGTCGTCGGGCGTGCCGATCACCGCCACGTCATGCACCTTCTGGTGTCTGCGGATCACCTCCTCGACTTCTACCGGATAGACATTTTCACCGCCACTGATCACAAGGTCCTTCTTCCGGTCCACAAGATAGATGAAGCCCTCTTCATCGAAACGTCCCAGGTCGCCGGTATAGAGCCAGCCATCCTCGTATCACCTGGGCAGTGAGCTGCGGGTTCCTGTAATACTCCTTCATAACTCCCGCTCCTCTCAAGATGACTTCTCCTACTTCCCCTCGCCTGACGTCTTCTCCCCGTTTCATCGACTATCCTCGCATCCCACAGAAGGCCGGGTTTGCCGATGGCGCCGACTTTTCTCTCGTTCTGGATTCCGAGATGAATCACTCCGGGCCGGAGCTCTCGCTCAATCCATAGGTGGTCTCGTATTCCATGTCGGGAAAATATCCCTTCAACCTTTGAACCAGGCTCGGCGGTATAGGCTGTGCCCCCATGAAAGTCTGCCGCCAGCAGCCGAGATCATACTCCTCCGTCCTTATCTGTTTTCTGTCGAGGGCATCGAGAAGATCGGCCGTCCAGGGCACGAGCAGAAACACGCTCGATACGCGCTCTCGTGCTATCGTTTCAACTATGTACTGCGGGCTGATCTGCTCGGTGAGAAGCACGCTGCATGCGCCGGCCACCATTGCCCCCAGCAAATGTCCGATGGCCAGGTGGTAAAGTGGAGGCATCATGAGGAAACGGTCAGTGTCGACGAAATTATGATTACTCGCTTCCGTAATCGCTACGCCCATCAAGTTCTTGTGGCAAAGGAGCACCGGTTTTGGGGTCCCTGTTGTGCCGGAAGTGAAATAGAGAGCGCATTCATCTTCATCAGACAACGGGACTTGGACCGTTGACGGGGCAGTCTCCTCGATGATCTGCTCCAGTGATTGAACCCCTTCGGGTTTGTCGGTGCCGATGGCGATATAGTGTTTCACCGTTGAAAGCTCCGCACGGAGCCCTTCGATCCTTCTTTCATACTCCCGATCAAAAATAAAGATGAAGGGTTCGGCAACTTTCGCGCAGTGTCTGATATCCTCATCGGTAAAACGGAAATTTAGAGGCACAGCCCAGGCGCCTGTCTTCAGGATCGCGAAATAGGCTTCAAGCCAGCGCAATGAATTCCTGCCCAGGAGAAAAACCTTACTATGCTTCTGCACGCCCCGGTCGAGAAGGGCGCGGGCCAGCCGTTCTGTCCTTTCTTCAAATTGAGCCCAGGTCATCTCTTCTCTGGTCCCTGTTACAGGCCTTACCTCAATGAAAGCCAGGGCAGAGGGAGAGATGCGACCGAATTTCCTGATAGAGTCGACAATGTTCATCATCATACCTCCGGCGTGAATAATAGACTACAACAGCATCAGCGGGATCAGATTTCGCACATCTTCTATCTTCTCCAACGAATCGATCGACTTTATGATCTCGTCTATCTTCTGCTCTTGAAGTGGCTTCCTTGCGAACGCAACACAATCTCTGAGGCGCTGCTCGTGATCCTCTTTGTTCAGGGGGTTGCCAGGGAAGCCGGGAGCAATATCGATTCCCCTTTCATAAATTCTCCCATCGAGCATAACGACGCGCATGTCCAGAGGCGTGTGTCCTCGTGCCTCCAGAGCCGGATCAGAAATGACGCGGACTTTTTTTGCAAGCTCCAGAACGCGCAGGATCTTTTATCGCTGATTCCTCAAAATGGGGCAGCTTTGAACACTTCCTGAGCAGGGCGTTCGCTACACAATATGCGATGCTGAACTGTGCGTTCACCTTCGGGTTGCTTCCAAGCTGAAAAGGGTGTCCCACCAGCTTATAGGCATAAGGCGGCACGGTCACCTCGATACGATCGATCCCGGCCGGGTCGATACCATATTCTTGCGCAGAGGCCGAGTATGACGTCAGTGCTTCCAAGTGTGAGGCCGCAGCTGGGATATTTCTTGAAGAGCACCTTGTGAAGCTCAAACCTGCTCCCCAGGCCTGCTACGACAGTTTCAGGATCGATCCTGTCTCTGCCAAAGAGATGGAAATAGCCGTAAACGCCTTCAAGGAAGTTCTTGGGACCGGTGATCCCGCGGCTTGCGAATCGCGCGCACATCAGTCCGGTTTCAGCGACCCATCCCTGGATAACCCTCACTGCCAGCGATCCGTCCACGTTGCTCTGGAAGCTGCCTGCGCACCTGTTGAATGCTAAAGCAAGCGCATTCAAGTGTCTGGCTTTGATTGAGACCCAATATGCGGGCTGCTGCCGCTGTTGATGAAAATACGACGCACACGCCGGTCGGGTCGAACCCGTCGTATGTCGATTCGGTGAGATTCAACCGGACGCCCACCTCCGTTCCTATGATAAGCGACGTGAGGAACTCTCTACCGCTGCAACCGCCTGCCAGTTCCGCTGCGGCCAGTGCAGCGGGCACGAGAGAGGAACCTATATGGGCTCCGGGGGCAAGGGCATCGCAAAAATCGAGGGCTCTCGCCATGACACCGTTCACGAGTGCTGCGCTCTGCGCCGGCACCTTCCCGCCATGGATCAGGATCGTAGCCTCCTCTTTCCCGCCCAATTCCCTGTAAAAATCGACAAGCGGTTCGCAGCCTTCGGCTGAAGCCCCGGCAATGGTCGTTCCGAGAACCGTCAATAACTGGTTCTTAACGACCTGCAGGGCGTCTATCGGTACATCCGCAAATGTCGCGCCGCACACATATTCGGCCAATCTGTCTTCCGTCTTCATAATCACCCCCGGGCGCTCTTCGGCGCCGATGACATTCACCAGCCCTCCAGTCAAAGGCTCGTACGATTCATGGACTTTCAGCGCATTCTCTTTCTCGTCCAATCTGACGAAAACTCTCCTGAAAGAAGCTGATGTGCTGCGCTGCGGAAAGTCATCGCGTTGAAAAGCGCCTATGCTCTCCTGTCTGGCAAGCGATGACAGAAGAATGGCTTTGGTGAGGAGGATGCTGTTTGCCACCTCTTTTCTCGAAATAAGATCGGTCGTGGTATCCACCGCCACACGCTCGAACGCCATTGTCGTCTCTTCCAGAAGAGACAGGCCCTTTCTCATTCCGGTTTCATTACGAACGGGGCCGGCATATTTCCACGCAATATCGCGCACGCTACGCATTATACCTGAAAGCGCTGCCCTCGTGTTTGCATGGGTCTTTTCCCCGAGTAGTGAACCCAGCCACTGGTCCGCCTTAAACGTAGCATGTTTGAACCGAACGTTTTCCGCATATTCCGCCGCACAAACGCCGCTCGTCGCGCCAAAGACCAGGCATTCAGTGAGTGCGTTTCCACCCAGGCGGTTCGCGCCGTGAACACCTGCTGTCACTTCGCCCGCGGCAAAGAGGCCACGCACATCCGTCTCAGTCGAGACGCCTATCCGGACACCTCCCATAAAAAAATGGGCCATTGTAGTTATCCGGAATGGCTTTTCCTCAAAATTGAAGCGCTGTCTCGGAAAGAGCGTCAGGGGATATTCCGCCCATTTCTCATCAGGAACGTGCGTGTAGTTCAGAAAAACAGCACCTTGTTGCGACTCTTTATAGATCAGGTGTGATGCCCGGTCCCGCGCGGCAATGACTAAGTCGTGCAAGTTCATTTCGATCCGATGTTTTTTTAGAAGATCGTTCCCTTCAGCGTCGTGCATCCATGCTTCGGCAGGAATGGGCGGAAAAATAATGGTGCTGGGCAATCCGCGCTCGGCAAAACCCAAAGGGTAAAATTGCACAAATTCCATATTTGCGAGCGAAAGGCCTGCCTCCAGTGCCAGGGCATATCCATCGCCTACAATACCCTTAGAATTATCGTTTCGGGCATAGATTCCCGCGCCACCTCCGGTAGCGAGAATAATCGCTTTGCAGGAGATCAGGCAGGGGGTACCGTCTTTCTCGAACCCTATCGCTCCGCACACTGTATCGCCTGAGAGAAGAATCCTGTACACAAAGAAATAAGGAATAAGGCGGATATGCTCGTACCCGCGTGCCGCCTGCGCAATTTTCTTCATCAGGATATTTCCGCCATTTATCCTGCCGCCTGCGTTCGTCTCTGTATCGACCCTGCATCCGAAAGCCTGAGGCGACAGACCGACGCCTACCTCTTTCAGAAAATCGGCTTCCTTTGCGCCGTCTTGGACCAGCTTCTGCACGAGCTTGCGGTCATTTACCTGCTGTCCTGCGTCCAAGGTTGCCCTGGCGTGATCCTCCGCGGTAAACCCGAACACTGCCATGGCGAAACCTCCGCCCGCCAGAATACTGTTACATCCCCCTCCTATCGACGATTTGCTGGCAAGGATTGTGGAGACCCCGCTACGCGCTGCCGCGATCGCTGCTCTGAGACCCGCGAGACCGCCCCCGATAACCAGGATTTCTGTTTCTAAGGCTCGCATGGGTCCCTTCTCATTCCCGCTTTGCTCTTACCGTTCCGAGGGCTTCCAATCCCGGATAAGCTGTGCCGACAAAACATTTCTGCAAAGCCAATCTATCCCTGGGGCTCGCGTCGCCCCCTCCCGCGGCAAAGCCGCCGGAGCCTCCCCCTCTCGCTCGCCGTGCTCGCTAGATAGATTCTGCGAATCTATTCACTCAAG
>CAWGEZ010000027.1:0-67513 GCA_963821605.1 uncultured delta proteobacterium | reverse complement strand
CGCAGCAGATCGGAGACGCTGTTTGCGTGACGGTTCGGGTTGGACAGTAAGTCTTGCCCGACCCGAACCGTCACAGCCTCGGGCGGTCGCGGGGCGTAGAAGAACCTTCTATTCCAGTTTGGTAATACTCAAATTTTTTCCATTTTAAGAATTGCTGACTTGTAGGTGCAGGCGATGGGATTTTTGCGATACAAGGATTCCGAAAAATCCGTGGCGACAGGTTTCGTTTGTTGCATTGAAGATGTTACGTCAAGTCTTTAACCGCACGTTCTGTTGCATTTCTCCCCAACATCCATTTTTGACATCAATTGAGGAATAGGCGTCAATTCTACCACCCAGACCTATGATTCGCATAGTATCCGGTTTTCCTTTCCTGCATATTCATGATTCAACGGAAGAGACTTAAGAACTACCAGTGTTAAGTCATCAAATTGCGCTTGTCCTTGGGTAAAATCAAGGACTGCGCTTTTTATCTTGTCGATGATTTCTTGAGCAGGTAAATTGCTATTTTGGGTTATCAGTTTGATCAGCCTTTCCTGTCCGAACTGCTCCTCTTTTCCATTTATAGCTTCGGTTATCCCATCCGTATAGAAAACGACAATATCATTATCAGCCAGATTGAGTTCCACCTCTTGAAGCTGTATCTCATCCATAACACCCAGGGCAATTCCCTGTGCATCAAGCAACACAACATCGCCACCGTACCCTTTGCATAAGAGAGGAGGATTATGGCCAGCATTGACATAGTGAAGCTGCTTCTTTTGTAGGTCGAGCATAGCATAGAAAAGGGTTACAAACATGCCCGACTTAGCATCCTTCGCAATAAGGTTATTGGCCATGCAAATAGCCTCTGAGGCAGTCGTTTTACCCATGGCATTGGCTCGAACGTATGTCCGTGATAATGCCATAAATAAGGCAGCGGGGAATCCTTTGCCAGAGACATCTGCGATCACAAGGCCCCACTTATCTTGAGAAATCGGGATAAAATCATAAAAATCGCCACCCACCTCCAATGCTGGCAGACTGAAGGCAGCCATATCAAATCCTTCTAAGCGGGGAGTAGACTCGGGCAGAAATGTCTGCTGTATACTTCTCGCTGTCTCTATTTCGAATTTTTTCCTCTCCAGCTCACGGCGATACTTTTCTCTGTCGGCAGTTGTTTTTCTCTCATTTATCTCATTGCAGATAATAAAAGCAAAAATACCAGCCCCTATACCATTGGCTACCACGATCGGTACGGTGAGTTCCTTGGCAACTGTCAGAACTTCATCGAACGGTTTGGCTACGAGCAGGGTCAGGCCTATATCCATTAGTTCGACGCCAACAGCCAGGAGCATTACCTGCCAGATATGGGGAAAATTACCTTTCCTGAGACGATAAATTAGGCCTCCTATCAAACCCGCCAGAACTGTCGCAACAGCACACGGAACAGCCAGAAAACCACCGACGAAATAGCGGTGTATACCGCCGATGAGGCCTGCTCCCATACCAATTACCGGGCCGCCAACCAGACCGGCTATCATAGGCCCGAGGTCTCTGATTTCAGCTATCGCTCCAGTAGGCCCGAGGTGTCTAACATGAGCTGTCGCCCCAGTAGCAAGTAAAATGCCTCCATAGGTACCATAGATAGAGAGCGCGCCGAACAAGACCATCATTATGATCCCGCTCTTGTAGTCAACTGTCCTGTCCAGCAGGTTAGTAAAAAATTTGGTTCTGCTCACCAGGTAGGCAAAAACCATAAGAACACTGCTGGTTCTAACCAGATCAATTAAAATAGATAGAATCGAAATGCCCATGTACGTTGACCGTCTAATGAAAGATACCCCAGAGCTTGCCTATGATAAATCCATTAGCCTACTCCTTGTCTGAGCTATTTGATCAGGACGGAGCAGAGAGGGCAGGTGTCAAGAGAATATGAGACTGTCCTGAAGTCGATTGGCCAAAATGGCACCCATGCCTGCTTAGTCCAGACTCCCCTACTCTCCCCCCGGCATCCGTTCCGACCTACTTCCAACATGCTTCCTCATGGTGAGTTGATTCCCTATCTTGGGGTCATGCCTGTAGCTAATTTCATCCATGAACGTTCGCATAAAGTAAATACCTAATCCCCCTACTTTTCGGTCATCCAAGTTGACATCTAACTTAGGGGGCGGCACGGAGCAAGGGTTAAAGGGTTTGCCCTTGTCCTCTATGGAAATCACAAAATCGTCGTCGTTAAGACAGCAGGCTAGCCGGATGTATCCCTTCCGCTCTGGGTAGGCAAACAGAATGATGTTTGTGCAGGCTTCGTCGACAGCTAGTAAGACCTTGGGAATGAGAGCGGCATCAATGTGGGCTTGTTCCATGGCTTCCGAGACAACACTGCTTATCACGGACAGGTTCTCGAGGTTTGCCTCGACTTTAAGCTTGAACTTGTCGCCTTTCATGGTCATCTCGAAGCGACGCTATGTCGATATAAAGTCTCGGATCAGCAAATTCCAAACTCATTTTTTGTTGAATGCCTGTACCGCGACATCTTCGAGATCGTATATCGAGAAAAGCTGACTGAAGCCGGCGACATCAAAAACCTCTTTGACGTGAGGCTTCATGCAGGCGAGCTTGATGTCACCGTCCCGTTTTCTGACCTTCTTGAGGGAAGCCAGAAGTACCCTCAAACCGGAGCTGCTTATGTAATCAAGCCTCTCCAGACTTACCACGAGGCATACCTCGTCAGCATCAACGAGGGCGTTCAGTTTCTGTTCGACATCGCTAGAGACGTAGGCATCGAGACGGCCACCCAAAGCAACGACACTTACACTGCCGATCTTCTTTTCCATTATCTCCATGCTATCCTCCTGGCTAGTGATTAGGCTCAATCAGGTTCGGGAGCTATCGCTGGAGTAATGACTACTCGGCACTTTGTTTATGATTGCAATATGGTCCATTTGGTGCCTCTCCCAAACAGCATATTGATTCATCTAGCCAGGAATATTATGTACAAAATCGTCTTTTTAGTCAATGTATTGTGCTCATTCATACGTAAGCCTGCCCAATGGGATTCACTTTGCGGCACATCAGAAATCCGATTGGGGAATGTTATCAAACCGGGATCAGTATAGTGAAAATGCGTTATTGAAAAATCGGGCCTCTGTTTTCTTTGATCGGTAAGTTCTTACCTTGAGGATGGTTTCATGATACAATTACATTATAAGGGAGGGGATTTATGGCTGATGACCAAGAAAACCTCTCAATGTTTGTGCCTTTTTTACCGCCAGACCTCCTGAATCAACTGAGAATATCTTCAGAACGAACGGGTTGCTCGCCAACGGAGTTAATCGAAAAGGCGCTGCGGCAGTTTCTCGTTGACACGTCGAAGGATAATGCCGTGTATCTATCTGCACCCATCAACGCACTGGTTGAGGGACTTTACGTAGAAAACACTACAATGGCAGACATAAAAAAACACGGGGATTTCGGCCTTGGAACATTTAACTTTTTAGATGGAGAGATGGTTCTTCTCGATGGATATGTCTATCAGATAAGATCTGACGGTAATGTTTACCATGTAAAAGACGATGAAAAGTCGCCCTTTGCATGTGTCACATTTTTTAAACCCGATACCCTTGACGACCTTGAAAATAGTAACACCTCTAAAGGCTTTTATGACCTCCTGAACACCCTCATACCATCGGAAAACATGCTATATGCAATTCGTATTGATGGAACGTTCAGTCATGTAAAAACCAGGGTAGTACCACGGTCAGAAAATTACAGACCACTCGTTGAAGCGACAAAGAATCAGCCGGTTTTCGAATTTCATGATGTCCGGGGATGTCTGGCAGGATTCTATACCCCCCGTTTTATGGAATCGCTCAATGCGCCCGGCTACCACCTGCACTTCCTCAGCGAAGACCGCCAACATGGAGGGCATTTAATCGAATGTGTCTTGGAAAGGGTAACAATAGGCATCCAGCATGTACCGAAACTGGATGTTGGATTACCTATAACCCTTGACTACCTTACCGCCGATCTGGCACGTGATGTCGGCAATGATCTGGATAAAGCAGAGCATTGAAAAAGGAGGTACCCCATGGACAAAAAAGGCATCAACAAGCCAAGGAACGGGGCAGAATTACTGGTACAATGTCTTGAAGAACAAGGAGTGCAATATATTTTTGGCATCCCTGGTGCCAAGGTAGACACCATATTTGATGTGCTTGCCGACCATGGCCCACGTTTAATTCTGTGCCGCCACGAACAGAATGCGGCATTCATGGCAGGAATGGTTGGGCTCTTAACGGGCACACCCGGAGTATGTCTTGCCACGTCGGGTCCCGGCGTAACAAATCTTACTACCGGCCTTTCGACTGCAACTTGTGATGGTTACCCCGTTGTAGCCTTAGGGGGGAATGTCCGGCGCGGCATGAGACATATAAAAACGCATCAGTGCCTTGATAATGTCGGTGTTATGCAACCCGTTACCAAGTACGCAGTTGAAGTCTATGACGGCAACAGCATCCCGGAGGTTGTGGTTAATGCGTTCCGCCAGAGCGCAATACCTCCCTTGGGGGCTTCATTCATCAGTCTTCCCCAGGATGTCCTTACAGGCGCCGTCGATGCCACTCCGATCAAGTCCTTACATCCAGGCGGCGAAGGTACATTCAGTGTAGGCGCTGTGAAAAATGCCGCTGCGATCATCAGCTCTGCAAAAATGCCTGTTGTTTTTGCGGGAGTTTCTGCGAGCAGGCCAGAAATAGCACAGGCATTAAGAAGGCTGCTGAACGAATACCCAATGCCGTTTGTTAACACCTACCAGGCATCCGGCGTGCTCCCCAGAGAGCTTTTTAACTGTTATGCCGGCAGTCTCGGAATATTCCAGAACCAGCCGGGCGACAGGCTCTTAAAAAAGGCTGATGTAGTAATCACCGTTGGATTTGACCCCGTTGAATACGATCCGGAAACATGGAACAAAGGCAGAGAAGGGACTATTATCAGCATAGATAACCACATCCCTGTTATTGATAGGTACTATCAGCCTGAAATCGAACTCCTTGGAGAAATTGCGACGAATATTGACGAACTTGCAAGGCAGCTCAGACCCCGTAGTGATGACCCTACGGCAAACCCGTTCGTGCTGGAGGTTCAGGATGCTCTCCTTGAAGCAAAAGTATTGGGTGCAGAGCAATCAGGGTTCCCTTTGCACCCGCTGCGCGTCATATATGAACTACGAAACCTTATAGCTGACGATGTCACTGTGATATGCGATGTAGGTTCACTATATGTATGGATGGCCAGATATTTCAACAGCTATGAACCTCGTCGCCTGCTCTTCAGCAACGGTCAGCAGACATTGGGTGTGGCGCTCCCCTGGGCCATTGCAGCCACATTCGCACGTCCCGGAGAAAAGGTGATTTCGATGTCAGGAGACGGGGGCTTCTTATTCTCAGCAATGGAACTGGAAACGGCGGTACGTGAAAAGTGCAGCTTCGTCCACCTCGTGTGGCGCGACGGGAGCTATGATATGGTGAAGATACAGCAGAAACTCAAATATGGCCGTTCTTTCGGGGTAGAATTCGGACAAGTAGACATCGTGAAATTTGCAGAAGCCTTCGGTGCAACGGGACTGCGAATCAACAAGGCCGATGAAATTGCCCCTGTCCTTTCCAAAGCCCTGAGCTTAACTGGTCCGGTGATTGTTGATGTTCCTATTGATTATAGAGATAATCAGAGCCTTTGTGCGGCCGTGAGCGAGGAGGTAGTGCATTAGAGCATAAAGGCCGGAGACGGGCAACCGCTTTCTGCCGGTCCTTTGTGAGAGTCTCATAGGTGATGCTCAATCGGTGGAGCTGATTGATGCGGGACGAGAACCGCGGATATTAGGCGTAGTCGCCACCCGTTTTACCCATTGCATTCAAACGGCAAAGGGATACTTGCCCGTCAAACACGCATCACAGAAATTTGTACCGGTCAGTTCCCTCAGTTCCTCGGTCCTGAGATACCGGAAGGTATCTACATGCAGTAAATTTTTCAGGTCCGAGTCAGTACGATTCGTCGCCAATAACTCCCCCGGCTTGGCCATCGCCATGCCCATAAGACAGGGAAAGCGCGGAGGCGGCGCAGTGAGGCGGAAATGAATTTTCTTTACTCCTGCCTCGCGCAACTTGGGGATCAAGATCATGGCTGTTGACCCTCGGACCAAAAGCGTATCGATCAGCAATATCTCTTTTCCCTTCACTATCTCCCGGTTAATCTGAAACTTTTTCTCTGCCTTTTCCAACCTGTCTTTTTCTTTTGAAACTATGAAAATCCTGCCGATTTCGCCAATGGTACTGATGGCTTGCTTATAAGGTATCTGAGTAACGGCGTGAAAGGCCAATGCGCCGGGTATGGCTGCCCTTGGGATGGGAACAACCATATCAGCCTTCTGGCTTTCGTCTTTCCCCAACCTGGCTCCAACCTTTTCCCGAAATTCATAGATATTTGTTGAAAAGACCTGGCTCGCAGGAGAAGCAAAATCGAGGCATTCCAACATACAAGGTCGGGGGGTGGGCGAGGCGAAAGAGACTGTCCTGGCTTGGTCTGCGTCAATAAGTACGATTTGCCCGGGCTCAACATCCCCTATCCACTCGAACCGGTCGTGAAAAGCGCACGTTTCAGAACCTACGGCCCACTCGTAGTCTCCCTCTTCCCCCCTTCTCGCGATTGAAAGGGGCCTGAACCCGAACGGGTCGCGGGCGGCTATCAGCTTTCCTCTATGCAGAAATATCAAGCTGAAAGCCGCCTCCCGGCCCAGAAAACCCAACGTCTGCTTCATCTTGTCCAGCAGCGTCTTGCCTTCAGCCCGCGCAATCATTTGAAGAATAACTTCTGTGTCGGTCTCCGTTTGAAAAAGGCCGCCGATCTCCTCCATCAACTGTTTGTATCTGGGGATATGGCCATTATGGACGACCGCAATTTTTTCTTTCCTGGAGCTGCCGACTATGGGCTGCGAATTGCGCTCACTGGCTTCTCCTGCTGTAGGATAACGGACCTGACCGATAGCAACGGAGCCGGCGTGCAATCGACTGAGGGGCGACCCTTGAAAAATTGATCCTATTCTTCTCACTTCCGAGAAAGAGCCATCCTTTAGTCCCGACACAATGCCCCAACTTTCCTGTCCTCTGTGAGAAAGATTCTCCAGGCCGGTCCTCACCTCAACGAACGCATTGCCCTTACCGATGAATCCAAAGATTCCGCTCATTCTATCTCCTTCTCCGACGCCTTCACGAACCGGTCTGCTCGTCTCTCACTGACGGCGGGGCTCACCTCTCTCTCAGCGGACCTACTACTCTTTCATAAGTATTTCTTCCCCGAATTTCAAGCAGTCTTTTCTTTGGAGACGATCATAATCCTCGTAAGGCTGTTTATACTTCTTGGCAGACCTCCTCTTCGATCTTGTAATCCTCCGCGCTGAGGAGCCGCTTGGTCAGCCTCCCGGGGAAGACCTTTGTCAGAGGAGGATTTGCTCCGCAGGATTTTGCGAGTGCCTCGACGAATCCCCGTGCCCTTGGGGTGTCGCCCTGACCGCACACGACGAAGAGTGCCTTAATTCGATTGGAAAGGAGCAGGTCCGTTCTTCGCGAGGTAGGCGGCAAGGTGCTGGTCGATCTTGCCCATGTAAATCCCGGAACCGACGACGATCGCGTCAAATGCTGAAAGGTCGGGATTCTCCCGGGCATCGAACACATCCGCAATCCCTCCCATCCCTTCCGAGATCCAGAGGGATGCGTCTCGGGCACTTCCGTATCGTGATCCGAAAAGCACCGCCCATTTTTTCTTGCCCGGACTCGGGAACAACTTTAGAGCATGCGCACTAGACGCAAAGAGCGTTGCTCCTCCCGTTGCCACAAGCGTTTTCAAAAACGTCCTTCGATCCATACGTGTTCCTCCTTTTGTAGAAAAGTGTCCGGATGCTCCTTCGGTCCGCTGCCTCTATTCACCCAAAAAACGGAACACAAGCCTTGCGAGGGGCGCAAGAGAGGAAAATCCGGACAGGTTATCGAGAATGGCCATGATGATGGCCTGGTTCTTTGTCCGCTTCGAAAGCTGTATTCCCAACGTTTCAATGTCCGCGAGGAGGTCCCTTCGTGTGGAAGGCTCCATCGTACTATCATTCTGGACAGCGGTTGCCATTTCCGACAAGACTGCGTCCAGCATCCCCCCTGTGTGGTCGGAAATTGGAGGCTGTGATGGAGGCGTTGGCGGCGCTGTCCGTTCGGGAGACTGCCATCTAAAGGGGAGTGGAGATTTCGCTCTCTGGCACGATGCCAATCGAGGAAGGGTCTTGTGCGAAAACGCTCGATGATACCCGTCTCTCCACCTTTCTCCACAAATACCGAGCCTTCCATGGTGATCCCGGCACTGATGCCTCCCCACGCGTCCGTCGACGCGAGATAGACCAGGCCCTTATCCTCGAGAAGGCTTATTGCTTTGCGTAACTCTGCCATGTCGCTAATACCCATCCGTGGAGCAAACTCATTCATGGTAAAAAGAAAATAGGGGTGGGGAGCAGCCTCTGCCATATCGTACAGAGAAGCCAGGAAAAGCTCCGCCAGCTCGTCAGTCGTCATGCTGTTACCTCCTGAGATTTTCAGACCCTTCTTTTGTCGCCGAACACCATTTTACTGTAACCGGCGAGAAAGTCAACCCCTGATCGCTATGCCCAAGGCTCTACAAATACTCGTCAACTGGATAATCTCCGCCCTTTCCGATAGATTATCTCGTAATGGAACACCTCTGGATCTTGTTTGGTCTTTTGTCTGCCTTCTCGCTTGCGACAAATAACGCACTGCTCAAGAAAGTGTTTGTGAAGCACAACGAGTACCTTGTCACGTGGCTCGCCTACCTTGTGGCAACCATCCTGCTGCTGGCCACCCTGCCCGTTACGCCCATCCCGCGAATCGATCCCGAGTTCTATGGCTCCATCTCCATCGCGCTTCCACTGGAGATCGTAGCGATTATTCTTTACATCAAGGCCCTGAAAAGCTCGCCATTGAGCCTCACGTTGCCCTTTCTCTCACTTACCCCGGTCTTTCTTATCGGCGTTTCCTATCTGCTCGTCGGGGAGAAAGTCTCGGCGCTGGGAGCGCTGGGCATAGTCTGCATCACCATTGGCGGCTACACACTCAACATCAGGGAGTTCAAGAAGGGTATCTTCCAGCCTTTTGCCGCCATTTTCAGGGAGCGGGGCTCAGTCTACATGATAGTCGTGGCATTCATCTACAGCATTACCGCATCGCTCGGTAAGAAGGCTATTACTCACTCGTCACCCATTTTTTTTGCGATCACCTATTGGACAGGTTTTTTCCTTCTCCTCACACCGGTGACTCTTTACATCACGAAGAAAGAGTGGAAGCTGGTGAGGCGCGCGGAGATTGCCAAGGCGGCGATTCTTCCGGGTATCTGGGAATTTGTCGCAACGATCTCGTATGTTGTGGGCCTGAGCCTCACGAAGGTGGCGTACCTCATATCGGTCAGGAGACTGGCTGTCCTGATAGGTGTGCTCTACGGGTTCATTCTGTTCAAGGAATCGGGGATAGGGGAACGCTTTCTCGGTGCAAGCCTTATGCTCGCCGGCTTTATCATGCTTGCCTTAGCTACTTAAGAAAGTGACCGGCCCCAACCAAAGCTCCGACCAGTCGCTCCGTATCAGGGGCCTATACCAATTCGTATTCATGCGAAGACCGAGGCGGCAGCGAGGAGCCGATAGCGTAGCATCCTGTAAGGACGCAGGCGTACTAGAAGTACGTCGAGGAGGGCGACGCAGCGATAGCGTAGCATCCTGTAAGGACAACGAAGGTATACACGTGAAGACGAATTGGTATTACTCCTCCTCTCCCTGTCGGGGATAGCGCATGTCAGCCCCTTCCGGCACAGCACACTGGATCCCTTCTTCGATGACCTGCTCTCTGGTCAACTTTTCCTTTCTTCCAACAGCACTCCTTATCCTTTTCTTTATCTCCCCGGATTGCGGCGCCAAGAGGAACGCAATACCCACTCCTATGAGACCTCCCACGAGGAATGAGAGTGCTGTTGCTGCGTTGACGCATTGTTCTCTAGCCATGAAATCTTTTCCCTCCTTTTCTGACTTTCCCTATCGATCCATCCTCACTTATTGTAAGTCGGAAACCTGGTCTGTCAATTGCCGGGACACCGACCCACCCACTTCGTGGGTACCAGGCTCGCCAGCGGGAATCTGCGAGCGCACCTCTATCGGTCACGCATTGTTGCGCGTGACGGGCGGGCGGAATGTGATGAGATAATTGTAGGGCCCTATCTCTGCGAATTCCTTCCTTGTGAACCCGTGCGTGGCAACGATCTGCTCCACCTGATCGGGAGAGAGCTTTACATCGATCGGAGGCCCGGGATGGCCGTCGAATTTCTTGAACTCAACAATTGCAAGCATGCCCTGAGGCCGCAAGATTCTGCGTGCTTCGTCGAGCGTCCCATCAGCACAACCTTCCCGGACCAGATCATGCAAGACCGTAGCAACAAGGCAGACATCGATGCTCTGATCTTGAAGGGGCAGCGTGGCGCAGATGTCTGCAGCGAGCACCTTCAGTTGCGAAAGGCCCCGGAACTCTGCTTCTGTGTCCAGGACGACAAGTCCCTCTTCCCAGATGTCTATGGCGTAAACCGTGCCTCCTTCTCCTATGCGCGCGGCTGCCTCGATTGCGTACTCTCCCCGCCCGCAACCAAGGTCGACGAACGTGCTGGCCTTTTCAATACTGAGTCTCTCGAAAAGTTCTCCTGCGTCGATCAGGTCAAAGCTGCTCTTGCCTGCACCCGGCACTTGCTTTTCCATGTTCCGCTCCCGGTCACAGCAGCTTACCACAGAAGCTGGTGTGCCGTCAGCAGCGCCTCTTGCGGACCGTTAGCAGTCTCGCTTCGCTCGACAGTCAATTCCCCGCTAAACTGGTCCCCGCTAGCGCTCGGGTTTAAGACAAATGCCTCAAGGCCGTAGGCCGATCGTCTAACGATCGTTTGCTGTGCATGCCTTAACGAAGCTGCCTTCAGGAAGAGCTCCTCAGGGCGAAGTCCGCTCCTCAAGCGATGCGTCGTTCGTACGGCCTCCGTCTGTACAATGGATGCTTCGTCTATCGAGTCTACCCGGCCGGTCGCCTTGGTCTATTTTTGAATGCAACTTGGTACGACAGACCGATTTCACTGAAATGCGTACGGGGTTTTCAAGGTACGCCTATTCGGAGTGCATATGCAAATCTATAAGGTGGCAGGTTCCGACATCACCGATCCTCGGGACTGCTCGGTCTACCTCCTCGACCTCGGAGAACTGGTCATGATCGACGCGGGATTCGGCGAAAGCATTGATCTGCTGGCGTCACAGATAGAGCAGCAGGGCTTCGATCCGCATAACGTATCAACAGTCATCCTGACGCATTGCCACGTAGACCACATAGGGGGAGCCGATCCGTTTCGTCGTCGCTTTGGGTCCCGCCTCGTGATGCACGAGCTTGACGCGGCAATTGTGGCACGAGGTGATAACAGGCTTACGGCGGCATTTTGCTTTGAAAAGGTTTTTCGGCCATTCCCCATAGATGTTACTATGAGCGGCGAGGAGAAGCGGCTCACCTTCGCCAACCAGGAATTGGTCTGCCTCCACACGCCGGGCCACACGCCCGGATCGATCTCCGTCTATGCGGACGTGGGTGAAAAGAGAGTACTCTTTGCTCAGGACCTGGGTGCACCACTTCTTGAAGAGTTTGATTGCGATCCAGTGGCTTGGCGAAGCTCAGCGGAGAAGTTGCTCGCCCTCAATGCAGATATACTCTGTGATGGTCATACAGGCGTGTATCAGCCCCGGTCCAAGGTGCGAAGGTACATCGGGGCTTGCATGGCCGCGAACCTAAAGGGGGAATAACCCCTCTGCCTGAATCTTGCACAGACATAAGCAAAGGGGGCCTTCGGTGTATCAACCTCATGGCCCCCTTTCCACAAGCTGCGGGTATGCCACGTTTACCACCTTCTTCCCGTCAGCCGTTCCGTGGTTTCTTTCTTTGCCTTGCTTACTTCTTCTTCGCAGGAGCTTTCTTCTTCGGTGCTGCTTTTTTCTTTGCGGGCATCGTAATCCCTCCTTTCTTTAGATTTTTTGCTCCCTGTCGTCGAGTTCTATCCTTCCCTTGCGTATAAGCAATCTCAGGAATGTAGAGACATTCATCCCGAGACCGGAAGCCCTCTTCTCCACCATCTCGTACTCTGTCTTGCTCAAGCGAACCACCACGGGGACCGACTTTTTGTCTTTGTCTGCCTTTCTCTTTCCCATTATATCGCTCTGTATTATATACTAATAATCCGGTTATGCTGCGATGTCAAGCAAAAAGTTCAGTTACATATAAAATATATATAGCCATCAGCCATTATATGCTTATTAATGTAATACAGTATGGTTTCCTTGCGGGTCTTTCGGGTCGGTGGCTCAGCTACAATCGGCGTGCGCCGGCTGTCGACGCCTGTTACCAAAATATCCTCCTACCTCACGCCCGTTCCCTTCGGTCCTTACAGGATGCTGCGCTATCACTAGAGGCCGCAGAGTCGCAGAGTTAAGACAGGAGGGAAGACTTAAGAGTATGTGCATGCATGCTCGGAATTCTCGGAGAGAATTCTTCGCATCGCATCGCGCTGCGCGCGAATTAGTCGCGGATACCTGGATCTCTATTGTCCGCCGCTTCGCGGCAGACTGACTTTGCCATTACTCAAAGATTCCCGTACTTCTCCGTGAACTCTGCGATCTCTGTGTGAGACAGTCTTGTCTTCCTCTGCGGCTTTTCCTTCGCGGCCTCTACGGCCTCGAACGAGTCCGCCGCTGCGGACGAGTGGGCGTGAGACAAGGCTGTCTTTGGGTAGCCAGCTATGAAGGATCAGAAAACGGGGCGATGGCGTGGCGTCAGGGCGCGATGTCGTCGCGCCACTCTCGACGCGCGATTTACACGGTTTGTCACGCTGGGGCGGACAGCTCAGAATGGCTTACGATAAATAGTGTGAGGCTGAAGAGCCCAGAGAGGATCGGGTAGCGATGCCGCCCGTTGCTTCAAGCCAGGAGGTAAAACCTGTGCCGCAGGGGGCGCTGCGCACGCTCTCTATTTACAGGGACTCGCGCCCCCCAGCGCGTATGCGAAAAAGCACCACGGGACTTGCCCGTGAGAATCTACTTCTGGTTCGCCTTCAAGTAATCGAGACAGAATTTCAGAGCTTCCTCGCCTGGCAGCCCTTTCGCCTTGGCTTCCTTGACGTAATCGTCAAGGATCGGGCGTACTGCCTTCGCCCACCGGGCATCTTCTTCAGGCGAGAGCGAGATGTACTTCATACCCTGCTTGACCGCGAACTCTTTTCCCTCGATGTCGATGTCATCCCAGAGCTTGCCCTGTTTGTCTATCCACTCCTGGTTGATCTTTTCTATGATGCCTTGCACGTCTTTTGGTAGAGCATTCCACTTGGCCTTGTTCATGACGACGAAGAAGGCGGATGAATAGGCACACCCATAACTGTCAGTGGTGTAGGCGGTCACTTCACCCAGCTTGTATCCTTTGAGCGCTTCGTTCGGGCTCAGGATGCCGTCCGCAACCCCTTTTGAAAGGGCATCATACGCCTCATTCATCGACATGCCCACAGGGGCACCGCCGAGCGCCTGGACAATCTTGGCGCTCAGGCCTGTGGACCTGATCTTCATGCCCTTCACGTCCTCCAGCTTGTTGACAGCTTTCTTGGTGTGCAGAATTCCCGGGCCGTGCGCGTGAAGATAGAGCACATGCGTTTCGTCAAGTTCTTTCGGTGTGAATTTCTTATTGAGCTCGTTGATCATCCTTGACGCCACGAGGGCACTCTTGTACGCAAGCGGCAGATCGACCACCTCAAAAAATGGGAACTTGCCCCTCGTGTATCCCATCACACTCTCCCCAATATCAGCGATCCCCTTGACCACGCTATCGTAGGTCTGAGGCGGCGGAGTGAGGGTACCGCCCGGAAAATAGTTGACCTTGACACGCCCGTTAGTGCGTTTCTCCACCTCCTTGCACCACTGATCCGCTATGATGCTATTGGCATGCGGAGCGGGGAAGAAATTGGAGAACTTGAGGGTGATGACCTCTGCTGCAGAACCGTTCGAGGCTGTAAAACAGAAACAGAACAGAGAAAAAACCGCGATCAAAAACAGTACGCCATGCTCCTTTTTCATACGAACCCCCCTCTCAGTTAGTATTTAAACTTATTCAACTTTTACACGTCGACGTTGTATTGTCAATAATAAAGAGTCTGGAATTTCCTGAGTTTTGCCGCCGGCCGGACTCCACCGTTCCCGACGCTCGCTCGGTGCTCCGCCTCTCACCCCGCAAAAGGCTCCCTCCGCTTGTCTGCGGAACTCGCGCACGTTCCGCCACGATGGCGGACTTAGCGCTCAGACAATCCTCGACATCCCGCCCTCAGCGGGACCGCTCCCTCCGCCTGTAAGCGGGGTACCCGAGAGGCTCCCGCAAGGCTTCGCTTACGGGAACGGTTCCGTCCTGCCTTCCTTCCCTATATTCACGGCCAGTTATGCAATTATGGAGTAGAGAACTCAGGAAACTCAGTAAAGAGTTACCGGTAAAGCTCTCTGAGTCTTGGCTTTTCTATCTTCCCCGCCGGGTTCCGGGGCACATCGGCGAAGATGATCCGGCGCGGGCGTTTGTAGCGCGGCAAATTCGCCTCGCAGAAACGCTTTATTTCCTCCTCATCCAGCACTTCTCCACTCCTCGGCTGTATCACCGCAGTCACTATTTCTCCGAGCCTGTCGTCGGGCGTGCCGATCACCGCCACGTCATGCACTTTCTGGTGTCTACGGATCACCTCCTCGACTTCTACCGGGTAGACATTTTCACCGCCACTGATCACAAGGTCTTTCTTCCGGTCCACAAGATAGATGAAGCCCTCTTCATCGAAACGTCCCAGGTCGCCCGTATAGAGCCAGCCGTCCTTTATAACCTGGGCTGTGAGCTCCGGGTTCCTGTAATACTCCTTCATAACCCCCGCTCCTCTCAAGATGACTTCTCCTACTTCCCCTCGCCGCACATCTTCTCCCCTTGCATCGACTATCCTCGCGTCCCACAGAAGGCCGGGTTTGCCGATGGCACCGACTTTTCTCTCGTTCTGGATTCCGAGATGAATCACTCCCGGGCCGGAGCTCTCGCTCAATCCATAGGTGGTCTCGTATTCCATGTCGGGGAAATATCCCTTCAACCTTTGAACCAGGCTCGGCGGTATAGGCTGTGCCCCCATGAAAGTCTCCCGCCAGCAGCTGAGATCATACTCCTCTGTCCTTATCTGTTTTCTGTCGAGGGCATCGAGGAGATCGGCCGTCCAGGGCACGAGCAGAAACACGCTCGATACGCGCTCTCGTGCTATCGTTTCAACTATGTACTGCGGACTGATCTGCTCGGTGAGAAGCACGCTGCATGCGCCGGCCACCATTCCCCCAAGCAAATGTCCGATGGCCAGGTGGTAAAGTGGAGGCATCATGAGGAAACGGTCAGTGTCGACAAAATTATGATTACTCGCTTCCGTAATCGCTACGCCCATCAAGTTCTTGTGGCAAAGGAGCACTGGTTTTGGGGTCCCTGTCGTGCCGGAAGTGAAATAGAGAGCGCATTCATCTTCATCAGACAACGGGACTTGGACCGTTGATGGGGCAGTCTCCTCGATGATCTGCTCCAGCGATTGAACTCCTTCGGGTTTGTCAGTGCCGATGGCGATATAGTGTTTCACCGTTGAAAGCTCCGCAATGAGCCCTTCGATCCTTCCTTCATACTCCCGATCAAAAATAAAGATGAAGGGTTCGGCAACTTTCGCGCAGTGTCTGATATCCTCATCGGTAAAACGGAAATTTAAAGGCACAGCCCAGGCGCCTGTCTTCAGGATCGCGAAATAGGCTTCAAGCCACCGCAATGAATTCCTGCCCAGTAGAAAAACCTTACTATGCTTCTGCACGCCCCGGTCGATAAGGGCGCGGGCCAGCCGTTCCGTCCTTTCTTCAAATTGAGCCCAGGTCATCTCTTCTCTGGTCCCTGTTACAGGCCTTACCTCAATAAAAGCCAGGGCAGAGGGAGAGATGCGACCGAATTTCCTGATAGAGTCGACAACGTTCATCATCATACCTCCGGCGTGAACAATAGACTACAACAGCATCAGCGGGATCAGATTTCGCACATCTTCTATCTTCTCCAACGAATCGACCGACTTTATGATCTCGCCTATCTTCTGCTCTTGAAGTGGCTTCTTTGCGAACGCAACACAATCTCTGAGGCGCTGCTCGTGATCCTCTTTGTTCAGGGGGTTGCCGGGGAAGCCGGGAGCAATATCGATTCCCCTTTCATAGATTCTCCCATCGAGCATAACGACGCGCATGTCCAGAGGCGTGTGTCCTCGTGCCTCCAGGGCCGCATCAGAAATGACGCGGACTTTTTTTGCAAGCTCCAGAACAGCAGGGTCTTTTATCGCTGATTCCTCAAAATGGGGCAGCTTTGAACACTTCCTGAGCAGGGCGTTCGCTACACAATATGCGATGCTGAACTGTGCGTTCACCTTCGGGTTGCTTCCAAGCTGAAAAGGGTGTCCCACCAGCTTATAGGCATAAGGCGGCACCGTCACCTCGATACGATCGATCCCGGCCGGGTCGATACCATATTCTTGCGCGAGGCCGAGTATGACGTCAGTGCTGTCCAAGTGTGAGACCGCAGCTGGGATATTTCTTGAAGAGCACCTTGTGAAGCTCAAACCTGCTCCCCAGGCCTGCTACGACGGTTTCAGGATCGATCCTGTCCCTGCCGAAGAGATGGAAATAGCCGTAAACGCCTTCAAGGAAGTTCTTGGGACCGGTGATCCCAAGGCTTGCGAATCGCGCGCACATCAGTCCGGTTTCAGCGACCCATCCCTGGATAACCCTCACGGCCAGCGATCCGTCCACGTTGCTCTGGAAGCTGCCTGCGCACCTGTTGAATGCTAAAGCAAGTGCATTAAGCGTCTGGCCTTGATTGAGACCCAATATGCGGGCTGCTGCCGCTGTTGATGAAAATACGACACACACGCCGGTCGGGTCGAACCCGTCGTATGTCGATTCGGTGAGATTCAACCGGACGCCCACCTCCGTTCCTATGATAAGGGACGTGAGGAACTCTGTTCCGCTGCAACCGCCTGCCAGTTCCACTGCGGCCAGTGCAGCGGGCACGAGGGAGGAACCTATATGGGCTCCGGGGGCAAGGGCATCGCAAAAATCGAGGGCTCTCGCCATGACACCGTTCACGAGTGCTGCGCTCTGCGCCGGCACCTTTCCACCATGGATCAGGATCGTAGCCTCCTCTTTCCCGCCCAATTCCCTGTAAAAATCGACAAGCGGTTCGCAGCCTTCGGCTGAAGCCCCGGCAATGGTCGTTCCGAGAACCGTCAATAACTGGTTCTTAACGACCTCCATGGCGTCTATCGGTACATCCGCAAATGTCGCGCCGCACACATATTCGGCCAGTCTGTCTTCCGTCTTCATAATCACCCCCGGGCGCCTTCTGCGCCGATAACGTTCACCAGCTCCCCAGTCAAAGGCTCGTACGATTCATGGACTTTCAGCGCATTCTCTTTCTCGTCCAATCTGACGAAAATTCTCCTGAAAGAAGCTGATGTGCTGCGCTGCGGGTAGTCATCGCGTTGAAAAGCGCCTATGCTCTCCTGCCTGGCAAGCGATGACAGAAGAATGGCTTTGGTGAGGAGGAGGCTGTTTGCCACCTCTTTTCTCGAAATAAGATCGGTCGTGGTATCCACCGCCACACGCTCGAACGCCATTGTCGTCTCTTCCAGAAGAGATAGGCCCTTTCTCATTCCAGTTTCATTACGAACGGGGCCGGCATATTTCCACGCAATATCGCGCACGCTACGCATTATACCTGAAAGCGCTGCCCTCGTGTTTGCATGGGTCTTTTTCCCGAGTAGTGAACCCAGCCACTGGTCCGCCTTAAAAGTAGCATGTTTGAACCGGGCGTTTTTCGCATAGTCCGCCGCACAAACGCCGCTCTCCGCACCAAAGACCAGGCATTCAGTGAGTGCGTTTCCACCCAGACGGTTCGTGCCGTGAACACCTGTTGTCACTTCGCCTGCGGCAAAGAGGCCTCGCACATCCGTCTCAGTCGAGACGCTTATCTTGACACCTCCCATAAAAAAATGGGCCATTGGAGTTATCTGGAATGGCTTTTCCTCAAAATTGAAGCGCTGTCTCGGAAAGAGCGTCAGGGGATATTCCGCCCATTTCTCATCAGGAACGTGCGTGTAGTTCAGAAAAACAGCGCCTTGTTGCGACTCTTTATAGATCAGGTATGATGCCCGGTCCCGCGCGGCAATGACGAAGTCGTGCAGGTTCATTTCGATTCGATGTTTTTTTAGAAGATCGTTGCCTTCAGCGTCGTGCATCCATGCTTCGGCAGGAATGGGCGGAAAAATAATGGTGCTGGGCAATCCGCGCTCGGCAAAACCCAAAGGGTAAAATTGCACAAATTCCATATCTGCGAGCGAAAGGCCTGCCTCCAGTGCCAGGGCATATCCATCGCCTATGATACCCTTAGAATTATCGTTTCGGGCATAGATTCCCGCGCCACCTCCGGTAGCGAGAATAATCGCTTTGCAGGAGATCAGGCAGGGGGTACCATCTTTCTCGAACCCTATCGCTCCGCACACTGTATCGCCTGAGAGAAGAATCCTGTACACAAAGAAATAAGGAATAAGGCGGATATGCTCGTACCCGCGTGCCGCCTGCGCAATTTTCTTCATCAGGATATTTCCGCCATTTATCCTGCCGCCTGCGTTCGTCTCTGTATCGACCCTGCATCCGAAAGCCTGAGGCGACAGACCGACGCCTACCTCTTTCAGAAAATCGGCTTCCTTTGCGCCGTCTTGGACCAGCTTCTGCACGAGCCTGCGGTCATTTACGTGCTGTCCTGCGTCCAAGGTTACCCTGGCGTGATCCTCCGCGGTAAACCCGGACACTGCCATGGCAAAACCTCCGCCCGCCAGAATACTGTTACATCCCGCTCCTATCGACGATTTGCTGGCAAGGATTGTGGAGACCCCGTTACGCGCTGCCGCGATCGCTGCTCTGAGACCCGCGAGACCGCTCCCGATAACCAGGATTTCTGTTTCTAAGGCTCGCATGGGTCCCTTCTCATTCCCGCTTTGCTCTTACCGTTCCGAGGGCTTCTGCAAAGCTGACATGTTCACTCAAGAAAGTTCAGCTTTGCCGATAGCAACTCATCACATGCAGAATACGGGTCTTTGGTGCCCTCGATGATGCAATCCAGGCACTTTTTGAATTCAAGACTGTTGCTTATGTGGTTCAATGCCTCTTCAACGAGTCTGCTCTTTATCATATCTATTAGTTCGAAGCGGGCCATAGCTTTTTTATGACGAAGTATCGACTCGCGTGACAACGCTTTCCTGTTTTCTCTATGTTTCTCAATTTCATTCAGCAGTTCGACGATGCCCTTGTTGCTGACCGCTTCGGCCATAAGGACGGGCGGCTCCCAACCTTCTTTTTTGAACTTTTTCCTTATAATATGCATCATTGCTTTTAAGTCATTCAGCGTTTTGTCGGCATCGGGCCGATCTGATTTGTTGATAAGAAAGATATCCCCCACTTCAAAGATCCCGGCCTTGATAGCCTGAACATGATCCCCCATGCCCGGCACCACAACAATCACCGTTGTATGCGCGCTTTTCGCAATATCAATTTCATCCTGACCAACCCCCACTGTCTCAATAATGATGTAATCCTTGCCCATAGCATCCAGTACATCGATCGCCGAGCGTGTAGATTGCGTAAGCCCTCCGAATTGACCCCGGGTCGCGAGCGAGCGAATAAACACGCCGTCATCCAGACTATGCCCTTGCATACGAACACGGTCCCCCAATATGGCCCCTCCGCTCAAGGGGCTGGTCGGATCTACGGCGAGCACACCTACTGTTTTCCCATGCTTTCTTAACCCGCGGATCATTTGATCCACCACTGTACTCTTGCCCACTCCAGGAGCGCCTGTAATTCCGATTATGTAGGCGTTTCCGGTATGCCTGTGAAGAGCCTTAAGGATTTCTCTCGTGCCTTGAGCTCCGTCATCAATATCACGGAGCAACTTTGCAGCGACTCTTACATCGCCATTGACAATCTTCTCGACAATGCTCTTAACCATTTAATCCCCGGTTATATTTTCTCTTTTCACAGTGGAAACAATATAATTTACGATTGAATCCGAAGTACTTTGAGGCGGAAATATTTTCGACACACCCTTTTTTATCAGTGCCTCGGCATGTTGTTTCGGAATAGCACCTCCGCAAATGACGGGAATATTGCTCATATTATTCTTCTTCAGTAAATCTATCAAAAGATTGATCTGTTCATAGTTTGAAGCGTGGCTGCTTATACCAATCACGTCCACACTCTCTTGAATAGCCGCATTGACGATCATTTCCGGTGTTTGATAAATTCCGAGATATACCACTTCCATTCCGGCATCCATCAGAAAGCGGGATACGATTTCCGCACCCGTGAAGTGCCCGTCAAGTCCTATAACGGAGATGAGGACTTTAATTCGCTGGCTGGTGCTCATATACAGTACACCTCCTGTTTCAGCAAGTACGTACTATCCTCCCGTTAAAGTCCGTTCATACATCAAAAGGAGACTCGATCATTTCCAACGGGTCATAATGAAATCCGTGGGCCATCCGAATGACGCCCATTATTTCTCCGGCAGTGCCATAAGCTTTAACAGCTTCAATAATGGATGGCATCAGATTATAGTTGTCACCCTTTTTTGCATCATTATAAAGTTGTGCAATTTTTTCGTTCAATAAAGATATATCTCTTGTTTTTTTCCAATTCTCCATACGCTGTGCTATTTCTTCCGAATCCGATGCCTCCACCGACTGTATGGGAATATCGTCATCTTCATCCGGAGGAATTACCAGCTCATTCACCCCTACGATCAGACGCTCACCTGATTCTATTTCCTCTTGCCTTTTCCGTGCCGACTCTTCCATCATAGTGTGGATATAGCCTTTTTTCACTGCCGCAATCATGCCACCCTGATCTTCTATTTGTTGCAGGATCTTATATGCTTCCGCTTCCACTTTGTCGGTGAGACACTCGACAAAATAGGAACCGGCCAGGGGGTCCGTAACATCCGTTACTCCGGTCTCGTCAGAGACGATGTGTTGAGTGTTCAAAGACATTCTCGCTGCAAAAGCGGATGGCTCTGCGTGAGCATTGTCGAGGCACGCATTGTCAATTGCAGTGCAGCCCGCAATAGCCCCGGCAAGGGTTTGTATGGCGCATCGTGCGATATTGTTGAGGGGCTGCTGATACGTCATTGCGCGTCCGGATGTATGAACGGATATCAGCAATTGGCAGGCCTTCTCGCTTTTAGCCTTAAATGTTTCTTTGGCCATTTTCGCATACATCCTTCGAAGAGCCCGGACTTTGGCTATTTCCTCAAAAAACCGCGATCCAATGCTTACGAGTTCATACGGGAGGGGAGCAACGTCATCGAAATCGAGATCCCGGTCGTTGACCAGCAGTCCGAGTAACTCTTTGAGTTGTGCGATCTCTACGGCAAGTGCCTGCGCGTTGTTACCGCCGGATTCCTGAAAATGCTGACTAAGAATACCAGAGCGCATATGTATTTTATTTCTTACGATGTATTCCGAAGAATCCAGCCAGAGCTTGATGAGGAGATCCAAAGGCAGATGATCGGTCTGTCCAAATGTGTGACAAAAGGGATATTCCGTCACACTGCCGTGCACTTGCTTCAACTCCACTCCACGCTTTTCGGCAAGAACGACGATGTAAGCCAACCGTATCGCTGACATCGCAGAGGAGCCCAGCAAGGTAATAGATTGCCCGGTCAAAGGGATGCCCTCCATCAGCTCCTCAAATTCAAGCAAAGACGCTCCATGCCATCCCAAAACACCGGCCTCTCTTCTGCCCATGGGATGATCGGCATCTATAGGCATAGCATTGGGCCTATCGCAGATGACTAACATCCCCTGCGTTTGACCCATTTCCCTGTACCGCTTGAGCACTTTGTTGGTTCTTTTGGAAGATCCAAGCCCTGCCGTCATCCGCCTCGTCCATACACGGCCGCGATACCCATTTGGATGATACCCGCGAACGAAGGGATATGAACCGGGATCTCCTACATCTCTTGCGTAATCCAGGCTTTCTATGTCTTTGGGTGTATAGACAGGTTTGATTTCATACCCGTAATCTGTCTCCCTCTTCATTTGTTGCCTCCGTTATCTGGTAAATCCTGAATCAGTCAACATATTCAATATCGCGGTGGATTCCTCTCTTAGAATGGTCTTTGCTGGCTTCCGAAGTATCGTTTTAGTCGAATTTGTCGTAGAACCCATTGTATCGAGTTTCCCTTTACTACAAACGATTCCTCTGAAAACCTGACAAGCCCTCAGTAAAGTTCTCAAAGATGATCCGCGACAGCTGTTCAGAGTTTATGGCCCCTTGCGGATTATACCAAGTTACTTACTACTCTTCAAACCCGACTCCCTTGCCGAAAATGAAGAACGCCCATTGTAACATTCGATGGCATAGGGGTCGTCGATGAGCTGAGATTGCGGAATGGGAATGAGACCGAGTCAGATCATCACGACAAGACACAGGGGGCGATTGCCTCCGCGCCCCATCATGGTGCCGTGCCGGCCGGGATGAATCGGGCAAGCTTCCCGCGAACTAAGTTTACATCGTCTTTCAGCCTGTACACGTCGGGGAAAAAGGCGAGTGGGACGCGTATGTTGTTAATGGAGGCCTCGATCCGGTCGAGCCTGGTTCGCAACCGTTCCCACTCTTCAGGCTGGGGGCTTTCGGTCACTTGCATTTCGAGTTCCTTCAGCTCGCGATACCAGCGGTATAATTTGCGACGGTTCCGCCATCCATATATCGTCGTGACAATATAGATGAAAGGACCAAAGAGAAAGGCTACAGGCAACAGCACGATCACGAGGCGGTCGATTATGATTGCCGCCCGAAAAGGAAGGTAATCAAACAGGAAAGGGCGCCCCGATTTGTAGAATCGCTCGGCGTACGTGGAGGATGGAAAATCCAGCTCCTTCGCCGCAGGGAATTCCCCCCTGCGGTTCACCCAGCCTGCGCTGCTGTGGATCTCTACCGCGGCGTCAAGCAGCAGATAGATGAGAGCGGGGTGGAGGTCCTTGCGAACGACCAGGCTCGTTGTCGCCGCCAGGAGATGAACGTCCTCGGCCGGCAGCTCCTTCGAAAGGGCCAGGATGCCCGCAGGCAGCACGACATGGGAGAGGGCAGGAAAGAGTCGTGCGTACGCCTCGGCCCGCCTGAAGTTCATCAGCTTAATAGACGGCGTATAGAGGAGCTCTCTGACGAGGCTGTTGTCCTCGGTGCCGAGGATCATCACGGCGTCCGCCTCACCCTGCAGCAGGGCCTTGTTGGCCGCGGCACCCTGCAGGTCGAGGAGTGTGGTGGGTGGGTCCGCCGCGTCGCTGGCGCGGAGCAGGTCCTTCGCAAACCTGCGTACTCCACTCCCTTCGGCCCCGATGGCGATCTTCTTGCCCTTCAGCTTCGAGAGATCATCCAATGCATCAGGGCTCCGGTAGAAGACCCAGAGCGGGGTGTAGCAGATCGCACCGAGAGATACCAGGCTTTTCGCCTCAGCCCGCGATCCCGTTCCATCCTGTACAAAGCCTGCGTCGACGCGGATCGATCTGTCGCTGAGACGCCTCAAATTTTCGACGGAGCCCGAAGAGGCGAGCAGGTCGAGGTGCACTTTCTCGCGGGACAGGATTTCGCGGTACCGTTCACCGAACAGGGCGTAAGCCCCTCCCTCGACTCCGGTGCTCAACGTCAAAGTGCTGGGTGGGGGTGGAAGGACGATGTAGCCAATTGCGAAGCAGAGAGCCACGATCACCAGCCCGATCAGGGTGAGAAGCCCACGATGGCTCAGGAATTCCACCATTCTGCGGCCGACCCTTCTTTCTGAAGACATCCAACCCTCGGGGTAAGAATTATGGACCGGCCTACAAGAGGGGTCCTTTCACTGAGCCGCTACCGGAGCCCTTTCATCTTCCTTCACCGCGCCTTCCGGTGCTGCCTGGCATAAGGAAAGACAGCGGGCAATGAAGGTTTCTATCGGTACTATTGCACAGATTGGGGCGAAAACAAAGTGAATAGTAGGAAGTACCACGCAACTTGTGCGACACCGGGTACACCTGATAATAGAGCGTAGCCTCCAAGTGAGTGAAGGAACGATTGCCACGAGAAAGTCAGCAGAGGACCTTGACGCTGTGCGATTCCCGCCTTAGGATTGAATTCGTAAGCTCAAGATAATTATTATGGAGGCAAGAAATGACAACATACACCATCCATCACGAAGTCGGGATTAAAGCATCACCGGAAGCCGTTTACCAGGCATTAACGGACACAAAGAGACTCGCGGGATGGTGGACCTCTGATACCCGTGGCAGTGGCTCAAAGGTCGGAGACGTACTTGAGTTCTGGTTCGGAGATTTTTGTCAGAAGTTTGAAGTCGTAGAGCTTCAACCGGGCAAGCTCGTTCGTTGGAAAGCTAATAGAAAAGAAGGTGTAGAGGAATGGGCTGGAACTGAGGTAGCCTTTTCTTTAAGCGCCGATGAAAAACAGTGTTATGTCCACTTCAGTCATTCAGGCTGGCGCAGGGATAGTGGACTTTTCCCTCACTGCTCAACAAAATGGGCGGTTTTTATGTTGAGCCTGAAAGACCTTTTAGAAAAAGGCAAAGGGCAGCCGGCACCCAACGACGTGCGAAATTAATCACGACTAGTCTTGCTTGGTCATGCTGTTTTTCCCTCGAAACAAACGTTGCGACAGGCTGATCGGTTCTCGAAATTCACTGGATGGAATCCACTTGTTTCACGAAGGGACGATCGTCGGATCGTCCCTTTCCATGACCACAGGGAATGAGGCTTAAACACAAAAGATATCACAATGCCGGCTTTCAGGAAGTGAGTGCGGATTCGGCGATGTACTTTCGTGCACCTACAAGTTAGGTGTTGCTATGATATCTATGCACCACGCATTACCACAAAGAGGAAACGTTCACCTTCTGCGGGGCGCCGCCTTGGCCCGGCCGCTGCAAGGCGTTGTTGGGCGGCGGTCAGAGTCTATTCATGACGGCAGGCTTTTTCCGAGCACTCGTTCGATCGCCGGCACAACGTCCTCCGGACCGCGCACGAGGATGATCTTCGAGCTCGGCGCGTTCGCGTGGACGATGTTGAGAACGCGATTGAACCAGACAGTGGTCTCTTCCGTGGCAGGGAAATTCACGGCGTCCTGTCCGTTGATGTAGCCGCCGATGGCCACGCCATCGTACTCGGCTCGCTTCAGCTCCGCGACCAGCCGTGCGTCCCCAGCTTCATCGTTCGTGAGCACGAAGGTGGTCGCCTGGAACCCGAGCGAACGGAGTTTCTCTTGGACGGCGGCCGCGATCTCCGGATGTTTGCCGAACCCGAGGATGCGCCAACCCGTGGGGCGTGAAGAAGAGGCGATCGACATTCTAGAATTAAACCTCCTTCAATTCGACAAATATTACGTCAGTATTCGTATCCCCTATGTTTTCGCCGATGTGCATATGCCCTTTCATCCAGACAATGCTTCCCGCTTTGACGTCAATATCCTCCTTCCGACCATCGGGAAATGTCAAACGCCGCTTGAAAGAAGACTCCGCGTACAACACGTAGTCAGAGTGAGCGTGTTGTGAAGTTCTGTCCCCAGGCTTATCGTGGTACCTGAGCACCCTGACGCGTTCGTTTTCCAGAACGACCGAATACTTGTCCCCATCTGTTACAACAGGGTCTTGTATCATTCCACACCTCTGTGCCAATCCGTAGTTGTGCGCGAGAGGCGCACGGGGCTCCGATCAGGCCTCATGTATGTTCGCTTTGGCTCGCTTGATCAGCTCCAGCGTCACTTGACGGATGCCATGTTCCTTGGCATGTTCAGCTGCCTTCTGCAGTACCCCTTCTTCCGTCTCACCCTGTATGATGTGCTTGCACCCGCTCGATGGGTCTACCTTAGCGCATTCCAAGATCTTGGCCATGGCCTCGCCTCCTTAACGTAACGAATCAATGCCTATTGCCTGATTCGCTCGTGGACGTTACGTGTATGGCATGTCGATTTACGCCGGCAGAGTTCTTTCCCGTCATTTTTTCCCATGACCTATGAATAGTTCCTTATTCGCTACTCGTCAAGGGTTACACCACATCGCTTTGCTTTTCATGCCGAGTGAGGATTTGCATCTGAAATGGTCTACTGTCGGCGAAGGCTCTAAGAACGACATTGCAGGAAGCAGTCGATACTTTGCTTCACCTCATGGCCGATCTTTGCTTTTCAACTCAAGGTTTCGTTCTTTTGATCCCGTGACCCTGTATCAATCTTCTTTCAGGACGCTTCGTTTCTTCTGTATGAAAGGAATGACGGAGGAGACGAGCAGGAAGACGGAAACAAAGAGGCAGATGGCCGATATAGGGTGGGTCACAAAAACGGTCAGGTTCCCGTCCGAGAGGATGAGCGCCTGGCGGAGATTCTGCTCCAGCAGCGGGCCCAGCACAAAAGCAAGCACGAGGGGCGCAGGCTCATAATCCATCTTCCTGAATCCGTACCCGATCAGCCCGAATAAGATCATCACGTAGATATCGAAGACATTGCTGCTGATGCAGTAGGCACCAATCAGGCAGAAGAGCAGGATCAGCGGAAAGAGTATCCTGTAAGGGATCTTGAGCACGCGCACCCAGATGCCGATCAGGGGCAGGTTGAGGATGAGGAGCAGAACATTGCCCACGTACATGCTGGCCACCGTTCCCCAGAATATCTCCGGGCGCTCGGTGATCATGAGCGGTCCGGGTCGGAGGCCGTGGATCATAAGTGCGCCGAGGAGGAGCGCCATTACAACGTTGGGTGGTATGCCCAGCGAAAAGAGGGGAATGAATGCCCCGCTTGTGGCCGCGTTGTTTGCCGCTTCCGGACCTGCTACCCCTTCTATGGCCCCTTTACCGAACCTCTCCGGCTCTCTCGCAAACTTCTTTTCCATTGCGTAGGAAACGAAAGAGGAGATAACGGCGCCGCCACCCGGCAGGATACCGAGCAGGAAGCCGACAAGCGATCCGCGCGCGATCGGTTTGGCCGACCGTTGCCAGTCATCCCTGTTGGGCAAGAGGTGCCTGATCTTTGTCGAGAGAATCATTCTCTCTACGGGTGTTTCAAGGTTCAGAAGCACTTCCGAGATACCAAAGAGGCCCATGACGAGAGGCACCAGACCCACACCATCCTGCAGTCCGATGAATCCCAGGGTGAAGCGGGCCCTGCCTGTCACGATATCCTGGCCAATGAGGCTTAAGAAGAGTCCGGCACCGGCCATCAACAGCCCTCTCAAAATAGAACCATGCGTGAGGTACATGAGCAGAGAAAGGCCAAGGCACATGAGCGAAAAATATTCTGCCGGTCCGAATTTGACCGCAAATTTTGCGAGAGGGTTGGCCATGAGCATCAAACCTACGAGCCCTATCGTGCCCGCAATGAAAGAGCCGAAGGCCGCAATGCCCAGGGCAGGCCCGGCCCGGCCTTGACGGGCCATCTGGTAGCCGTCTATACACGTGACGACTGATGCAGCCTCGCCAGGGATGTTAACGAGGATCGACGTGGTCGAGCCCCCATACATGGCGCCGTAATAAATGCCTGCCAGCATGATGATCGCTGCGACCGGGGACATGCCGAACGTGGCCGGCAACAAGACCGACATTGCCCCGACGGGACCGATGCCCGGAAGAACGCCTATGAGAGTCCCGATGAAAACGCCGATGAAGCAGGCGAACAGGTTCATTGGCTGTAATGCCACGCCAAATCCGTAAAGAAGATCGTGAAGGATGCTCATATGCGTGCCTTACCACCATGGGAAAATCCCTCGTCGGCAGCTGGCTCTTGAGCCAAACCTCGAAAACAAGGTACGTGACGGCAACGCTGAGGAAAGATGCCAGGAAGGGGCCGGCCCAACGCCGGCCGGACGGATTGTAAAAGAGGCCGAAAAGCACGACGAACGTCGTGACGACGTAGCCCAGCAGATTGAGGAACAAGGCATAGAAGAGAAGAAGAGCCAGTGTGTAAGTCAGTTTGAATGGCGCGCTCTCCAGAAACCGCGGGCGTGTGGTTGCACCGTGCCGCCTTAACCTTCTGCTGTTCAGGCCTCCTGAATACGGTTACAAGTGCACCTACGCCTATGATAAAGAGCCCGGCCGCGAAGGCGACGAAGCCTACCCCCGGCTCATTGAACCTGCCGATACCCGTCCGGTATGACCAGAGGCTGATGATTACTCCGATGAATATCCATACCGGCCCCTCAAGCAGTCTTAACACGATCTCAACCTTGCCCTCGCTAGCAGTCAAGATGTTACGAGTTACAAGTTACGGGTTAAGCAGGTCAAACAGCTAAACAGTAACAGGCAATACTGCTTAACTGCGTCACAAGCCTCACTGACTCATGACCCTTGACACTGTTCCTCTCTTACTTCACCAGCCCCTCTTCTTTGAAGAAGACCTGCAGGGCGTCCTTATATTGATTGATCGATTTGTCGAAGGCCTTTGTATCCTCGAAGCTCACCTGGGTGCCCATGCCGTGGATCTTGGCACGGAACTGCGGGTCCTGGGCTATGGTTCCGATCACATCGTTGAGCTTCTTGATTATGTCATCTGGTGTGCCTTTTGGTGCAAAAACCCCGAGATAGGCGCCGAGCGCAAACTTGTAGCCCAACTCAACTATCGTTGGGGTATTCGGGGCAAACTCGGCCCTTTTTTCGAGAAGGAGTGCAAGCACCTTTATCTGCTTCGCATCAATCAGCGATATGACCGCCGGGTAGGCGGGCGTGCCGGCTGGTACGTGACCGCCCAGAATAGCGGGCACGATCTTGGTGTCGCCGTCGAAGGGTACATCGATCAAATTTATGTTTTCGGCTTTCGCGATGCTTTTCATAGCTAAGTAACCCTGCGTACTCTTGCCGTGGATACCGATCTTTGCTCCAGGGTTCTTGCGCGCATATTCAACGAGGTCTTTGACACTGTTTATCGGCGAGTCGCCCTTCACGGCGATGGTGAGAACCGGGATAGCGACCTTGGACACAGGCTTGAGGTCCTTGCCGGAAAATGGCGCCTCATAGAAATAGGTATAGACCTCCGGTATACTCGCGGATGAAGGAAAGAAACCAAGCGTGTACCCGTCAGGCTTTGCGGTAGCCACTGCGTTGCCGCCGATCGTAGTCGATCCTCCGGGTTTATTGACAGCGACGACGGGCTTCTTCAACTGTCTCTCCATGGCTTCTGCCAGTGCGCGGGCGCCAAGATCAGTCACGCCGCCCGGTGGATACGGTATGACGAGTGTGATGGCCCGGTCAGGATACGCTGCAGCCAGGGCCTGCTTTCCTGAGGCCAGCGTCAGCATGAGCGCCGTGACCAACAGGACAAAACCAAATACCTTTATCAACTCACCCTTTCTCATCTTCGGCCCTCCCTCATCTCTTTTCTTCTCATAGCAATGCGCTTTCATCCGTGCAACCGTACTTAACCAACCCCTCTTCTTTGAAAAAGGCCTGCAGGTTCTCCTTGTAGAGGATGACCGTTTTCTCGAAAGCTTTGGTCTCCTCGAATAGTACCTGCGTGCCCATTTTATGCATCTTGTCGCGGTAGTCTCGTTCCTGAGATACCATCGCCATGACATCGCTTATCTTCTTGACCGCAGCGTCCGGCGTACCCTTTGGTGCAAAAATGCCAAAAAACGAGCCGGATGGCAGCTTATAGCCCAGCTCAACCAAGGTCGGAATGCCCGGCGCGAATTCGGCTCTCTTTTCGATAAGGAGCGTGAGTACTTTTACCTGCTTCGCATCCAGGAGCGCTGCAATCCCCGGGTAGGCAGGCGTTCCGGCCGGCACATGTCCGCCAAGTATGGCCGGCACGATCTTGGTGTCGCCATCGAACGGGACATCCACAAAACTCACGTTGTCCTGCTTTGCGATGGTTTTCATGGCCAGGTAACCGGTCGTACTCTTCCCATGGA
Source organism: uncultured delta proteobacterium (assembly GCA_963821605.1). Lineage (GTDB taxonomy): Bacteria > Desulfobacterota > Syntrophorhabdia > Syntrophorhabdales > WCHB1-27 > JADGQN01. The sequence continues at coordinate 37,367 of CAWGEZ010000027.1, read as the reverse complement.
TGGCCATCTTTGTCCCGGGGTTTTTGCGCGCATACTCGACAAGGTCCTTGACGCTGTTTATCGGAGAGTCGCCTTTGACGGTAATCGTAAGCACCGGCGCGCCAATCCTGGCTACAGGCTTCAGGTCCTTGCTCGAATACGGAGCCTCATAAAAGTACGTATAAATTTCCGGGACGGCCGCGGAACTGGCGAAGGCTCCCAGCGTATAACCGTCGGGCTTCGCCGTGGCCACAACATTGCCGCCGATGGTTGTTGACCCGCCAGGCCTATTGACAACTACGATGGATTTCTTCAGGTGTCTCTCCATGGCCTCGGCGAGCGCGCGGGCACCGAGATCAGTCACGCCGCCGGGAGCGTAAGGTGCTATGAGCGTAATCGCTCGATCAGGATACTCTGCGGCTGAAACCGCGCTTCCCGTAACCAGCGTCAACGCGAAAGCCAGAGGCAGAAGGACCAAACAAAATCTCCTTATCAACATACCCTTTCTCATCGTTACTTCTCTCCATTCTTTGCTTCGCATCATCGCATTATGTCTAACCTGCACCGAGTGCGCAATTCATTATGTCTAACACGCACGGAGCGCACAACCAAAACGCACGAGTCGGAAAGCGCGCGTTGATATCAACCTTGCGCCGTCTGCGCATTCCCCCGTATCGCTTTGAACTTTCGTGCTACCTCTTCCGTATCGACGATCATGCTGACGAGGCCTGCTGCCCGGTCATACACGTCCTCCGGTATTGCTGCCCTCACGTCAGGCTCCAGGATGTGATATATAGGGAGTCCCAGCGAAACCCCGGCCAGGGGACCTGCGTAACTCGGGTCGCCCACGGTGAGTGTTTCCGCTGCGATCTCAGCGCCCTCAATGTCGCTTGCCCCGAGCACCACGATCATGTCGTCTTTGCCTTCCTGTTCCACAAGCTTTTTAATCTGGGCTTGACTCTCCAAGTCAAGCGTGCCTGCGGCCGTTCAGACGAAGCATTCGGTTGTGAGAAAGGCCACGGTACCGCCGGCTGCCTCAACACACGATGCGATGGCGGGGCCTGGAACACCATCCCGCTCGCCCACAATAATGACTTTCTTACCCTTAAACATCGTTACCTCCTCCTCCAAGTGATACCGTTGCCGTTACGACGTTACGACGTTACAAGTTACACGTCGGCTACACGTTACAGGTTCACTAGAATCCGAATCGGGTAACCCGTACAAGTTACATGAACCCAGCGATTCCATCTTTTGACCGTTCACTGCTTACACTGAAACTCAAACCCATAACCGCACTCTACTTCTGCTCTTGACCCTGACCTATTTCGCGGGATTCGCCTCCAGCAGAAAAGAGAGACCGTCAGAGAGCTGTGACATACGCCCGAGAAAGAGGCTCCCCTTGGCCACGAACATCACATACTTCAGAGCGCTTCCTGTCTCATCTCCTCAGACGCATGGCCGAGGAAAGGCACGGCCGCGGGAATGTGCCCCTGAGTCGGGGAAAATCCGGGCATGCCGCGCTCTTTGACGAAGGCATCGATGGCAGTCCGGTCGATCTCTTTCCGAATGGCTGCCAGAGCACCCATGATCTTGTAGTTGGTGAGCGGTGTATTGCCACTCCCTGCCGGAAGGGTCACTTCGGGATTGTGCATCTCCGTGGCGTACTTGTCTATGTCGGTCATCTTGAGCCCGATGCGGTCAAGTGGTGTGACGATGAGCGAGGTCATGATCTCCTGCTGGCTCGACCCGGCGCCGATGTCGTGCTTGCCCACGGAGTCGAGGCGCACAATCGGGCTTACGCCGTCGTCTTTCGTGATCAGCAGGGCCAGTCCTCCCAGCACGTCCTCCAGTACAGGCATGTCATTCTTCAGATGACCCGAGTACTTCATGCCGATCTTTGCCAGGCATCCACCCCCGATCACAACTACGTTTTGGAAGACGCCGGCCTCTACCATGCATGCAGCATCGACAAGGGCATGGATAGGCGCGGCGCAGAATGCCTTGACATCGTGGCCGCTTGCGTTGATGCAGCCGGACATCTCGCCGATCGCTTTTGACAGGCTCCCACCACCACGATTGTAACGGTCCCCCACGGCCTCTTCCGAACAGCTTACAAGAAAGTCCACCTGGGAAGGCTCGATGCCGGACCGTCTAAAAAGGTGAGCCATGGCCAGCGCGCCCGACGCCTTTGTGAGGAGATTTTCCATGAGCACGTGGGCCTTGAGCGTGTCATCCGCTGTCATGGTCTCTTCGTACACAGCCGACGAGACTGCCTTGAAAGTAGAGTGGAAGAGCAGCGTCGTGCTCGATTTTCTCACGTATCTTTTCTGCGGAAACGCCGCCTCCCAGCTTAGCGATCTCCTTCTCGCCGATAAAAGCCTGGCCGCGCACCTTTTCCCTGATCTGCTCGACAAACTCCGGCATCAAATAGACGAGATCGAAGTCATCAGCAATCTTGATCCATGCGTAGAATTCCTCCTCAGGCATAATCTCGCCAAACTTCCCGTACCTGCTTGCGTCCTTGACCGGATGCTGGTACCAGGGCTGAGCAATCTCGTGGAGTTTGTCCGGATGAAGATTTCCGATGAAGACCTGATTGGGCGGATATGCGACCGCTTCATCGAAGCTTCTCACCTTGCCATAGATCGCCTTTTCCACCTCTCCTCCGGGACCGCCACCGAGAGCTATGTCCCGCAAGGGTTTGGAGCCGTACCGGACAAAGTCAGGTACATGCACCAGCACATAAGAAGACTCTTTGACAACGACCGCCATATTCTCCTACCTCCGCTATCCTCTATCAATTATAACAGTTTATTGATCGACTTCTCGACTGCCTCCGGTGAGACATTACCGGAGAGCCGGTCCATTTCCTTGCCATCCTTATAGAAGAGAAAGGTTGGCAAGGAGAGCACTTTAAGGTCCAGGCAGAGACGACGGTTCTTCGGAGCCTCCACCTTCGTTATCTTGACCTTTCCTGCATACGTGGTCCCGAGAGCCTCGACCTGAGGCATGACCTGAAGGCAGGCCACTCACTGAGGGCCCCAAAAATCGACAACCACCGGTATCTCTGAGCGGATGACCTCTTCCTCGAACGTCTCTTTGGTTACTTCCTTCATACTTCTACACTCCTTATCTGGTTTCTCTGGCTTATTTAGTTTCTCTGGTTCCTCTTGTTTTTCTCGTTTAACCGAAGAAACCAGAGAAGCTAGAGCAACCGGTTAACCGGTTCCTCTGGTCAGCGCCTCAAACGTCTCTGCCACTATATTTCTTCGCAAGGCTCCGTTGACACGTTGATTGGTTATACGTTGATACGTGGCAAAGCCGAGATACGAGAAAGTGCTCCGTACGGTACTGCTCTTGAGAACTCGCAACCCGTAACTCGTAACCAAGCCGTTTTACTTAACACTTAACACTTAACCCAGAACCGCTCTCTAGGCCCTTTCTACTTGACCAGCCCTTCCTCCTTGAAGAAGACCTGCAACTCCTTTTTCTCTCTTTCGGTCGAAGCCTCAAAAGACTTCGTCTCTTCAAACGAGGGGAGAATGCCCAGTTCCATCAGCTTGGAACGAAATGCAGGCTCCTGGGAAACCTTTGCCGCTGCATCGTTCAGTTTCTTCACAATCTCGTCCGGAGTCCCTTTCGGGGCGAACAGAGAATTGGCCATGCCCGGCGGCACCTTGTAACCAAACTCAGCCACGATGGGCACATTAGCGGGCATGAAGTCTGCGCGCTTCTCTACCAGAAGCACTACGAGCTTGAGCTGCTTTGCGTCCACAAGAGACTTGACGGAAGGATACGTAGGCGATCCGACCGGAATGTGGCCTCCCAGGATGGCAGGCACGATCTTCACGTCGCCATCGAAGGCTACATCGGTGATGTTGAGGTTTTCAGCCTTGGCAATTGATCTGATAATAATGTAACTGGGCGATGTCTTGGTGTTGATACCCCACTTTGTACCCGGGTTCTTGCGCACGTATTGCACGAGATCCTTGAGGCCGTTGATGGGTGAGTCTCCTTTGACCACTATTGCGCCAACGGCCGTCGCTACGCGGCAAACGGGTCTCAGGTCCTTGCTCGCATACGGAGCCTCGTAGAAGTAAGTATAAACTTCCGGGATGCTTGCCGCCGGCGGGAAGTAGCCGAGGGTGTAGCCATCCGGCTTCGCGGTCGCGACTGCATTTCCGCCAATCGTGGTTGCGCCGCCGGCCCTGTTAACCACAACTATAGACCTTTTAAGCTGTTTCTCCATGGCTTCGGCGAACGCCCGCGCCCCGAGATCCGTGACGCCCCCCGGTGGGTACGGTACGATCAGCGTGATCGTCCGCTCAGGATATTCTGCCGATGCTGAGTGCACGCTGACAAACAGCGTGAGTACGAAAGCCAGCAAGACAAGGACAACATTAACGCATCCTAGAGACGCAACCTTTCTCATCGTCAGTCCCCCCTCCTTTATCTTCTCTGCATCTCATTATGCATAATGCGGGCGATGTGTGCAACAAAAAAAGGAAGAATAGCGAAGAATGCCGCAGGGAATCGCCTCTCGTAAGCTCTTCCTGGGGAGGCGCAGCCAGAAGAGTTCTTCCTGAACTAAACGAAACTGCATCTTCTAAAACCGTACCAACTTATTATGCGGTAATCCTTTGCGCACCAAACACCCATCACGGGTTATTGTCCACGTATGTGGTAGGCAACAGAGGCAAATTGAGACAAAGGCTCATAAGGCAGATTGCGCTTCGTGTGCGTTTTTGTTTGATCGTAGTTAGTGGCGGCAATCATTACCCTTGCTCGCAGACTTAACCGGTTTTCTCAACGAGGGTGCAGTCCAGAGAAGTCTTGGCTATCCCTAATGGGATCAGTAATCACGCGGACCTTTCTTTGAAGAGTGGACCTGCTCATCTCAAGGCTTGCTACTGTATCGTGCAGGGCGGGAAATTAGAGTACCTAACCCCCTTTTTTCAGTGATCACTGCTTTCCATCTCTCCACAGTCTCTCCTCAAAACCCGTATAGGACCTAAGTCCTATTGACGTACTATGGCCTCCGTTCTATCATGGGTAATCCACAACTGGCTCGGGATGTAATTTTTTACCTTGTAGTTAGCAACAATACTAAATTTTAGAAGGAGGACTGTAAGATGAAAGCAAAGTCATTGGTTTGTCTGCTTGTCGTGGCACTCGTTGCATTGTTCTTGTCAGGTTGCGGCTGTTTTCAACAGGCGATGAAGGGAGAAACGCCTCCGCCTCCAGTGGCGAAAGTAGAGCCTCCGCCTCCGCCACCGCCACCTCCCCGCCGCCGCCTCCACCTCCACCGCCACCGCCACCTCCACCTCCCGCTCCTCAAGCTAAAACCATGGTGTTTGAGGAAGTAACCCTGTTCGATTTCGACAAGGCAGTCCTGAAGCCTGAGGGAAAGGAGCAGATTAAGAAATATCGCGAAGAGGTGCAAGCCGAGATGAGCAGTGCCGATAAGATAAAAATTACCGGCTATACTGACAGCACCGGTGCTGCGGACTACAACAAGAAGCTGTCGCTGCGACGTGCAGAAGCAGTGCGCGATTACCTGGTCAGCCTTGGAGCCGACCCGAGCAAAATGGAGGTCACCGGAGCGGGCGAGGCTAACCCGGTCGCTGACAACAAGACCAGGGAAGGCCGGGCGAAGAACCGCCGCGTCGAGGTTGAAATCACCGGTTTAGAAAAACGCTAAAGTCCCTACCCCGAAACCGGTGGGAATTGAGAGGCAGTTATAGAGTAAGTTCTGCTATTGTGACCAAGAAAGGGATATAGCAGTTAAAGGATTATGCGTGGTGTGGCTGCAGCGGTAATGACGTTTGAGCAGCCACACCACGAGAGTACTGGTAGTGCCAAGCACCCGAAAGGTTCCAGGGGCGGACGCTCATGTGCCATGCCGGAGCGCCGCCCCGGAGGACGCGACAACGATGAAATATCGTACGGCTTCCCCGTCAAGCGAAAGGCAATAGGCACATTAATACACGCGTAAAACCTGCCGCCCATCATTTGATTCCGATTAAATCCCTTCGATCCCAGTTCAACAAAAGGATAAGGCTTTTTGGTGGCAATCTTGCTTTCCTGTGATGCGCGGTCGTGCGCAGTTTGTAAGAGGTTGAGTTCTTCTCATAGCCGATCCCGAATTTTTCCTCACAACACCGCCATCGCCCGCATGGGTCGCCCAGTATCAGAGGTTAGCCACCAGCCTCAATCGAATAACCACGGCCACTGATGAATCGATGCTGACCGGATCGCCGGTTGCCTCATTGGACCCATACGGGGCAGATCTGTCTTATCACATGGTTGTAAAATAAGGTCACTCCCTATTATAATAGCTGCAACGTGTAACGTTTGGAGTACCACAGGATCGCCAGCGGAAAGCTAGTTGGTACAGGTGCTCGCGTCTTGAACACTTGCCGGCTTGTCGCTTACGGGAGGATGAGGAGAAGAGCATGAACGAAATGAAGGAGTTGGCTGGACTGCTGGAACGGTTGGAGGGGAAGCTGGAGTATACAAGAAAACTGATAGCGGAATATGAAGAGACGATGGACTATGCGAGCCATTGTAATCTTCTCGGCTTTGCGGAGGGTATTGAATTCGCCCTGGAAGAGATCGGGGAGAGCCTGAAAAAGAAGAGTAAGGACCAGCGCAAACCGAGCGGCAGGGCCGTGAAGAGAGGTACGCGCTAGAAATCTATACCGACCTCCTTCTGTTGCGATGCCTCGACCTGCTGCCTCATCTTCAGCTTTCTGTACCCTTCTTTCTTGCGGTACTCACCGTAGTGAATGATACCGAGGGGAACAGAGAGACAGAGTGCCAGCAGCAGTGCCAGGAGCAACCCTGTGGGAGTGATAATCAGCTTGCTTATCTCTGTCCAGAAGAAACAGACCGTGAAGAGAGCAAAGTTAAAGAGCGCCAGGCCGAGCAGCCACGCGAATATTTTCCCTACCATGTGTTCTTCTCTTTGCAGATGCTCAAGGTTATAGCGCTCATTTTGTTTCTAATAAAGTATCGGCAAGCCTCCGAAAAACATAATGGCACTGTTTGTCGTGAGCAAGAATAATGCCCGGAGTCTCGTCTTGTACTGACGAACTCAGCGCGTCCCCCGGAGGAGGGGTATCGTAAACAAGACGGGCCGCGAATAGACGTTGGGGCTAGAGAAAGGCGCCATCCTTAGGCACGACTTACACCAATTCGTATTCAAGCGTATACCTTCGTTGTCGCTGCGTCCTTACAGGATGCTACGCTATCGCTCTCCTCGACGTACTTATAGTACGCCTGCGTCCTTACAGGATGCTTCCTTCCAGGATGCTGCGCTACCGCTATCGGCACCTCGCTACCGCCCGGGGTACCCGGCCGAAGGCTGGGTCGTCCATCTTGAATGCAAATTGGTATTATGCCACGATTACACGAGGCAACGCTGCCCGTGTCAGGACGGCATGTCGGGGGCGTGGCAAGGTGTCAAGGAATGGTGTCAAAAATCAGATATCTGCCATTCTTCGTAATGGATGGGCTTGAGTTCTGAGATGAAGCGCGAGGGCTTGAGGATAACAAGGCCCACATCCTTATCGAAAACGGTGAGCGGATAGCAGAGGTAGAGCTGGTCCATGGCGCGCGTGCTCGCCACGTAAAAGAGCCTGCGCTCCTCTTCCAGAGCGCCTTCCTCTATAGCCTTCGGATTCGGGAACCTACCCTCCGCACACCAGATCATGAATACCGCTTTCCACTCAAGGCCCTTGGCCTGATGCACGGTGCTCAGCACAACCCTCTCGTCATCGTAGCCGGCAGAAACGATCTCTTCCCCGGCGATGCCGCTCATTAAAGAGAGTTCGCTCAGGAACGTAACGAGAGATTGGTACTTGGTGGAAAAATTCATCAGCTGGGTGAGATCCTCGAGCCGCGACTCATGATTGGGAAAATTGAGTTTCAGGTAGTCGGCGTAGCCGTGTTCCAGCACGGCCGATATCATATCCGAGAGCGCCTCCTGCGCTTTCAGCGCATCCAGCTCTTTGAAGAGCTTTGACCAGGTCTCCAGATTCTCCTGCGGTATGCTCTTAAGCTGCTCCCCTATCTTCTTGGTGATGAAGAGCCCAATCGGATCGTCTGCCGTCTTCAGGTACTCATAGGTACGGTCTGCTGTCTTCTTACCGATGCGGGGGGCCATCCTCAGTATGCGCTTCCAGGAGATCTCATCCACCGGGTTCGCCATGACCCTCATGTGTGCGACGACATCCTTGATGTGCGCTTGCTCAAAGAAGCGAAGACCGCTGCGCACCTCGAAAGGAATGTCCCGCCGGGTAAGCTCCATCTGCAGTTCCATGCAGTGGTAATGTGCCCGGTAGAGGACGGCGATCTGGTCGAGAGGAACCCCCTCATCTCTGAGCTCCAGTATCCTCTGGGCCACGAACTCGGCCTGTTGCAGAACATCACGCATAGGTGAGAGCACTGGTGTGGGGCCCGGTTTTTTGACCGCTCTCAGGTTCTTTTCAAACTGTTTCAGGTTATGGGCGATGGAGTTATTCGCGAGGCCCAGTATCTCAGGCGTGCTCCTGTAATTGGTTTCAAGTTTGAAGACCTGGGCGTCGGGGTACCGCTGGGGGAATTCCAGGATGTTCTGGAAGTTTGCTCCCCTGAAAGAGTAAATGCTCTGCGCATCGTCTCCTACAACCGTCACGTTCCGATTGATGGCGCCCATGAAATCGACGATCTCCGCCTGGAGCCTGTTGGTATCCTGGTACTCATCGACGAGAATATGGGAAAAGGTCGACGCGTAAAACTGGCGTAATGCTTCGTCCTCCTTCAATATCCTGTGCCAGTAAACGAGAAGGTCATCAAAATCCATCGCGTTCGTAACCCGCTTCTTTTCCTGGTACCGTTTTTCCAGCATCGTGATCTCATCGAGAATGTCGATGAAGTAAGGGAACCTTTCCTTGATTGACTCTTCCAACGTTGCCATAGTGTTGGCGGCGTAGCTGAATATCTCTTTCAGTACCTGCCCTTTTGGAAATCTCCGCTCCTTCCGGTCGATCTTCGCGTCTCTCGTCACAACTTCTATCAAGTCTTTGGCATCCTCGTTGTCGAGAATGGTGAAGTGACCCTGGTAACCGATCCGACCAGCATTCTGGCGCAAGATCATATTGCCGATGTGATGGAACGTCCCGCCCCAGATGTAGCGGGTATCAATCTTGATGAGGTGCTCAACCCTGTGGAGCATCTCCCGGGCTGCCTTGTTTGTGAAGGTGAGGAGGAGGATACTGTTGGGAGAGACGCCCTGCTCAAGCAGACGTGCCACCCTGTAAGTGACGACCCTTGTCTTCCCGCTTCCGGCGCCCGCTATGACAAGTATCGGCCCGGGCTCCGCCATCACGACCTTGAGCTGTTCTTCGTTCAGTTCCTTTTGGTAGTCTATGAGCTGCTTGTACGGTGATGTATCGCGGTGAAGGCTATATCGTTTCATGAGGCTAAAGTATGCTGTACGCAGCCCGTACTGTCAAGAGGCCTGGTCCGTATGGACCGTTGATACGTTGATACGTTACACGTTGATACGTAAACAGGGGCCGTTGACGCGTTACCCGGTTTTTGGCCGTATCAACGCACCATCAGTCAACGTATCAACGTCTTTTATCATCCGCTGAGGATGCCTTTCTCAACGTAGATAGGGCGAATCAGTTTCCTGATGGTAGGCAGTCTGGTAAAGAAAAGGTAGGAGGAGATGACGCAGACGATGCCGCCGACCGCGACCGCGCCGGGCGCTCCTATGCTATTGGCCAGAGCGCCTATAATCAGGCTCCCGAAGGGCGTCATGCCCATGAATGCCATCGCGTAGAGGCTCATCACCCGTCCCCGTTTGTCTTCCTGACTTATGGTCTGCAGAATGGTGTTGGTAGATGTGATAACGCCCATAAACCCGAGGCCGGCGCAGAGGCTCATGAGAAGAGAGAAAGGCAGATAGCGCGAAAAGGAGAAGGCAATAAGCGAGCATCCGAAGATGCCGGAAGCTACGGCGATAATAGTACCCAAGCCGACAACAGATTTCCGCGAGGCAAGATAAATCGCGCTGAGGAGAGCGCCTACCCCTGCCACGGCAACAAGAAAGCCGAGCGTATGCGGTCCTCCTCCGAGGATATCCTTGGCAAATACCGGCATGAGCACAGTGTACGGCATTCCCATGAGGGAAAGGAGGGCCAGGTTGATCAGTATGTATCGGATGGGCGGAAAGCCAAACCCGTAAGTGTACCCCTCCTTCAAGCCCTGCAGGATCCTTTGCTGCGCGGACTTCTTGGTGAGATGAGGGATCCGCATCGCGGCCAGCGCCCCGATCACTGCTATGAAGCTTAGCGCATTCACGAGAAAACAGACCCCCTCGCTCGTGACGCTCAGGATAAGGCCTGCTATGGCGGGCCCGACGAGCCTTGCGGCGTTAAACATGAGCGAGTTGAGGGCAATCGCGTTCCCGAGATCTTCTTTCTTGTCGAGCAGGTCGCTGATGAGCGACTGCCGCGTCGGGACGTCAAAGGCGGTGATGGCGCCCATGCAGATGCCGAGCACGAAAATGTGCCAGACAGCTATGTGGCCCGTAAGGGTGAGGGCTGCAAGAATAGAAGCCTGGATAGCAGCCAGCGTCTGGATTACGATGAGCAGCCGAAGGCGATGCCACCGGTCGGCAAAGACCCCTGCGAAGGAGGTAAGCAGAAAGGTAGGGAGTTGGCCGGCAAAGCCAACGAGGCCGAGGAGAAGGGCTGAGTTCGTGAGGCGATAGACCAGCCAGCTCAGGGCGACCTGTTGCATCCAGGTCCCCACGAGAGATACACCCTGTCCTCCAAAAAAGAGTCGGTAGTTCCTGTGGCGCAGCGCCCGCGCTATGAATTTGAAGTCTGCCATGTATCGTCCCGCGGCGCCAATAGTATATACTTTTTTGGGCTTTTCCGATGGTGGTTTCTGGATACAAGAGTTAAGCGATCGCCGAATCTACCGCGTTGCGCGAAATGGCTCTGGCTGTGCGCCAAAAAACAATTGACAACAAAAGAGCCAAGGGTTAGCCTTAGGGATAAGTAAAAATTTTCACATAGTGATCGGGGGACTGTATGTGGGAGAGTCTCGAACTTAACAAGGTGATAGAATACGCGAAGGACCCTTATGCCTCGATACGGGAGTGGAAGAGAGCGAGCGGGAAGAAAGTGGTGGGGAGCACGCTGGCTGACGTCCCTGAAGAAGTCATTTATGCTTTTGACGCTTTGCCGGTTACACTCCTGGGAACGCATCGCCCGCTGAAGAAGGCGCCGAGCCTGCTGCCCGACAATGCCTGTTCGCTGGCGCGGAGTAACCTGGAGCTGGCCCTAAGCTACGAGGGTGATCTCTTCGACGGTTTCGTCCTGCCGCAGGTCTGCGATACGACGCAGCACATGTGCGACATCTGGAGGATCAACTTTCCCGACAAGTACGTTGAGAACATCCTGCTGCCGCGCCAGATAGATCGAGAGAGCGCCCGGTATTGGGTGAAGGAGGAGACCGAACGGCTCATCTCCAGCTTGAGCGACTGGTCGGGCAAACGGATCACCGATGCTGACCTGAAAGCGTCGATCAATCTCCACAATGAGAATAAGCGGCTTTTGAAAGAGCTTTATGAGATTAAGAGAAAAGCGCCCGGAACACTCTCCAACAAGGCCCTTTTTGCTCTAATCAAGCTCTCGATGCAGGTGGATAAAAAAGAGTTCAACCAGACCCTCAAGAAGATCAAGGAAAACCTCGCGATAAAGGAGGGCACTGGTTACACAAATGTGATCCTCACGGGTATTGCCTGCGATCCGCCGGAGATCTTCGACCTGTTCGACGAGATCAAGCTGAACGTGGTCATGGATACCCTCGTTACGGGCAAGCGCTACCTTGACGGTATGGTGGACGAGGATATGACTCCGATTGACGGCATGACTGCACGCCATTTCAAGCGCGGCTTTTACTCACCCATCCACGATGATGTCTTCAAGAACGTCGAAGGTCTGAAGGCGCTCTATAAGCAGTACAACGCCAAGGCAATAATCTATGTACACATCGGATTCTGCGAATCCGAAGAGTATGACCTGCCTGACCTGAAGAAGGATGATCAAGCAGGAGGGCATCCCGATCCATGTGCTCGAAACGGAGTATCAAACCTTGTCGCTGTCCCACGTGAGGACCCGGCTCCAGGCATTTTTTGAATCCTTGAAAGGGGGCACCCTATGAGCGAGAAGCCGATCAGCGAGAAGCCGAAATCAAAGGACCTCTCCAAGAAGATAACGAAAGAGTACATGGACGAAGCGTTCCACGCGCATGACCTCGGGAAGTTGGTGGGCTATACCACTGCTATTTCGCCCGTCGAACTGTTCGTCGCGCATGACATCGTTCCCATATATCCGGAGAATCACGCGGTAGCCTGTCTCACGTCACGCATGGGCACGGAGCTGTCCGTGGCCACGGAGAACCTGGGTTACACAAGCCACCTTTGCGCCTACGCCCGTTCGGACCTGGGGTATAGGGAAACAGGGAAAACGGCCACCGGAGGCATCCCCGATCCCGACGTGCTCATGGCCTGCAATGCTCAGTGCTTTACGCTGACCAAATGGTTCCAGGTGCTTTCCAGAAGGCTCAACGTACCCATGTTCGTCTTCGACACGCCCGAATGGATTATGAACAAGAAGGCACGGGAAGAGATCATCAAGTACTGCGTGCTGGAGCTCAAAGAGCTGATCAAGTGGCTGGAAGATATCACCAAGAAGAAGTTTGACTACGACCGGCTGAAAGAGGTGATGAAGTACTCAGCCCAGGCAAGCGTGCTCTACAAGAAGTTCCTCGACATGGCGCAGTACAAGCCTTCCCCCATAAGTATTTTTGATGCGCTCATCGGCATGGCGATCACCGTCTACCGCAGGGGCACGCCTGAGTGCGTCGATTATTACCAGACGCTTTGTGATGAGATACAGGTAAAAGTAGATCAGGGTATCGGGGTGCTGCAGAACGAGAAATACAGGCTCTACTGGGAAAATCTTCCGGTCTGGTTCAAGTTCAGTGACCATGCGAAGCTTCTCGGCTCGTTCGGCGCCGTAATTCTCACATCGCTTTACGTCCATGCCTGGAGCTTTGATTTTGATCTGAATAAAGACCCGCTGGTGACGCTGGCCGAGAACTATCTGAACCGCTTCTCGAATTCGACGCTCGAGGACAGGGCGGACATGGCCATGGACCTGTTCAAACGGTACGACATGAACGGCATGATCATGTTCATGAACCGGAGCTGCAAGGCTGTGTCGTTCGCGGTGCCCACATTGAAAGACGTGCTCACCAAGAAGACCGGCCTGCCGGCGCTTGTGTTCGAGAGCGATATGGGCGATCCGAGATTCTACTCGGAGACTCAAATACGCACACGCATCGAGGCGTATTTCGAAACCCTCGACAGGTTAAGGAGTTAGTGACGCCTTCGCAGACCCAAACTGTTTCAGCCGGGTACCGGGCGACCCGCGGAACGTGGATACGGTGATCGCGAGTACCCCGTCTCAGACATGCAAATTCAGCCCACCCCGCAAAAAGACAAGGACCCTCGCCGTATACGACTAAAGTCCTATAGACATCGTCCTCCACTATAACCTACAATTGGTTTGTAAGGCAGTCATGTGGCTCCGCAAGTGCTCAACCGGAGAGTCTATCCAGGATGTGAGCCGTGCAGAGGGTCCTAAGATGAAGAGCACGATGAGAACGTTTCTCATTCTATGTGTTGTCATGATGCTCGCCGTTCCTACCTTAAGCCACGCAGGCAGTGCGACGAACAGATGGGACCTCACCATCGGCGGTATGCTGACGGATACGGCCTGGGCGACCTTCTACTATGGTCAGCTACAGACGAATCCGGGCCAGTGGCGTAGGAACCAGATAAGCACGTCGGCGGTTGACCGGAACCAGCAGTATAGCTTGGTGAACTTTATTTACGGCCCCAATCCGGCAATGCGCTTTGGCTTCGAGTATGCTTACTATACGACACACTATGCGAGGAACACCGACGCCTTTGATCCAGCCAACCCTTCCAGCACTACCGTGAATGGCCTGCAAGACAAGGGGGCACCGACCGTGGTCAGGTTCACGGTTCAATACTTCTTTTGAGGGCAGCTATCTGGATCAGGCGGGGAATTGCGCAGGACAGACCAGTAATCTGTTGAAAGTCATCAGTAGAGAGCCGTTGGACGGATAACTGATAACCATAAAACAGGACGTGCCGTGTGAAGACAGTGGTATCGTTACTGACAGTTCTGGCCCTGATTGTATTATTTGCGTATATTGTCTTGCCACGGGGATCGAATACAAGCCCTAAGGCCACGGAGAAGCCGGAACGCTTTGTCGGTAAAGCGGTTTCCTCGAGGGCTACGGTGGAAGGGGTCGACGCGGCAAAGATGGCCTGGGCAAAAAATAGAAGGGACCACTTCTCGCCCAATCGGAGATAATTTCGACGCTCCTTTGGTCGAGCCAGAGAGATTTGGCGGTCTCGAAATCGATCCCGTGTTTCTCCTGTTGGCCAGACTTTTCTGACCATCCCCAATCAAACATCTCGCCATTTATTGTACGTCTAAAAATACAGCAGGTTCCTGTTCTCTTTGACCAAAACCGTTCCCATTTCAGGCGATAGTGTAGCAATGGGCAAGCCAAGTCTGCATGCACCATCAGGTATCAAGCAACCCGCTTCCCGCGCATAACTTCCTTAACTCTTCACCCTCGCACTTTTCCATCGTGTGCTACCTTCCCGTGGTACCAATCGTCAACTCTTAACCTCTGGGAAGTTGTGGCTATAACATAAGGTGGAGGCATGGTACAAGATTATTCTAAAGGGAGGGACGTGCATGAATCTTCGGACGAACAGAAAAGGCTTTACGTTGATTGAATTAATCATCATCCTGGGAATCCTTGCTGCTGTCGCGATACCGAAGTACCTCGACATGAGGCAGGATGCAGTCAACGCAACCGTGAAGGGCGTTCTCGGAGGTATGAGGGGCGCAAACACGATGCTCTGGGGAAACAGGGTTATTAACAACTGGAACACCATATATAGTTTTCCGGATCTCGTCGCCAGCATGGAGATGAAAGGCGGTAATATGACCTGGGATGTCTCCCAGAATACAACAATGACCTTGTAGATTGGGGCTTCATCCTACACGTTCACGATGGGTCTGGCAGGGGGAGTCACAACCTGGGCTAGTCCACCGACCACGTATCCGCAAATCTACGGAGGCGGAGTCGCTGCCGCCTGGTAACAGGCGGGGCGCATCCAGTAAACAAGTGCGAAGGGGAGGCTCTCGAGGGCCGTCCCCTTCGTTCTGACATCTCGGCGCCTAGCGGGGCGACATCCGGCCTTTGTCGTGAAGCCCTTAATCCACCTTCTCACATCTTGTCATAGTCGATCGGGAGTTCCTGTATCTGCCGGTCAATCGTTTGCTGGAGAGAGTATATGTCGATCTGGTACGACATTGCCATGAACTCCACGTCACGAATACTCGCCGACCCAGGTAGAAGGCTCTTGTACGCGGCGATGTAGGCCGTGAGTGCCTGGCGACCAGCGGGCTCGTTTCCCTGGCTGAAACGGACGAGCGACAGGTAGCCGAAAATGATGCAGGTGACGACATCCGTCGCGTTCTGCCCCTGCGCCTCGCTCAGGTAGCGGTCGGCAAGGGGGATATCGTTCATCTTATAGGCGGCCATGGCGGCGAAGGCAAGGGCGCCGGCGCTCGGATGGTAGTTGTTTGCCTTCAGGAAGGACGCGAGCGCGGTCGAATACTGCCCATGCGTCAACTGCTGGTTACCCTGGTACATGTCGTTCGCAAAGTTGTACAAGGGCGGCTGGCACCCGAGCACCAGGAGAGAAACCGTCATCACGTATACGAGCAACCGTTTGTTCATATCAACTCCTTTTCGCCGGGGTCGAATGCGGCGTTGCTAAACGAATAGTGCATCGGCGAGGCATTCGTCAATAGGACTTTGGTCCTAGATTGGTTGGGGGGATGGCTCAACGCGTGGCTTAAACATGCTGGCTTCGGGGGTCGCCTCTGTCTTTTCCTCCCTCTATAGCGATAGCGGAGCATCCCGTAGGGAAGCATCCTGCAAAGGAAGCATCCTGTAAGGATAGCGAAGCATCCCGTAAGGATAAGGGAGCATCCTGTCAGGATAAGGACCCTCACTCCTCGGCGTATGGGACTAAAGTCCTATAGACAACATCCCTGCCAGCGGATATTATTCGTATAAAAGCCTACAGATTGATGGCCGATAGGCGCCTCCGGCGGTCGAGAAAGTGCAGTGGCGGACTTGACTCTTTCCCTGCGTTTGTCTTTGTAATGCCTGGCGCCCGGCAAGAGGCTGGATAAACAGGCCCGGAATGAGCGAAGCCATCACCATACTCGTTACCGACGATGATCCTCGAATCCTCCTGCTCATGACCGAAGTCTTGGGAGAAGCGGGCTACGAGGTGCTGCAAGCCTCGACCGGGAAGGAATGCCTTGAAGCCCTGAAAGCGCATCATCCGGACATAGTCTTGCTGGATGTCATGCTCCCCGACACGACAGGCATCGAACTGTGCAGGCAGATCAAGGCCGATGAGCGTTTGCAGGGTATTTTTGTCATCCTCTGGTCTGGAGTCCAGGTCTCATCCGAGTCTCAGGCAGACGCGCTCAATGCCGGAGCAGATGGCTACATCACCAAATCAGTTTCCAATGAGGAACTCCTGGCACGAGTCCAGTCTGTGGTCCGCATTAAGCGGGCGGTGGATGTGCTGCGAGAAAAGGAAAAAGAGCAGCAGAAGCTGATTCTGGAACTCCAGGAAGCCCTCGCAGAGGTCAAGCTCCAGGAGGGGTTCGTCCCTATGTCAGTGCTGTCCACGATGATAAAAAAATGACGTTATACTCTCTCGTCAGAGGAACGCTTTTGGACGGATAAATCCCTTCATCTTCAACCTCGTGGATACGGGGACGAAGGAAGGAGCTCCGGTCGTAACAATTCCGGCGCGGTGACGGCGTCGGTTTTTACCAAGGATAAAGAGTGGGGCAGGGCCAGATATGGCTCTGCCTTTTTCTTTTGAACATTTCAACCTGCAATCGATAGTCTCAGGAGTTATTGCAGGGCGGGGACTTTTGTGGGTGAACCAAAGGTGCCCCTGGGAGTTTTTTTAGCCGATAACTCCGGCCTGGTTTTTTGGGAGCGACCGCTCTCATCGGTGGGCTATTGGGATTGGTGGTGCTTGCAGTCTACTTCACGCGGATTGACCGCGTTATGTTGTTCTGGGTTGCTTTCGTTTTGACGCGTCCGTTTGGAGCCACCTTCGGGGACCTTCTTACGAAGCCCGTGGCGAAAGGCGGACTTAATTTCGGCACCGTGGGGTCTTCCCTCGTTCTCGCTTCCTTGCTCATACTATTCACCATCTATACGAGTAGGGCAGAAAAGCGCGTATTGAGTCAGGACTCAAACGGGCGATCAACCCAACGAGCCGCTGCGGCTAATCACCCAAAGGACAGGCGGGTTAGATTAGCATCCATTCCCCCGGCCCGATTGATTCGTCCGTTTCCAGCCCTTCTTTGTTTCGAGACAACGCCTTGTCTCTTCACCTAGCGCCTGTCAGGTGTTCGGAATGCCTTTCGCGACGAGCGCCTTCTTGGCAATGAGATCGCACTCCCGCTGGTCCTTTTCAAAATCCTTCGCACTTTTAGTTGGGTGCGTGTAGGTGATTGCGCAACCTCCCAGAAGAAACAGGAGGAGAAGTAGCCATAACGTTGGTTTCATCGTTTCTCCCTCAGCCCTGTGTTGTGACCATCCTTTTGGTAGGCTTCCAAAACATTTCCATTGGGCCAGAACCTACATCATATCGCTTCTCCCGTACATCGTCAATGCCAAAGGCGCTCGCTTCCCTCGCCCCTCCCCACTTTCCATATAGGACTAAGGTCGTATAGACAGCGCCCCCACTCTCTTTTAGATTAGTTATAAATAATCCAAACGATACAGCTCCGCGGATATCGAACCAGACATCAATCGTAGGCTGTGAGGAACCCCTATGGTCAAGAAGCAAAGTATGGTTTACGTGGTCGACGATGACGAGTCGGTGCGGACGGCGTTTGCAAGGCTCTTACGATCTGCCAATCTTGCTGTTGAGACGTTTTCTTCTGCCGATGAGTTCTTGAACAAGCCAAAACAAAAGAAAAATGCCTGCATCCTTGTTGATATGCGAATGCCCGGTTCAACCGGTTTCGATCTTCAGCAGGCACTGCTGGAGTGCGGAATACAGTTGCCGGTCATCGTGATTTCGGCCAGCGACGACGCGCAGATTCGTGAACACGCACGGCAATTGGGCGCCGTAGCATTCTTCCGGAAGCCCGTCGATGACCAGGCCCTTCTGGATGCCATCTGGTGGGCCATCTCCGGGTATTGACTTGAGGAATAAGCAGACACAACATAAGGGACAGGGGATATGCTGATTCCGCCCTTTCTGTGCAGGCGTTAAGCCGGGCGGCATCGCAGAGAGAAGAAGATATCCGGTCACGATTTGGCAATGACAATAGTGATCACTAATCAGTGAGCAGTAATTCGATAAGCAGCAGGGCGTGCAGCAAGAGTAAGAATGGTAATAAGCACCAGGAACTCAGCGTGTTACAGAATATGGATAAAACATCCAGTGGCGGTAGCGTATCTAAAAACCGTGATCGGCCATCGGTGATCAGTCATCAGTTAAAGGCTCATACCTGATAACGGGTAACGGATAACTGGTAACTGGTAACTGGTAACCGATCACTGGTGCCTGATGAAGGAGAAACGTATGAACGGACGAAAGACGGTCGTCACAGCATGCATGATTCTGATCGCTTTCCTGCTGGTATCCTGTGGAGGCGTCGGGCCCGGGGGTGCGGGGTTTACCGTATATCGGGACGGCCTGTTCAAGGGCGAGGAGCATCTCCTGAATGGAGAATACCAGGCTGCAGTGGACGAGTTCCTGCGGGCTAACGGGGGCGATCCGACCCAGCCCATGCCGCTGGCACTGGCAGGACAGGCGACCTACAACATGGGTGACCTCACCAAGGCGAGCCAGTACCTGGCACAGTCCCTCGCTGTCAAGAGTGACAGCAACGCGTACCTCATCGTAAAGGCGTACCAGGCGCTCATCGCGTTCAAAGAAAAAAGGCAGCAGGACGGCATTGCGGCGCTGGGAGACTATCTGCGTGCTTACAGGGTCTCTTACCCGAATTACACCTATTCCGAGGTCGAGCGCATGTATAAGTTAGCGGTCGCTACGGGGGATATTAATGTTGCGGAGTTGGAGCCGGTAATTACGGGCGAGGTCGCGCGTTACGAAAAGGAACTTTTCGAGTTTTTCTAACGAGACGCCGTAGACAGTCATCAGTGATCGGTAAGAGCAGTTACCTGATAACCGACTACCGATAACCGAGTCTCTTGACTGATAACTGATAACTGATTACTGATAACTGAAAAAGGAGGGGATATATGAAAACAAGAGTGGCTTTAATCATGGTAGTGGCATTGATTGTTGTGGCGATGTTGGTGCCCGCATGGGCACAGGCGCCGGCCCAGTCCACACAGAACCTGGAGGTGCTGGCCCTGGTCGGGCCGCAGATGGCAGAGAACATGAAGGCTCTTACCGGTTACACCTTTCAGCAGCGCACGGCGGTGCAGATCAACGGGGAAGCTTAAGAACGTGACACTGGTCCAGGTTGCCTTCGGGCCTGACCGCCAGCCGTTGATCACGACGCTCAGTTCAGAACCGCCCGAGAAACTTCGTGGTGGTCCGCTGAGGCGCCACATCGAGGAGGATAAGGCCAAGGAGATGAAGGGTGAGATCGAGCAGGTTGTCCAGCTCTCCAACAGTTACGTGATGTTGAATCAGCAGAGTCTGCAGCAGCTCGGCCGGATGGCCCAGGCCTGGATGAGCCCGGACGGCAGTAGCATTCGGGTGACGGCATCGGGTTTCCAGCAGCCCGGTGACCAGGTCACCATCACCTGTGACGGCGCCACAAAGCGGCAGACGCAGACCCAGGTTACGACCAATATCTTTGGCGGCCCGATGACGATCCTCGCGCACATACAGGCAATGGCCCACCGGCCTGAACTACAATGACCAGACAGTGATTAACGTCCCGGGCAAAGGGATGCAGATCACGATCAACACGATGAATTACATGAAACAGTGACAGTGACAGTGATCACAGTGACGGCAACAGTCATCAGTGATCGGTTATGGAGGGGAAGGCATGAAACATGCAACTGTAACGATGCCGCTGATAACATTGTTTGTTGTCGCACTCGGTCTTATCCTGTTGACTGGGACGGGTGCATCGCCCAAGCAACCGGTGCCTGCGCGGGAGATATCGAGAAATTCTGCCAGGGCGTTCAGCAGGGCGAGGGACGGATAGCGAAATGTATAGCGCAGCACAAGGAAGAACTCTCTCCCGGCTGCAAGGCCCGTCTTGAGGAAGCAGCGAAGCAGCTCAAGGGAGTACAGAAGGCCTGTGAGGACGATATCATGGCTTTCTGCGAGGGCGTCAAGCCGGGTGGAGGCCGGATTGCAAAATGCCTGAAGGCGAACGAAGCCAAGCTTTCGCCCCAGTGCAAGGCATCTGCAGCCAAGGCAAAGAAGGAAATGAAATAAGATCCATTTGATGAGAGAAACAATAGAGTGAACGCAAGGAAAGCAATAAGGAGCGAGGCAATACATTAAACGAAAAGGAGAGGAAAAGACAATGAAGAGAAAGAGAACGTATGCAGTGATGGTAGTGACGATGGTAGTGCTCTGTCTGGGTCTTGCGGCTTGCGCAACGACTCCTATGTCATCGTCCAAGAAAGCAGAGCAGCAGGACGAGGTGCGCGATATGGCGAAGATGACGCTCGGGCAGCTCTACGCGAAGAACCCTGCCGCACAGGGCGTAGTCACGAAAGCGGCGGGCTATGCGGTCTTCAGCGATTTCGGCTTTAAGCTCGTGATTCATGGGTGGGGCCAAGGGTGCGGGCATCGCCGTGAACAACGCCACCAAGCAGGAGACGTTCATGAAGATGGCTGAGCTTCAGCCGGGTTTGGGTCTGGGAGCCGAGAAGTACCGGGTGGTCTTCGTCTTCGAGAACCCTGCGGCGTTCAATAGTTTCGTGACGTCCGGCTGGGAGGCAGGGGCCAACGCGATGGCAGCAGCCAAGACCAAGAAAGCAGGTGGGGCGCTGGCAGGCGCCGTTACCGTGTCTGAAGGTGTCTATATGTACCAGCTCACGGTGGAGGGTCTTATCGTCGGTGTGAGCCTCACGGGCGCCAAGTTCTACAAGGATAAGGATCTCAATTGAGAGTCAGTCCGATGGCCTGTCTCGACCTCACCGAAAGGAGCTGGTGGTGAGCAAACAATTTCTCACCTGCGTGTTGGCGGTTTCTCTCCTGGTGCTCGGGTGCCAGACGCCCTTGTCCGATTTTACGAATAACATGTACCAGGGCGATCAACAGTTGAAGCAGGGTCGGTATTCGAGCGCCCTCGCGTCCTTCCTGAAGGCGAATACCTATCACCCGAGCGCAGGCGCGTATGCCTTCGCGGCCATGGCTGCCTACAAGATGAACGACATCCCTCTTGCGGACAATTACCTTGTTCAGGCAACGCAAGGGCTGACCCCGAATCAGGTGGTCACCTGTATCATTTACGGTTACCGCTCGCTGGTCCGCTTCAGCCAGGGAAACGACCCTGCCGGACGCGACAATCTCACCCTCTACATTGCTGCTTACAGGAACCTCGTACCCGGCTCAGCGACGCTTCGCGAGGTGGAGTTCATGGCAATGGCTCCGCAGGTAGATACCTTTGTACTTCAGAAACTGATCGACCAGCAGATACAGCAGCTGCCGATCGACTACGATCAGATGTAAAACATGAATCTATCAACTTAAACCATATCAAAGGAGGAGAGGACATGAAAAGAAGTTCGTGTGCAGTAGTTATCGTAGTGATGGTGTTCGGCGTGGTTTTCGCAGGTGTTGCCGCTGCTCAGCAATACCCGCTCGTGGACATGGTCGCCAACAATGTAATCCAGAAATACCAGACGTCGAACTGCGAGCAGCTGTGGGAGCAGAAGGGTAAGCCGAAGACGGCGCAGGAGCAGGAAATTATACAGATGCTGCGCGGCGATCCCATGATACGGCCAGTACTTCATCAACAAGAGTAGCGGCTCCCATCGTCGAATAAGATGTTTGAATGCGGGATGATCCCATGAACGCCGAATTCAAACGACATCGACCTCATTGTGCATCAATGGCCGGAGCGATCAACAACGGGCATATAGGGCGGACTCTCCTGTTTGCGCTCCTGCTGCTGGTGTTCATTGCTGGAGGTGTGAATGCGCAGCAGGCGAAGCAAACAACAAAAAAATCGAAACCTGCCAAAGAAGACCACCAAGAAGGCCGCACCACCTCCGGTGAAGCTGACGATCGAGCCGAAGGCAGTGGAGATACTGAAGGCGGCTTGCGATCGCCTGGCCGCTGCGCGCACCATGAGCTTCACGGCCGTGGTTACCTACGAGAACCCGAGCCGCATCGGCCCTCCCCTGGCCTACACGACACGATCAGAGGTGACCATGCAGCGCCCCGACAAGTTGCGGGTGATCACCTCCGGTGATGGCCCCGCCTCGGAGTTCTATTACAATGGCAAGACCATGGTGGCCTTTGCGCCGGCCGAGAACCTGGTTGCCGTTGCCGAGGCCCCACCCACCATCGACGCTGCGCTGAAAGCAGCGTTCGACTCGGCTGCAATCTATTTCCCGTTCACTGACGTGATCGTCGCTGACCCATACAAGGATCTTGCCGATGGAATGATCCTGGCCTTTTACATAGGCCAATCCAGGGTGTCAGTGGAACGACGACAGACATGGTGGCTTATGCCAATAACGATGTGTTCGTGCAGATCTGGATCGGCGCCGAGGATAAGTTGCCCCGGATGCTCCGTGCGGTATACCGCGCCGACCCTGCGCAACTGCGCCACCAGATGGAGCTCTTCGACTGGAAGCTCGACGTAGAGGTTCCGCCAGATGCGTTTGCATCGGCGAAGGCGAGTCAGTGCAAACCCAATTGCCTTTGCCCATCCGAGTGCAAAACCCCCGGTGGGTGTCAAGCCCCCGCCAAAGGGCAAGAAAACGAAAGGTAAGTAGGAGGTACGCGTCATGAAAACGATGTTCGTTGGTTTGCTGGGTTTTTTGATCGTGGCGCTCTCGTACGTGCCCGGCCGCGGCCTGGTCGCACGCGAACTCTTTGGAGGAAGCTCGTCGCACAGCTACGGGTGTGCGAGCCACGACAGCGCCTGGGGCGGCAGCACGTCTCACACTGCCGGTGAGGGCACATCACATAGCAGCGCCTATGGCACGAGCACGTCTCACGCTTACGGCTGGTGGGACGGAGCACACCAACGTCTACGGTGGCACCACGGCAGGCAAGTATGGGAGGGCGCGTACCACACCGGTGCTTACGGCGCAACGGCCTATCATCCACCGACATATGGGCCTACCATCCCCCTGCCTATTACCCGTACCATCCGCCCATTACAGTAGCCGCTACGGCTCCAGCTCGCTCATCTGCGGGTGTTACGGTCCACCGCGGGCGCCGCAGCGGCAGGCGCGGTGGTCGGGTATGGCTGCCGGAGTGGCTATAGGCTCGGCCAACACGGCCGCAGCCACATCCAGTGCCTACAGCGCTGGTGTTGCAACGGGTAGCGCCAACACGGCCGCGCTACGTCCAGTGCCTACAACGCAGGTGTTGCAGCAGGTAGCGCCAACACTGCCGGAACTCATGCGTATAATGCCGGTGTCGTGGGTGCCGCGAGCGCCACGTATGCGATGGGCGTGCAATCTACCCGACGCTGCCTGCCGGCTGCTATGTCGATTAACAAAAACGGCACCACGTACTATTTGAGCGGCAACACCTGGTTCCAGCCAAGCTACGGTGCAAACGGTGTCTACTACCGCGTAGTGCCAGCGCCGTGAAAAACAGTGAACAGTACGAGTGAGCAGAGAGCAGAGACCAGGTGAGAAGAGACGCGGTGGACTCATGAGTCTCCGTGATCTCCGTGTCCGCTTGTCTAGCTGTTTACCGATACTGATCACTGATTACTGATAACTGATAACTGGTAACTAAAGACAAAGGAGGTTCTATGAAACGTAACAAAGTAAGCACTACCGCAACAGTTGTGTTAACGGCAGCGGCTGCGTGCGCGACAACGGGCATGGCCCAGGCCCAGCAAATCACCGGCACGCTTGGTTCGCCAAGCGCCACCACCACCATCACGGCAAACAACTTCCCCCGCCTGACCCGAAGTTCGGCGGGGTGATCAAGGAGAAAGCCACGGAGTCGAAAGCGTGGTGGCCGCCCACGCATCGTGCCGCCGAAGGGCGCGCCCAACGTGCTGCTCATCATGACCGACGATTGCGGCTTCGGCGCGCCGAGCACGTTCGGCGGCGTCGTCCCGACACCGGCCCTGGATCGCATCGCGAAGAGCGGGCTGCGCTACACCCAGTTTCACTCCACCGTCGCTCTCCTCGCCGACGCGCGCGGCGCTCATCACCGGCCGCAACCATCACGTTGGTCGGCTTATGGCGTCGTGGGCGAAGCAGCGACGGGGTTTCCCGGGTTACGACTCGATCATCCCGAAGGATAACGGCACCATCGGCACAATCCTGAAGGAGAACGGCTACGCGACCTCGTGGTTCGGCAAGGACCACAACACGCCCTTCTATCAGGCGAGCCAGGCCGGGCCGTTCGACCAGTGGCCGATCGGCATGGGCTTCGAGTACTTCTACGGCTTCGTCGGCGGCGACACCAGCCAGTGGCAGCCGAACCTGTTCCGCAACACGACGGCCATCTACCCCTTCCAAGGGCAATCCCGGCTGGAACCTGACCACGGCCATGGCCGACGACGCCATCGCAGTACATGAAGCAACTCAAGCGAGATCGCGCCCGACAAGCCGTTCTTCGTCTATTACGTGCCGGGCGGCACCCACGCGCCGCATCATCCGACGCCGGAGTGGATCAAGAAGATCAGCGACATGCATCTCTTCGACGGCGGCTGGAACAAACTGCGCGAGACCATCTTCGCCAACCAGAAGCGGCTCGGCATCATGCCCGCCAACGCCCAGCTGACGCCGTGGCCGAAAGGAACTTGCCGCGAGTGGGATTCGCTCAGTTGGGAGGAGAAGAAGCTCTTCATCAAGCAGGCCGACGTCTATCGGGGCCTACCTGGCGTACACCGACCACGAGATTGGCCGGGTCATCCAGGCGGTCGAAGACATGGGCAAGCTCGACAACACGCTGATCATCTACATCAGCGGCGACAACGGCGCGAGCGCCGAGGGCATGCTCAACGGCACACCGAACGAGTTCACCACCTTCAATGGCGTCCCCGTGCCGGTCAAGGATCAGTTCCTGTGGTACGAGTTCTGGGGATCGGACAAGACCTTCCCGCACTTTGCGGCGGGCTGGGCGTGGGCGTTCGACACGCCGTTCAAGTGGATGAAGCAGGTGCGCGTCGCATTTCGGCGGCACGGCCCAGGGCATGTCCATGTCGTGGCCCGGTCACATCAAGGACGTCGGCGGCATCCGCACGCAGTTCCACCACGTCATTGACATCGTGCCGACGCATCTTGAGGCGACCGGCATCTCGCGCGCCCGAGACGATCAACGGCATCAAGCAGCGTCCCATCGAAGGCGTGAGCATGGTCTACACGTGGGACAAGGCGAACGCCAACGCGCCGACCAAGCACACCACGCAGTACTTCGAGATGCTCGGCAACCGCGCCATCTACCACGACGGCTGGCTGGCGGCGACGACCCCGGTGACGCTACCGTGGGAGCTGAGCACCGCCCCGCCCCCGGACGTGATCACCGGCTACAAGTGGGAGCTCTACAACGTCAAGGAAGACCCACTCCGAGTCCAACGACCTGGCTGCCAAGATGCCGGAGAAGCTCAAGGAAATGCAGGACATATTCTATGCCGAAGCGAAGAAGTACAACGTGTTGCCGCTCGACAACTCGACGCTCGCGCGCTTGCTCACGCCGACGACCGAGCGCGACGGCGGGACGAACGAAATTCACCTATTCCGGCGAGATTGACCGGCGTGCCGGCAAGCGGTGCCCCGAACATCCTGACAGAAGTCGTACACCATCACCGCCGAGGTCGAGATTCCCGAAGGCGGCGCGGAAGGCATGATCGTCACCGAGGGCGGGCGCTTTGGCGGCTACGGGCTGTTCCTGAGCAAAGGTGTGCTGGGAATCCGCCGGGGCAAGCCGGTGTTCCTCTACAATCTCCTCGACCTCAAGCGCACGGTGTGGGAAGGGCCGGAGCTGAACGCAGGCAAACACACCATTGTGTTCGACTTCAAGTTCGATGGACCAGGTTTCGGCAAGGGCGGCACTGGCGTGCTCTGATCGTGGACGGCAAGGAAGTGGACAAGAAACTCATGGAGCACACGACCCCGATCATGTTCCCGGAGGACGAGACCTTCGACATCGGGCAGGACACCCGCACCGCGCGTCGCGATGCTCGAGTATCGCTACGATGTCCGTTCAAGTTCACGGGCAAGATCAACAAGCTGACCTTCGACCTCGGGCCGGCGCAGTACACGGAGGCGGATCGCGAACTGCTTCCCGCAATTAGGGACCGAGTCGCCCGCGCGAAGAGACTAGAAAGGATTACCGGCATGATGAAGAAGGTGCTTGCATTCGCTGCTGTCGCGCGAAGCCGCGACGGGCTTGGCGTTGCTGATCGTTCCATCGCTCGTCGGGCGGTTGTTGCTGGGTGAGGAATTGACCGGCATCGCCATACCCGTAGCACGCGTGGCCGGCATTGCCCTGATCGCGTTGGGACTGGCCTGCTGGCCGGGCCCGCCGCTGGTCGGCATGCTGACCTACAGCGCGGTCGTCACGCTGTATCTCGCCTACCTCGGCTTCGCGGGTTTGGCCGGCATACTACTGTGGCCGGCGGTCGTCCTGCACATGATCCTGACGGCTCCTTTGGTTCGCGCATGGTTCAAAGATCGGCAGAGCAAGGGGATAGAAAGCACGAGGGAGACGCGGAGACCGGGACCGGAGATGGGGAGACAGGGAGATCTTTACGAGCCCGTGTATCGGCTGTCGCAACATGTCTCAGCGATCATTGTCAACTGCGATAACCAGAGAACCTATAACTGATTACCAGGAAAGGAGGAGGTCCTATGAAACGTAATCGAAGCAGGCACTACCGCAACTGCTCTATTAACGGCGGCGGCTGCGTGCGCCGCGCCGGGAATGGCCCAGGCACAGCAGATCTCCGGCACGCCGGGCTCGCCCAGCGCCACCACGACGATACAGGGCGACCAGATCCCCGCGCCGCCGCAGACGTTCAAGGGCAAGATCGAGCGCACGACAAAGGGTTCGAAGCCGTACTGGCCGGCCCGCATCGTACCCCCCAAGGGCGCGCCCAACGTGCTGCTGATCATGACCGACGACTCCGGCTATGGCGTGCCCAGCACATTCGGCGGCGTGATCCCGACGCCGGGGCTCGACCGGATCGCAAACAACGGCCTGCGCTACACCAATTTCCATTCGACGGCGCTCAGCTCGCCGACGCGCGCCGCGCTCATCACCGGCCGCAACCACCACTCCGTCGGCTACGGCGTTATTGCCGAGCAGGCGACCGGCTATCCCGGTTATGACAGCTTCATCACCAAGGACAAGGCGACGATCGGCAGCATCCTTCGGGACAACGGCTACGCCACCTCCTGGTTCGGCAAGAACCACAACACGCCGGAGTTCCAGGCAAGCCAGGTCGGCCCCTTCGACCAGTGGCCGACCGGCATGGGTTTCGACTACTTCTACGGCTTCATGGGCGGTGACACGAATCAATGGGAGCCGGGCAACCTCGTCCGCAACACCACGCCTATCTACCCCTATGTAGGCAATCCGGGCTGGAACCTGACTACCGCCATGGCCGATGAAGCGATCAGCTACATCAATCGCGTCAACGCGCTGGCGCCGGACCAGCCCTTCTTCGTCTACTACGTCCCCGGCGGCACCCATGCGCCCCATCACCCGACGCCCGAGTGGATCAAGAAGATCAGCGACATGCACCTCTTCGACGAAGGGCTGGAACAAGCTGCGCGAGACAGATCTTCGCCAACCAGAAGAAGCTCGGCGTAATCCCGGCCAATGCCAAGCTGACCCCGTGGCCCAAGGACATTCTCAAGGAGTGGGACCAGCTCACGCCGGATGAGAAGAAGCTCTTCATCAAACAGGTCGATGTCTTCGCCGCCTACGTGGCCTATACCGACCACGAGATCGGCCGCGTGATCCAGGCCGTCGAGGATGCAGGCAAGCTCGACAACACGCTCATCATCTACATCAACGGCGACAACGGCACCAGCGCCGAAGGCCAATTGATCGGCACGCCCAACGAAGTGGCGATGTTCAACGGCGTCAATCCGCCGGTCGAGGCCCAGCTCAAGTATTTCTACGACGTCTGGGGCTCGGACAAGACCTACAACCACATGGCGGTGCCCTGGGCCTGGGCCTTCGATACGCCGTTCTCCTGGACCAAGCAGATCGTCTCGCACCTCGGCGGGACCAAGCAGGGCATGGCGATCTCCTGGCCGAAGATGATCCAGGACAAGGGCGGCATCCGCCACCAGTTCCATCACGTGATCGACATCGTGCCGACGATCCTGCAGGCCACCGGGATCAAGCAGCCGAAGGTGGTCGACGGCATCAAGCAGAAGCCCATCGAGGGCGTGAGCATGCTCTACACCTTCGACAAGAAGAACGCGAACGCGCCGTCGACGCGCACAGACGCAGTACTTCGAGATGATGGGTGACCGCGCGATCTACCACGACGGCTGGATGGCCGGCACCAAGGTCATGCGTGCGCCGTGGGACGTCACAGCCGTGCCGAAGGACCCGCTGAGCTACCCGTGGGAGCTGTATAACCTGAAGAACGACTGGACCCAGACCGAGGACCTGGCCAGGCAAGTACCCGGCAGAAGCTCAAGGAGCTGCAGAACCTGTTCTGGGTCGAGGCCAAGAAGTACCAGGTGCTGCCGCTCGACACGTCGGTGGTGGGGCGGCTCGTTACGCCGCGGCCCAGCCTGACCGCCGGCCGCAACGTCTTCACCTGGACGCTACCGATCACGAGTATCCCCAACGGCGATGCGCCGAGCCTCCTCAACACTTCGTACAACTTCAAGGTCGACATCGAGGTCCCGCAGGGCGGCGCCGAGGGCATGCTCATCACGCAGGGCGGGCGCTTCGCCGGCTACGGCTTCTACCTGCTGAAGAACAAGCCGGTCTTCCTCTGGAACCTGGTCGACCTGAAGCGCGTCCGCTGGGAGGGTCCGGAGCTCACGCCCGGCAAGCACATGCTCGAGTTCGACTTCAAGTACGCCGGGCTTGGGGCCGGTACGATGGCGTTCGGCAGCTACGC
The DNA here is from genome assembly GCA_963821605.1 of uncultured delta proteobacterium. Lineage (GTDB taxonomy): Bacteria > Desulfobacterota > Syntrophorhabdia > Syntrophorhabdales > WCHB1-27 > JADGQN01. The sequence continues at coordinate 7,920 of CAWGEZ010000027.1, read as the reverse complement.
TGGACTCGGACAGGGCGGCACGGGCGTGCTGAAAGTTGACGGCAAGGAAGTCGCCACCGAGAAGATGGAGCACACGCTGCCGTTCATCCTGGCATGGGACGAAAGCCTCGACATCGGCTCCGACACCGGCACGCCGGTGGACGACGCGGACTACCAGGTGCCGTTCGCCTTCACCGGCAAGCTCAACAAGATCACGCTGACGATCGACCGGCCGAAGCTTTCGCCCGACGACATCAAGAAGCTCCAGGCGGCGCAGCGGAACAACAAGGTGAGCGAGTAAGAAACCAGTGATCAGTTATCGGTCATCGGTGACCAGTGAAAGGCAGAGAGGACATAAAGATCCAGCGGGTAGGTGGGTGGAGTCCGCTTCTCACTGGTTACTGATAACTGTTTACTGATGACTGATCACTAGCCCCTGGTTACTAGTTCCTGAATGAAGGAGAGAAGAACATGATGACGAACAGGAAAGCAGCTTCTCTTGACAATGTTGGTGTTGACCTGGGCCGTGACGCTGGTGTCGGCGCCGGCCATGGCCCAGTCACTCAGCGGTCCCCCGGCAGATTCCCAGTACAAGTACTCGACGCCCATGCCGCCGGGCGTCGCGTCGCCGGACAAGGTCGAGACCCGCCTCGGCACGCTGAACGTTCTTCGACGGCTTCCCGGACAAGGCCACGGCCGGAGAAGCTCTACGACAACCTCGACTTCCAGCGCGCCGTGCAGGCCTACCTGCTGGCCCTCCCCGCGGTGAGCCAGGCGGCGAACCGCAACGCGATCCGCACGCTGGGGCCGGTCAACCAAACGATCCCGATCTTCGAGCAGCTGGTGGACTCACGGTCGATCTTCCTCACCGCCAACGACAACACCGTCTACAGCTGGACGTGGCTCGATCTCCGCAACGGCCCGCTGGTCCTCGAAGTGCCCCCGAAGGTGCTCGGCGCGATCAACGACATGTGGTATCGCTGGGTCGTCGATGTCGGCATCACCGGGCCGGACAAGGGCAAGGGCGGCAAGTACCTGCTGCTGCCGCCCGGCTACAAGGGCGAGGTGCCGAAGGGCTACATCGTCGTGCGATCGCCGACGTTCAGCATCTGGATCCCCTGGCGCAGCTTCCTGGTCGACGGCGACCCGAAGCCGGGCGTGGAGCTGGTGAAGAAGTTCACGAAGATCTATCCGCTGTGCCAGGCCGCCAATCCGCCGCCAGGCTGAACTTCGTGGACCTGTCCGGCAAGCCGTTCAACACGGTCGCTCCGGCGGACTACAGCTTCTGGGAATTGCTCAATCAGGTCGTGCAGGAGGAGCCGAGCGAGTCGCTCGACCAGATCCGGCTCGGCTTCTATGCGTCGATCGGCATCCAGAAGGGCAAGCCCTTCGCGCCGGACGCGCGGATGAAGAAGATCCTGACCGAGGCCGCCGCGGTGGGCGACGCGACCGCCCGCGCCATCGCCTTCAACACACGGGCAGAAGGACGCGTTCTACTATGCGAACAGCGCCTGGCAACTCCCGTTCCTCGGCGGCTACAAGTTCCAGACGCAGCCCGGTGTGCTCAACCTCGACGGCTACATCTTCTACTACTTCATGGCGACCGGCGTCACGCCGGCGATGGAAGAGAAGATGGTCGGCCGCGGCTCGCAATACGCCTGGACTGCCGAGGATGCCAACGGCAACCCGCTCGACGGCGGCAAGAACTACCGGCTGCACCTGCCGCCGAACATCCCGGTCAAGGACTTCTGGTCGGTCATCCTCTACAGCAACCAGACCCGCTCGATGATCCAGACCGACCAGCAGTTCCCGAGCGTCAGCAGCCAGACCAAGGGACTCCTGGTCAACGCCGACGGTTCGGTGGATGTCTATTTCGGCCCGAAGGCCCCGCCCGGCAAGGAGAAGAACTGGGTGCAGACCGTCCCCGGCAAGGGCTGGAACACGATCCTGCGCCTCTACGGTCCGCTGGAGCCGTGGTTCGACAAGACCTGGCGGCCGGGAGAGATCGAGCCGCTGCCGTGAGGAGAGTGACCGTCACAAAATGTGACATGAAGATGGGGAGACGGGGTGACAAAGACAAGGTCACACGGAGACGGCGGCCGGGTAACATGCTCCGTGTCCCCGTGTCACCCTGTCTCCTTAACTGTGTCTCCGCGGTTATATTATGCTATTCACCACTAACTGCAAAAGGAGGTTCCGATGAAGTCTCGTAGCCAGATTGTATTGTGTCTGTTCGCCCTGGTGATTGTCGCCGGGTGCGCCTCAACCAAGGTCAGTGACCGCCAGGAAATCGTGTTCGGGCCAATCCCGCGGCCCGCTCACATCTGGGTGTACGACTTCGCCGCCACGCCCGCTGATGTTCCGGCCTACTCCGCGCTGGCCGGACAGCCGTCCGCGTCCAGCACGCCCCAAACTCCCGAGCAGATCGCGAACGGCCGTAAGCTGGGCGCTCAAATTGCGGCGGAGCTGGTCACGCAGATTAACGCCATGGGAATGCCCGCCGAGCAGGCGATGGCGGGAATCACACCGCAGATCAACGACCTTGTGATCCGCGGCTATTTTCTCTCGATCGACGTGGGAAGTGCCGAGAAGCGCGTCGCCATCGGATTCGGGTCCGGTGAGTCCGAGTTAAGAGTGGCGGTCGAAGGCTTCCAGATGACGGCCCAGGGACTGCGCAAACTCGGATCCGGCACAACAGATTCCAGCGGAAGCAAAGCTCCCGGGGGCAGCCTTGGGACTTGCGACCTTACTTGCCACACACAACCCCGCGGGACTCATCATCGGAACCGGGATGAAAGTGTACGGGGAGGAGAGTGGCAGGAGCACAGTCGAGGGCAGGGCCAAGGCGACCGCCAAGGAAATCGCCGATGTGCTCAAGAAACGATTCCAGGAACAGGGCTGGATCAATTGAGTGAGCGGACGCGCCGTCGGGAGGGCCGGTGATCCGTTCTCAGTGATCGGTTATCAGTCACTGGTTGCTGGATACTGGTGTACTTGTCCTTGTTCCACTGGCCACTGGTCACCGGTTTTAATGACTGATTACTGATGATGATAGGAGGTGAATGGTGAGCTCACTCGTACCTTCTTTGATTGCTTTTGCCTGCATTTTCGGCGGCATACTGCTCGGCATGGGGCTTCGCGCCCTCCTGCCCGAACACCATCTGAGCAATGAGTCAAGGGATGCCGTGAAGCTGGGGACCGGCATGATCGCCACGCTGGCCGCGCTTGTCCTTGGTCTTTTGATCGCCTCGGCCAAGGGTACGTTCGACACAATGACCAGCGAGCTCAGACAGGCCGGCTCAAAAATCATGTTGCTCGATCGTGTCATGGCACAATACGGACCGGAGACCAGGGAAGCCCGCGATTTCCTGCGCCGCAGCGTCACCTCCACCCTCCAGCGGATCTGGCCGGAAGAGACAGATGCGGTTGCGGTAGCAAAAATCCAGCCCGGGAATGATATCGAGGCGCTCCAGGACAAGCTCCGCCAACTGTCCCCACACAATGACGCCCAGCGCGGGCTTCAGTCGCAGGCCCTGCAGCTGAGCGCTGACCTCGCGGAGACACGCTCGCTCCTCAGCGAGCAGGTCGGACAGAGTTCACTCCCGATGGTCTTCCTCGTGATCCTGGTCTTCTGGCTCACCATCATCTTCGTCAGCTTTGGCCTGTTTTCCACCCATAATGCAACGGTCATCATCGCCCTGTTTGTCTGCGCCTTGTCGGTAGCGGGCGCACTCTTTCTGATCGCGGAGTTGGACCAACCGTACGCAGGGTTTTATCAAGATTTCCAGTGCTCCGCTGCGCTACGCCCTCGCGCATCTGGGGCGGTAGACCGCAGACCCGGGGAGGGTCGATTGTGGCCCGAAGCGAAGCCCGCATCCTGGCAGGGCCGCCGCCGGATCACAACTGAGAACTCAAATCAAAATGGTTTTTGAAATCATCAGGAAACGGGGGACAGAAATGTTCTTGTCAACTCCAAGGGCATGCGTCATTCTGCTTGCGTGGCTTCTTCTGCTTTCAGGCGGCCAGGGAAAGGCCCAGAGCCAGGGACAGAGAGGCAGCGAGAAGGTATCGGGAACAGTGATCAGAAACCCACAGGTACCAAACCGTCAACAGGGGCGGCCGCATTGAGCGCGGAAAAGGTGCCGGCAAACCCGGAGACTATACACCAGAAGGTAAAGGCAAAGAATCCCAATTACAATGGTCAGGCGCAGTTCGCGAACGATTCGGCCGTGGGGCTGATCGGTGACTTCAGCGGTACTTCCATTATTGATCTTTCGCCTCTCAGAGGCATACCATTTGGTGCACTCGACCTGAAGGGGCAGCCGGTCTCAAACCTGGAGGCGTTACGAGGCATGCCGCTGAAACTCCTGGGCCTGGAAGAGACCAAAGTTGTCGACCTCACGCCGTTAACAGGGATGAAAATCGAGAAGCTCTATCTGAGCAACACTGCCGTCAGTAATCTGAAGCCCCTCGCCGACATGCCCCTGCAAGAATTGATGCTGGTCGGGACAAAGGTTAAGGACCTCAGCCCATTGCGAGGCGCGCCGCTGCAGGCGCTCTGGCTGAACGGGACGCCCGTTGCGGACATCTTGCCGCTGGCCGGATGCCCTCTGGTCAGCCTTACACTGCAGGGAACGAACGTGAGTCGACCTGGGCCCACTCTCCAGAATGATGACTCTGCAGCGGCTGCACATCGGAGAGACACCCGTAAGCGATCTCACTCCGCTCAGAGAGCTCAGGCTTACACGGCTGATCTTCACGCCTTCGAAAATCACCAAAGGCCTGGATGTGGCGCGAAACATGAAGACCCTTACGGAGATAGGCGCTACCCTTGAGACAAAAATGGCGCCGGCACAGTTTTGGGCTCTTTACGACCAGGGCAAGCTGAAGTAGAGGAAACCGGGGGGGCGGTTGGTCACCCTGGATGCGAAACTGCGCAAAGTCGCAAAGAGCAAGAAGTGAAGACGATCAGCACACAATCTATCGATATATTTCATACCTTGCGATTTGGCATAATAGATTCAAAAATGCAAGGTATTATTTCAACGACAGAAAAGCAGAGAGGAAGGGTACCGGTCACTATTAATGACTAGCGAAGACCGAAACGAGATACGAACAGGGCGAGCCACAGGGCATTCACGTCGTGGCAAAGCCGATAGGTCCTTTCTGCAACCTCAACTGTGAATACTGCTTCTATCTTGAGAAGCAGGCGTTGTTCGGGCCGGATGAAAAGTACCGGATGTCCGATGACGTTCTGTCGGCGTTTATCACCAACTACGTCAAGTCCCAGCCGACGCCGGTGGTGGAATTCGTCTGGCAGGGAGGAGAGCCGACCCTTCTGGGGATTGATTTCTTCAAGAAGGTGGTGGAACTCCAGAAGCGGTTCTCAGGTGCAAAGACCATTAGCAATTCACTCCAGACCAACGGAACGCTGCTCGACGACGAGTGGTGCCGCTTCCTGAAGAAGCACAATTTCATGGTGGGTATCAGCCTTGACGGCCCCAAAGAGATTCACGACCGCTATCGTCGCGACCGCAAAGGTGCGGGCACGTTCGACAAGGTCATGCGGGGGCTCAGACTCCTGCAGAAGCACAAGGTCGAATATAATGTGCTCGCCTGCGTTGCGCGGGAAACAGCCACGAAGGCCGCTCGACGTCTACCATTTCTTCAAAAAGGAAGGAGTCGAGTTCATCCAGTTTGCTCCCGTAGTCGAACGTCTGCCCGATGAGCGCAGCGCGCAGCAGGGCTTGCGCCTCGCCGGTCCCGCGGCGCTCGACAGAGAGGAGCGCGAGACCGAAGTCACGCCCTGGTCCGTCATCCCCGAGGAGTATGGCGACTTCCTGATCGACATTTACGAAGACTGGGTGCGTCACGATGTGGGTACCGTTTTCGTCATGAACTTCGAGTGGGTGCTCAATGCGTGGATAGGCAATCCTTCGCCGGTCTGCGTCCATGCAAAGAAGTGCGGCCGTTCGGTGGTTATCGAGCACAACGGTGATGTCTACGCGTGCGACCATTGTGTCTATCCAGAGTACAGACTGGGCAATATCATGACCGATAGGCTTTCGGGCATGGTAGAGCGATCGTTGCAGTCGGGATTTGGCGTGAAAAAGGAAGCGGTGCTGCCGGGCTGGTGCAGTGAGTGCGAGGTGCTCGCGGCCTGTCACGGTGGTTGCCCGAAGCATCGCTTTGAAAAAACCTATTACGACGAGCCGGGCCTCCAGTATCTCTGCGCGGGATACAAGAAATTCTTTATGCATATCCGCAAGTACTTGCGAGTCATGGCCACGCTGCTGGAACACGGCCTTCCTCCGTCGCGTGTTATGGATGCGGTAAAGGGTCCGTTGGTGATAAAGCTCGATCAAAATCAGTGACGAGTGTCGAGTGACGACCGAGTGACAAGGTCGAGTGTCTACAGGATGCTCCCTTACAGGGTGCTCCGCTATCCCTACGGGATGCTACGCTATCCTTACGATGCTGCGATCGCTATCGAGTGTCGAGTGACAAATAAGACACGGAGATGGGGAGATGGGGGACGAGTAGCAAGCGAGACGCTCCGTGTCACCGCGTCACCGTATCTCCGCGTTTCCCTCTCCGCGTCCCCGTGTCGCAGGAGGGCTCATACTGACATGACACAAAAAAGAAAAATAGTATCGATGATAGTTGCACTGCTCTTCCTCGCGGCCTGCAGCGCTGTGGGCCCGGGGTCGGTGGTCCGCGATCGTTTCGATTATAACAGGGCCATCTCCGACTCCTGGAAAAACCAGATGCTCAACAATCTTGTCGGGATCCGGTACGGGGAAGCCCCTATCTTTCTGGATGTCGTATCCGTGATCAACCAGTATGAGTTTCAAACGCAGGCCAATCTATCAGCCTCATGGCAGTCGCCCCTCAGGGTCGCCAACGGTAGCAATAATAACATCAATGCAAACACGTTAGGGCTGGGAGGGTCCGGGAGCTATACCGACCGTCCGACTATCACGTATACGCCGCTGTCAGGCGAACAGTTTGCTCTTGGGTTGATGAAACCCATCGTACCGACATCGATCCTTAGCCTTATTCAGGCCGGCTTTCCCGTTGATTTCATTTTTCGGCTCTCTGTCCAGTCTGTCAATGGTGTTCATAATCGTTATGGTGGGGCTGCGAGGGCACGTGCCGGCGATCCGGAGTTTTATCGACTGCTTGAGAAATGGAAGCAGCTCCAGGCTTCCGGCGCGGTTGCGTTGCGGGTTCAGAAGGTGAACGGCGAAGAATCCCTCGTGATCATTTTCAGAAAAAACGTTCCTGAAGAGACCGAAGCAGAGGTCGCAGAAGTCAAAAAAATGCTCGGCCTCAATCCGGAGAAACGGGAGTTCAGGGTGGTTTATGGTGCGGTTGCGTTAAGCGATGATGAGATTGCGATTCTCAGCAGATCAGTGCTGGAGATCATGATTGACCTGGCTTCGTATATCGAGGTGCCCGAAACCCATATCGCCGAGAAGCGTGTGGCTCCCACCTTCAAAGATGAGGGTCGTCCCGGGACTCCGACCGCCCCTCTTATTCGGGTGCATAGCTCGTCTAAAAAGCCGACTGATGCCTATGTATCTGTTCCTTACCAGGATTACTGGTTCTGGATCGACAACAAGGACTTACCGTCCAAGCACATCTTCTCCTCTTTGATGTTTATTCTTACCCTCGCGGAAACGGGCGGCAAAGCAGGAGCCCCGGTCGTCACCATCCCCACGCGGTAAAGAACAGTGTAAAAGCGTCCATAAGGACCCTCGACACTTTTAAGGTCACCGATAACCGATCACTGAAGGGTCTCTTTTAATAACAGGAGGTCAAGGTTGAGGTCTAGGTTAAGAGCCGGAGATATGATGGCTGATATCAAAGCAAGGCCTAGCGCTTCTTAAATAATATGAACCTAAAAACCAGATTGCGGGTATTTTCAGGCGTGCGGTC
>CAWGEZ010000026.1:0-88958 GCA_963821605.1 uncultured delta proteobacterium | reverse complement strand
TAGTTAGCACAAACGAGCTGGCCGACGGTGGACTGTTTGGCTTGGACCTTGAGGTGCGGCCATCGAGCCTCGGGCGGCACCCAGAAGATACTCACCGCCCGATACTCGTCCGGGTCTTCCAGGAGCCGTGCGATGGCATCGGCGCGGTTTCGGGTCTCGGAAGGCAGGTAGTACTCGTCCTTGGGATCGTCCACTGCGCGCCGCAGGTACGCCTGGCGTTCCTCAAAGGCATCAGAGACGTACTTGAGGAAGATGAGCCCGAGGACAACGTGCTTATATTCGGCGGCGTCCATGCTGCCGCGCATAGCGTCGGCAGCTGCCCAGAGCTGCGCCTCAAAGCCCAGGTTAGCCCCTGAAGTCTTTTCATTTGCCATAGGACGGCCTCCCACTTACAACACACGGGGGTCAGAAAGCACACAAATCTCACACCGCGGTCGAGGTTTCCGGATGCAATATGTCCTATCTGCCCTCTTCTCACCACTTTTTCACAAGCCAGCCGCAATTGCAAGTGAAAACAACTCCCCTTTCAACTTCTCACCGGCAAAGTCTCCTTTCGCGTCCGCCTTAACAACCCTAAACGCGTGGCGTAGATTATGTAGTGGTCGAAGCGCGGAGAGGTCCTGCACCTGTGAATGGTTAAATCCAAAAAGGGGTCTCTCAGTCGAATAGTTCACCTCTTCCGCGTATCCTCGCACGGGCGGGCAGTCGATACCAACAAAGGGAGGGGCCGTAGTTTGGAATTTGGCTTCTACTTCGCACCCCCCTTTGTGCAATATTATAAGCAGAATGAATAAAGAGTAACGTGGATCCGTTCAGTCGGCATACGGGATGTTGCTTAAGTTGTCTCGGCTCGAGTACCCGATAAGCAAGATGATTATATGTTGATTGAGGGGGAGATCAGCGAGGGCGATCGGCTGTCCTCATTTTTTTGTTGACAAAATAGGATGTCCAAAGTAAAGAGTATAAACGCTTTCATAGGCATTCCTTGCCGGGAGGGGTTATGCCAAAAGCAAAGAGATTAGAAAAAGTTTACAAGACAAACAACGATACTATTTCGCTTAATGTAGAGCAGTTCAGCGCGGAGCTAGGACTATTCCCTTACGCGGGAAAATGGGAAGGCGAGGAGAACCATTGGTGGCTGCCGTCCACTGATCCTCGGTAAGCTACGCAAGAAGGGCAGCCAAGTTTGTAAATAGCTAACCGCACTTCGGGCTTCAAGACCGCACATCGTTTTCCCCACGTATTCTATTGGGATAGATTCCGGTTTAGAGATGAATCTCAACGGGATCCGCAGCGTTTGGCCATGGCTGGTTCTAAACCGGGCGTTAATCTGAAAGTCCAGCGGTGGATCAGGCAGAGTCATCAATTGCAACTTCTGAGATTTTCCCTTGATCGAGCCCTTGGCCTTTCGCTCCAGATCTGGTGTCCATTTCTCGTGCGTAAGCACATACGATAGCCCCAATTCACCATCTCCTTCATCCACTTTGACCAGATTGTATGAAGGCCATTCCTCATTTGGCCGAAGGTCTCGGGACCAGTCCTGCAGATTGTCCACCAAGTACAATACGTATGCGTAAGGATTACGGTGAAAAATCAATTCTTTCAATATACCGATGGAAGGCATCCGGTAAATCGTGAAGGCAAATCGCCGCCATTGATAGTTTTAGGGGAATTATGCTGGAACGTGCCTTTGCGGCAGTCAAACCCTATCCTGCCAAGACTGGAGGCATTTAGTGCAGAGGACCATTGCGGCGACATACCCGTGCATTTCTTGTCCATAGTTAGTTTCAATTTCTCTTATCAGACTCGCTGCATCTGGTGGGTCAACCTGCAACGATTCCTGTAAACCTTCAAGTAGGATGGAATTAACGTTAAAGCCCGACCAAGACAGAGAGCGCAGCCTTGCTAGGTCCTCTGCCCTTTTCGTTTCGTATTGTTCCCCTCACCTTGTATAATTCTGCAACTTCATACATACCCAGTGCTCGATACCATGTGTAAAGCTTCTCCATTACGTCGCGTCCCATCTGCAAAGGGTATCCGAAATCGTGGACCACTGATGCCATGAGCCAAACCGAAAATACCTCCCGAGGTGCATCAAATCGAAACGTGTCTTGGAGTCTCGTATTATGATTGATTAGCATGCTTATGACAGCCCACCCAAAAATGAGGACTTCAAACTGGTGGACGAAATGGCCCCTCTTACCCAATGCTGCTAGGACAGAGTCGAACTCTCGTACGGCTGCGAATAAATCAGCAGGGACTTTATCGCGAAAGAAGAACTCGACTAACTGCAACACTATTCTGTCCCGCTCCCATGCCTCCTCGAGAACATAGGAAGCTAATCGTCTTCGGATCCAGGGATCGTCGATAAAGGGTGCCTTTAAAAGGCGGGCTACCAGCTTCTTTTCGGCCTCGGCGCTAAATGTGTTCGGGTCAAAGAGGGAAAAATCATACTCCGATCCGATAAAGCCGCTATTCATCGTACCCTTTGCTTAAGAACAGGAACCTGTTGGTTCCAAAAAGTAATGACAGTGGCCAACGACTTTTTGAAGTCCAGACTGCCGGATTTAGTGATCCTGAACACGACAGCCTCCGGACAGGTAATCTTGCCCCACCAGATCTTCCCCGTAGACAGGTCATCCACGACCTCATTTGTATTTTTGCTGCCCAGATGCTTTTTTGATAAACGCAATCGATAACCGTCGACATAGTGAGCGAGATGATATGCAAACTCATACAGTCCTGAACACCATTGTGCCTTCTCGGCTGCGTCGAAGTCTCTGTCACGGAAAAGTTGGTGTCCGACTGCTGTCTCGATGGAATCTATGTGGTTCAGGAATTGACGGTACAAGAAATCCCCATTCATGAAATCTTCTTTGGTGAAAGGCTTGCCACCATGATGATCGTCGAACGCTTGCCAGAACAACCACGTAAAGAAGGACCTCAGGGCATAGTCTCCAAAATCCCACATGGTTCTTTGCGTCGGATTTATCCGCGTTATGTGATCCCAGTAAAGCTTAAAGAACAGATCATAATCATCGAAGAAACCGAGCTCAAACCCAACTACTTCAGCCGCAAGCTCCATAAGTTTACCCAGCCAGTGACGGTGATTACTCTTGTTGGCAAGAAACTCCTGTATTGAAGGAACTTGAAAACTGACGACCTCAGGGGAGACATCGATCCAGATGTGGGCTATTTCGTGGTACAGGGTCCACCAGTTCTGAGGTTTCCACAAGGTATATGTTGGAATCTGAATCACCTCGTTTACATGCATTAGCCTATCATAGTGACTAGTGACGATGAATCCATTCCACGACCGTTTTAGCCTTTTGAATACGCTATACGGGAGGTGCTCGATGGGGCAAGTAGGGCTCTCTGGCCGCCCCCCTGGATCTCCGAGAATTTACCCGTCTCTTCCTCTATAGATTGAAAAGTACCGCACAAACGTAGCTCAGATCCATATCTGAGGACTTCTCTCGCACCATGGGCGAGCCGCAACCTTTCAACGATGCCCAACTCTCCCCCGGTTTGGAGTACATGTTTGGGGTAATCCACCATATCAAGGAAGGCCGATCCGTACAGTGGGTTCTGGATTAGGGAATTAAACGAGTAAAAGTGATTGGCAAGGCTGCCCGCGACACGATCACCATATTTTTCTTCGAGTGCCTTATAGGAAAAATCAACAATGTTTACCTTCCATGGTCTCTCGCTATAAGGACGGATCTCCGTGTCAAGGCTCAACCTCAAGCGGGTACTTGTTGAAAAAGCTTTGTCCCGAAAGTGGTGTCTGAAATGTAGTATCGCGGCAAGACATTCAGCCCAGGTTCGATTGGCCGAGGGTTCGAAAGCAAGGTCACACTTCCCAAGCAGGTCATGTCCTTTCTTGAAACCTTCGCCAGCAAAGTATTTTTTAATGCTGTCTGCGTAAATTGGCTTGGTCGTTACTTCAACGGAAGGCACGCCTTTTCGACCAACCCTGCTGTCTCTGAAAAAGGGGCGCCTGTCGAAGTACTCTCTTATGCTTTCGGGCCCGGCCTTAATGACAGCGGAGGTAGGCATGTGCCGATAGTTAAAACAGACGAAGGATAGGGTCTTTGCTAAGACCGGCCTCGACCTCTTTCCAAGACCTATCCCGCTGATTTCAAGCAAGTCCTTCACGATGCCGTTGATATTCTTCTGTGCCACGATCATTATGATCTCATTCCAGCCTATAGAGCCCATTAATAGCCAACTTTTTCTCAGTCGAGTTATGTATGTTCGGAACCCCCGCTCTATCCATGGATACGTCCGCTGAGTCAAAGGATCGATTTTTAACAAACTCAAACCGATCACATCGCTAGCTTTCAATGATTTCAACAATGAAGTTGCAGTAGTGCTTCTATATGAGTAGCATAAAAGGTCGTTGGACTTCAGGATATCCGGGATGGGCCCTAACCTTGCGAGAGAAACGTCATAATCCTGGGTGATGTAAATGAGCACTATATCGAAGGTCCCCAAAGCTTTGAAGAAAACGTAATGTCTGATCTTTTGACGTTTGCATGCCTTTTCTAAAAGTCTTTTTACGGCCAGTTCCTTACCAGGAACTGTCTGAAAAAGCGAAATCTTTATTGCGCCGGGCGCTATGGAATTCTGCATGAGTCCTCAAATTACACAATCATGGTAAGGCTTTTTTAGAGAACAATGCAAGAAGAAAGTGAGAGACCGTGGAATCTGCAGTTCAAGGCGTGCAAAGAGGGTGAGCAGGCTAAATTAGATACGGTGTGTCGGGCAACAACATCAGTCACATGGGGCAGTGACACCAAGAAACACGGTGCCTGAACGGCTATGAGGCGCCGCCTATGAAAACTGTAGAAAGGAATATTGAGGTCTATTTACAAGGAATACCCAGGCCTCCGCATAATTGGGCCATGGCCGTGGCCCAAACAAACCTAGATAGGACTTAGCAAGGTTGCCGATTCTGTGATACCCACCCTCGCTTCTTCGATAGATTCGGCTGAAGCATCGTCGAAGGTTGTGATAGATCCGTCTGGTTACGTCCGATTTGCGTCTGAATTGTGCTCTCCGATCCAGACCACAGGAGAGCCAACCAATGCCGTGTCGCGAAGAAACACTAAACCGGTGTTCGCCCTCAATTATCGATCTGGTGACAGATTGGTGACAGAAAAATAGGGGGTCAGAAATCTCTAACCCCCTAAAATCATTGGAAAGTTAATGGCGGGGACGACGGGACTTGAACTCGCGGCCTCCGGCGTGACAGGCCGGCGTTATAACCAACTTAACTACGTCCCCGCTCTTAGGCTCTTTTCATGGTAGGCGGGACAGGTTTTGAACCTGCGACCCTCGGCTTGTAAGGCCGATGCTCTCCCGCTGAGCTACCCGCCCGTCCTACTAGCTATGATAGCAACTCCGGCAAGAAAAGTCAAAATGCCGATTTGCATTCAAGCGTATACCTTCGTTGTCGTTGCGTCGCTCCCCTCGACGTACTTCTAGTACGCCTGCGTCGGCTCCTCACTGCCGCCTCGGTCTCCATCTTGAATGCAAATCGGCATAGACCTCACCGTCACACGGTTATTCGGAAGGCTGACCCCCGAGAAGCAGCAGCAGGGACCTTCCTGGTATCCCAATTGCCGGACGTAACCTATGCCGGCTTAAAAGCCAGTGCCCCAAGCGGCGGAAGCCTCAGGCGGATCGAGTAAGGTCTTCCATGCCACCAGACATCCTCGGCATGTACCCCGCCATAATTGCCCACATTGCTTCCCCAGTAGATTGCCGCGTCGCTGTTCAGTATTTCCTTGTAATACCCCCATCTAGGGCACACCCACGCGGTAATCGTCCCTCGGGACCGGCGTAAAGTTAAAGACGAAGAGGGTGAAGTCATTCTTGTTCTTTGCTTTCCTGATAAATGAGACAACGCTGTTGTCAAAATCGCCGAAGTCAATCCATTCGAACCCGTCATTGGTAAAATCAACCTCATGGAGCGATGGCTCCTCCCGATAGAGCTCATTCAGATTTCGTACGAACAGCTGCAGCCCCCGGTGAGGCTCATACTCCAGCAGATGCCAGTCAAGGCTGGTCAGCGAGTACCATTCGGACCACTGGCCGAATTCTCCCCCCATGAAGAGCAGCTTCTTGCCGGGCTGGGCGTACATGTAGCTGTAAAGAAGCCTTAAATTAGCGAATTTTTGCCACAGGTCGCCGGGCATCTTGTCGGCAAGAGACCGCTTGCCGTGAACTACCTCGTCGTGGGAGAGAGGCAGAATGAAGTTCTCGGTAAAGGCGTACAGGAGCGCAAAGGTGAGATTATTCTGATGATACTTCCTGAAGATCGGATCTTGTGAGAAGTACTCAAGGATGTCATGCATCCAGCCCATATTCCATTTCATGTCGAAGCCAAGTCCCCCAACGTAGGTAGGACGCGACACCATGGGCCAGGCGGTCGACTCTTCCGCCACAGTCAGCACGCCGGGATGGACCCCATGGACCACTTCGTTAAAGCGCTTGATGAAAGCGACTGCTTCCAGGTTTTCGTTTCCGCCGAACTGATTCGGACTCCAGTCGCCCGGTTCTCTTGAATAGTTGAGATAGAGCATCGAGGCAACAGCGTCAACACGGAGCCCGTCTATATGATACTTGTCCAGCCAGAACAAGGCGTTCGCTATGAGAAAATTGGCGACCTCATTCCTGCCGTAGTTAAAGATCAGGGTCCCCCAATCGCGATGCTCCCCTTTTCTCGGGTCCTCGTGCTCATAGAGCGCCGTACCGTCGAAGTAGGCGAGACCGTGCGCATCCTTTGGAAAGTGGGCAGGAACCCAATCTATGATCACGCCGATCCCCTGCTGGTGGCACTGGTCCACAAAGTACATGAAATCCTCAGGTGCACCGTACCTGCTTGTGCACGAATAATAGCCTGTGGTCTGGTAGCCCCACGATTCGTCAAACGGATGCTCGCTCACCGGAAGCAGCTGGATATGCGTGTAACCCATCTCCTTCATGTACGGCACAAGGGTACTGAGCCAGCTCCCTGTATGTCAGCCAGCGATTGCCCTCCTCGGCGACTCTTCTCCAGGAGCCGAGATGGACCTCATAAATGGAAAGCGGGGCTTCAAACAGGTTCTTCTCGCGCCGCCGGTCCATCCATGCTTCATCACACCACTCGTATTCGTTGATGTCCCAGACAACAGAGGCGGTCTTTGGCCGGAGCTCGCCGTAGAAGGCGTAGGGATCAGCTTTCTCTGCCAGAAACCCTTTGTACTTCGATTTCACTTCAAATTTGTAGAGGGCCCCTTGGCCCAAGCCAGGGATGAAAAGCTCCCAGATCCCCGAAGAACCGCGCACTCTCATGGGGTGGCGCCTCCCGTCCCAGTTATTGAAGTCACCAATAACGCCGATCCTCAGGGCGTTCGGTGCCCAGACGGCAAACAGCACCCCCGAGGTGCCGTTGACGACCATGAGGTGGGCGCCGAGCTTTTCGTATTTCTTGTAGTCTGTTCCTTCTCCCATCAGGTAGAGGTCATACTCTGTGAGTATCGGCGAGAAAAGAGTACGGGTCCACTAACTCTTGTTCGTTGCCGTCATGGCGAATGATCCGGAGCCGGTAGGAGAATATCTCGCTCGCATCCTTCGCGACGAGCCTCAAAGAAGCCGTCCGGATGGAGCTTCTTCATCGGATAAATCCTGCGCTCTGTCCGCCCTCACGACCGATGCCTCTGTGGCTTCAGGGAGAAAGGCTCGCACGGCCACGGCCTCTTTACCCCCGGAGCGAACCCTGTGGGCGCCGAGGACTTCAAAAGGGTCGTGATGTACTGAATTGACAATCTTATCTATCTCTTGCTTTGATATCATCTTGATCAGCACCCCTTTCTTTGAAGAACCGCTTACGACATTATACATTTTCCCTGAACGTTCGCAAACCGCAACTCGCTCCTGCACGCTTAATTTGCTTGAAGTGCGCGCCATCTGGTATATATATACTATCCTACTATGAATCTCCGTCATCTAGAGACATTTGTAAAGATCGTCGAGCTGAAGAGCTTCACAAAGGCGGGAGAGGAGTTGCACCTCACCCAGCCCACCGTGAGCAAGCAGATGGTTGATCTTGAAGCGTTTTTCGATGTACGCTTCATCGACCGCACCAAGAGGGGGCTTGCCCTGACCAAAGCAGGGGAAATTCTTTTCAAGTACGCCAAAGATTTTCTTGCGCTGCAGGAAGAAACGCTGGCAGCCATAGCAGCCTTCAAAGGCCTTCGACGGGGAAACATTCGCATGGGAGCCAGCAACATACCCGGTGTCTACGTCCTCCCACCGATTCTTAAGCTCTTCAGAGAGCGGTACGAAGGCATCCAGCTCCAGCTCATCATATCCGACACAGGAGATATTTCCGACAAGGTCGAGCAGGGCGATCTCGACATCGGGTTCGTTGGGGCAAAGGATGAGACCAGGAAGCTCGTCTATCAGGCATTCCTTGACGACCTGATAGTCTTCGTAGCTCCACCGGCCTACGCGGACTCGATGGGGATCGAAGAGATAAAGCGTTACCCCTTACTGGTGCGCGAGGCCGGTTCCGGTACGCGCAAATGCTTCGATGTTGCCCTGAAGAAGAAAGGCATCACTCCGGCCGACCTGCAGGTAGTCGCCGAACTCGGCGACACACAGGCCATAAAGGAAGCGGTCAAACAAGGGATGGGCATTGCCTATCTGTCGCTGCGGGCAATCACCGAGGAATTGGCAAACCACACCCTCAAATTGCTTAACGTCGAAGAGATGCCCGGTGTAAAACGCTCATTTTATACTGTTCTAAAAAAGGGCAGAAGTCAGTCACCACAGGTGCAGGCCCTTCTGAAAACCATAAACGAATGGAGAAAGAATGATAAGATACGTCTGGTTAGTGGTCAGTATATGTCTGACATTTGTCGTTGAGCCCGCCTTCGCCAAGGTATCTCTTGATATCTACGGTCAGTCATATAAAAAAATCACCATAGCCACGCCCCCCTTTAAGAGCGATAACGGCACAAAGGTGAAGACTGACATGGGAGACCTTCTCGCCAAAGATCTGGACATGTCGGGCTTCTTCATTGTTGCTCCCAAGAGCGTCATGGACAGGGAGTTGACGGAAGAAGGGATCGACAAGAAAGAGATACGGTTTGAGAACTGGCGCTCCCTCGGCATTGAACTCATATGCAAGGGACTGCTACAGACCCAGGCCGGGGGGTTGACGCTTGAGATCTACCTTTACGACTCGAGTGACGGCACGCTGCTCTTCGCCAAGAGGTACCGCACGACAGCCGACGATTGGCGAAGGCTCACCCACAGGGTGGCGGACGACATCATCCAGGCGGTGACCGGTGAGCGAGGCATCATGAGTTCGAGGGTGCTCTTCGTCACCGGGGGCAGGCAGGGCAAGGATATCGTTATATCGGATTTTGATGGCGCGGGTCAGAGAAAGCTTACCGACTATGGCAAGATAACCCTCTCGCCGTGCCTCTCGCCGGACGGTAAATATCTTGCCTTCATCTCCTACAAAGAAGGACGGCCGTCAACCTTTTCGTGCTCGACCTGGAGAAAAAGCGCGAGGTATACGCCAACAGGGACGATGGAATGAAGCTGCCATCCACGTGGTTCGACAAGAGGACCCTGGTCTACACCCACACATCAGGAAAATACTCTACGATCTATGCAGAAAACGTCGAGACAAAGGAAAAGAGGGTCCTCTTGCGGCAGGAGGGCATTCTGGCATCTCCGAGCTTTAGCGCGGATGGAAAGAAGATGGTCTTCGTATCTGACATGTACGGAACCCCTCAAGTCTTCATCCGCGACCTGTCGTCCGGAGAAACAAAGAGGCTCACCTATGCGGGCACCTACAATACAGCGCCGGCCTTGTCGCCAAAAGGCGATCTCATCGCCTATGGCTGCAAAACGGATGGTGCGCTGGAGATATGCGTTATGAAAGCGGATGGTTCCGAACCGCGGATACTGACGGACGGCGGCGTGAACGATTCGCCTCAGTTTTCGCAGTGCGGCCGATATATACTCTATTCGTCGAGTAACGGCAAAAAAGCAGGCATCTATTTCATGCTCCACAATGGCGATAACAGACGGGCCCTGTCATTCACCGCTGGCGAAGACACGCAGCCAAAATTTGTGCAATAGAGGTGAACTATGAAATTAGTATCGTATCTGCTGCTGGCGGCCACGCTCTTTGTCGTTTTTGCTTGCTCGCCTAAACCGGTTCACGTACCGATTTCGGAACGAGTCGAGCCAGCCCGCGGAGCAGGGGCTCCAGACACAGGAGTCTCAGGCTGACCAGGACAGGAAAGCCAGGGAGAGGGCCGCCATACAAGAGGAGCTTCTCCAGCGGGATCTGGAGCGACAGAAGATGCTCCAGGAGCAGATGAAGAAGGGCGCGCCCATCTTCAAGGACATCCTGTTCGAGTTTAACGGTTACTCGGTGCGCTCCGGACTACCAGGGGCTGATAACTGACATCGCGGCCTGGCTCACCCAGAATAAAGCCGCTAAGCTGACAGTCGAGGGCCACTGCGACGAAAGAGGCACTATCGAGTACAACCTTGCCCTCGGCGAGAAGAGGGCGGAGTCGGTAAAAAGTCAGCTCGTAAAGGCAGGAGTCAAAGATGACCGTATTAAGACTATTTCATACGGGAAAGAGGCGCCGGTTGACCCAGGGCACACGGAAGAAGCCTGGGCCAAGAACAGACGCGCCCATTTTAAAATCGACTAATGGAGGACCGAGATGAAGAAATCGCTCCCTTTTTGTTTGCTTTCTCTCTTGCTGCTGGGCTGCGCTTCCAGTTCGGAGGTCGGCGATGTGAGGAGAGACGTCACAACCGTCTATCGGGACTTCCGCTCCTATAAAGACTCCACCGATGCCCGTCTTTCCAAAATCGAGAAGGATATGTCAGTCACTATCTCAAAGCATGCGATCAGTCGAAGACCTCACGCGCAAACAGTTTCTCGATTTGTCCATGTCCCGGAGAGCAATGACGAAAAAATCAAGACAATCCTCGGAAGGCTGGATGAGCTGGATTCCCAACTGCGCACGTATTGGGGTGAAACCAAAGGGGAACTCAAGGAACTTAAGGGCGCCAGGTCGGCCGGAGGGGCTCCACAGAAAAAGGGCCCTGCGACGCCGCAGGGCAGTTATGACGAATCGTACAAGCGGGCATTCGATGCCTTCCAGAAAGGTCAGTACGAGGACTCCATACGAGCCTTTTCCAACTTTGTGCAGGCTTATCCCGACACCCCGCTCGTCCCGAATGCGCGCTACTGGATGGGTGAGGCATACATGAACCTGAAGGATCAAGAGAAGGCCATCGTCAGCTTTCAGGAGGTCATCGATAAGTATCCTAACAGCGAAAAGGCCCCAAGGGCGCTCCTTCGTCAGGCAGAGGCCTTTGGAGAGCTGGGCGACAAAAAGAGCTCTACCACTCTCCTTAAAAGGGTGATAGAGCTCTATCCAAAAAGCGATGAAGCGCGTATCGCTGAGAGACTACTCCGAAACCTCGGCGGCTAGCGAGCTCAGCCTCCGGCGGCAGCGGCTCAACCAATTCTTCGCCTTTGTCAAGGGCTGCCATCTCGTAGCTGCGGTACTTCAAGAAGCCTGTCCCCGCCGGTATGATTCTGCCCATGATCACGTTCTCCTTGAGCCCGCGCAAATAATCGACTCGTCCTTCGATCGCAGCCTGAGTGAGCACTTTCGTCGTATCCTGGAAGCTGGCTGCTGAAATGAAGCTGTCGGTAATCAGCGATGCCTTTGTAATCCCCAGGAAGAGCGGCTCTGCTGTTGCGGGACGACCGCCTCGCTCAATAGCTCGCCTGTTTTCCTCGTCGAAGACCCACCATTCAACGGGCTCGTCGATGATGAAGTTGGTGTCGCCCACATCCTTAATCCTGACCCGCTTCAGCATCTGCCTTACGATAATTTCTATGTGCTTGTCGTTGATCTTGACACCCTGGAGCTGGTACACCTCCTGGATCTCGTTGACCAGGTACCGGGCAAGATCCTTTATGCCGAGTATACGAAGCACGTCGTGCGGATTCGCCGGCCCATCCATGAGCGGCTCTCCAGCTTTCACGTAATCGCCCTCGTGGACAATCACGTGTTTGCCTTTCGGGATGGTATATTTCCTTGGCTCACCCCGGTCGGGCGTCACCATAATCTCCCTCTTGCCTTTTAAAAGCTTGCCAAAGGAGACTATGCCCTCCACCTCAGCTCACGATTGCGCTCTCCTTTGGCCTGCGCGCTTCGAACAGCTCGGCCACGCGGGGCAAACCGCCCGTGATATCCTTGGTCTTGGTGGTTTCCCGCGGAATCTTGGATACCACATCCCCGGCGTGAATCACATCGCCTTCGTTTACCACGATATGGGCCCCCATGGGAAGCATGTACCGGGCAAGGCTGGTTGTGCCGGGTACGGTAATCGTCTTACCTTTGTCGTCCTTGATCGAAATCCTCGGCCTCACGTCAGTATCACGAAACTCTATGATGACCTTGTAGGCAAGGCCGGTCACTTCGTCCACGCGCTCTGCCATGGTGACACCTTCCGAGATGTCGCCGAATTTAACCCTGCCCGGACACCTCCGAAAGGATGGGGATGGTGTACGGATCCCACTCTGCCAGTATGTGGCCCTCCGGCACCTTCTGCCCGTCGGCCACGCGGAGCTTGGCCCCGTAGATTATCGGGTACTTTTCCCTCTCGCGCCCCGCCGCATCCAGGATAGCCACCTCGCCGTTCCTGTTCATGACGATCGGCTGGCCTTCTTTGTTGAGAACTACTTTTACGTTATGCAGCTTGACAATGCCCTCGTTACGCGCTTCCAGGGTCGACTGCTCGACACGCCGGGAAGCCGCTCCACCGATGTGGAAGGTCCTCATCGTAAGCTGGGTTCCTGGTTCGCCTATGGACTGGGCAGCTATGATGCCGACCGCCTCTCCGATACTAACGAGTCTGCCCCTCGCAAGGTCTCGTCCATAGCACAGGGCGCAAACGCCCCGCTTCGAGCGACAGGTGAGCACGGAACGAATCCTCACCTTTTCCAGACCTGCCTCGTCGATCTTCTTCAGGTGCTCTTCCCTGATCTCATCGTTCCTTCTTGACGATGACCTCCCCGTCCGGATCTCGCATTTCCTCGAGGGAGACCCTGCCGAGGATACGCGTGCCAAGCTGTTCGATTACCTCGCCGCCCTCCATCAACGCGGTCACTTCGATCCCGTCAAAGGTACCGCAATCGGTATCTGCAATGATGACGTCGTGTGCGACATCAACGAGTCGTCTCGTGAGATAGCCCGAATTTGCTGTCTTGAGAGCCGTGTCTGCGAGGCCTTTCCTGGCACCGCTCGTTGAAATGAAGTACTGGAGCACGGTGAGACCTTCCCGGAAGTTACTGGTGATTGGTGTCTCAATGATCTCGCCGGAGGGTTTGGCCATGAGGCCCCTCATGCCGGCAAGCTGGCGTATCTGCTGCGCATTTCCTCTGGCGCCCGAGTGGGCCATCATATACATAGGGTTCAGGCTGTCCTGATACTCATACTTGGGACGCGAGCAGCCGTCTGCGCCGCAGGCTTGGCCCGTTTCGAGGTCCGCCCGTTTTCGGGGCGAAGCCGTGCCGCGGCAGTGTGGCTGGCACCTCTACCTTCTCAGATCCCAGCTCTCTCATGAGCTCGTCAGCAATGCGCTCCGTGACGTCAGCCCAAATATCGATTACCTTGTTGTACCGTTCACCGTCCGTTATGAGTCCCTCTGAATACTGGTTCTGGACAACTTTTACCTCCTCGGAGGCCTTCTTAATCAGCTCTTCTTTCTTCTGCGGAATCTTCATGTCGTCGATAGAGATCGAGATCCCTCCCAGGGTGGCATAGTAAAACCCGATGTCCTTGAGTCTGTCCGAAAGGATAACGGTCGCCTTCTCCCCGCCCTGCCGGTAACAGATGTCGACGAGCTGGCCTATCGTTTTCTTGTCCATCGTGCGATTGATTACGTCAAAGGGTATCTCCGCGGGGATAACCTCCCTCAAGAGTATCCGGCCCGGGGGTCGTGGCAACCCTCGTACCGTCCATGCGTACCTCGACCCGCGCATGGAGGTCTACCTCCCCTGCGTCGTAAGCCATGATCACTTCTTCCGGATCGGCAAATATCTTGCCCTCGCCGGGCCTGTATTTTCTCTCTATGGTGAGGTAGTAAAGACCGAGGACGATGTCCTGCGTCGGCACGATGATCGGCCTGTCCGTTGGCGGGCGAAAGAATATTGTTGGTGGACATCATGAGCACCCGCGCCTCAGATTGCGCTTCTATGGACAGCGGGATGTGCACAGCCATCTGGTCCCCGTCAAAGTCAGCGTTGTAAGCGGGGCAGACGAGCGGGTGCAGCTGGATGGCCTTGCCGTCAATCAGCATGCGGTTCAAAGGCCTGTATACCAAGCCGGTGCAGCGTCGGGGCTCTGTTAAGGAGGACCGGATGTTCCTTGATTGCCTCCTCCAGCACATCCCATACTTCAGGCCTCTCTTTTTCCACAAGCTTCTTGGCGTTCTTGATTGTGGTTGCGAAACCCTTGCGGATCAGCCTGTTGTAGACAAATGGCTTGAAGAGCTCGAGTGCCATATGCTTGGGAAGCCCGCACTGATGGAGTCTCAGTTCAGGGCCGACCACGATGACCGATCGACCGGAGTAGTCGACCCGTTTCCCCAGGAGGTTTTGCCGGAAACGCCCCTGCTTGCCTCTGAGCATGTCGCTCAGGGACTTGAGTGGCCGCTTACTCGTACCCGTCACGATCCGTCCCCGTTTCGAGTTGTCAAAAAGGGCGTCCACCGCCTCCTGGAGCATGCGTTTCTCGTTCCGTATGATGATCTCAGGGGCGTTCAGTTCCATCAACCTTTTGAGCCGGTTATTCCTGTTGATCACGCGCCGGTACAGGTCGTTCAGGTCCGAGGTAGCGAACCGCCCACCGTCCAGGGGCACAAGCGGCCTCAGTTCGGGGGGAAGAACGGGGATGATGTCGAGGATCATCCAGTCGGGCTTTACACCGGAGATGCGAAAAGCATCGACCACCTTGAGGCGTCTTGCCAGCTTCTTCCTCTTAGCGTCAGACGAGGTGTCCCGCATTTCTGCCCTGATGGTCTTCGAAAGCTCCTCCACGTCTATATGCCTGAGGCACTCGCGCATTGCCTCTGCGCCTATGCCCCCGATAAATTTATCGCCGTACTTCTCCCTTCCCTCTATGTACTTTTCTTCGGTGATAAGCTCCCCAAACTTGTAAGGAGAAGGGCCGGGCTCAATGACGATGTACATCTCAAAGTAGAGGACGCGTTCCACCTCTTTGATCGAAAGCTCGAGCAGTGTTCCGATCTTGCTCGGCATGCTCTTCAAGAACCAGATGTGGGCTATGGGAGAAGCCAATTGTATGTGCCCCATCCTCTCCCGCCTCACCTTCGACTGGATTACTTCTACGCCGCATTTTTCGCAAATGATGCCCCGGTGCTTCATCCTCTTGTATTTGCCGCAGATGCACTCATAGTCTTTAACCGGGCCAAAAATCCGGGCACAGAAAAGGCCATCTTTTTCCGGCTTAAAGGTCCTGTAGTTGATCGTTTCCGGCTTCTTCACCTCGCCAAATGACCACTTCTCGATCAATTCCGGAGACGCGAGGGAAAGTTTCATCGCTGTGTAGCTCAACGGATCTTTCTGCTTTTCAAAAATCTTGAAGTAATCTTCCAAATCTGGCCTCCTTATCCTTCCTCTTTTATCAGGTCAACATTGATGCAAAGGCTTTGCAGTTCCTTGACGAGGACGTTAAAAGACTCCGGAAGGCTCGGCTCGAGCACATCCTCGCCTTTCACGATCGCCTCGTACGCCTTGACTCTCCCACTCACATCATCTGACTTGATCGTTAGGAATTCCTGGAGCGAGTATGCGGCTCCATACGCTTCCAGCGCCCACACCTCCATCTCGCCCAGCCTCTGGCCGCCAAACTGGGCCTTGCCACCGAGAGGCTGCTGGGTAACCAGAGAATACGGACCGATAGAGCGCGCATGGATCTTGTCATCAACGAGATGGTGCAGCTTCAACAGGTACATGGTGCCTATGGTTACTTTGTGATGGAACGGTTCTCCCGTCCTGCCGTCGAACAGCGTAATCTGCCTGCCCGGCGGAAGTCCGGCCTTGGAAAAAAGCTCGCCAATCTCCTCTTCCTTGGCACCGTCAAAAACGGGCACGGACATATGGATACCGTTTTTCATCTGGGATGCCAGCTCTACGACTTCGTCATCGCTCAGCCCATCCAAAAACTTGTTCATCTCGCCCCCGCCCATTAAGCCCCTGATCCACTTGCGAATAACAGAAGGGTTACTCGCGGCATCGATCAATTGCCCTATCTTCCGGCCAAGCTCACTCGAGGCCCACCCGAGGTGGGTCTCAAGGATCTGACCGGCATTCATTCTCGAGGGCACACCAAGAGGGTTGAGCACTACATCCATGGGAATCCCTTCATCGGTAAACGGCATATCCTCTTCAGGCAAGATAACGGAGACTATACCCTTGTTCCCGTGTCTACCTGAAACCTTATCCCCCACGGCAACTTTCCGTTTCATCGCCACATAGACCTTGATCGTCTTGAGCACGCCCGGGGGCAGCTCATCCCCCTTCTTGACCTTGTTTATCTTGTCTTCATAGTAGAGCTTGATGATCTCAATCTGATTATCCTGGCCGTCGAGGACCTTCGAAACCTTCGCCTCCAGCTGCTCGTTCTTGAACTCCACATCCTGCAGTTTGTCAAGGTTGAGGGCGCTGAGCTTCTCTCTGGTAAAGCGCTCACCCTTTTTCATCAGCACTTTTCCCCGCCCGTCCTTAAGGTCAGCGGGCGCGGCTTTGCCGAGAAGGAGGTGGGTGATCTTTTCTCTCGTCGAGTCGAGGATGATCTTGATCTGGTCTTCTTGATCTTTGAGGATGTTCGATATCTCAATGTCCTCGATGAGTCTGGACCGCTCGTCTTTGTCAATGCCTCGCCTGGAAAGCACCTTCACGTCCATGACGATCCCTTCGATCCCGTGTGGAACGCGGAGCGATGTATCTTTGACGTCCCCGGCTTTCTCACCAAAGATCGCCCGGAGGAGCTTTTCTTCCGGTGTCAACTGGGTCTCCCCTTTTGGGGTCACCTTGCCAACCAGTATGTCTCCGGGGCGGACAGGAGCACCTGTCCTGATAATGCCGCTCTCATCGAGATCTTTAAGCGCTTCATCCCCTACATTCGGGATGTCCCGCGTCACTTCTTCCTTCCCGAGCTTCGTATCCCGAACCACACACTCCAGTTCCTCGATGTGAATGGAGGTGAAGGTATCCTCCATGACAAGTCGCTCGTTAATAAGGACGGAATCCTCGTAATTGTACCCGCGCCACGGCATGAAGGCCACGAGCACGTTTTTCCCCAGGGCAAGCTCTCCTCGGTCTGTGGAAGGCCCGTCGGCAAGCACTTCGCCTTTCTTGACGAAGTCGCCTTTCCTCACAACGACCCTCTGATTGGTGCACGTGTCCTGGTTCGAACGCCTGAACTTCAACAGATTATAAACGTCTATCTTTGTAACCGTCTCGTCAGGGCCGTTTTCCGCATCGTACTTGACTATGATCCGGTTAGCATCAACGCTCTCCACTACCCCTCCGTGGCGCGCCGCGATGCTGACCCTCGAATCCCGGCCAACGATTCTCTCCATACCGGTCCCGATCAATGGCGCTTCCGTCGTGATCAACGGGACCGCCTGCCGCTGCATGTTCGATCCCATAAGAGCCCTGTTGGCATCATCATGTTCGAGGAAGGGGATAAGAGATGCCGAGACGCTGACAAGTTGTTTCGGAGAAACGTCCATGAGATCTACCTGCTTGGGGTCAATCCAGTAAAACCCGCCGCCTTTTCTGGCAGAAACAAGCAAGTCCGGTAGAAACCTCCCCTTCGAATCCACAGGGGCATTTGCCTGCGCCACAAAGTACTGCTCCTCATCAAGGGCGCTAAAGTACTTGATCTCAGCCGTGACCCGCCCGTCGCGCACCACCCGGTACGGGGTCTCAATGAAACCAAACTCGTTGACCCGGGCATAGGTTGAGAGCGAGGCAATAAGGCCGATGTTCGGGCCTTCAGGTGTCTCTATAGGACAGACCCTGCCGTAGTGCGTCGGATGCACATCCCGGACTTCGAACCCTGCCCGCTCGCGCGTGAGGCCGCCCGGCCCAAGGGCTGAAAGCCGCCTTTTGTGGGTGATCTCGGAGAGCGGGTTTGTCTGGTCCATGAACTGCGACAATTGGCTGCTGGCAAAAAAATCCTTTATGGCCGTGGCAACCGGCTTGGGATTGACAAGGTCGTGGGGCATCAGCGTTTCCATCTCGGGAAAGGTCAGCCTTTCCTTGATCGCCCTTTCCATCCTCACGAGGCCCATCCTGAACTGGTTCTCCAGAAGCTCACCCACTGTACGCACACGCCTGTTACCCAAATGGTCAATATCGTCCCCTGACCCCCTGGAATCCTTAAGGCGCAGGAGTAACCGCACAACCTCGATGATGTCCTCCTTCCGTAAGGTCACGACATCAAACGGAACGTCTATGGAGAGGCGATGATTCATCTTCAGTCTTCCCACCCTCGAGAGGTCATATCTCTCGGGCGAGAAGAACATGTTGTGCACAAGCGCCTCAGCAAACTCGTAGGTAGGTGGATCGCCTGGTCTCAGCTTGCGGTAAATCTCGAGGAGTGCCTCCTCCTTTGTCGCGGCTTTATCTACGACCAGCGTGTCCCTGAGCGACGAGCTGACGATCAGGTTGTCGATGAAGAGAATGTCAAACTGCTTTATCTTCCTTTTCTGGATTTTGTCCAGGTCATCTTCAGTTATTTCCTTGTTGATCGGGATCACGACTTCCTTGGTTGCCGGGTCAATGATGTCGCTTGCCGCAGCCTTGCCGATTACATCCGCCTGGTCCACAGGTATCTGTGTTATGCGGGCCTGCTCCATCTTCTTTATCACGGCTTTTGTGATTTTCTTATGCTTCTTGACCAGTACCTCGTCGGTCTCTGCGTTCACTATGTCCGACGGAGCCTTTTGACCCACGAGCAAAGAAAGCGGCGTCTGTTTGAAAATCTTCTTGTCCTTCAGGATGATCGTCTCTTTGTCGTAGAAATAGTCCAGAATCGCCTTTTCGGTGTAACCGAGCGCTCGCAGGAGCAAGGTTACCGGGATCTTTTTGCGCTTGTCTATCCTGACGTAAAGGAGGTCTTTGTGGTCAAACTCAAAATCGAGCCACGAACCCCTGTAGGGGATGATCCGAGCGGTATAAGCAAAATTCCCGCTGAAAAGGGTTTTCGACTGATCAGCGCTGAAATAGACTCCGGGGGACCGATGAAGCTGGCTTACGATCACCCGCTCAGTCCCGTTGATGATGAAAGTCCCACGCTCTGTCATCAACGGAATTTCACCGAAATAGACGTCCTGCTCCTTGACCGCCCTGATCTCTCGCGTCTTCGCCATGGGATCCACATTCCAGACTACAAGCCTGATGGTGACCTTCATGGGCGCAGCGAACGTCAGTCCTCGGACAACACACTCTTCTTCCGAATATTTCGGGTCTGCAATCTCGTACTTCACGAACTCGAGCGAGGTAGTATCGTGTGCATCTTTAATAGGAAATACGCTGGTAAAGACTGCCTGCAGCCCGACGTTCTTTCTCTCTTCCACGGTGAGCCCATGTTGAAGGAAATTTTCGTACGACGCTGTTTGAATCTCGATAAGGTTCGAGATGTCGAGAATCTCTTCCAACTTCCCGAAGCTTTTCCGCAGTATCTTATTATGGAAGGTTTGCCTCATGCGTGTCGCACCCCTTATTTTGGGGTTAGGGCCAAGGCAAAGGTGGTGAACCCTCTACTCTCGGCCCTTGACCCTTTGTTTTACTCGACTTTAACTTGTCCACTAACCTCGCCGAGCTGCTTCTTAATTGACTCCGCCTCCTGTTTTGAAACACCTTCTTTGACGGACTTAGGTACGCCCTCGACAAGATCTTTAGCTTCCTTCAAACCTAAACTGGTGATCGCCCTGACGACCTTGATGACCTGGATTTTCTTGTCAGCTTCGTAACCAGTCAGGATGACGTTGAACTCTGTCTGTTCTTCGACCGCTTCAGCAGCCGCGGCAGGGGCCGCCGCGCCCGCACCTGCTGCAGCCGCCATCATGGGCATCGCAGCCTGAACACCGAATTTGTCCTCTAACGCCTTAATGAAATCTGAGAGCTCTAAGAGCGTCATGCTCTCTATGAACTGTATAACTTCTTCTCTTGTAGCAGCCATATGCACCATCCTCCTTCATGTTGCTTCTTTTTGACTTTTGATTGCGTTCAGAGTCCACATAAGCCGATTGAGATTGGCCGCAAGTACACCCACCAGCCTCTGCGGTGGGGACTTCATTAACCCAAGCAGTTTGCTGAGCAGCACCTCCCTGGAAGGGAGTGTAGCCAGCCTCACCATATCATCGGGAGCCAGCCGCTGTCTGCCAAATACACCCGACTTCACCTTGAGAAACGGGAACTCCTTGGCCATGGACGACAACAATTTTGCTACAGCCGCAGGATCCGTATAGCTACAAATCACTGCGTTTGGGCCGATAAACTGGTCCCGTATGGCTTCTGCATCGGTTCCGCTTGCCGCCAGTCGCAAAAGCGTGTTCTTTGTTACCTTGAATTCTGCGCCAGCCTGCCGCAGTTCCCTTCTGAGCCGTGTCATCTGGGCAACATTCATGCCGCTGTACTCGGCCAGAAATAGGGCACGCGCCCGCTTCAGCTTGGACCCGAGCTCCTCTACGACTACTTGCTTGGCCTTTCTTTCCACTTGGTCTCATCCCTCCTTTCTTCGTAATATATATGGAAGGTCAGCGAGACAACGTGACAATAAAGTCTCGGTAGGCCGTTAATCGTTTAATGGCGCCCAGGGCGCCACACCTACTTTCTCTGACTTTTTCCCTTACTTGCTCAAGCTTCTCACGTAGGCAGGATCGATTTTTATGCCCGGGCTCATCGTCGTACTGATTGCTACACCCTTCACATAAGTCCCCTTGCTTGACGGGGGTTTGAGCCGGATCACCATCTCGAACAGCATGTTGATGTTCTCCAGAAGTTTTTCCTTGCCAAAACTCGCCTTTCCTACAGGAACATGGACATTCCCAGCCTTATCGGCTCTAAATTCTACACGGCCCGCCTTCAGCTCCTGAACCGCCTTGGCAACCTCGAAAGTAACAGTGCCTACCTTTGGGTTCGGCATGAGCCCCCGTGGTCCGAGAATTTTCCCGAGCTTACTGACCTGCCCCATCATGTCCGGGGTCGCAATAGCCTTGTCAAAATCGAGCCATCCCTTCTGGATCTTGTCGATGAAGTCGTCAGAACCCACAAAGTCAGCTCCTGCTTCTTCGGCCTCTTTCTCCTTCTGCCCCTTCGCAAAGACAAGCACTCTTACTTTCTTACCCAGGCCGTTGGGTAGAACAACCGACCCTCGCACCATCTGGTCGGCGTGCCTTGGGTCAACGCCGAGCCGAAAAGCCAGCTCCACTGTCTCGTCAAACTTGGCGGTTCGTATTTGGGAAAGGAGGTCGACCGCCTCGTCCAAGCCGTACCTTTTTTCTCTGTCCACCTTTGCCTTGGCATCTTTGTACTTCTTCGCTATATGTGGCATGTTACACACCTCGTAAATTGAAGCTGTCGGCCCTGAGCCACCAGTCAGCAGCTCACGACCGACTCAGAAACGGCCCTGTGCTGCTGACTCCTTACGGCTGGCCGCTGAGAGCCGTAGCTATTCCGCTATCTCTAATCCCATGCTCTTTGCTGAACCCTCCACGATTCTCATCGCGCCGGCGAGGTCCTTCGCGTTCAGGTCCACCATTTTGAGCTGGGCAATCTCCTGAACCTGGGATTTTGTAATGGTACCGACTGTGTCTTTCTTCGGCGCGTTGGCGCCTTTTGCCAGCTTCACCGCCTTTTTTAGCAGGTACGTCACCGGGGGTGTCTTTGTGATAAACGTAAAACTCCTATCAGAGAATATAGTTATGATGACCGGTATAACACTCCCTTCCTGGCTTTTCGTCCGTTCGTTATAAGCCTTGCAAAACTCCATGATGTTTACACCGTGCTGGCCAAGTGCCGGTCCGACCGGAGGAGAGGGCGTGGCCTGCCCTGCGGGGAGCTGCAGCTTCACCATAGCCACGATTTTTTTTGCCATGCTAGAACTCCTTTACATTTTTTCGATCTGCATAAAATCCAACTCTACGGGTGTCGTCCTGCCAAAAATATTGAGAAGCACCTTCACCTTCCCTTTTTCCGGCTTGATCTCCTCTACGCTCCCTGTAAAATTGGAAAAGGGGCCCTCGATCACTTTGACGTTGTCCCCCTTATCAAACCGAATCTTCGGCTTGATCTTACCCTTTCCTTCCTGAATCGCAGATACGAGGTCTTTAACCTCGTCTTCGGGCAGCGGGGTGGGCTTCATGCCATAACCCACGAACCCCGTGACCTTCGGTGTGTTGCGAACGAGGTACCAGGTATCCTCATTCATGTCCATCTGCACAATGATGTATCCGGGGAAAATGGTCCGCTGCGATTTCTTTACCTGGCCTTTTACCCGCTCCATGATCACTTCTGACGGAACGATGATTTCCCCGAAACTTTCCTCCATCTTGCTCGTTCTTATGCGTTCTTCAAGCCCCTCTTTGACCTTTTGCTCATAGCCAGAGTAAGTGTGAACAACGTACCATTTCTTTTCCATCGGCTTATCCACGGAACAGAACCTGCACGATCTTGGCGAGTCCCACGTCAACAATGCCAAGAAAGAGGGCTGCGATGACGACTGTGATGAGAATGACGTAGGTACCCTTAAGAGCATCTTTTCTGGACGGGAACGTAACCCTTTTCGTCTCCAGGTAGACCTCTTTGAAATAGGCCTTCAGATTCTCGACGTGCTCTCTGATATCCACCATATGCGTCCTCGCAATACACAGGCCAGGAGGGATTCGAACCCCCAACACCCGGATTTGGAGTCCGGTGCTCTATCCGTTAGAGCTACTGGCCTTTTATTTTGTTTCCTTGTGTGCAGTGTGCTTTTTGCAAAACTTACAATACTTACTTCATTTCCAGCCTGTCAGGCGTTTTCTGTTTGTTTTTGGTAGTATTGTAGTTTCTGTTTTTGCACTCCGAACAAGCGAGAATGACTAGCTGCCTCATCGTTTGGCTCCCTACTCCTGGATCTCCGTGACTACCCCGGCACCCACGGTCTTGCCGCCCTCCCTGATGGCAAAGCGGAGTTCCTTTTCGAGGGCGATGGGGGTGACGAGCTCTACGGTGAGCGTCACATTGTCCCCGGGCATGACCATCTCCACCCCGTCGGGCAGCTTGGCGATCCCGGTGACGTCCGTCGTCCGGAAGTAGAACTGGGGTCTATAGCCGGTGAAGAAGGGGGTATGACGGCCACCCTCCTCTTTGGTGAGAATGTAGACCTCTGCCTTGAACTTCGTATGGGGGGTGATGCTGCCGGGTTTGGCCAGGACCTGTCCCCGTTCCACGTCATCCTTCTTGGTGCCCCGCAGGAGGACCCCGATGTTGTCGCCTGCCTGGCCCTGGTCGAAGATCTTGCGGAACATCTCGACGGAGGTGGCAACCGTTTTGGCGGTGGGGCGGAAGCCGACGATCTCCACTTCTTCGCCGGGCTTGATCACGCCGCGCTCTACACGGCCGGTGACCACGGTACCGCGGCCGGAGATGGAGAAGACATCCTCGACGGGCATGAGGAAGGGCTTGTCCAGAGCGCGGACCGGCTCCGGGATGTAGTTGTCACAGGCATCGAGGAGCTCGAAGATCGATTTGCAGTTGGGGCAGTCTTCCTTGCCGTCACCGCACTCCAGGGCCTTTGAGCGCTGAACCCTTGATGATGGGGATCTTGTCGCCGGGGTACTCGTAGGCGGTGAGGAGCTCACGGAGCTCCAGCTCAACGAGCTCGATCAGCTCGGGGTCGTCGACCATGTCCACCTTGTTCAGGTAGACGACGACGAAGGGAACCCCGACCTGGCGGGCAAGGAGGATGTGCTCTCTCGTCTGGGGCATGGGACCGTCGTTCGCTCCCACGACGAGGATGGCGCCATCCATCTGGGCTGCGCCGGTGATCATGTTCTTGATGTAGTCTGCGTGCCCCGGGCAGTCCACGTGGGCATAGTGGCGCTTGGGCGTCTCGTATTCAACGTGGGCCGTGGCGATGGTGATACCACGCTCCTTTTCTTCGGGGGCTTTATCTATCTGATCAAAGGGGACCCACTCCGCCATGCCCTTTGAGGCAAGGCAGCGGGTGATGGCTGAGGTGAGGGTGGTCTTCCCATGGTCGATATGGCCGATGGTTCCGACGTTTACATGGGGTTTCGTCCGCTCAAACTTTTTCTTAGCCATAGAGTGCCTCCGTCAGTCATGTTTGTGGAGCCCACGATCGGGATTGAACCGATGACCACTTCCTTACCAAGGAAGTGCTCTACCACTGAGCTACGCGGGCATCTAAAGCGGGCAACGCTCAACCCACTCGTGCTTTTGGAGCGGGCTCATTCTCACCCGCTGCCGTTTTATGGAGCGGGAAACGGGATTCGAACCCGCGACCCTCAGCTTGGAAGGCTGACGCTCTGGCCAACTGAGCTATTCCCGCCGCGCTTAATGGTGGAGAGGGGAGGATTCGAACCTCCGAAGGCTGCGCCAGCAGATTTACAGTCTGTCCCCTTTGGCCGCTCGGGAACCTCTCCGCGAGAGCTGGTGATGGGACTCGAACCCGCAACCTGCTGATTACAAATCAGCTGCTCTGCCTGTTGAGCTACACCAGCTTAAACTTTGCATTATACTACAAGTGATTTGTGAAAATCAAATAATAGATATATATACATACTGATACGAAAAGCTTCCGATGTCAAGCCAGGATAATAGTATACACCAAGATCGGGCCGATGGGAAGAAAAAAATAGATCGAATTGCCTCACGGCTCACGGCGAAGCACATTCGGCCAACGCGTCGCAAATATAGAACGTTTGGCTTAAGTCTTTTGTCTTAACGTCCGTTTTTGCTCTTTCCTCAACCCGAGCTCTCGTCCCTGCCTCCGCCCAACAGGGCGTTTCGCTCTCGTACGTATGCCTTCAGTTCATTCAGCTCCTGCTCGGTAAACCCTTCCCATGCGAAAGGGAATAACGCATTGTTCTGGAACAGGGGCTCCTCCGCCACGGGATAGCGGGCCGAAGCATGGTATGTCTCGAACAGAGGGGTATGCGGTATCGGAGAATAGTCTGCCAGGCTCACGCGAAGACCGAGCCCCGCGACGTAGTCAACCGTCTTCCTCACGTCGGAGCCCCGCTGAAAGGGCAACCCGGCCAGCGCATAGACACATATGGACGTGCCCTCAAAGCCTGCCCGTTTCAGAAAACCAACGGCCCTCTCGAAACCGTGCCGGTCTATCTTGCCCCCTGTCTCTATCTGCAGCTTCGCATCAGCCGTTTCGAGCCCAATTCGCACCTCCGGAAAGCCCGCCTCCTTTAACAGCAAGGCGGTCTCCTCATCGATCATAGAGGCATTCAGAGCGTTCGGGTTATGGAACGAGATGCCAATCGAGGGCCTGGATACCGCCCTTAGTAACGGCTTCGCGTAGGTTTCCTTCCCGGCAAGAAAGCTGTCATCGTACAGGGCAAAGTGCGCACAGCCACGGTCGTGCCAGTGGGAAAGCTCGCGCAGAACCTCCTGTGGGGACCTTCGGACCATGTTCGGGTGCAGGTAGTGCGTAGCACAATAGGCACAGCGGTAGCCGCATCCGAGGGAAGTGAGGAGCGGTACAAAGAATGGTCTCTCGTAAAGATCGAAGCAGGGATAAGGAAGCAATTTCAGGTCCTCCATGTCCGGCTTGAAGCGAAGCGGCTTCGACAGTACATCCTCTATATAAGCGTAGAGACCCGACATTGCCCCGCTCCTCACAACGAGGTCTGCACTGAGGTGCCTCTCGGCGTGCTCCTGGCAGAGAGACGGATAAAGACCGCCCACAACGATTTTGGCGTTGGGAAAGGTTTCCCTTGCGAGAACCACTGCCTCCAGGGTACCAAGGTACCAGTATGTCATGGCTGACGTGACCAGAATCAGGTCGGGTGGCTCGAGGGCGCGCAGTTTCGACTGCAGGAGCGCAGGCGCAATGCCATACCGCCTAAACCTCTTCTTGACTGCTGCCGCAGCCTCCGGTTTCGCTACTTTCGTCTGGATGAACGGGGCCCTTCCGTCTTCCTTGCGCTTTGTCTCGTCAACGGCCAGGCAATCGATCAGCTCGATATCGATCCCATTTTGCCGCAGTACACTGCCCACGTATAGCAGTCCGAGCGGCGCCGACCAGAAGCTGTACGCAGAGACATCATATATATAAGGATTGATCAGAAGAGCTCGCATATGTTTCACGTGAAACATTCCTCAGAAAGGCAGGGTCCAGAGTGTCCTTACAGGATGCTGCGCTACCGCTATCATGGGGCAAGGGTCCAGCAGAAACCTGAATTCCGATGTGAGACTCTGACTCCTCGCATCCAACGCATCGGCCGGGGGCCGACCGGCCAATGGGCTGGCACGCAAGACCCGATCAATCGCACGTTGGCGTAAACGCATAAAATAGTCCCCACGGGCGACAATTGGCCCTGACTTCCCGAGATCATTGGGTGCCCTGGCGGAAGACCCGCAATCCCCATACGTATCCCAGAGGTCCCTCGGCGCTCGGCTCTTCCGCCCAGGGTCCGTACAGAATGCTTCACGTGTACAGGGTGCTACGCGTATCGCTACCAAGGGCCTGGGTCCAGACAGAAGGCACAATGCCGTATAGTCTCTCTGCTGGCACGGGCAGCGTCTCTTCCTGGTGGCGATGTTTCACGTGAAACCATTTAGGGTCGAGTGGCCCGGGTCCAGGGTCCCGTCAGAAGACGCGATTCCGCACGGACTCTGCTCGCTGGGCAGTGGCAAAACGCTTGTTCGTGCTGGTGATGTTTCACGTGAAACATTTTGGAGTTACCGTCACATGCAAATTCGGCATTTCTCTGGACCCTGTCGACTATATATGTTTCACGTGAAACATTGCCCTGGATGACCTTCACCTTCTTGGCGCTCTCACCCGCGGCCTGCCCAGCGTAAAGAGCTTGATGCTTACCAGCCCAAAGAGGAAGCCGCCTATGTGGGCCGACCAGGCAACTCCTTCCGTGTGGGCAAAGAGCACCTGCATAAAGAACCAGATGGTCAGCAGGACGATGGCGGGAAGATCAACCGTCGTTATGAAGATAATAATGAAAATCAGCGTCTTTATGCGCGCGTAAGGAAACAAGAGTAAGTACGCCCCGAGTATGCCGGAGATCGGCGCCGCTCGCCCCGATCATCGGTATGCTCGCTGCAGGGTCGTAGATGAACTGAAGCAGCGCTGCCGCAACCCCGGACAGACCGTAAAAAACGATGAACCTCGCGTGCCCCATCGAATCCTCTATGTTGTTTCCGAAGATCCAGAGATAAAGCATGTTTCCGCCGAGATGAAAGAAGCCTCCATGGAGGAACATCGATGTAAATATAGTCAGCACGTTGTAGGGCAGCAGTTCCGGGCGCCCCTGCAGAGAGAGGAGAAGCTCCTTAGGTACGAGTCCGTACTTGATGACGAGCTCCTCCCGCCGCCCGCAGTTGGCATGAATGCTGCATAAATAAAGACGAACGTGTTTACAATGACTAGGCTTATTGTTATAATGGGAACCGTGCGGGTGGGGATATTGTCCCTGATCGGTATCACGATTCTATTATTAACATGCACCCCGTTTCGTGTCAAAAAATAGACCCTTGGAGTGACCCGTGCCTGAACTGAGAAAAGATCCGATTATCGATAGATGGGTTATTATTTCAACGGAGAGGGCCCAGCGGCCCGTCTTTCTTGCCGAAGAGGAGGCGCCTCCCAAACCGGGGCTCTGTCCCCTCTGTGGCGGCAACGAGACGATGACGCCCCCGGAGGTCTTCGCTATCCGGCCCGACCACACACCACCCAACACTCCCGGATGGACGCTCAGGGTCGTGCCGAACAAGTTTCCCGCCCTGCGCATTGAAGGGGCCCTGAACAAGCAGGGTGTCGGGCTCTACGACCGCATGAACGGTATCGGAGCTCACGAGGTCGTTGTCGAAACGCCCGTGCACGGACAGACGCTCTACACGATGGATGTGGCGTCCGTCCAAAATGTGTTCATCGCTTACAAGGAGCGCACAATCGACCTGTTGCGCGACAAGCGCTTCAAGTTCATCATGATCTTCAAAAACCATGGGGCTGTGGCCGGCGCGTCCCTCGACCACTGCGCACTCCCAGCTCATCGCCCTTCCCATAGTGCCGCGCCGCGTCGTCGAGGAGATAAATGGCGGCCTCGCCTACTATAAATACAAGGATAGGTGCATATTCTGTGACATCATAGCCCAGGAAGCAGAGGATGGCTCGCGCGTGATCTACGAAAACGAAGCTTACATAGCCATCTCGCCCTTCGCCGCCCGCTTTCCCTTTGAAACCTGGATACTCCCGAAAAATCACGTTGCCTCATTCCTCCCCACCGACAACGACGACAGCTATTACGCCCTGGCAGACGCGCTCTCCACGATACTCAAGAAAAACAATAAGCTGCTCAATGCCCCTCCCTACAACTATATGATCCACACCGCGCCGGCTGACCTGACCGGCGTTCCCTACTATCATTGGCACTGGAGATTATCCCCAGGCTCACCAAGACGGCCGGCTTCGAGTGGGGCACCGGCTTCTACATAAACCCCACGCCACCGGAACTGGCCACAACCTTTCTGCGCGAAGTGTCGTTAACGGAGGGACCTTGAAAATACTTCTGGCGTCATCCGAAATCTATCCGTTCGCCAAGACCGGCGGCCTTGCAGACGTCGCAGGGGCCCTGCCAAAAGCCCTCAAGAAGATCGGCGTGGACGTCCGGGTCATCATGCCCAAGTATAAGGGCATTGAGGAGAAGGGCTTCCCGATCACTTACAAGGATTACCGCTTCTCCTGCCCGATATCCCAGCGGGCCGTTTCGGGCGAGATCGTTGAGAGCGAATACGACGGCATCCCGGCCTATCTTGTCGAGAAGGATGAATACTTTTACCGGGATCACCTGTATAGCACGCCCGACGGCGATTACCTGGATAATGCCGAGCGCTTCATATTCTTCTCAAAGAGCATCCTCGAAGCAGTGCGGCTGACCGGCTGGCTCCCTGATGTCCTTCATTGCAACGACTGGCAGACAGGCCTTGTGCCTCTCTTCCTGCGGGCGCTCTACCACGACGACCCGGGCCTGGCGAAGATCGGTACGCTCTTTACGATACACAATCTGGGCTACCAGGGCCTCTTCTGGCATTTGGACATGCCTCTTTTGAACCTGGGCTGGGAGTATTTTACCCCCGAGTGCCTCGAATTCTATGGGAAGATCAACTTCCTGAAGGGGGGCGTCGTCTCCTCCGATATCATCAACACCGTCAGCAAGAAGTACAGCGAGGAGATTCAGACGACCGAATTCGGCGCTGGCCTGGACGGTGTTCTGCGCAGCCGCAAGAGTGACCTCTATGGCATTGTAAATGGCGTCGATTACGACGACTGGAGTCCCGATAAAGACGCTTTCATTCCGGCTAAATTTACTGCCGAGACCCTTCACCTGAAGGCACGCGACAAGGCGGCCCTGCAAAAGGCTTTTGGTTTGCCCGCAAGGCCGGCCGTTCCTCTTGTCGCGAGCATCTCGCGGCTCGCCGACCAAAAAGGGTTCGATCTTATAGCGGATGCTCTCGAAAAGATGATCGCCCTGGACGTGCAGTATATTCTCCTGGGCACAGGCGAACGAAAATACCATGAACTCTTCACCGCCCTCTCCAAGAAGTATCCTAAATCCTTCGCTGTGAAGATTGCTTACGACAACACCCTCGCGCACCTCATCGAGGCTGGGGCCGACATGTTCCTCATGCCGTCGCGCTACGAGCCTTGCGGCCTCAACCAGATTTACAGTCTCAAGTACGGCACCGTACCTGTCGTCCGAGCCGTAGGCGGCCTCGAAGACACCATTCGCGACGATCCGGCCCGCCCCGACCTTGCCACCGGCTTCAAATTCGACGACTATTCTGCCGAAGAAATGCTCCGGGCTTTAAAGCGCGCCTTCGCCTTGTATCACGACAAGGATGCGTGGCTCGCCCTCGTGAAAAGATGTATGCAGGAGGATTTTTCCTGGGAGAAATCAGCGGCGGAGTATGCCGCGCTTTACAAGAAGGCCCTGGAAAAGCATGGATTCCGTTAACATTCTGGGAAAGGTCATTGAGATATCCCACTCAAACCTTGAAATAGCATCCCGCATCGAGGCAATTCTCAACATCCTGGCTCAGCGAAATGAACATCGAGGAGGCAGTCCTCTACACCCTCGACAGGGACAAGCGGCTCTCCTGCAGGTTCATGAACCGCACGAGCCGCCTCTTTGAGATCTTGAGCGGTTACCGCTGCCACGTAGGGGAGGGTGTGGTTGGCACGGTCGCTCAAAAGAGAGTACCTCAATATTTTACCTCCCGTAACGTGCCTCCACGTTTTGGCTGCCTCTTTTACGCGGACCTGGATGGCGCAACCGACCGCTACAGGGCGTTTGCTTTTCTGCCCCTGTCCGATGATAGCTTTGTTTACGGGGTCCTCCTCGTATGCTCGTCCGGCAAGGAGAACATTGTCGATTCAGAGAAGATCGTTCTCTCAATAATATCCAGGGAGTTAGGCGGCATCCTGCGCACCTATGATCTGCTGGTATCTTCTAAGAAGCGCATCAGCGAGCTTGCGACGCTTGTCTGAGCTTGGAAGGGTGCTAACCTCGGCCACTGAGCCCCATTTTCTTCTCCAGAACATAGCTACCATCACCGCGAAGTCTTTCAATGCGGCATTTATCACGATAAAATTGGCCCATTCATTCGTCAGGCTCGACTTCCAGCGCTTCACGTCAGGGGAGATCGACGCTGCCACGGAGGGCCCCCTCCGAGAACTGGAGAATGAAGCTCTGCGGTTGCGGCGGGCTACCTCGCTCGGTGACCACTCCCCTGAAGCGGCGCCGGACGGTGGGCGTTTCGCTCTCTATTGCACACCCATACTATCCAAAGACCGCGTCCTCGGCACCATAACGTTTTGCAAAAAGAGCGAACAGCTTGCCATCGAGGAGGACGATCAGTATCTTGTCAGCGCGGTCGCGAACTACATCTCCAGCGGCCTGGAGACATCCTTTCTCAATACGAAGCTCCGCGACGTGCTCAGAGAGCTGGGCGACGCGCAGAAGCGCGTAATAGAGCACGAAAAGCTGCGCAGCCTTGGTGAAATGACGGCGAGCATCGCTCATGAGATCCGAAATCCCCTCGTCATCATCGGCGGCTTCACCAAGAGACTGGCCAAGCAGGTGCAGCTCGACGAGAAGGATAACCGCTACATTGAGATCATTATCGGCGAAGTTGCGCGACTCGAGGCCATACTTAACGAAATTCTCGATTACGTGAAGGACACCTCACTGCTCCTGGAACCGTGCAACGCGAACAGCCTTCTCGACGAAATCCTCTATCTGCTTGCGTCAGACAAAGCTTGGGAGCGGGTGCGCATTGTCAAGGATTACCAGGCCGAGACTCTCGAGCGTGGTCTGTGATGTCCACCAGATCAAACAGGTCTTCATTAACATTATTTTGAATGCTTTCCAGGCTATGGGGGGCGGGGGAACGCTCACCGTCCGCACCGAGGAGGCGCTCTACCAGGATCGGTCTTGTGTTGCGGTTTCCGTTGCGGATACAGGCGGAGGCATAGAACCCTCCTTGCTTGACAACATATTCAATCCGTTTTTTACCACCAAGGAAAAGGGGACCGGGCTGGGCCTTGCCATCTCCAACAAAATCGTCATGCACCACAGTGGCCACATCGAGGTTCAAAATAGGGCTGGCGAAGGCGCCACCTTTGTAGTATACCTTCCCATTAACAGCAAGACACCAACTAGAGAGGGGTGAGCATGAA
This sequence comes from uncultured delta proteobacterium, assembly GCA_963821605.1. Classification (GTDB taxonomy): domain Bacteria; phylum Desulfobacterota; class Syntrophorhabdia; order Syntrophorhabdales; family WCHB1-27; genus JADGQN01. Next base: position 56,886 of record CAWGEZ010000026.1, on the reverse strand, counting down.
ACCTACAACAATATTGATTGTCGATGACGAAGAGCATATCCGCCTCCTCTTCAAGGAAGAGCTGGAGGACGAGGGGTACACCGTCGATCTCGCCTCCAATGGTCTTGAGGCTCTCGACAAACTGAAGCGCTCTGCGTACAGCGTGATCGTTCTGGACATCAAGATGCCGGGCATGGATGGCATTCAGACGCTTGCCGAGATCAAAAAGATCAACAAGGATCAGCCCGTGATTCTCTGTTCAGCTTATGGTGAATTCAAGCAGGATTTTGCCACCTGGGTGTCCGATGGATACGTAGTGAAGTCCGCTGACACCCGCGAGCTGAAAGAGATGATACGAAGGATGTCGGGGGCGTAGCATGAAACCGCTCCGAAAGGCCCTCGTTCCTGCGGGCGGCTTCGGCACCAGGCTGTTGCCGGCGACAAAGGCTGTCCCGAAAGAACTCTTACCAATCGTTGACAAGCCCCTCATCCAGTTCATCGTTGAGGAGTTGGTCGAATCCGGCTTTGAAGAGTTGGTTCTGGTGACGGGGCGGCAGAAGGGCTCCATAGAAGACCACTTCGACAGCCTGCCCGAACTTGAGGGTTTTCTGGAAACAAAGGGAAAGAGCGATCTGCTGCAGACCATGCAGGCCCTGTCCAAGATGATCCGCATTGTTTCCGTGCAGGCAACCGTATCCGCTGGGGCTCGGACATGCCGTCCTCTGCGCAAAAAGCATCATCAAGGACGAGCCCTTCGCCGTGATGCTCCCCGATGACCTCATTATTTCCAAAAGGCCCTGTATCGGACAGCTTGCCGATGTCTTCGACGAGTTTGGAAACCCGGTCATTGCTATCCAGCGCGTACCCGATAATGACGTGATGCACTATGGCATCATCCGGCCCCGCACGGTGCGGGATCGGTCTCCACGAAGTCCTCGACATGATTGAGAAGCCGTCGCGGGAGCAAGCGTACAGCAATCTCGCCATCATCGGCCGCTATGTGCTTCCACCCGACATCTTCTCGGCCCTCGAGGAAACCCCAGCCGGCGCAGGGGGCGAGATCCAGCTGACCGATGCAATAAAGCGCATGCTGGGACGGGGGTCCTGTCTTCGGCCTTGAGTATGAGGGGAGAAGGTTCGATGCGGGTAACAAGCCTGGCTTCGTAAAGGCCAATGTCTATGTGGGGCTGCGCCATCCCGAGGTCCGGGAGGAACTGCTCTCTTTCATACAAACGCTTGACCTTGGCTCGTGATTTGGCTTAGGATAAAGACAGCTGGGGGTGTAGCTCAGGGGGAGAGCACCTCGTTCGCAACGAGGGGGCCGCGGGTTCAATTCCCGCCACCTCCACCACTTTACAGGGGCCGGTAACGCACGGTTTCGTCTGCCAAAGATTTTGACATTTCCAAACTTGTATGTATAACATACCCAACATGAATAGGTGGATCGCTCTTCTCTTAATACTCTTCCTCGCCTCCTGCAGCTTCTGGCCGTTTGGCTCCAAGAAATCGTCTGACGCGGAGACCAAAAAGACGACCAAAGTCGATACCGCGGCGCAGGCGGCCAGAAGGAGAAGCTGGCGAACCCAAAGCCGGGAGACATCAACGTCGTCGATGGTGTCGAATATATCTATGCCAAGAACAGACGATACATGAGCACCCCGTACGAGCCCGAGTATGTCTGGGTGCGCAAAGACCAGTACTCGCCCGGGCTGTTCGACTCGCTCCGCTCGCGCTCTCCTGCGCCCACCAAGGAAGAGAAAGAGATGGAGGCGAGGATCGCAAAGCTTGAAGAGGACCTGAAGAAGAAAGGGGTTGCGCCGCAGATGGCCTATCCGCCCCAGATGGTCTACATGCCCAACACCATGGGGTACGCGGCCTCCTCTGCCCGCGTTGACCTTCAGCTATCCTTCGCCCAAAATGAAGCGGCGGGTCATTATACTGCCTCTCGAAGATAAGACCAATTACAAGAATGAGCACTTGGGCGAGTTGGCCACGCAGCGGCTGGTGTCGAAGCTGGAAAGCACGGGGGCGATCATATCCGTTGACCCGACTACGCTCGGCATGGACGGTCCGATAACCGATCCGAAAAACATGAGGGCCCTCAGCGAACTCTATGGTGTCCAGGCCGTAGTGACGCGGCACGCTTGTCCGAGGTTTTCACAAGCACCTCTAAGGTTGAGGGTAAAGATGAGCGCGAGACCTCCTTTGCCGTCTCGCGCATAGCGCTCAGCATATACAATACGGACACCGGCGCACTCCTGCGCACCTTATCGGGAAGAAATCCTGTCTATCTCTCCAGGGAAAAAGGTGAAATGAGCCCCGAGAAAGCAAAGGTTCGCGCGATCGACCTTGCCATTGAGTTGATCGCCGAGGACGTATTGCGCCCCATACTCACGCTTGACTGGCATGCACGCATCGGATCGCTCGAGCAGGAGAAAGGTCTTCCTGACCGCGGGCCGGCTTGTCCGGCCTCGAGAAGGGCGACGTCCTGGAGGTTTACACGCCCGGGCAGGCGATCGTTGACGCCAAAACCCGGAAACCGCTCGGCACCACCAAGGGCCAGTTCAAGGGCGAACTGGAGGTTGTTGAGCTCTTTGGGGTGGACGCGGCTTCGGCAAGAGTAAAAAGCGGTGGCAGCTTCGCAGCAACAGACCTTGTCTACTTGAAGAAATGAGCTTGAAGGCTCTCTGTAAAGCAGGGCCCTGCGAAAAAGGCTTGCAAAGTTCAGCGTTCCGTAGTATCATATTTTTGTAACCTCTTCCGGGAAGCCATAGTTTTCCACAAGTGTTGAAAAGATGTTGAAGGCACCGCGGTAAATACCATTCTACCAAGCATGGACGATATTTCTGCTCAGATCAAGGCACGGCTCGCTCACATGGTCGATCAGGATAATTTCAGGACCTGGATCGAGCCTATAAGCTCCATAACGTACTCGGACGGCACGGTCGATGCTGTCCGTACCGAACGCGTTTTTTCGTGACTGGGTCGTACAAAACTTTGAGGTGCTTATCCGGGCCTCGGTTTTTGAGATGACACAGACAGACGCCCGGGTTCAATACGTGGTTGAAAAGCATGAAGCAAGGCCGGCGCTAAAGAGCCCCGCGGTAAGAAAACAGATCCTCCCGGGGTTTTCAACCCGCGATATGTGTTTGAGACGTTTGTGGTTGGCGCAAGCAACCAATTCGCCAATGCTGCGTGTCTGGCCGTCTCACACAATCCGGGCAAGGTGTATAACCCGCTCTTTATTTATGGGGGCGTGGGTCTCGGCAAAGACCCACCTGCTCAACGCAATCGGTAATTTTTTGTTGTTGCACGGCCCCGTGGATCGGAAGCCGGATCTGTTTCATAACGGCGGAGGAGTTTACTAACGAGCTCATTAATTCATTGCGCTACGAAAAAATGGATGAGTTCCGTAACCGTTACCGAAAAATGGATGTTCTGTTGATAGATGATATCCAGTTTATAGCCGGCAAAGAGCGCACGCAGGCCGAGTTCTTTCACACATTCAACGCGCTCTATGACAACACAAAACAGATTGTGGTGACCAGCGATAAATTCCCCCGGGACATTGTCAACTTCGAAGAGCGGCTTCGTTCGCGTTTTGAGTGGGGATTAATTGCCGATATCCAGCCTCCCGATCTTGAAACAAAGGTTGCCATTCTCAACAAGAAGGCTGAGTTAGAGAATGTTTCTCTGCCGCAAGATGTTGCGTTTTACCTTGCGTCGAACGTCGAAGACAACGTGCGCGTCCTTGAGGGTTCGCTTGTCCGGGTAGGGGCTTTTGCTTCGCTCCACAACGTCCCCATCACCATGGAACTTGCGAAGGAAGTAATGGGCCACATTATCAAAGACAAAAAGCGAGAAATCACGATAGACGCGATCATAAAAGAGGTTGGCCTTCACTTCAACATAAAGGCAACGGATATAAAGTCCGACAGGCGCATAAAGTCGATTATGCTTCCGCGCCAAATAGCAATCTATCTTGCCAGGAAATTGACTGACAACTCACTCGTCGGCATCGGAGAAAAATTTGGCGGTAAGGACCACGCAACAGTCATCCATTCCGTAAAAAAAATTGAAGAGGAAATGAAGGTGAAAAAAGAGTTGAAAGAGACTGTTGAAAAGCTGGAGAGAAAAATAAAATCCACATGACCGCTTATCTTTGCACACTCTCCATCAAAACTTATACACACCTTTGTCGGCGCTGCTGCTGCCTTACAGGGGTTTTTCAACAAATCAACACCCTTTATTACTATTACGATAAGGAGATACTATGAAGATAGATATTAATAGAGATCTGTTATTAGTACCTCTCACAAAGCAGGTCAGCATAACCGAAAGAAGATCTATCATGCCCATACTCTCAAACGTGCTTATAGATTTTTCGAAGAACAGGATTAGTCTCTATTCCACGGACCTGGAGTTGAGTGCAATAAGCCACGTCGCAGCATGAGGGAACGGCCGAGAAAAAGATTGTGGTACATGGACGCAAGTTTTTGGATATTCTGAAAGAGATGGATTCCGACACGATTAAGTTTGAGATCAAAGACAACACACTGACCCTGACACAGAAGCAGTCGGAGTTTGTGTTGGGATTGCAGGATTCGGAAGAATTTCCGGAAGTAAAAGAGATAGCGGGCACGCAGGAATTTACGGTTGACGGAAGCATGTTTCTCGAAATGCTGGAGAAGGTTCAGTTTGCAATCTCTTCCGACGAGACCCGGTATGTTTTGACCGGGATGTATATGATGGCGTCGGACGGAATACTCTCCGTTGTTGGCACGGACGGTTTTCGCATGGCTTTGTGCCGGAAGGCAATCGACGGTCTGGAGAGTTTTAAGGGCGTCATTATTCCGAAACGATCCATCTCTGGAGATTGGACGGGTAGTGGCAGAAGGCGAAGCGGTAAGGATAGTGATGGGAGAGAAACACGTTCAGTTTGGCACCGCCTCAGTGGTTCTGATATCGAGGCTGATTGAGGGCGGTTTTCCCTGACTACGAGAATGTAATTCCAAAAGGCAACAGCAATGCGGCGAAGGTGGAAAAAACAAAATTTTTGAAAGGGCTGAGAAAAGTGTCGACCATTATCAGCAAGTCGGAGCCGATAAAAATAACACTTCGGCAAGGAGCAGATCGGCATAGAAGCAGAATCGGAAGTCGGGCGCGCAAAAGAAAGTGTAGAGGCCGCGTATGAAGGGGACGAACTGAGCATGAATTTTAATATTCGGTTTGTGCACGGACGTTGTTGCCCACATAGACCAGAAGGACATAATTGTGAGCGCGCCCTCAACTTATGGTGCGGTGCTCTTTCAGGGCGAGAGCAGCGAGATGTACAAAAACATCGTGATGCCGATCAGGGTTTGATATGAGAGAGTACGAAGCCGAAAGCATAAAAATACTGGACGGGCTTGATGCTGTTCGAAAAGTGCCGTCCATGTATATCGGAAACACAAACGTGGAGGGGCTTCACCACCTTGTCTATGAATTGGTGGACAACAGCATAGACGAAGCCCTGGAGGGATTCTGTAATAATATCACTATAACCATTCATCGCGACAACAGTGTTGCGGTCGAGGACAACGGGCGGGGAATTCCAGTAGCTTTTCACAAAGGCGAGAACATGTCCGCCCTTGAGGTTGTTCTCACAAAACTCCACGCCGGCGGCAAATTTGACAAGGACACGTACAAATTTTCTGCTGGCCTTCACGGCGTAGGCCTATCCGTCGTTAATGCTCTTTCAGAGTATCTGGAAGTGGAAATTAAGCGCGGCGGCAAGGTTTATTCCCAGCGGTACGAGCGGGGAGAAAAAGTCACCGAGCTGCAGGCAGTCGGCAACACCGAGAAGACCGGGACGAAGGTTCGCTTCAGACCAGACGAACAGATTTTCGAAACAATTGAATTCAGTCACGAAATCCTTGCTCAGCGCATGCGGGAGCTTTCCTTTCTCAACAACGGCATACACATCACCCTCATCGACGAGAGGAAAGCAAAGCAGCTTGACTTCAAGCACGAGGGCGGCATCGGAGCGTTCGCGAAATATCTGAACCAGAACAAGGTCGTGCTCTTCGATGAGCCGATATATATAACCGGAACAAAACCCAACCTCGACTTTTTTGAGGTGGCCGTGCAGTATAACGACGGCTACAACGAGAACATCCATAGTTTTGTCAACAACGTCAACACCCACGAGGGCGGCTCCCATGTCTCAGGTTTTCGTAGCGCCCTCACGCGCTGTATAAACAACTTTGCCCAACTCAAGCGCCTGACAAAGGAGAAAGAGACGATATCCGGCGATGACGTGAAAGAAGGACTCGTTGCGGTCATAAACGTAAAGATACAAAACCCGCAGTTTGAGGGACAGACAAAAGGCAAGCTGGGCAACAGCGACGTAAAGGGCCTTGTTGAGTCCTTGCTCAACGAGAAACTTGCCGAATATCTCGAGCTCCACCAGGACGTCGGAAAGGCCATTGTCAATAAGGCAATCGAGACAAAAAGGGCCCGCGAGGCGGCAAAAAAAGCAAAGGAGCTTATAAAAGGCAAGGGCGCGTCAGACACGGGCATCCTGCCGGGCAAGCTGGCCGACTGTCAGGAGAGCGATCCGGACCTGCGCGAAATTTACATAGTTGAGGGCGATTCCGCCGGTGGCTCAGCAAAGCAGGGGCGAGACAGGAAAACACAGGCCATACTGCCTCTGAAGGGAAAAATTCTGAACGTCGAAAGGGCCCGCCAGGAGAAGGTCCTCTCGAACGAAGAAATACGAGCGATCTATCTGGCGCTGGGTGTCCAGGCGGGGAGCATGGAAAACCTGCGGTACAAGAAGGTCGTGATAATGACCGATGCCGACGTGGACGGTTCCCACATCCGCACCCTCCTCCTCACGCTTTTCTACCGCAAGATGCCGGAGTTGATCGACAAGGGCTATCTGTACATAGCGCAGCCGCCGCTGTACAGGGTGGCGATAGGCGGCAAAGACACGTACATGAAAGACGACGACGAGATGGAAAAGTTCGTCATGCAGCGGAGCATGGAAAAGGTAAAGTGTCTCCTGGACGGGCAGGACATCCCACCGGCACGGCTGAAGACAGACCTGGAGGCGCTGAGGGGCTTAGAGAAGTACTTCAGGAACATGGAGCGGCTCAACATCCACAAGTCGATAGTGCTGGCCCTGTTCAGGGCCGACATTTCCCGGCGCGAAGACTTCGAGAAAGAGGAAAAGCTCCTTCGGCTGAAGAAGCAGTTGGAAAACGAGGGCCGCGTCGGCCCACATCTCTCTTGACCCGGAGCACAACCTTTTTACCTTGACCGTCGAGAATGGCTCCGACAAGAGACTGACGCCCCGCATCGACTACGACTTTTGCAGCCAGGAAGATTACAAGGGACACTACCGCGCCTACAAGAACCTCTCCGCCTACTATGAAAAAGAGGTACACGTTCTTGAGAAAGACGGCTCGCGCCGCCCCACACCGGTTAACGAACTTCTTTTACTTATCAGCGAAAAAGGTAAAGAGGGCTTGACCATCCAGCGGTATAAAGGCCTCGGCGAGATGAACCCGGAACAGCTCTGGTCAACCACCATGGATCCGGCGAGGCGCAGCCTTGTGCGGGTGGCCATCGAAGACCAGATTGAGGTCGACCAGATGTTTACGATCCTGATGGGCGCCAACGTCGAGTCGAGGCGCAAGTTTATCGAAGACAACGCGATGAACGTGATGAATCTGGACATATGATCACCCTGGGGCTGACGGGTGTTCTTGGGAGCGGCAAAAGCACCGTAGCGCGACTCCTGAAGGAGCGAGGCCTTGACGTTATAGACCTGGACGGCCTCGCAAAAGACAGCCTTAACTGGAAAGAGACCCAGGACGACATCAGGGCAACCTTCGGCGACGAGTACGTCGTGGGCGGCGTCGTGGACGTCGTGAAGCTCCGCGGAGTAGCCTTCAATCGGGGCAACGTATTGCGAAAGCTCGAGGCGATCATCCATCCGCGCGTGCGGGGCGAAGTGAAGAAAAGGATTGAGGCGCTGAAAGAGCGTGGAGCGCGGGCCGTGGTATTTGATCACCCGCTTCTCTTTGAGACAGGGTTTGACAAAAAGGTGGATAAGGTGGTCGTGGTGACGGCCGACATGGAGACGATAAAGAGAAGGCTGAAGAAAAGAGGCATGCAGGCCGATGACGTTGAGAGAAGGCTATCCTTCCAAATCCCGCTCACTCAAAAAGCAGCGAGCGCGGACTACGTCATCAACAACAACGGAACAGAGGAAGAGCTTCAAAAAGGGAGTCAGCCTATTCCTTGAAAAGCTAACCAGCTGGGAGGAAGAACGAGATGCATCTCACTGAATTAAAGGGAAAGAAGATAGGGGAACTGACCCACATCGCAAAGGAGATGGCCGTTGACAACGCGACGGGCCTGCGCAAGCAGGAACTTATCTTCGCGATACTCCAATCGCTCGTGGACAAAAACGAGGTGATTTACGGAGAGGGCGTGCTGGAGATCCTGCCGGAAGGATTTGGCTTCCTCCGGTCGGTAGACTCAAACTATCTGCCGGGGCCGGACGATATATATGTCTCACCCTCACAGATCAAGAGGTTTGGTCTTCGGACGGGGGATACCATATCGGGCCAGATCCGGCCCCCCAAAGACAACGAGAAATACTTCGCGCTCCTGAAGATCGAAAAGATAAATTTCGATGACCCGGAGATCGCGAAAGACAAGATCATCTTTGATAACCTGACCCCTATCTATCCATGCGCGCGCATAGTGCAGGAAACAACCGGCACAAAGCTTCCGGCCAGGGTGATGGACCTTTTCACGCCCATAGGCAAGGGGCAGCGCGCACTCATCGTTGCTCCGCCGAGGACGGGCAAAACCATGCTCCTTCAGAGCATAGCCAACAGCGTCACGGCGAACCACCCGGAGATCTTCCTGATCGTGCTTCTGATTGACGAGAGACCGGAAGAGGTCACGGACATGGAACGATCCGTCCACGGCGAGGTTGTCAGTTCTACCTTTGACGAGCCCGCCACGAGGCACGTGCAGGTGGCTGAAATCGTCATAGAGAAAGCGAAGCGGCTGGTGGAGCACAAGCGGGACGTAGTGATACTTCTCGACTCCATCACAAGACTGGCGAGAGCATACAACACCGTCGTTCCGTCGAGCGGCAAGATCCTCTCCGGCGGTATCGATGCTTCCGCCATGCAGAAACCGAAACGATTTTTCGGTGCAGCCCGCAAGATAGAGGAGGGCGGAAGCCTTACGATCGTCGCCACGGCCCTGATCGACACGGGAAGCAGAATGGACGAGGTGATCTTCGAGGAGTTCAAGGGCACGGGCAACAGCGAGATCTACCTTGACAGGAAGCTTGCGGAGAAACGGATATTCCCCGCAATCGACATCAACAAATCCGGAACAAGAAAAGAAGAGCTCCTTCTCGAAAACGGCGATCTGTCGAGGATATGGCTGCTGCGTAAGGTGCTGCAGCCGATGAACACCATTGAGTCGATGGAGTTTCTGCTGGAGAAGCTTTCCGACGTAGAGTCAAACAAAGAGTTTCTTGATTCAATGAGCAGAGGAGGATGATCAGATGAAAGAAAAGATCCACCCGGAACTGAAGAAGGCCTTCGTAAAGTGCGCGTGCGGCCACACCTTCGAGACGCTTTCAACGAAGGAAAAGATCTCAGTGGAAATATGTGGCAAGTGTCACCCGATATTCACCGGGCGCGAAAAGCTTATGGACGCGGGAGGGCGGGTAGAGAAGTTTGAGCGGAAGTATCGCAAGAAGGAGACGAGGACAAGGAGACAGAAGGAGAAGCGGGACAAGAAATGATCGCGGAAAAACTGGAAGAGATTGAGCGCAGATTCCAGGAAATCGAAGACCGGGATGGCTCGTCCGGAAAACATCTCCAACCAGGAGGATTTTCGCAAGCTCGCCAAAGAACATGCCGAACTGAGGGAGATTGTCGCCACCCTCAGAGAGCTGAAGAAGGTAAAGGGAGAGGTGGAAAAAACCCGGGAACTTGCGGCCCACGAGACCGACCATGAACTGAAAGAGATGGCGCAGGAAGAGCTGCTCTTGCTGGAGAGACAACAGGAAGAGCTTGAGGCCCTGCTCAAAGGGATGCTCCTGGGCAAGGACACCCGTGAAGTCAAAAGCATGTTTCTCGAGATCAGGGCCGGCACGGGGGGCGAAGAAGCCGCCCTTTTTGCTGCCGAGCTTTTCGCCATGTACATGAAGTATGCTGAGAAGATGAAGTGGAAGACGGAGCTCATGAGCGCAAGCGCCTCTTCCCTCGGGGGGTTCAAAGAGGTCGTGCTTCTTATGGACTCCCGCTGACGCCTACCCCAGGCTGAAGTACGAGAGCGGCGTGCACAGGGTCCAGCGCGTGCCGGAGACCGAATCGCAAGGCAGGATACACACATCAACGGTAACGGTGGCTGTACTGGCCGAGCCGGAAGAGGTCGATTTCAAAGTAAACCCCGAAGACCTGCGCATCGATGTCTTCAGGTCGAGCGGCCCCGGCGGACAGCACGTGAACACGACCGATTCGGCCGTGAGGATCACCCACATACCTACGGGACTCGTCGTGACCTGTCAGGACGAGAAATCGCAGCACAAGAATAAGGCCAAGGCGCTCAGGGTGCTGAGGGCGCGGCTCAAGGAACAGATCGAAGAAGAACAAGAGCAGGAAGTCTCCGCAGAGAGAAAGAAGCAGGTGGGCACCGGCGATAGAAGCGAACGCATTCGAACCTACAACTTTCCCCAGGGAAGGGTAACCGACCACCGCGTCGGCCTCACGCTTTACAGGCTGGAAGACGTCTTGGCCGGAAACCTCGACCCGGTCCTCGATCCCCTCATCTCTCACTTTCAGACAGAATTATTAAAGGCCAGGTAACGACCTTGCGCGTCCGCGAGTTGCTCTCGCCGGGAAAAGGATATAGGCCGGACCGACCTCGTCGCCATCATGGCCTTCGTGCTGGCCACCACCAGCGAGCGCATTTACATGGACCCCGGAAGAGAGCTTACCGAAGCGGCCTTGAGGCGCATAGATCGGCATGTAGCTGAGCGAAAGAAGGGCAGGCCCCTCTCCTACATCACACGCACGAAGGAGTTCTTCTCGGAAGAGTTCTTCGTCGATGAGCGGGTGCTCGTACCGCGGCCGGAGACAGAACTGCTCGTCGAAGAAGCCCTCCGGATCATGGCAGAAAGGCCAGGACAAACATCCAGGTTACGCATCCTCGACATGGGGACAGGCTCGGGATCATCGGCATCACGCTTGCCCGGCATGGAGCAGCCGTCGTTACCTGTGTTGATATATCACTCGATGCGCTGCTCGTGGCCCGCGCAAACGCAGCCCGTCTGGGGGTGCAGGACAGAATCGCCTGCGTGCGCTCCGATCTTGTTTGCTGGCATATAACAGTGGAGCGCGCTTTGACATCATCGTGGCCAATCTTCCGTATGTTTCTGCTTCCGAATGGGAAGAGCTGATGACAGACGTGAAGTTCGAGCCGAAAGAGCGCCCTTCTGGGCGGCGCTCTCGGGACAGAGGTATACGAACGTTTTGTTGCGGACCTTCCCGGGCCGCCTCGAAGAGGACGGCTTCGTGCTCTGCGAGCTTGGCGGCACGAACGCAGATAGAGGCAGTGGGAGGCTTGATGAAGGGACACGGCCTTCGTGTGCATTCGAAAAAAGATCTTGCAGGCCAGGACAGGATACTCATAGGCTCATGGAAAAACTTGTCATAGAAGGCGGGGAACGGCTACGGGGCAGGGTTGGCATCGGCGGGGCGAAGAACGCGGTCTTGCCTGTGCTTGCAGCCACCCTTCTCCAGAAAGGTGTTTACGAGATAGGGAACGTCCCGCGGCTTAAAGATGTGATCACGATGATCAACGTGCTCGAGCTTCTCGGGGCGAAGTCCGCATGGGTCGATGAGCACCGGCTCAAGGTAGACACGACCGGCGCGGAAGGCTTCGAGGCCCCCTACGACCTCGTAAAGGAGATGAGGGCCTCGGTCCTTGTGCTCGGGGCTCTGGCGGGCGGCCGCAAGAGGGCCATTGTTTCGTACCCCGGGCGGCTGCGCCATCGGTGAGCGGCCCATCAACCTCCACCTTAAGGGGCTCTCCCTGCTCGGATGCGACGTCGGCATGCATGAGGGATACGTCGACGTGCGGGCCGAGAATCTGTGCGGCGCAAAGGTGCATTTCGAGAAGTCGACCGTGGGCGGAACGGAGAATATTCTGATGGCCGCCGTGCTGGCCAAGGGAGAGACCGTCATTGAGAATGCAGCCATGGAGCCCGAGGTGGTCGACCTCGGCGTCATGCTTCAGGCCATGGGTGCCCGGATCGAAGGGCTCGGCACGCCGGTCATCTTCATACAGGGGGTCGAGGAACTCACTCCCTGCAACCACGACGTGATTCCCGATCGCATCGAGGCAGGCACCTTCCTCGTTGCCAGCGGGCTGACGCGAGGCAACATAGCCATTGAAAACGCCAACCTTTCGCACCTCACTGCCCTGATAGAGAAGCTTCGGGAGGCCGGGATGGAGATAGCGGAGGAGAATGGCGTACTCCATGCTGCCATGTCCCGGAAGAGACCAACCGCGTTTGACATAAGAACCCTTGCCCTACCCCGGTTTTCCGACGGACATGCAGGCGCAGGTCATGACCATGATGTCCATTGCGAAGGGCGTCAGCGTTGTCACGGAGACGATTTTTGAGAACAGGATGATGCACGCGGCGGAGCTGAGAAGGCTCGGCGCAGACGTCATGGTTGTGGGTAACAGGGCAGTGGTGCGCGGCGTCAAGGCGCTGCAGGGCGCGAAAGTGATGGCCACCGATCTGCGGGCCAGCGCCTGCCTTATCCTGGCCGGACTCTGTGCCTACGGCACGACAGAGGTGTCGCGCATCTATCATATCGACAGAGGGTACGAGTCGATCGAAAAGAAGCTGGGGCAACTCGGAGCGAAGATAGAGAGGAAAAAAGATGAAGGTGTGGCACCTTGAGCAGGAATGGGACGCGTTTCTTGAGACGGTCATAAGTGGCCGGGAGCAGAAAAAGGCTGACGTGCGGGAGTCGGTACAGGCCATCAAGAAGCAGGTGGTGGAGAGCGCAGAAGAAGCGCTCCACGCGCTGAGCGCGCGCTTTGACGGCTGGCAGAAGGACTACCCCCTTAAAATAAGCGTCGATGAAATCAAGGAAGCGGCCGGAAAGATCGAGAAAAAAGACCTTCCGGTGCTCAAGGGCATGATACGGAACGTGAGGCTCTATCACCGGTCTCAGAAGCTCCGGGGAAGGACTTACAAGAGAAAGGGCTTGGAGGTGAAGGAAGAGCCTGTCCCGGTGGAGCGCGCCCTGGTCTACGTGCCGGGCGGGCAGGTCCCCTACCCCTCGAGTCTCGTCATGGGTGTGGTGCCGGCCCAGGTTGCGGGCGTCAAAGAGATATACGTGACGACCCCGACCCATGACGGCGTTCTTAACCCGTACATCGCAGCCTGCTGCGTTCTCCTCGGAATACGCGATGTCTTTCGTCTCGGGGGCGCACAGGCGATCTACGCCTTTGCCTTCGGTACCGGGAGCATTCCCAGGGTGGACATGATCGTAGGGCCGGGCAATGCCTATGTGGAGGAAGCGAAGAGGGACGTATACGGCCGGGTCGGCATAGATATGCTGGCAGGCCCTTCCGAACTCGCCGTTCTGCTCACAGGCAGCTTTCCGCCGCAGATTGCCGCATGGGACCTCTTTTCGCAGGCGGAGCATGATGAGATGGCAACGGTGGGGCTCTTCTCGCCTTCAAAGGACGATCTTTATAATGCTCATGAGGGAGATGGAGCGCCTGCTTGCCGAGAACGCCCGCAGAGCGACTGTTGAGAAGGCACTTGAGAAGAACGGCTATCTGGTCCACTACGCGAACCTCGATAAGGCAGTCGATGCCATCAACAGGATAGCGCCTGAGCACCTGGAGGTGATCGGCGATGAGTCCGCTGCAAAGGCCATACGGTATCCCGGTATCATTTACGTCGGGCCCGAGACCTGCGTTTCGATGGGCGACTATTACATAGGGACCAACCACGTGCTCCCCACCGGAGGGGCGGGGAGATTTTCTGCCGGGCTTTCGGTGGATAGATTTACAAAGCGCAAAGTATTGGTTAAGATAGATAAGGGGTTTCTCGACACCTATGGCGACAAAGCCATGAGGCTTGCGGAAATCGAAGGGCTTTACGCGCACGGGCGGGCAATCAGGGCAAGAAGGGAGCTGTTGCAATGAAACTGAAGATAGGGATCCCCAAGGGGAGCCTGCAGGACAGCACGATCAGGCTGTTCAAGAACGCCGGCTACAGCATAAAGCTGGCTGAGAGATCATACGTTCCCGTTATAGACGACCCCGAACTGGAAGGGCTCCTCATCAGGGCGCAGGAGATGGCCCGCTATGTTGAGAACGGCATCCTCGATATGGGCATCACGGGGCTCGACTGGGTGCTGGAGCAGAATGCCAAGGTGGTGGAAATCGCTCGCCTGCGCTACGGCAAGGTGGGGTTCAAAGGCGTGAAATGGGTTGTTGCGGTCCCGGTGAATTCCCCGATAAAAAGCCTCAAGGATCTGCAGGGAAAAAAGATCGCGACCGAACTGGTCGGCTACACCAAGCGGTTCCTCAAGTCAAAGAAGATAGAGGCTACGGTGGAGTATTCGTGGGGCGCGACAGAGGTGAAACCGCCGCTCCTTGCCGATGCCATCGTCGAGGTGACGGAAACGGGCGCATCGCTGGTGGCCAATAACCTGCGCATCATAGAGACGATCCTCGAGTCGGAAACGGTCGTGATTGCCAGCAAGGCCGCGGTCAAGGACAAGTGGAAGAAGACGAAGATAGAGAATATAGTCATGCTCCTCCAGGGCGCACTTCGCGCCGAAGAGAAGGTGGGGCTGAAGATGAATACGCCGAGGAAGGGGCTCGATCGCATCATGAAGATCCTGCCTTCCCTCCACACGCCCACCATCTCAACCCTGGCGGACGAGGGCTGGGTTGCGCTGGAGGTCATCATAGACGAGTCGGTCGTCCGTGATATCATACCGGAACTGCGAAGAGCGGGCGCTCAGGGCATCGTCGAATACCCGCTGAACAAAGTGATCCCGTAGGGGTACACATGAAAAGAAAAGCGCAGCTCACGAGAAAGACCAAAGAGACGGAAATAAAGGTCAAGTGGAAGCTCGACGGGCAAGGCAAGTACAGCATTGCCACGGGGATTCCCTTCTTCAACCACATGCTGGAGCTTTTTGCCCGTCACGGATTCTTCGATCTGGAAATAGAAGCCCGAGGAGATACCGAGGTTGACCATCACCACACGGTCGAAGACGTGGGCATCGCCCTTGGCAGGGCCCTGAAAGACGCCCTGGCCGATTTCGAAGGCATCAGGCGTTACGGGTATGCGGTAGTTCCCATGGACGAAGCCCTCTGCAGCGTCACCATCGACGTAAGCGGCAGGCCCTACCTGGTGTGGAACGGAGAGATAACCGGGAGAGTGGGCACATTCGATACAGAGGTCGCCAAAGAGTTCTTCCTCGCCTTTGTGCGTGAGGCAAGGGTCTGCCTCCACGTGAACCTACATTACGGGGAGAACGCGCACCACAGGATCGAGGCGGTCTTTAAGGGTTTTGGCAGGGCCTTACGGGATGCCTGCGCGAAGGATGAATACCTGAAAGGGGTTTTGTCGACAAAGGGTGTGCTTTGATCGCGATAGTCGACTACGGGATGGGAAACCTGAGGAGCGTGACGAATGCGTTCGCGCGGCTGGGCGCGTCTATCGTCGTCACGAGAGACAAGCGCGTGATTGCGGAAGCCGGCGCGCATTGTATTGCCCGGCGTGGGCGCCTTTGGCAAGTGCATGGAAAACCTGAGAGGGTTTGATCTGCTGGATGTTCTGAGAGAGCAGATAATCAAAGGCAAACCGTACCTGGGCATCTGCCTGGGCCTGCAGATGCTCTTCGAATCATCGGAGGAAGCCCCCGGGGTCGAAGGGCTGGGCCTCGTCAAGGGTTGCGTGAAGAGATTCAAGAACGACGTCAAGGTTCCCCACATGGGATGGAACCAGGTGGAGCAGATGAAGGCTCCGCAGATCTTCAAGGGGATCGGCCAGGGAGAATACTTTTACTTTGTCCACTCCTTTTATCCGGAGCCCGCGGAAGATGTGATTGCGAGCAGGACTGACTACGGGAGCCCGTTTGCTTCATCCATCGAGAGGGAGAACATTTTTGCATGCCAGTTCCACCCGGAAAAAAGCCAGAAGGTAGGCCTGCGCCTCCTTCAGAATTTTATAAACCTATGCGCCTGAAACTAATCTTTCTTGTCATGTTCTTCGTTCTTCTTGCGGCCATTATCGCTGCCGAAGCGGCTGAAACCGAGATCGGCATTTACGCAGACCGGGCTGCAGGACACGAGACGCTTCCGCGTGTCCTTACTGCGGCAGGCCCATCCGGCCCGGGCCGATCCACCAGGACGCAGAGGCTGTACTGCTCGATGAGTTGCGGCAGGGCCTGGCTGACAAGGGAGTGAAATACAGCCTGGGCAGGAGCGACGCAAAGAGCATCGAGATCTTCGTCTTCCGGTTATCAGCAGCGGCAGGGTGGCAATTTTGCCGTGGACAAACCGGCGAGCGTCGGATTTCACCTTCACCTCTACGATCAGAAGGGAGTCGTAAAGATTTTCGAGTTTGACGAGACGCAGCAACCGCTTTTCGACAATATCCTCAAGATCGGGACCTTTCTGCGGAGGGGGATGAAATGGATCACTGTCGAGCCAGCTTGCCGAAGAGGGCATTGAGAAAGGGATCGGGTACCTCCAAGAGGATTTGAAGTGAAAATCTTCTTTGCGATGGACCTCATCGGCGGCAAGGCCGTGAGGCTTCTCAAGGGCGATTTTTCTCAAGTCACCGTCTATAGCGAAGATCCGCCGGGCACCATCGAAAGCATGCGCAAGGCAGGGGCAAAGGATTTTCACATTATCGACCTGGACGGCGCCCGCGAGGGAAGCAGGGTCCACAGTGACCTGATACGCGCGATCAGACAGAAAGTGCAGGGCTACATGGAGGTGGGGGGCGGCATTCGCACCGAAGAAGACATCGCCTATTATTCGGACATGGGCATCAACGGCGTGATCGTGGGCACGAGGGCCCTCGAAGATAAGGCGTTCTTCCGGGGTCTTTCCCGGTTTAACAATATCGTGCTCGGCCTCGATCTCTATGAGGGGAAGCCGATGGTCAAGGGATGGAAGGAGGCAGCCGGCGTCTCTCTCCAGGAGGTGCTTGAGCTTGCTTCGGGCTCGGGATCATGGCCATACTCTTCACGAGCATCGCAAAGGACGGCACCCTGAGCGGCCCGGACTTTGATGCGATAGGCAGCATGCAGGGCATGACCAACCTGCCGATTATTGCCAGCGGCGGGGTAAGCAGCATAGAGGACTTGCGCAGGCTCAAAGAGATGAACGTCTGGGCGGCCATCGTCGGCAAAGCATACTACGAAGGGCGAATACGGATTGAGGAGGCCATAGAGCTTGCTGACTAAGAGGATCATTCCCTGCCTCGACGTGATGGAGGGCAGGGTGGTCAAGGGCATGAATTTCGTCAACCTGAAGGATGCGGGGGACCCTGTCGTCAATGCGAAGGCGTACGAGAAGCAGCTGGCTGACGAGCTCTGTTTCCTCGATATTACGGCATCCCATGAAAAGAGAAGGACCATACTGAACGTGATCGAAGGGGTTGCGAAAGAGGTATTCATGCCGCTTACCGCGGGCGGAGGCATACAAAGCCTTCAGGATATTCGCGATGTGCTTCTTGCCGGCGCGGACAAGGTAACGATCAACACAGCAGCCATAGAACGGCCCGAGATCGTTCGCGAGGCGAGCGACATGTTCGGGAGCCAGTGCATCTGCATCGCGATAGATGCCAAATGGAGCGCATCGGGCTTCGAGGTTTACACGTACGGCGGGCAGAAAGCCTACCGGCGTGGAGGCAATAGGCTGGGCAAAGAAAGTGGAGGAACTGGGGGCCGGCGAAATCCTGTTGACGAGCATGGACAGGGACGGGACCAAGATCGGCTACGACATACCCTTGACGAGAGCCATCTCTGAGGCGGTCAATATCCCGGTCATCGCGTCCGGCGGGGTAGGGACCCTGGAGCACCTCTACGAGGGGCTTGTAGACGGCAAGGCCGACGCTGTGCTTGCAGCATCGATCTTCCACTACCGGGAATACACGGTGATAGAAGCGAAGGAGTACCTGCGGGGGAGAGGAGTAGCAGTAAGACTGTGAGAATCTAGTATCTTACAGTGAGTCAGTCAGCGATATCGAACAGTAAGACCTATAGTTCTCAAGTCCAAGACTGCGGCGTTCGGCGCCCTTTAGAGATTCGATATTGAACATTGTTTAGGATTTAACTACTGAAGCTTACTGCTTACTATTAACGTTGATGGTGATTTAGTGGCTGAGATAGACTTGAGGATATAAAGTGGGACGACGAGGGGCTTGATCCCCGTTGTCGTGCAGGATGAGCGCACGAAGGACGTGGTGATGGTGGCCTACATGAACCAGGAGGCCTTTGACCTCACGCTGAAGACGAAGAAGGCCCACTATTACTCCCGTTCACGGCAGAAGATATGGCTCAAGGGCGAGACATCGGGTCACTTTCCAGGAAGTGAAATCGATCCGTCTCGACTGCGATAATGACACGCTGCTCCTTCTCGTGGATCAGAAAGTGGCGGCATGCCACACAGGGTACTGGAGCTGCTTTTACCGCGCCTGGGAGAATGAGTGGAAGGTCGTCGGCGAGAAGGTGTTTGACGAGAAGACGGTCTACAGCGATGGCCCGAAGCCGAAGGGTGGTCCAAGGGATGGCGCGTAAACTTGCGCTCGCTTTTGTCACCTGCGGCTATATCAGGCTATCTCCCCATTGCGCCGGGAACATGGGCTTCCATCCTCGGCTGTATTCTGCTCTATCTGCTCCCCGGCATTCTCAATCACCCCGCTCTACGGTGATGCTGCTTACGATCGCTGCCATTTTCTGCATTAACCGGATGGAGTTGCCGGAAAAAGATCCCGGCTACATCGTTGTTGACGAACTGGCCGGCATCTGTGTTACCATGGTTGGCCAGGGCCTGGACCTCTCGAATCTGTTGAAGGGGTTTATCCTCTTTCGCATATTCGATATCCTGAAGCCATTCCCGATCCGGCGCCTCGAAGGGCTGCCAAAGGGTTACGGGATCGTTGCCGACGACATTCTGGCCGGCATTTACGCGAATGCGGCACTCCTTTTGCTGGGAAGGCTCCGGTGAAGCCTGAAGAGCATTTAGGCGGGCTCCTGCGCGAGAAGCAACTGAGATTGGCCGTAGCGGAATCGTGCACGGGCGGCCTCATCGCCAGCAGGATCACGGATGTCGCAGGCTCTTCCGATTACTTCGAGGCGGGCGTTGTTGTGTACAGCAACCAGGCAAAGCAGACGTTTCTCTCTGTGCCGGCGAAGAGCATCGAGGCACACGGGGCAGTGAGCCGGGAGGTAGCGGAGAAGATGGCTGAAGGCGTGCGCGCCGTTACAGGCGCTGACATCGGCCTGTCCGTTACCGGCATTGCCGGGCCAACGGGTGGCAGCCCGGATAAGCCCGTGGGCACGGTCTATATCGGGCTCGCAAGCAATGCCGGGACCTTTTTTAGAAAATTCCAGTTCAGTGGAGGACGGCTGGAGATAAAGGAGCAGACGTCGACCGAGGCGTTGCAGCTTTGCCGATTGATCTCCTGGAAGGGAAGGTCGCATGAGGAGCTTTCTTGCGCTTGAAGTATCGGCGCCGGTCGTCGACTACCTGAGGGACGTGATCGAAAGACTTTCCAAACGGACGCGCGACGTGAAGTGGGTGAAAAGGGACGCCATCCACATCACGCTCAAGTTCCTTGGTGAGATCGAGGAAGCGTTGGCCGGAAAGATACACGATGCTCTTGAACCAATCGGCAGCCGATTTGCTCCATTTGTGGTAAGCTTGAAAGAGATCGACGCCTTTCCCAGCCGCAGGAGGGCGCGTGTCGTGATCGTGCGGCTCGATAAGGGCACGGATGAGACAAAGGCACTATTTGAAGAAGTGGAAGAGGGGCTTACAGGGTTTGATTTCGAGCGGGAGGCGAGGGAGTTCACCCCCCATATTACCCTCGGGAGGATGAGAACGCCTGCGGCCTTTCCCGACGGGGATCTCCCCCCTCTAGAGAAGATGGAGTTTTCGGTCGATGAGCTCGTCCTGTTCAAGAGTACGCTTACCCCTGGCGGGGCTATCTACGCACCTATCTGGAAGATAAAACTTGGAGGCGACAACGATGAAGGAAGAAGCAAATAAGTCAAAGGCTCTTGACATGGCCGTCACGCAGATCGAAAAGGCGTTCGGTAAAGGCTCCATCATGAAGCTGGGC
The DNA here is from genome assembly GCA_963821605.1 of uncultured delta proteobacterium. Classification (GTDB taxonomy): domain Bacteria; phylum Desulfobacterota; class Syntrophorhabdia; order Syntrophorhabdales; family WCHB1-27; genus JADGQN01. The sequence continues at coordinate 36,479 of CAWGEZ010000026.1, read as the reverse complement.
GAGAAACCCCCCGAGGAAGTAGCCGTCATCTCTACCGGGTCGCTTGCTCTGGATATTGCCCTTACTATCGGCGGTGTGCCGAGGGGCCGGGTCGTCGAGATCTACGGGCCAGAGGCTTCGGGCAAGACAACGCTGGCGCTCCAGGTGATTGCCTCGGCCCAGAAGAATGGAGGCTCCGCAGTCTTCATCGATGCCGAGCATGCGCTGGATATACACTACGCGGCCAAGATAGGCGTGAACACGGAGGAGCTGCTGATATCGCAGCCCGACACGGGCGAGCAGGCCCTGGAGATCACGGAGCACCTCGTGCGGAGCGGCGCTGTTGACGTAATCGTTATAGATTCCGTTGCGGCCCTCGTGCCGCGGGCCGAGATCGAGGGAGAGATGGGGGACCAGCACATGGGGCTTACAGGCGCGGCTCATGTCCCAGGCGCTCAGAAAGCTCACGGCCACCATCTCCAAGTCGATGACGACCGTCATCTTCATCAACCAGATCAGGCAGAAGATCGGCGTCATGTTCGGGAACCCTGAGACCACAACGGGCGGTAACGCCCTCAAGTTCTACGCGTCCATAAGGCTCGACATACGTCGTATCTCTGCGATCAAGGACGGTCAGGACGTGGTGGGTTCGAGGACCCGCGTCAAGGTGGTGAAGAACAAGCTTGCGCCCCCGTTCAAAGAGGCAGAGTTTGATCTTATCTTTGGAGAGGGCATATCGAGAGAAGGGGATATCGTCGATATCGGCTCCGACCTCGGCGTCATCGAGAAGTCGGGCACCTGGTATTCATACAGTGATGCGCGCATCGGGCAGGGGAAGGAGAATGCGAAAGAGTATCTCAAACAGCACCCCGAGATTGCCGCCGAAGTTGAGAAGAAGATACTGACACACTATGGGCTGATAAAGGAATAGGCATGCTGGCCGGCGACATCAGGCGCACGTTTCTCGAGTTTTTCAAAGAGCAGGGGCACACGATTGTCTCCAGCTCTTCCCTCGTGCCGGACAAGGACCCGACGCTCCTCTTCGTGAATGCGGGCATGGTGCAGTTCAAGAACGTCTTTGTCGGCGCGGAGAAGCGGCCCTACACACGGGCAACCACCTGCCAGAAGTGCGTGCGGGCGGGCGGCAAACATAACGACCTGGAAAACGTCGGGAAAACGTTGCGGCATCACACCTTCTTCGAGATGCTGGGGAACTTTTCATTCGGCGACTATTTCAAGAAAGAGGCTATCGCCTATGCCAGGGAGCTTTTGCTCAAGCGGCTCAACCTGGACGAATCGAGGATGTACTTCACGGTCTTTCGGGAGGACGACGAGGCGCGCGCCATCTGGAGGAGTCACGGCGTGCCGGAAGATCGGATCATAGGCCTCGGAGAAAAGGACAACTTCTGGGCCATGGGCGAAGAAGGGCCATGCGGCCCCTGCTCGGAAATCATCTACGACCTCGGACCTGAGGTCGGCTGCAAGACGCCCACCTGCACCGTAGGCTGCGACTGCGACCGGTTCCTCGAAATCTGGAACCTTGTCTTCATGCAGTATGAGCGCTTCCGCGACGGCACCATGAAACCCCTGCCCAACCCTTCGGTCGACACGGGCATGGGGCTGGAGAGGATCGCGTCTGTCCTGCAAGGGAAAGATAGGCAACTACGAGAGCGACCTTTTTGCGCCGATCCTGAAAGCCCTCGAAGATATCTCCGGTTACGCGTACGGCGAAAGAGAAGAGATAGATACGGCCTTCCGGGTGATCGCGGATCACGTGCGCGGGGCCACCTTCATCATCAACGACGGGGTGCTTCCCTCAAAAGAGGGAAGGGGTTATGTGCTCCGGCGCATCATGAGAAGGGCCGTGCGGTACGGTAAGAAGATAGGCATCGAGCGGGAGTTTCTGCACGATCTCTCTAAGGTCGTGGTCGATAAGATGGAAGACGTCTATCCCGAGGTGAAGAATAACCATCCGTATATTGCGCAGGTGCTGAAGGGAGAAGAAGAGCGCTTCCTGGAGACGCTCAGTGTCGGCATCCGGCTCTACGAAGAAGAGAAGAAAGAGGTTCTGTCAAGGGGTGGCACCGTCATTCCCGGCGATGTGGTCTACAGGCTCTACGATACCTACGGTTTCCCCATCGATATCACCGATGAGATGGCGCGCGAGGACGGGCTTTTCCTCGATGTGCCCGGTTTCGAGAGGGCGCTCGACGAGCAGAAAGAGCGGTCGAGGGCCGACTGGAAGACGAAGAAAGAGGGATGGGTGCCGGTATCGACGGGCATCGTGGCAGAAGCACGCAAAGAACATCTTTACGGGCTACGAGACCCTGAGGTCAGAAGGCCGCATTCTCGGCATCGTCAAAGAAGAGCAGAGCAGCGAGGAGATCCGCGAAGGCGAGGAGGGCACGCTCTTTTTTGATGTGACGCCGTTTTACGGGGAGTCTGGCGGTCAGACGTTTGACGAAGGCGTGATCCGGAGCGATGGTTCGGAGGCCTTGGTGCTCGCGGTTTCCCGGATGAGAGAGGACCTCTTTTCCCATAAGGTGAGAGTGGAAAAAGGCGCGTTCAAGGCCGGGCAGCAGGTGGAGCTCATTGTTGACGTGGAGCGGAGAAAAGGGATTGCGCGGAACCACACTGCCACGCACCTTCTCCAGTACGCGCTCAGGAGCGTCCTGGGAGATCACGTCAAGCAGTCCGGCTCACTCGTGGAGCAGGATAGACTCAGGTTCGACTTTACTCATTTTCAGGCCCCTGACCCGGAACAGCTTGCCCGGGTGGAGGAGATCGTTAACGAAAAGATCATGGCGTGCGCCGAGGTCCGCACGGACGTCAAGAGCAAGGACGAGGCCGTACGTGACGGCGCAACAGCGCTCTTTGAGGAAAAGTACGGCGAAACCGTGCGGGTCGTCAAAGTGGGCGACTTCAGCATGGAGCTCTGCGGCGGCACCCATGTCCGGAATACGGGAGAGATCGGCAGCCTTGCCATCGTGAGCGAAGGTTCGTTGGCCTATGGTGTCAGGAGGATCGAGGCCGTAACCGGCAAGGGGGCAATCGAGTACCGGCGAAAGATAGAGCACGTAGCGCGATCCATTGCCAAGGAGCTGAAGACAGACCTCGAGAATGTTGAGGCCAGAGTACAAGGGCTGCTCGACGAGATCCAGGCGAAGGAGAAGGAGATCGAGCGCCTCAAAGAAGGGGCGGCCGTCCGGAAGGTGGATGAGGCCATAGCAGCCGCCTGGGAGAAGAACGGCGCCAAAGTAGTCACCATGGCCATCGATGGCGGCAAAGCAGATGACCTGAGAAAGGTCACCGACATCATCCGCGGCAAGGTAAAAAGCTGCGTGGTAGTGGTTGGCACAAAGGATGAAACAAAGGGCACCCTCGTTGTGGCCGTGACCAAGGACCTGGCCAAGCAGTTCAGCGCGGGCGCCATAATGAAGGCGATTACAGAGAAGTATGAGGGGAAGGGTGGCGGGAATCCGCAGATGGCGCAGGGGGGTGTGCCGGCGGAGCGCCTGGCGGAGGCATCTCGCTTATGTCAGGGAAGTATTGGGGAAATAATACCTTTGCCCAATACTTGCCTGCCTTCGGCAGCGTGCCGGGCGGCCTTTCGCGCCTAACTTCGTCGCCCTCGGGGATCGCACGTCCTCAACGTACCACGATACGCCTCCGGGCGGCGACCCCTCGGCTTCGCGTTATCCATCGAAATTCCACCCGGCACAAACCTACAGTCCCTTGAACCGGTGCCGCCCGAAGTGAATAAGTTGTCGCACGGATGGTTTCACTTCACACACAACACTCAACACATGACACTCTGGCACCTCGGAGCGCCTCGTTATCCATCGAAATTCCATCCGGTACGCAACAGATAGAGGTGGGCTTATTTTCTCTCTTGACATTTGCTCAATATATTGAGTAAATTTACTCAGTACGTTGAGTAAATTTATGAAGGGGCTGATATGAAAGTCTTCAAGCGCCACGCTTTTCAGACTCTCCTCGGCCGTCTCAAAGAGCCGAGGCGTTTCATCCAGGTCCTGGGCGGCCCTCGTCAGACAGGCAAGACCACCATTGCCCGCCAGATTATGGACGACTTTCCCGGCCCGGTCCATTACGCGTCTGCCGACGAGCCCACTCTTAAAGACCGCGCGTGGATTGAGGAACAATGGGAAGTGGCAAGAGCGCGAGCGAGAGGCACGGGGAGACAGCCGTCAATACTGGTCTTGGACGAGATTCAGAAAATACCTGGGTGGTCGGAGACCGTCAAATACCTGTGGGATGCAGACACGTCCTCGCGTCTGGGCGTTCGAGTAGTTCTCCTCGGATCGTCTCCTCTTCTCATGCAGGGCGGCCTGACCGAGAGTCTCGCCGGGCGCTTTGAAATCATTCATGTGTCCCATTGGTCGTTCGCCGAGATGAAAGAGGCTTTCAAATGGGATCTGGATAAGTTCATATTTTATGGTGGCTACCCGGGCGCCGCACCTCTGATACATGACTACGAGCGATGGTCTCGGTACGTCCTGGATTCGCTTATCGAGACATCGATTTCTCGTGACGTGCTACTGCTGACACGAGTTGATAAGCCCGCTCTACTGCGCCGGCTGTTTGAATTGGGTTGTGCATATTCCGGACAGGTCCTATCCTATCAAAAAATGCTGGGCCAGTTGCATGACGCGGGCAACACTACCACGCTTGCCCACTATCTTCGCCTTCTGCAAGGCACCGGTCTGATTGCAGGGATCCAAAAATATCACGGACAGGTCGTGAGACAGCGCGGATCGAGCCCCAAACTGCTCGCCCTGAACGCGGCTTTGATGACTGCTTCCTGTCACATGACACTAAGCGAGGCAAAGAATGACACGCAATTTTGGGGAAGACTGGTCGAGTCCGTTGTCGGTGCCTCTCTCTTCAATGGTATCCAGGGCAAGAACATTGAACTCTTTTATTGGGCGGCGGGGAATCAAGAAGTTGACTACGTGCTCTCGCGGGGGAAAAGCTTGGTAGCCCTCGAAGTCAAAAGCGGGAGGCGCGGCCGGGGGCTTCCGGGGATCGCAGCCTTTGCCGATAAGTTCAAGGTCAAAAGAAAACTGCTCGTGGGCGCCTCGGGGATTCCGCTGGAGGAGTTTCTGCTGACACCGGCCGAAGTATGGCTTGAATGACGGGAGGCCGGGCGGCCTTTCGCGTCTAACTTCGTTCCTTCAGGATCTTGCTTCCAGGATGCTTCGCTACGCTACCACAAGTATCAACTTCGGGGATCGCACGGTTTGCCACCCGCGTATGAAGGTTTTGGCGAGTCGCGGGTGCTCGGCTAAAGCAATTGATAACATTTTGGCAACTGGGTACGCCTGCGTGGCCCAGTCCTCGGCGCGCCTCGTTATCCATCGAAATTCCACCCGGCACTAACCACATAGTCCGTTAAACGGGTGTACCGCCCGACATGAGCGATCCGTCGCACGAATGTTCTCGCTTAACACGCAAAACTCAACACAAAACACTGAGTTCGGCCCGGCCGATGGTACTCTTATCCTCGAAACGCCATCCGGCACGAATCACATAATCCCTTAGAGGGGCTCCTTCTGACAGAGTTCGCGACGCGTCTATCACAGCAATCTGTTTGGGACACAACGGCGCAAGTCTAGTATAACGTTGGAAGGGGGTCTCCAATGGCGCCGCTTGTCCACATATTGCCCTGTCAAGCTGAGGTAGAGGATCTACCAAGAGACGAAGGGGTGCTGCTGTTGCCCGAAAACAATCTTCTACGGACATTCGAGGGTGTTTGTATATTTGAAAACGTGTGCCAGCCCAAGTCCGAGGCATTTAGACTGCTCGACCCACCCAAATCTATCTCTATAAAAGGCCAAACGAGTTGGAACAAGTGCCTATGCTTATGAAGAACGTGGCGGCGGAGGCCTGATGAGCTAAATGAGGCCATTTAAGTGACAGATGTGTTCCGATATCATATAATGACGATATGACGCGAAGGATAAATAGATATAGCAAAGCTGCGGACACCAAGCCATTCGAACCTGACTTTCTCGTTGCGGAAAGCCAAGCTTACTATGGCCAGGGAGAAACTCCCAGGTTAGCCTGGAGAGATGACGCCCACGGCATTTTCGTCTATCAAGGCGATAGCCTTGTCCTTCTGAAACGGCTTTATCGTAAATATCCCGATGGTATTTTCGACCTCATTTTTGCAGACCCTCCTTATTTCCTCAGCAATGATGGCATAACATGCCAAGCAGGAAAGATGGTGAGTGTCAATAAGGGTGATTGGGACAAAATAAAGAGCGTTGATCAAATGCACGGTTTCAATAAAGCCTGGCTTTCTGCCTGCCAAAAGGTTCTTAAGCCAAATGGTTCAATGTTTGTTTCGGGTACGAGCCATGTAATTCATTCTATTGGTTTTGCTATGCAGCAGTTAGAATTCAAGATTCTCAACGATATAACCTGGGTTAAGCCTAACCCCCCACCCAATCTTTCATGCAGGTACTTCACACATTCTAGCGAAACAATATTATGGGCTGCCAAGAACAAAAGGAGCAAACACAAGTTCAACTATGCCCTTATGAGGAAGGCAAGTGGTAACAAGCAGATGAAAAGCGTTTGGTACGATATTAAATGGGATGAGCCTGACGCCCAAGTATTGTTAGAGATTATGCCACCGTCCGCGGAAGAGAAGGTTTTTGGGAAACATCCTACTCAAAAGCCTTCGATGCTTCTTGAGCGGCTTATTTTGGCGGCCTCAATCCAAATGATTTGGTGATGGATCCTTTCATCGGGTTCCGGGACTACGGGAGTCGGCGCGATAAGCCTGGGTAGAAGATTTGCAGGTCGAGAATTAGATTCCAACTATATACAAGTCGCGATAGAAAGAATTAAGTCATTACAGAGAAGACAAGCCACGTCTTTATTCGCGTCGGAGACAGAGAGGTAGTCGGTGGAGCGTAACGAGGCTATTGAAAAAATAAAGCTGCTAACTGGTAAAGATCTCGTTCCGCTTGCCAAACAACACCAAGTAACTATATGGAAGTCTCCAGGCAAGAAAAACAAAGGCTGGGCTGGCCATGTTATAGAACGCTATCTTGGCCTTCCTCTAAATTCAGCCCAGTCACCTAATTTGGTTCCTGGGAATTAAAGGTTGTACCGCTCAAGCATTCCAGCAAAGGGCTTGTCGTGAAAGAAACCATGGCCATTACCATGATCGACGCCTATAATGTTCTCCAATGTCCTTTTGAAAAAAGCCATTTGCTGGTGAAACTTCATCAACAATCCATTCCGTCGGTCATTTTGACCTTTCCGATACCCATATTTATGAGGCCGTTAGACGAGATTACGAATCTGTACGTAAGATGATCGAAGAAAAAGGGTTTGAAGCATTATCAGGCAAAATGGGCGAACATATACAGCCCAGAACTAAAGGGGAAGGTCACAGTAGCACTTCCAGGGCCTTTCTACGCAAGAACTCGTTTTGTTGCTCATATAATAGGCCTTAAACCTTTCGTGTAGCGCCATGGCAACCATCTCGGAAATGACGGAAAAAGAAATTTTATTTCTGAAATAAATAGTTCTCATTGGTGGCACGTTTCGCCCGGCGATAGCGATGCCTCAAGAAGCGTGGCAAATTTTTCGCGTCGACTTTTGCCCAGGCTGAATTTTATGGCCGCCCAAATGATGAGCCAGAACGCGTGAGTGTTAGGAATCCGGTTTATGGATTTTCAGAAATGGAAATATTAGAGAAGCTATTTACGAGCGAACAAATTGCAAAATTCGGTTTGAATGATATGGAAAATGGTACCAGCCCCAACTGGTATGAAAAAAGGATAGCTCTTGACCATAAAATGTATTTACGAGCAAAAAAACTTGGTTACGACGCCATTGTCCTAATGACACCACACGGAAAGAAAGATTTACAAAGAAAGAGGAAGCCCCGGTCGATGGAACTCAACCTATGAAAGCCAACGCGGAAGGCAGGCCTCACAGCAGGCGCGCCTTTGCCTTCTCCTCTTTTAACGCTTTGAGCAGTTTACCCTTTTGTGCCCGTCACGCCCGCCATGCTTTCAATGTATTCGTCGGTGATCGGCTTGACTACTATCTCCCCATCCTTCTCGTAAATGAAAACCTGCGTTCCCTTTCTTATACCGAACCTCCGACGGAGCTTCGACGGAATGACTATCTGGCCTTTTGCCCTCACCGCCGCCTTCTCCACATATCCTCCTCCCTGGGGAACTCCAATATTAATTGTACCACTATTTTGAGGTATGTCGATTGGGGTCACGTCCCGCCTTAACATCTTTTGCACTCCAGTGCCAGCGGCGGTTTCGTTTGACATAGACAAACATTGTATGTAATATGTGTGGTGGAGGTGGTACTATGAAGACAGGTACGGTCAACATTTCCTTCCAGCGGGACCTTCTAAAACAGATAGATGACGTAGCCGCTGAAGAGTCGCGCACACGCTCGGAGCTTGTCCGGGAGGCCGCACGTATGTACATAGAGCGCAAGAGAAGGTGGAGGGATATGCTTGCTTTCGGACGACGTCAGGCGAAGAGCCTTGGCCTGAAAGAGGAAGATGTTATTGAGGAAATCCGCACGTACCGCAAGAGGAAAGGGCCTCGCAAGAGTTGATCCGGATAGTTGTCGATACGAACATCCTGATCTCCGCCTTTCTTTTCGGCGGGAAACCGGAAATGGTTCTTGAAAGGGCACTCTTGGGGCACGTGAGCCTGGTTGCGTCCCGGGAGATTCTGAATGAACTCGAGGGCGTGCTATGCGGAAAGAAGTTCAGATACCCGCCTGAGATTGCCCGAAGCATTGTACGTGAGTTCGAAGCGATGTGTGAAATCGTTGCGCCGACCTGTAGCCTCACTGTGGTAAAAGCGGACCCTTACGACAACATGATTCTGGAATGTGCCGTCGAGGCCGGGGTTGATTATGTGGTCTCGGGCGACAGTCATCTCCTCAAACTTGGGCGGTTCGAAGATATCCCAATCCTGAGTCCAGCTCAGTTTCTCGAAGTTTTACAATGCTAGACGGGCTTATCGTCTCTCCCCCGCGATCGCTGGCTGGGGATGACTGCCCTGCCAAACGGTGAAAATCATTAAGGTCTGGAGAGGGTCGGCAATGCACCAGACTCAGGAATGCTCACCCGCTTCTTTCCGCGCTGATTTTTTCCCGTAGGGAATCCTCAACTGGTTCATGCGATTTCTGAGGGTGCTTGCGTTAATGCCGAACAACTCAGCAGCACCTCCTTTCCCGTGTACTTTCCCCTTCGTCATTTCCAATACTCGGCGGATGTGGCGTGGACACGACTTCATCAAGCGCTAGCGGTCATCTTGGCGGTTCAAGGGCATCGATGGTTTGTCGCCTGGTTTGTCTCCGCCGAGGTCATCGAACGTCAGGGGATCTCCCTTGCTCAAAATTAACGCCCGTTCCACCAGGTTCTCCAATTCACGCACATTCCCGGGCCAGGAGTACGACATCAAACGGTCAATGGCCCCGGGCGCAAGGGGAGGGGAGCGCAGACAGTCGCAGCTCCCGGGATTTTCGCTCGATGAAGTGACGAACCAAAGCAGGAATATCCTCCCTTCTCTCCCGCAACGGTGGTATACGGATGGGAAAGACATTGAGCCGAAACCACAAGTCCTCCCGGAACTGTTTCGCTCTGACCATCTCTTCCAGGTCCCGGTTTGTGGCGGCGATGAGTCTGATATCCACCGAGATAGGGTTTGTGCCTCCTACCCGCTCTATTTCCTTATACTGCAATACGCGTAACATTCTGACCTGAGCCTGCGAAGGCAGTTCCCCGATCTCGTCCAGAAAGATGGTCCCCTTGTTGGCCCTCTCAAAACGTCCGCGTCTCTGGGATAGGGCCCCGGTAAAAGCTCCCTTTTCGTGGCCAAACAGCTCGCTGTCCAGGAGTGTTTCCGGAATGGCCCCGCAATTGACTTTGACAAATGGACCATCCTTTCGGGGAGAAGAATAATGGATCGCATTGGCAATGACATCTTTGCCAACCCCTGTCTCTCCCAGCAGCAACACCGGACTGTTCAGAGAGGCCACCTGCCGGACCATCTCCATAGCCCCCTTCAATCCAAAGTCTGCGCCAACGATCTCATCCCCTGCCAAACGGAAAAGCTCACGGTGGAGATACCGGTTGTCGTCAGCCAGCAAATCTTTTAACCTCAAGAACTTCTTGATGTTTGAGCGTATTGGAAAAGGCGATGGCAAAGGGCTCATTCAAGAGCGAGACTAATCGGGCATGCTCCTCCAGAAATCTGCCTTTCCCTTCCGCAACCATAGACAGGGCCCCTAATCTCTGCCCCTCCACCTCCAACTGCAGAATCAGGACTGACGCGTCGGGTTTTCCGAGATGTTGTACCATGGCCCGGGTAACGGGTTCTAACTCCGGCTGGTTGACAATCTGCACGTTTCGGTAATTATTCTCCAGGGCGAATCTGGCTTCTTTGGGGAGGGGAGTGATCTGGTCCACCTTTCTTCCTTCGGAAGCCGTGGCCATGGCGATGGTCCGCATGGCCCCGAGATCGCGCTCGTACAGATGCAGGAACATCATATCCACGGGGATGAATTCTCTAAGAAACTGTATGGAACGCCACATGGCGATTTCGATATCCAGACTGCTGCATATCCGCAGGGTCGCCTTACGAAAAAAATCATTTTCGTCAACCTGCACGGGTCACCTCTGATTTAGAGTTCGAAACGCCGTACCTAACTTCCATGGTTTTGTCATATGCTGCAATTCTAAGTCTGATTGCCAAATATGGCAATGCCTTTTGCCGTATGAGCAATTTGAGGGGCGCTCTCTTTTCCTAACATATTGATATCGTTGTACAAGCTATTTTGGCACGCCGGACGCATTAGTGGATTTGCAAGTATGGACTCAGGGAGGTGAATAGATGAAGTGGTTGGAGATCATAAAACTTCGGTCAGCGGGAAATGGCGACGGCTTAAGAGCAGAGCTTCTGCGGTTTATTGCTGAAGTTGATCAAGAAGGGGGGTCGGTGAGCATCAAAGCCTTTCGCCATGCCGCTCTGGAGAGCGACCTGAGCGTGCACCTTCGCTGGGAATCAGACGGGCCTGACCAACATGGAAGCGCCCTTGGGCTCCGATTGGTGCAATCCCTTAAAGAGTTCGGCCTGATCGATCATTCTGTCTGGATAGAGGAAGAAGAATCAGTTCTCAAAAAAAAGGAGGGTATGTATCATGTTTGAAAAACCAACGATCGTTGCTGTAAATGGTTCACCCAAGGCCGGGATCGGCAACACATCCCAGATGATTGAGATGTTGCGGCTCACCCTGAAGGAGGAGGGTTTCGATCTCGAAGTGATAAACCTGGCCGGCCACCACATCGAGCACTGCACTGGTTGTGGTTTCTGCATCGAGAAAGGAGGATGCTGGATTGACGATGATCATCGTAAAATCGTGGAGAAGCTCCTGGCGGCTGACGGGATCATCCTGGCCTCCCCTGTTTATTTCTTACACGTGACCGGCCAGATGAAAACGTTCTTAGACCGCGGCCTGGCCTTTGGCCACAAGCCTCGACCGACCTGGAAGCCGGGCCTCGCTATCAGCGTCTCTGCCGGTATGGGTGAAACGGATACGGCAAATTATCTCGGCTTTTCGCTTCGCACCTTCGGGGCTTTTTCAGTGGGCACGTTGACCGCCATAGCCACCCAGCCCGGAGGATTCTTAGGGAAGGAAGCTGTTGAGGCCCGAGCCGTTGATCTGTCCAGGGATTTGGCCCGGGCCATAAAAGAAAAGAGGCGCTACCCCGCTACAGATCGGGACCTGCGTTTCTACCAGTTCATGGGAAATCTGGTAAAGAGCAACAAGGATACCATGATGAAGCACGACTACAAGCACTGGCAGGAACACGGCTTCTATGAGGGTTTTGAAAAATACATCCAGCAGAGCACAACTGAGGTTCCCTTCGATAACCGGTTCCGGGAAGCCTGGATCAAGGAAATGATCGAAGAGCAGAAGAGCCGGAAAAGAGGTGAGTCAGCAGTGGATAAGGATAAGAAGGAGCAGGGCGCGGCCGTTCGGGAGGTCAGCAGTTGCCGTGAGTTGATCCGGGGGATGGCCCTGGGCTTCAACCCTGATGCAGCCGCAGGCTTGACCGCGGTTTTGCAGTTCGAGATGAACGGGAATGAAAATTTCATCTCCCACCTTGAAATCGCCAACGGCAGCTGTACCCACCATGACGGCCCGGCTGCTAAGCCGAATCTCGTCATCAAGTCTCCCGCTGATGTCTGGCTCAAGATATCCCGGGGCGAGTTGGATGGCCAGAAAGCCTTCATGGAAGGGCGGTACAAGGTTGAGGGGGACATAGGACTGCTATTGAAGTTGAAGAACCTGTTCCCAGCGCCAGCGGAAAGGAGATAGCCATGAAGACAACGCCGAGCAAGATCTTATTTGTGACCTCGTTCTTCCCTGTAGTCATCTTCAAAGTGCTGGCCCGGGTAGGGGAAATTACGCCGGGAAGAGTAAAGGTGGCCGTGGTAACGGGCCTTGTCCTGGCCGGAGGACAATACCTCCTCTCCAGGCATTTCCTCAAGCATACGACCTATCTGGAGAAGGCGTTCCTCGGATTTCTGGCGGCCGGTACAGCCTGGATATTTCTGGCGCCTCCCGAGTCTTCAATGTTTTTCGTCCTCCACTCGACGAGCCTTCTCTACCTGCTTCTCTTCCTGACCACCTTGCTGCCCCAGCTCTTCGGATACGATCCCTTCACTTACGCGATTGCCAAGCAGTGGTCTCCAGAGGCGGTCTGGAATACGCCCCAGTTCCGCATCATCAATCTGCACATCACCTATTTCTGGAGCGTTATATTCTTCCTCGCTACGCTTTCCTGCTGGCTGGGTCAGGAAAAGCCCTTCTTCTCCGTGGTGGTGCCGCTTATCCTGGTCCTGGGCGCCGGCCTGCCCTTCTCCCGGAGATATCCCCTGCATTACCTGAAGCGCGAAAGTGTTGCCCGGCCCGCTGATCCATCCGCCTTCTCGGGCACGGCCCGGGAGCTCGTCCTGCACATGCCGCACGCTTTCAACCCCGAAGCCGCTCAGGACCTCAAGGCGGAGATCCAATTTGATCTCTCAGGCGAGGGAGGAGGCAAGATCGTGCTCTCGATAGCCGATGGGCGGTGTACGGCCCGGGAAGGCGAAGCTCTTTCTCCGAGCTTAACGATCAAGTCCCCGTCTGATGTCTGGCTGAAGATTGCACGGGGCGAGATCAATCGGCCCAAGGCTTTAATGGATGGGCTTTTTAAGGTGGAGGGGGATATAAACCTGCTGATGAAGATGGGGGATATCTTTCATGCTCCCGGACAACCTGTTGGAGGTCAAGAGACGGGGACAGAGGGCGGGAGGGCAGAAGGGAAACCTACGCCCGCTGCCGTGCGGAAAGTTAGGGTTTGATAAATAGGTAATTACGCATCGCGATGACAGCCACAAAGACTGCCGGTATGCCAAGGCCGCAGAAAAATAGGATAAGAGCGTATGTTCTGTATGTTTCGTAGGGATGTGCCGAATCAACTGCGGAGCGGCAGGAGCGGTAGCTGTCCCAATTATTAAAAGTCCGGCGGGTATCTTCCCGCACCAGTTTTATTTTCAGGGGATCCCCTGTTTCCAGTTGCCTTGCCTGGCCTTGTAGCCATTCTACCATTGCGCACATGCCGTCTTTGTCCATCCGATGTTGGGCCTCGCAGGACCGGCAACCTTGGACCCGTTGCTGCAACTCTTTTCTTGCCTGTGAATAGAAATGGAAAGAACCCCACAGCGTACAGGCTGCTATGAATAATACGGCTGTTAATGTCAATCTGTGCAGCGTTTGTGTACTGAGTTCTCGACCCATGCAGAGGTCCCTCCCCGGTTCTTCTCTTCATATCTTATCGGCAAGGGCCTGCGTCTTGTTAAGTACTATACAGGGCATCAGGGCGTAGTTGACAAACCCGGAAAGGCGACGGAATTGGTGGAGCCGATGTAGAGAAGCCGCCGCGACCGTTACGGCAGGGCAGGCGACGGCTTCGCTTTCCTCTGTCGCGAGGCGGCAACCTCGCGGAACTGGTGCGCACATTAAGGCGCGGGAAGGCCTGGCGCCCCTTTAACGAGACCCGCGGGAAGAAATGAGCTGCTCGAGCACGGTGAAGCGCGTAACGTCCGCCCAGGACAGTCCGCCGGTTACCGTCCACGCAATGCCGTACCAGACGTCGTCGGTTCCGGACCAGCGCCGGATCTTTATCGTGTACGTCTCGCCCGGCTTTCCCTGGAACTCGGCGATTTCGTAACTGTTGTTCCACGATCCGCTGTAGCCTACCTGATTCCCTCCACTATCGAAGACCTGCAGGTCGAGATCTATCGTCAACGTTGATCCAAGCAGGAAGTTTATTCCAAATATCGACACGCTCGAGATTTTACTGTCCCACGCCAGCGCAACCTTCACGTGGCGCGGCGAAAAGATTCCCCTCCCCACGCTCACGGAGTAAGAAAACGTTGTCCGCCGGTCGCTCCCGATGTCGGCCGAGCGGAGTGTGCCAACATCCCAACCTCTCATGGTGGCGGCAGCATTCCGCGAGCGCCGCTGCTGCGTGATATAGGCGGCTTCGAGCGCATCGACCGCCCCCGTTCCGTCCGACGCGTCCACGTTCGCCGTCACATCCTGCCACCAGGTATTCCCTGCGACGTTCCGTTTCGCGCCGGCGAGCAGGATCGCGCGGCACCCCTCCGGCCACGACTTCAGCGTCCCATCTACATTCTGAATCAGCGCAGCGCAGCCTGCCGCTGCGGGTGAGGCCATGCTCGTGCCGCTCATGGTGAGGCCAACCGTTGTGACCGCGGTTCCGTTTGCCGCGATCTCCGGCAGCTCGCGATCACCGTGCGTGCTCGAAGGATTGCGGAATACTGAATCGCCCGACATCGCGGTCGCGGTGTCGTCGTGGTTACCCACGGTGAGCCCGTTATATCCCTTGTGATTCACGTACTCGTCGCTCGGGGGCTGTATGTTGTCGGGGTCGCCCTGCCAGAAGTTGCCCGCCGCCTGGCAGATCGTCGGAAAAGGCCATTGCAGGGCGAGCCAGTCCTTGTAAATGTCGTCATAGGACATTGAGGCGGAGCCGGGCTCGCTGTCACGGTGGAAGCTCTGGCTGATGACTGTGCAACCCTTGTCTTGCGCGGCCCAGCGTAGCGCGTCCAGGTCCTTGGTGTTCGCCGAATGCAGCGAGCAGGAGGAAGCGTGGCCGTGAGGCTTGTTGCTCTCTATGTTCTTGATGATCCCGTGCGTATGGCGTGCGTGCTGCGACGTGGCGAAACCCGACGACTTGTAACGAGCCGTGATCGACAGGTTGGTGGTGACATCAGGGCTGTCCTCCCACACGGCGACCTTCACGCCGGAGCCCTTGAAGCCCAGAGACTGGACGTCGTCGGAATTGGCGATCGCCATCGAGTCAACGAGGTCGTCGATACCTTTGGTCTCATAAAGAAAAGCCGCGACGACTTCGGGGAGCTTCACGACTGATTGGATCTCGTCGCGAGTCAGTTCAGCGTAGACGACCGGGGCGAGCCCGTCGGCGCGCAAACCACGTTCCTCATACCGGCATCCAACCTTCTCCATGAAGCTGCGCGTCGAGGCGGCAATGGCCTTGCGGCGCGACAGTTCCTGCTTCGTAGGCTGTTCCGTCGGCCCCTTCACTTTCTTCTCACCCATCGCAAGCGCCTCTTCGGATAAGAGCCACAACGCGACCGGGATGCGTGTTTTCGCGTCGGTTTTCTGCAGGCGGGCGTAAAGTGTCTCATGAAGCTTGCCGAATTTGCGCACGCGGTTCTCCAGGATCCGCTGAAAAATACGCTGCGGCTCGACTCTCTGCCCCGTCTCGTCGAAGGCGAGTTCGACCGGCGCGTCTGTCTTGCGGTTTACAGCCTTCATCACCTCGACGTACTTGCCCGAGGGGCGCCGGTCTGAGGCAAGCCGCTCGGTGCCCAGATCCTGGACGCGAAGGCGTGTCATGCTCTCGACGCGGACGGTTGCAGGCACCTTAGACTTCGAGTCGGTAACGAAGAACGGGATCTCCACGTCTTCTTCGATTCTCTGGCGCTTGTCGGTCAGGAGCGCACGGACGAGCAGCGTGTGGTGGCCGGGGAGGAGTCCGCCTTTCGTCGACCAGGTCGCAACCCGACCCTTCCGGGACAGACTCACCTGGCCTCTTACGCCGTGGACAACGATGCCGCCCTGTGCGGATTCGGGGTCCAGCGAATCAGACGACTCGATCACGATCGAGCTGTCAGGAAAGAGAATCTCGTTCGGCATGACGCTTATTTTCAATTGTTTTTCTGTTGCCATGGTATCCTCCTTTAGAGCGGATTGAGGCGCAGATGTAAACGTTCCCGGGTGGCGCAGCGCCACGGAAGCTTGTCAGTCCACGCCTGGTTTAAACGTATGTAACGAAATAGAATCTGTCAAGCCTCGAAGGAAAAAAAGACGGCTGAGCACGATGGGGTCAGGGCTTGATGTTTGTGATCGGGACAAGGTACCGTTTGCCTGCTTGGCCTTCAATCACAGTCGGTGACGAGCCGTTCTTGTTCGCTGGTTTCTACTGCACCCCTGAGGTATCTCCTGACCCATGCGATGGCTTGATCACCCGGCAGGTTAAATAACTTTTTCGCCATACAAGCAGCAAACGTGCCTGTTCTCCCGATCCCTCCGGAGCAATGGATCGCGACAGTTCGGCCTCCCTTGGCAGACTCAATGGTCTCGTTCACAGCGTGCATGAGTTCTTGAGCTGAAGGAATGCTGAAATCAGCTATCGGCAGATGGATCACGCGAAAACCTTGCTCCAGATAAAGATCATAAAGGTTTCGCTTAGCCTTCTGCAGGCACTCCACATCTTCAACGAGCAGCACGATCACAGAAACGCGGTTCTCCCTGAACTCCTTTAGGGCCTCTCCTTCATTGTCATAGAGACCGAACGGCATAGGACTCGCGAAAACCTTACCCGCCAGACCGAACGGCAGCTCAGTTATCAGCACATTGCACCTTGATCGGCATCGGTAGTTCTCCAGTATAGCAGGTAACCGTGGCGCTTGACAGGAGGAGCCAGGGTGTCCCACCTGCTTACCGCTGTTGACATTTGGTCCACAATAGAGGAATTATCACCCAGAAGGCGGTACCCGACGCCATCGTCAAGAAACTGGAGGAGGCGTTCGCCAAGGCGATGAAAGAGCCGGCCTATGTGAACGGGATGAAGGAACTGCACCTCGCCGTGGCATATCGTAGCGGAAAGGAGATCGACGCGTACGTCGCTCAAAGCTACGCATATTTCGCTAACCTCCTGAAGGAAATGGGGGTCATAAAGTAGTAGAGGCCAGCCAGGACATGGCGAAGGCAGTACATGAGACTTATATCAAGATAGTTCGGACAGAGTAAGGACAGTAAGCATATGCAAAGACTGGTAAAACTAGCACCTTTTCTTCTACTTTTGGTTCCTGGTCTGATTATCTTCATTCTCAACGCGCACATCTCCTGGGGAGAGGATCACCTGTTTTGGATGATGGCGTTGGTATTCCATATACCCTTACTATTATTTTTGGTTGCTGCCGTCATGGTGGAAATAATAACAATTGTGGAAAAGAAAGATATGGGACCCTGAAACAACATATCGGGACAAATCGGACTTCACGGGCTAACAGGAACAGCTCTGTTCATTCTTAAGGACGATAAACCGCACAATGTCTTACACGTTTCCATGTAATTGATAACTGGACAGAGGCAGCAGCTTGATGTAAAATTTGAGGACATTGTTTCTCATGTTGCACAACTCCTGACGGGAGGGTTATAGGGTGTCCCCTTCGGCTCATTGGTCCAAAATGAACTTATTTTTTCCGGCTTTCACTTGCAGTCGGCGACTAACTGCTCCTGCTCGCTGGTTTCTACGGCACTCCTGATAACTTAACCCGGAGTCACGCACAGGCCTGACGCATTGATGCCGCTGATTCTGTGGCCGAAGGGTAAGCCGCGTCAGGAAAGGGGAAATCCCGAAAGAGCGCCCTTCGATAAACGTATGCATGGCCTATTGCTATCTGACATGGGTGTGTGACTGCCTTTTCATAAGGGAAAGAGGCTGTTTCCAGATAAAAGACTTTCGATGCGACGGATTTTCTACGCAGTATTGGTTGGGCTGGTCATTGTCCTTGCCGTTTTTGCAGGGACGGTACTATCTGCTATGTTCCTGACCGGTATGGAGTAAATGGCAAAGAAAGCGGTCCGTTACAAACTGGCAAGGAGGAGGCATGCCCGAAGATTTCATTGGAGAGCTTTCGAAAGTAAGACTCCTTGACCTTGTAAGGCCCATGGTGAACAGAAAGAACTCCGGCATGGTGCTGGTCAGGGGAACGGAGCTTGGTGAACTGTACATCGAAGCGGGCCACATCGTTCATGCCAAGGCCGGAACTGCCCTGGGTGACGAGGCTGTCCTTGCCATGATCGAGTGGGACAAGGGCCGGGTAACCTTTGACTGGGCATCCACCACGGATGAACGGACCGTGCGTTTGCCTACCGAGCAGGTGCTCGAGCGCTGGGCTGAACGTGATCAGGAATGGAAAAGGATCAGGGAGGTACTCCCTTCTGCCGCTGTCGCGTTCAGGATCCCGATTGATGGTACGGGCGAGGACAGGCACATCCCGGGGGACCAATGGAGAATACTGACGCTTTCAAATGGGACCAGGAGCGTAGGCGAAGTTGCCGGTATGCTTGGATGGGATGTATTTAAAGTATCAAAAGCCATCTGTCAAATGGTCGAGGCAGGTTTACTCGAGAAGGCGGGGGAAGCGACCCCTTTGCCCAGAGAAACGGTGAACAGGGATTTCATTCCCAAGATTGAAACAGAGCTCAAGAAGGCGCTAGGTCCCATTGCGCAGTTTATTGTAGACGATAAAATTGCGGAATTTGGAGAGTCAAGAAGTGCCTTTCCCCGGGATCGTGTGCAAGCTTTTGTGAAGGCAATAGGCGAGGAGATTTCGGACGACGCGAAGAGGGATGCGTTTGAACTGGGGATATTAGAAGTCTCCCTGCTTGAAAACAGTTACAAACTCTGACAGGAGGTCTACATCGTGGGCGAGCAAAAGAGTGGTGCGGGGTTAATCCAGCGACTGATACCGATGGCCGAGAAGCAGGTGGAAGGGCTTGGCTTGTTACAGAAGCTGACGTTAGGTATTTTTGTTCCAATCTTTCTGGCCTTCTTGGTTATCGGAGGCATGCTCTTTGTCAGCATACACCTCGGGAAAGTACAGTTCCTGAGCATCAGGGAGCTTGGATTCGACAGCCTCAAGCAGTTGGGTGCAGCAAGCGTGAAGGAGTCCACCACCGCGCTCAATAAGCTGGGCGAGAAGATTATCCAGGAAAAAGCTGAAGGTGTGGCAAAGCAGATTGAAATCTACCTCGAATCGCATCCGGGAATGTCGGGGATATCCCTTGCCGATAACCCCCGCCTGCAGGAGATTGCGGTCCAGAGAGTCGGTGAAACGGGCTACACAGCGGTCCATGATAACCGGGGCATCAATTACTTCCATGTCAACCCGAAGATCGTGCGAACAGACCTGCACAAGCTTGGTGCCAAACTCCCGGATTTCGTCAAACTCCTGGACGAGGGCTTGCGGCGCCCTGCGGGCGGCTATTACGACTGGAGCGACGTGGACGGCAAGGTGCGAAAGAAGTACATGTACCTTACGCAGGTTCAGGGTACAAACCTTGTGGTTGCTGCAACGACCTACATCGACGAGTTCTCTCAGCCGGCAAAAAAGATAGTCGGGACAGTGAACCAGATGGAGGCTTCGTACGCGGCGCATTACAATTGGAGGTTTTTGCTTTTCTTGTTAATTGTGGTGGTGGACCTCGCCATATTGCTTGCTGTGATCTACCTGTTCTCGTTTTCGGTGGTTCGTCCGATCCGCCACCTTTCCGAAGCAGCCGACAGAATCAGTATGGGAGATCTTGACGCAACCATCGATGTCAAGGGAAAAGGGGAGGTTGCGGCCCTGGCAAAATCGGTCGACAGAATGAGGACAAGCGTTAAGACGGCGATTGAGCTGCTCCAAAAAAAGAGAGAATCTCATTCTGTTACAGGTCCCAAATGACAGTCAGGGCGTGATGCTTAAAGAGCACTGGTACGCTTATCCCTGGAGACGATCATGAACCCCTGGAAGGTGCTGCTCGGGGCATGCGTGGTGCTGTGCCTGCTCACGTGCCCCCTGCTCTTGAAGTGCCCGGTCCTGGCAGAAGATGGTGCCAAGGTCGACTCTCGAGACAGGGGCCGGGAAACTGCCATTCAAGAACCAGCCTTACGGGCCAACAGGCAAGAGGCGGAGAAGCATTACCTGCTTGGACACTCCTATTACGACGCAGGCAAGTATGAGGAGGCAATCACGGAATTTCAAAAGGCTGTGTCGTTCGCACCCGACTACGTCCAGGCCTACAACGCAATGGGGGTCTGTTACGACCAGCGCAAGCAGTTTGACAAGGCATTGACGGCATACCAGCAAGCGATCAGCATCGATCCCACTGCGCACTACGTGTACAACAACATCGGGTCATCTCACCTTCTGCAAAAACGTTACCAGGAGGCATTCAACGCGTTCAGCAAGGCGGTTGCCATGGATCCTGGCAATAAACTTTATCTTGCCAATCTGCAGAAGGCTGATGCCGTGCTCGGCGGCCCTGCTAAACCAAGCCCCGCCCCATCTGCTTCCGGTAGCCCGCCTTCTGGTCCGGTAACGGCCGCAACCCCTCCCCCCGATCAGGTATCCGAAAGGCCGTCACCCACCTGCACCTATTCGCTATACCCGGGCGGCCAATCATTCTCGTCCAGCGCAGACTCGGGTGTCATAACTGTTTCGACCCAGAGCAGCTGTCAGTGGACGGCGTCGTCGAGTGCTGCCTGGGTCACCATTGCCTCCACGAACAAGGGGTCTGGCAGCGGTACAATCAGGTTCTCCCTGTCCGTGAACCCGGGCACGGCATCCCGCACTGCTCGAATTACCGTGGGAGGACAGGCATTTCCCATAACACAGGGAGGCATCCCAACACAGGGAGGCACCCCAGAGATCACCCAGTACTCTTTAACGGTCAGGAAAACGGGGAGCGGGCAGGGTGCAGTGACTACCAGCCCCGCAGGAACTCTTTTCCAGAAAGGGACGTCAGTCACTCTCAATGCACTGCCCGGTGCCGGTTCGGCATTTTCAGGATGGTCCGGGGCCTGTTCGGGAACATCCGCAGACCTGTTCCATTCGGATTAACTCATCTGCTTCTGTGACCGCATCTTTTTCAACAAGAACTCTTACAATTTCCGTATCCCCGCCATCCAACGGTATCATCTACCCTCCAGGTCCGGTAAGGGCCGCGTATGGAGAAAAACGGACATTCCAGATCATCCCGCTGCCGGGCTACCGTGTTGCCGACGTGCTTATTGATAGAGCCTCGGTCGGGGCGGTCAATACGTACACGTTCAATAACATCGTAGCCGACCACGTCATCCAGGCAACGTTCGTGAAGGAATAGCCAATCGGAGAGGACAGACGCGCGGGTGGTTTTCTGTCAGCCGCTTCTCTTCGGTTGCTTCCCCCTCTTTTCTTCTGCCTTTTGTTGCTGCTTCGCGATGTTCTGTTTCTGGCCCTTGTTCTTATCTTTCTTGCCTTTGTCTCCCACTGTTTACCTCCCCTTCTCGTTGTGTTTGATCATTTTAGATTATATTTCTTTTTGGCTTCGGCAGCTATTTTACCGACGATTGGCGCTGAAACATGATGAGGAACCCCTCTGGATCTTACCTCGGCTGACCAGTTACAGCCCGTGCCATCAGGTTCTACCCGTTGAATAGAAAGGAAGCCGCACTTTTTTAACTCGGCGTGCTTGGAAAGCTCCGAATTCAATATTTCCAACAGTTCATCTTCCGTAACCTCTTTTCTTATTTCCATAGGGCACCTCCATTGAAGAAAGCTAACACAAACCCCTGTCTATTTAAAGAGACACCTCATTGGACGGTTCAGAAGAAGTGGACTGGTTGACCTGCACCCATGCCGGCTCGCATGGCTGAAACAAAACGTCAGGGGACTTTCGGGTGCTCCTCAGAGCGTGAGCGTTTTTCTTTGAGAGCTGCCTGGATTAAATCATCGAGGCGCTGTAGAAAGCGGGAGCGATCTCGCTTTTGGTAGGGAGCGGGCCCGCCCGTCATGTTCCCCATGCCACGGAGATAAGCCATTAGCTCTCTATTCGCAAGGGCGTCCCCGATGGATTCTTCGGTGTAAACGCGTCCCTTGGGATCTATCACGCGAGCGCCCTTGTTCAGACACCGAGAGGCGAGCGGGATATCATGCGACACCGCGATATCTTTAGCATGAATATGCTCTGCAATCCAGTCATCTGCAGCGTCGAAGTGGTCTTTAACAATAACAACTTTCACTAATTCGTCTTGCGGAATCTGAATGTCGGAGTTGGAGGCAAGGTAGACTTTGAGCCCATAACGTTTGGCCACCCTGACTACTTCATTTTTCACAGGGCAAGCGTCGGCATCAACATATATCTTGATCAAGCCATGTCCTTTCGGTTCGGATGGGTGTTTGGCCATTGCAACAGCCGCTGAATATTATTGAAAATGAGTGACCTGTTTGTCAAGTCAGGGACGGATGGACCTGACCAGCCTGACAGACTTAGCGAGCGATGGGGCTCGGAAGAGGCGGTGCGCCGATGTTGAGAAGTGGTCGCGGCTATCGTGGCCGAACGGGCGACGGCTTCCACTCTCTTGTCTTGTACTCCTCGTATTTGTTCGGATCGAAGCTGTTCTCGTCTGAGTAAAGGATATCGCCCTGGTTGTTCACCCAACGGTAGCGATATTGAGACGTGCCCAGTTCCGTTTTCCCGGTGAAGGGATTCTTATACTCCTCCTGGCCTGAGATGAAGAGCCACTGCTCATGCCGAATCTCAGCATGGGTGCGCCTGCGGTTCTCAACAATCTCATTGGCAACTTTGTTGATGTAACGCTGGGTCTCCAGCGCATTCTTCGCCCGCTCCCCTGAGGCTTTGTTTACCGCGGCCACCCACTGCGGGTTCATCTCTCTGGATGAGCGGATCAAATCGAGGACCGGTTTCCACGTGTCAAATTCAGCCACGGGCGCCCGGAACACAACGGTGTCTTCGTTAGACCACATAAACGCACCAGCCCGGTTGTCGATGATGGTCGTGACGAGTCCCTCGCGGAAAGAGACGCCCCCTTCGGTGTACTCAACAACCATGCCCATGGCCTCGTGACGAACAGGGGCGAGGCCCATCTGGCGCAGATGCTGGTTGATCTGCTGGGAATTTTTATCGTAAGCCTCAACCACTTCGCGCATCGGGTCCTCGGCGACCACCTTGAGAGCTGACGCTTGGGGACGGGAGTTCCGAAACAGCTCGAGAAGAAATTGTCTGGCCGCGGGCATCGGTTTCACCGGCATGCCCTGGTAGTTCTGCCCGGGCTTAAACATGCCCGGACCTGTGGGCGAAAGGCTGAGGTCCGCGTAGTTCCACCTTGGCGCCCACCGCAGCGCGAGCGTGGCCCGGTCATCGCTTTTTGCCGTGAGGTCCAGCTTAGGAGTAATGGTATTGCCGGGCCCGTTAGTCTTCAGGGGGTTAACGTTGAAGATGCCCCCCTGTGTCTTCCATCCCTTCGGAAGCAGATAGGTGAAAGCTTTTTCATTGGGCTCCCAGATTCGCTGGAGCAGGACTGTGGGTCGCTTTCCCGCTGAAACAGGCTGACCGGGACTCAGCGGGGCGGCCTGTTGTTTTGGCGTGTCGGACATTACGGGCTTAGTCGGGGCAGGCAAAGCGGCCTTTTGCTCACCCTTTTCCGCAGCAGGAGACTGCACCCGATTCCATTGGAGGGTCTCGCCAGCGGGATACGTGACGAATACCGTGTCGGTGCCCTGGAACCTGCATTTCAGTTGCTGCTGCGGATAACCCTGCGCTGCCAGGGAGAGGACCTGCCCCTTCATCTGGTAACGACCGGCGAGAGCCTGCCGTCCCTGGGCCGAGACCACAACCTGCTTGAAGCTGCCATCGGGGAGGAACTCTGCTGTGACTTCCATCTGTTGATTCTTGAACTGCCAGCTTCCGAGTATGGGAGCCGCTGCCCAGGAAAACAACGGGAGAATAGAAAGAATCACCACCAATGCTGCGACGAGACGAACCATGGCCAGCCTCCGAAAGAAGAAATGAAGATGGGCGCGGCGGAGCGCTAGAATACCATGTGCTGACCGCAACTGACAGGCAGTGATTGCCCTGTGATGCCGCTTGCCGCATCCGAAGCAAGGAATACGGCTGCGGAGGCCACTTCCTCCTCCTCCACCGCCCTTTTCAAAGAATAGTTGTCCACAAGCTTGCTCATCAATTCATCAAACGAAACACCCGTCACCTGGGCCTTTGCCTTCATCACATTGATGATCCGCTCACCCCTGACCGCAGCTGGAGTAATACAATTCACACGGATGTTGTATTGGCCGACCTCAACGGAAAGCGACTCTGTGAGCGCGACCATGCCTGCCTTGGCGCAGGAGTAAGAGGTTCTCATGGGAGAGCCTGACTTACCATCGCCCGTTCTGCCCCGCTCTGAGCTGATGTTAATGATGGTGCCGCTTCTCCGGGGAATCATATGTTTGAGCACATGTTTCGCCGCAAGCAAACTACCCGTGAGGTTAATGCCCAGAGCCTCATTCCAGTCGTTCAGATTCATATCGACAACGTTGACCGTTGGTCCGATTATCCCGGCGTTGTTAACCAGTATGTCTATCCTGCCGAATGCGCTGATCGTTTCAGCCACCATGTGCTCCACCTGCTTTTCGTCGCTGACGTCAGTCTGCACTGCGATAGCCCGGCCGCCGTTCTTCTTGATGACATCAGCAGTCTCCTCCAATTTCGACAAGGTTCGTGCAGCAAGCACCACGGCTGCCCCATCCATTGCGAACGCTTGGGCTATGGCCCTGCCAATACCCCTCCCTCCACCGGTAACGATCGCCACCTTCTCCTGTAGCAGCATTCCTCTTCCTCCCTCTATTTTTTGTCTGCGTCCCTGCCTTGAGACACGCTATCACACCTGATGCCGGCTGTAAACAGAAAGACGTAGAGGCACAACTATCATGTCGGACCAGTGGCAGAAGGCAGCCGGAATGTGTATTATAATGCAAGACCGTTGATGAACATTCCCCAATTCCCAGAGTTCAAGCCGATTGAGATCGGTGATCGCGACCCACTCCACGACCGCCTGTGGACATATCAGCCCACAAATTCGGAACTGACCTTTACCAACCTCTTCATATGGAGGAACCACTACGGGTTTGCCTGGTCGATCTACAAAGACTGGCTTGTGATTCTCGGGACCGATCCCGATGGGGAACCCTATGTTTTCACGCCCATAGGCCCGCCGGGCCGCATTCCTGTCGTTGAGACGCTCCTCACCTGGCTTCACCATGAAAAGGGCGTGCATCGTCCAGCGATAGAAAGGGCTGACCAGAGGCTCGTCTCCGAGCTCCAGGGAAGTCCGAACTTTGTGATCGAGCCTTTGCGCGACCACTTCGATTACGTCTATCGAGCCGAGGATCTGATCCGCCTGCAGGGCGGGAATTATCGTGCCAAGAGGAACCACATCAATTATTTTCTCCGTTCTTACACCTTTAAATACGAGCCCCTCGACAGCAACCACAAGCAGGCATGCCTGGACCTGATGGAAACATGGTGCGGGCTGCGCCGCTGTGAGGAGGACCTTAGCTTGTCAAGTGAATGGGAAGCCATCCGGGAGGCCCTGGCCAACCTTGAGGAGCTCAAAGTTGGGGGAGGCGTAATCCTTGTTCATGACAAGGTGGAAGCTTTTAGCGTCGGCGAACTGCTGAACAAAGAGACTGTGGTGGTCCACATTGAGAAAGCCAATATGGAGATCCGCGGACTCTACGCCATGATCAATCAGCAGTTCCTCGAAAAGCAATGGCAGGACATCCCGTACGTTAACAGGGAGCAGGATCTGGGGGAACCGGGGCTGAGAGAAGCCAAGTTATCTTACAACCCGGACCATTTCGTAGAAAAGTTCCGCATCCGCCTGGCGGGCGGCTGAGGGCTTCGTCAAAAGTCCATCTGCTTTGTCGCCCTTCGCCGTCTCTCACTCCGACGTACATCCCAGTACGCCTGCGTTCGCGCCGGCTCGGAGCTTCGCGCATCTGGAGCTTTTTACTTGCCCTTAGTTTGAGGACTTCCAAAAAAAGAACCCTGGCTCATACCAAGTTGCATTCAAAAATAGAGCGAGGCGACCAGGAGGATAGCGACGGAGGCGTACTCAAAGTACGTCGGAGTCGTGCCGACGCAGGCAACGAAGCTATATGAATGAAGGCAACTTGGTATTATTCCAGGCGGAGACGTTACCTTGCTTACCCCATCCGGCATCAGTTTTCGTTTAAAGCCCAGGCTCTTGCATAAGTCGATCATACGGTCATTGTCCGAGAGCACAACACCCTCAATCTCTTCAAGCCCTTTTTCCTGGCCTATTCCTATCAGTATATTGAGCAGCTTATAGCCGAGGCCTTTTCCCTGGAATTCATCATGTACCAGAACTGCGAACTCCCCCGTCCTGAAGTCGGGTTGTATGATGAGCCTCCCGATACCAATGATACGCTTTTTCTCGGGGAGCAGTGCGACGATCCCCACTTCCCTCTCGTAATCTATATTACAGAACCTGACCAGCGTTTCGTGGGTCCAGGACTTTATCGGGCTAAAGAACCTCTGTTTCAAGGTAAGTTGGGAGAGCGTGGTTAGCATATCGTGTTCTAATGGCTCATCTTCGGGTCTGATGGGCCTCAGGGTTATCTCGGTTCCGTCCTTAAGCGTCCACTGTGTCGTGTAGCGGGCGGGGTAGGGTGTTATCACCAGGTGCGGGTATTGGGTCGTACCCGTGATTGGTATATCTCCGATGGTTATGCTGGCAGCCAATACGAGGATTTTACCCTCAGCAACGGCCATCGGGTCTATTTCAATGGAGGTAATTTCAGGGAAGTCGGCAATCAGGTTGGAGATGCTGACGAGTACGCGTTCCAGCTGTTTGATGTCTGCAGGCTGTCTTCCGCGATATCCTTGCAGTATCTCATACGCCTTCGTTTCTTCGATAAGCCTGTGCGCCAGTGTCTGGGTTAGTGGGGGGAGCGCAATCGAATAGTCATGAAAAAGATCGTAGCCCATACCGCCTGTCCCGAACAGCATGATCATGCCGAATTCCTCATGCCGCTCTGCGAGAAGGATCAGCTGGTACCCCACACTCCACAACATCCTCTGAACCGTGATTGAACGGGCCTGTGGGTCTGCATCTGCATCCTCTTCGATTGATTTCTTGAAGTGCATCAAATGCGGACCGGAGCCCGTCTTCAGAGGCCACACCGAGAGAGGTGCGCATCCCGCCCTTTCGAGCCGATATCCCGGCCATAAGCTTCAAGACCACGGGGTAGCCCAGTTCCTCCGCCTTCTTGAGCGCTTCTTCTTCGGTAGCGACCGTGTAAGCTGGAACCACGGGAACACCGTAATCCCGGAGGAGATCGAAGGACTGCTCAGCCGTGAGCATCTTCGGGCCCTCCCCGGTTTGCCTGTGTATCAGTGCTTTCATGAGATACCTGGAGGGTGCCTGCTCCAGGGGAAGTTCCTCCGGCGTCTCATACAGCAGTTCAAGGTTCCTCTTATAGCGGTACATGTGGAGATACGTCTTAACCGCTTCTTCAGGAGTGCCGTAGGTGGGTATGTTGTTCGCGATCAGCAGGCGTGCACCCTCCCTGCTTGAGTGGCCGCCCATCATTGCCGCAAGAACGGGCTTTGACATCCCCTTGGTCATGGTAACCATGGCATTTGCCAGCTCCACAGGGGTTACCAGGGCACGGGGCAGGTGTATCACGAGCAGGGCATCAACAGCGGGATCTTTCAAGCAACAACGTATAGCTATTTCATAGTGGTGCAGATCAGCATCGACGGGCAGGGCTACGGGGTTCTCTCTGGTCCAGTGCGGCAAGGCTTCATCCAGCTCTTGCATGCACTTTTCAGAGAGTTGGGCCAGCTCCCCTCCCTGCTCTAAGAGTGCATCCTTTGCCATGAGGCCGGCGGTACTCGCATTGGTGACTACGGCGAGCCGGGGCCCCTGCGGCAGACGCGCCGCGTCAAGCACCTGGGCTGCATTAAATAAATCAGCGGCCTCCTTTACCCTGAGAAGGCCGACCCTCTTAAAGGCAGCATCGTAGACAAGATCATCCATTTCCCGAGGAGGGTCTGTCCGCTTGCGAGGGATTTCCAGCCTTCCGGGTTTCAGGACGATTATCGGTTTGGTGCGTGCAAAGCCCCGGGCAGCGCTCATAAATTTGCGGGCATTCACGATCCGCTCCATGTCAAGCAGGATACTTCTCGTCCCGTAATCGTCCCCCACGAAGTCGATAAGGTCCCCGAAATCGACGTCAATCATAGAGCCGAGAGAAACAAAGAGGCTGAAACCGACATGGGCCTCCCGTGCCCATTCGAGCACAGCATCACCGAGTTGGCCGCTCTGCGAGATAAAAGCGATGTTGCCCGGCGCAGGATCTACCTTGATGAGAGAGGCATTGAGGCCGACGGAAGGCCTGATGATGCCGAGAGAGCCGGGTCCGAGCAGCCTCACGTTGAAAAGCCTGCTCGCGGCACGGAGGCGTTCTACCAGCTGCCTCCCTGTCTCACCCAGTTCTTCGAAACCCGCTGAGATGACGACTGCGCTCTGAATACCAGCCTCGCCGCACTCTGTGACGATCGCAGGTACAAGCTCAGCGCGTACGGCAATGACCACCAGGTCAGGTTTCTGGGGAAGGGCGCTTACGGTGGGATAGCAGTCCAGCCCGAGAGCAGTTTCTGCGTTTGGGTTTACCGCAAATATTCTTTGCCTGCCTGACCGCCGAAGATTTTCGAGAATAGCGCGGCCAACCGACCCCTCCTTTTCCGTCGCCCCTATAAGAGCGACAGTCGTCGGGTCAAGCATTGCGCTCAGACTCTCCATGGCGCCACCTTAAGAGCTCTTTAATTTCTTCCCGGCACGCTTCTCCAGGGACTCGATCTTTTGGGTAAGCCCGCTCTTTCTGCCCTTTCTGATGTCCAGTTTTGCCGACACGTAAACCCTGTTGCAGTCTGGCTCCACGCGTTTGTATGCTTCGCTCAAGACCCGTAACGCCTCATCCAGGGTCTCTGTCTCTATGATGGTCCCCATCGGTGTGAGGCGATACGATACTCCGCTGCCATCGATGAAGCTCAAAATGCGGCTCACATAAGCGCTGACGCTTTCTCCCTTGTCTGTCGGAAACATGCTGAATTCTAACAATACGGACATTGGTGCCTCCTCTGTAGAATGCTTCAGCGGGTCTTGTCGTGAGCGGCCATGCCGGCGAAATAGACCCGCTTTCCTTGAACCGTAAACTTCGATTTTTCAAGTCCTATCGAGTCCAGCGCCGAATTTCTCCTGAAATGTCCTTTCTTTTGCGGCGCTCCCTGTCTCGCCGGCTTCGATGAATCGCTCGCCGCCAGTACTTAACATCACGTGATCCACAGAGTCGGGCCTGTTCTCTCGCGAGACGAAGATGAGGTCCCCTGCCCGGAGCGGGCCGTCGGGTGCCTTCGTGCTTGCAAGCCACTGGTCATGGGCATCTCTGGGGATATCAATGTTGTTGGCGCGATAGACGAGGTTCGTCAACCCGGAGCAGTCAACGCCGGTAACGGTCGTCGTGAGATCAGCCATGAACATACTTCGGCCGCCCCAGAGATACGGCACCCCGACGAACAGGAGGGCGGTTTGAAGGAGATTGCGGCGAAGATCATTACTTGATGCCTCCTGGACGTTCATCGCCACATCGGACGTGCTTATCCAGGCAGACCGGCCCTCTCCAATGGACACTCTATGATATGCCCCGGACTTTTCGGATAATGTTACCCGTGTGCCCAGGGATAGAAAGAGGACGGGAGCGGCGGTCTCAGCAGGCTGACTCAAAAGGCGTCCGATCCTGCTCTTCACCACGCCGTCATGACGAGGCATTTCAGCGGCAAACGATACGGACTCTTTTCTAACCCAGCCGGGATAGCCCTGCCAGCCCTTCTCCGCATTGGCCTTGAGCTGTTCCAACGCCTCTACATAATACCAATCAGTCTTCTCGCCCCGGTAGAGGAGTGTCTCGTTAAAGAGGAGCTGGGTTTCCTGCAGGTCATCATGGGTGTACCTTTTGCGTGCCTCAATCGGCTCACGCCTCAGGTTGGCGACAGGGACCCTGACGACCAATAACTGCCCCGCTCTGTTCTGCTCAGCCATCTTACGTACCGTTGGGCCGATCCGGTCGATCGAAAGGCTTGTTCTCATCCGCCGGTGCAAGATCGGACGGGGTCGAGTCCGGACGCTGCTCGTTTTCCTGAGGCGTGTTAAGCTCGTCATACGCCGGGATAACGATGCCCCGCTTGACCATGATAGCGTAAATGAGCGAGGCCCGTTTTTCTACATAGGAAGAACTTTCTTTCACCTTGTACTTGAGGGGGTTGGGCAGCACAGCTGCGAGCCTTGTTGCCTCTTCTGCCGAAAGTGCCTCTGCAGGTTTATCGTAATAGTGGCGTGAGGCAGCCTCTATACCGAAGATGCCTTCGCCCCACTCAACCACGTTGAGATAGAGCTCCAGGATTTTTCTTTTTGAAAGGCTCCTCTCAACCCTCCACGTGATCATGGCTTCCTGTATCTTGCGCAAAGGGTTCTTGGACGGCGAGAGATAGAGGTTTTTTACGAGCTGCTGGCTTACCGTGCTGCCGCCGAACTTGAACTTACCTGCTTTCAAGTCCTTTTCAATAGCCTTCTGTATCGCGTCAAAATCGAAGCCCTCGTGGGACCAGAATTTATCATCTTCAGCAATGAGTACTGCTTTGACAAGATAGGGGGAGATGCGCCCGAGCGGAACCCACTTCTTCTGAATCACCACCCTTTTGCCCTTTCGCTTCCATTCCCGCTCACGATATTCCATGAAAGACGTCTTCTTGGGGGTTTCCCGTTTGAGCTTGGACACGTCAGGATAGACCGCATAGTAGCCTATAAAACAGGCCATTGCCAGTATGACGAAGACCAGCAGGACCTTGATGAATCTGAAGAAGCCGCTCTTTTTCTTTTTAGCCATCTTTCTATCGAAGGGACACCCGCACGCGGGTACCCGGTCGCCCCCGCATCCGGCATGAAACAGTCCTCTGAACATGCTAACATAACGGCCCACCTACCGCCAATCAGAGTCGCCAGTGCGCTCGTATGAAGCCCTTCTGGCCGAGGCGGCGCGCCCGCTCATGTTTCAAAACAGAACATCCTTCGTGGCGTTGACAAAGGCGAGGGGCTGCTTCGCAAACGCAAATGGACGCTTCAGGACTTCTCTGAGGTAGCGGAATGAACGGAACTACGTGTCCATCTCTTGGGCGGGTGCCTCCCTGCCTAGCTTCCTTCCTCCTACCATTAATTCCTGTATAAGTATGTTTGAGAGGCAGTAAGATTAGCCCCAAGGAAGGCAGGGGGACTTATAATGCTTCCTGGGTCGCCGAACCCTTATTTCAGTCTGTCCCCTGCCTCTTGGAGCCATGATAAGTTGATTGGGCCGTAAAGAGCCCTTGTGACCGAGGAGGATTGGCCGGAGGCAATCCCTGCTTTTCTGCTACGTTTAAGGAGGTTGCGCTATGTATGTTGGAATCGATGTGTCGAAAGAAAAGTTTGATGCGTGCGGCATTGGCGATGAGGGAAAGAAACTGTTCTCCCTCTCCTGTCCGATGAATCGAGACGGATTTGATAAGCTCGTAACGCGGTTGGCGGCGGTGAGCACGGCATCCCTGCTCCTCGGTATGGAATCCACGGCCAGTTACCATATCGCCCTGTTTTCGTATCTTACCGCAAAAGGCTACCGGGTTGCCATCATCAATCCTCTCCTGATCGCAAACTTCGCGAAGCTCTCCTTGAGAAAAACGAAGACGGACAAGAAAGATGCTTTTACCATCGCGCAGTTCGTACTCCTGCGGAAGGAGACCCTGGCAACCGGGTCACCTCACCTTACCGAACTTAAAGATCTGTCCCGAAGAAGGGAGAGGCTTGTTGACGAGATGACCGCCCTGAAGAACGACATGAAGCGGATCCTGTCTGTGACCTTCCCTGAGCTTGAGACCATAACCGGGATCTTTACGAAGTCAACGCTTCGTCTTCTCACTGAGTTTCCATCGGCCCACGCCATAGCAAAAGCTGGTTATGACGCCGTCGCCGCGATCGTCACCTCTCGCTCCAGGGGAAGAAAATCTTCAGCTTCGGTTAAGGTTCTCATGGATACTGCCACGGCATCGGTGGGTGTAGCGAGTCCGGCAAAAGATATGATCCTGAAACAGGAAGCCTCCCTGCTTCTTGCGCTTGAGGGGCAGGCCGAAGAGATCATGAAGCTCATCATGGATCTTTCAGGTGAGAAGATACAGCGAGACGCAGAGATCCTCACCTCCATGCGAGGTATCGGCGACAAGACCGCATTCAACTTCTTGATCGAGATGGGAGGAGATATAAAGGCTTTCGAACATGACAGGAAGCTGATCGCGGCGGCAGGGCTCGATCCGACTACCTATGAATCAGGCAAGTATAAGGGGCAGAGCAAAATCAGCAAGAGAGGAAATCGTCATCTCCGCAGGGTCATCTGGCTCATGACAACCAAGGTGATTATCTCCAACCCGGTGTTCCGCACCTACTACTTCAAAAGAAGAAAAGAGGGGCTCATCTACAAGAAGGCCGTCCTGGCTACTGCGCACAAGCTGATCAGAGTGATGTTCTCCATGTTGGTAAACCAAAAATGCTTTGAACCGGAGAGGAGGAAATAAATATAGTTGACTGAAATGCGGTTCGCCAGCCCCTCTTGAGTAATACCGTATTTCGCTTGGTAATGTTTATCTTATGTCTCCGCATAGCTTACGTCGTCTTGACCTTTAAAACATCAGCAGTTATAATCTTGTCTGGCGATGGAGTTCGCCGTAACCGCCCTCAAGAGGGCTGATGACTCCTACCGTGAAGGCGCTTGCATCGGTGGGATCGTCGCCCCGTAATCTCACCCGCTGCAAAGCGGGTTTTCTATTGCCTTCATGCTGGCCGAATAGACTTTAAGGAGACTTCATCATGGAGCAGCTTTTCGTCATCGCATCTGTGTGGCTTGGCCTCGCAGTTATCTCAGCCATAATCGCCTACCACCTGCGTATTTCCATTGCCCTCGTTGAAATCTGTGTCGGAGTAATAGCAGGTGGTGTTCTTGCCCTGCTCGGTAAACCCGACATCCTAGGCTCGAATGTAGAGTGGTTGCGTTTTCTCGCCTCGTCCGGAGCTATCCTGCTGACATTTCTCGCCGGTGCAGAACTAGACCCCGGCGCCCTTCGGACGAAGGTAAGAGAGGTTTCCCTCGTAGGCCTTGTAGGTTTTCTTGCACCGTTCTTCGGTTGCGCAGCCGCTGCCTATTATGTTCTCGGATGGAACCATCAGGCGAGTCTGCTCTGTGGCGTGGCCCTTTCTACGACTTCCATGGCGGTCGTCTATGCGGTGATGCTGGAGACAGGTCTGAACAAGACCGAGTTCGGCAAAGGCATTTTAGGTGCCTGCTTCATCAATGACCTTGGCACGGTCATTGCCCTTGGGCTTCTATTTTCCCCGTTCACCTATAAGACGCTCGTCTTTATCATCACCAGCGGTCTGGTTCTGGCCCTGTTACCTTTCGTGACTCATGGGATAACCCGTGTTTATGCCCATCGTACAGCTGCGATCAGGACGAAATGGGTGATGCTCGTTCTCTTTGGTTTGGGTGCTCTCGCTCTCTGGTCTGGGAGTGAAGGCGTTCTGCCCGCTTATATTGCAGGGATGGTTCTGGCTGGGAAAGCGGCGAAGGATGAGTTCTGGATTAGGCGCTTGCGCACTTTGACTATTGGTTTTCTTACGCCTTTCTACTTTCTCCGCGCAGGCATGCTCGTTTCTCTTGGCGCCCTCATTTCTGCCCCGTTCATCTTCCTTGCGCTGCTCGCTGGAAAGGTGCTCTCCAAAATCTTTGGTCTGTACCCGTTCATTCGGCTATTCAGACACGATCGCAACGAGCGTTGGTACTATACCCTCCTCATGTCTACCGGGCTAACATTCGGTACGATTTCGGCCCTGTTCGGCCTATCCCATGGCATCG
Source organism: uncultured delta proteobacterium (assembly GCA_963821605.1). Lineage (GTDB taxonomy): Bacteria > Desulfobacterota > Syntrophorhabdia > Syntrophorhabdales > WCHB1-27 > JADGQN01. Next base: position 2,256 of record CAWGEZ010000026.1, on the reverse strand, counting down.
TGACTCAGGGGCAATACTCCTTTCTCGTGGCTACTGTTATAGCGAGCGCAGTCGTACCCACCCTCATTGCCGGGCTGTTCTTCTTGCCCACACACCTTTTCCCGAAGCCCGAGGAAGTGAAGGCGGAGTTTGAAGGTGACGGATTGGGCGAAGAGGGATGAGAAAACTTTATCCGGTAATCTTGATTTTTTCTATACCGATGAGCCTCGCGGGTAGGTGCGATGACTTGTCCTGAGCGTCGTATGATTAAAGCGCTCCCAAGGACTGTCCAGAATAGCCGCTTCAGCAAGGCTCTTGTGGGAGACAAGCCAGTCAGAGCAGGATCACCGTTGCCTGATCGGTTTGTCTCTTCATTGTCTGTTCCGCCACACTATCCGTACGACGGAGGTTCGTGTCCTGCCTGAGGCAGATTTTGATAATACATTCCAATCAAGCGCTCCCCAAGGATGCCAGCGAGATTCTTATAGAGCGACTGACCATCGAGGGGATAATCCTTCAGCACCTCATCAACAGCAGAGGTGGGTATCCTCGTGACGATTGAGTCCGCCATGCATCTGGCGGTCGCAAGATATCTATGTGTGCCGATGAGGGCGGACCAGCCGAATATCTCACCGGGGTAAAAGACGAGAAATCGCGCTTCCTCTTGCTTGCCTATGTATAGATCTACTCTTCCGTCTTCAAGCATGTAGAAGAAGTGCCCTACACCCCCCTCTTGGAAGATTAGGTCGCCTGCTTTGTAGGTCTGCTCCATGCCGCGGCTTTCAATGAGGTGCTTTGCCCCGGCGCTAAGGCCTTCAAACAACTCTGCCTGTTTTATGAACACCTGTCTCACCTCCTTTCGCGCAAGCACACTGTGCGTGGGACCAACGATGACTCAGTGAAGCTTTCATAACATACATTCCATCCTATACCAAGCATAGCAGAGAAAACGGAAACGTCAAGGCGAAATAACTCTTGGCGCTTTTAGTCGGTAATGCTTACCTTCTCGAACCTCAGCTCATGCATTAGTAGTAGGTGGAGTAGAGTATCGACTACTGAACTCGTGATTCTTTTCTCTGTCGTACCTATCCAACATTGCTACCCGTAATGAAGCGTATCGTGGTTTGCGAAGATTGAGAAAAATCGCGCGTGGGTCGCTGATTATATTTTTCGTGAACTCCCTTGACATCCGTTTGAACGTACCCATCATTCTCTTTAGATGTGTCGCCTCTCATATCGAGCAACGCTGTGACACCAGTAGTGTGTGTGGCAGCTGTTGATTAAGGGCGGCTCATTTCATCGAGGCTTGGCCTCGTGGAACACCGTTCTTGAAACGAGGCTGTGTGTGCCGGCACCGGATCTAAAGAAGAGCAGCGGGGAGATCCTGATTACCTTCGAGGATCTCGATGCACAGAGCCAACCGATGGGACCCCTCCCGAGCGGCTACATGGGGTTCACCTGGAGCGACAGCGCCTGGCTCATGAACAGAGCATTTTCTTCGTCGGTCTGCCCTGGGGTTCGGATCGGCCTTTTAAATGCTCACGGCAAGGATATAACCATAGAAAGTAAGCAGTTGTTTGACCTCAAGGGGTTGTCCCTCTGCACCCTTTGGGCGTACAACGTCCAGGTTCTTTTGGAAGGATGGGAGAAAGAGGTCAGAAAGTACGCCACGACTCAAGCAGTGTCGCGGACCTCGACCATGCGCTGCGCCCTGGATTACCGTGACGTCGATCGCGTGGAACTTAAGACCGGCGGCACCCACCTGGTGATCACTGACATCACCGTTCTCTTCAATCGAGATCGTCGCCCGTTCGCGGTCTCGCTGACCACAATATCCTCGTACAAATCCATTCTCACTATGGTATGGTGCATACGGCAACCATGACCGATATTCCTGTGCGTCCTACGGCGTCTCTTCGTAAATGAAACGCCATCTATTATGGTACCGGGGAGACGCCCGATGCTAAGAAGGACCAACCTGAGACTACCGAAGGCCGCATCAACAGCAAATCCAAATCAGGACGAAAACCGGACGCACTCCGCGAGCAGGCTGAAAAACTGCTTTCCGAGAGGGTCACCACAATGCCGCAGCAGGATGCCCAGAAGATGCTGCATGAGCTTGAGGTCCACCAGATCGAGCTCCAGATGCAAACCAAGAACTCCGCCAGGCCCAGGATACAATAAGCGCCTCGCAGGAGAGATATGCGGATCTCTATCATTTTGCGCCCGTCGGCTATTTTACACTTGACAGCATGGGGCTCATAACCGAAGTGAATC
>CAWGEZ010000025.1:0-91210 GCA_963821605.1 uncultured delta proteobacterium | reverse complement strand
GACCCGCAAGTCAAGAAAGCCTATCTCGGCGGATAAAATCCTTTCATTCAAGCACACGCTCCTACCAAAAACCTTGTCGGCCAACTATTACAATTGCAAACTCCGGGACTACACGCGGCCTATTTTCATGCGCGCATCGCAGATCTCGATTCCCCCGGAAGAGACAAACACAGGGTTCAGGTCCATCTCTTGAATCTCCTTGTGCTCTTCAATCAGACGCGAGACCTTCAGCAAAAAATGTTCGATACCGGCAAGATCCACCGTCTCCCCGCGAGGGTTTGTGAGAACTATAGAGCCTTGCAAATCTCCGATCATCTCCCTGGCATCCCGGGGCTCGATCGGGATCAGCCTGAAAGAGACGTCCTTCATCGCCTCTGCGAAGATGCCGCCCAGGCCGAACATCAGTACAGGGCCGAACTGTTTATCGTTGAGGCTTCCCACGATCAACTCAAGCCCTGTCCCCATGCGCTGCACCATCACTCCGTCAACTCTTTTCCCCGGGCTTTGCGAGACAAAGCCATCAACGAGGCCTCGAAAGGCCTCTCTTACTTCGTCTTCATGGCTAAGGCAGACTCTCACGCCCGCCGCCTCGGTCTTGTGGATCACATCGGGAGATGAGATCTTGAGGGCGACAGGGAAGCCTATCGCGGATGCAACGCTCGCTGCCTGGTCCGGATCAACGGCGAGCGCTGTCTTGAGCACAGGGAAACCTTTCTCCTGGAGAAAATTGAGCGCTTCGACTCCGAGTAATAATTTTTCCATGGTTACCTCTTTTCGCCCCAGAGCAGACGGGCCTTCCACAGATTGCTCATGGCTTTCGCCGTCCTTTCCGGCGTCGCAAGAATGATCATGCCCTTCTTCCTGTCCAACCGCTTTATCGACTCGTCCCATATGCCGGGTGGCGCAGTAAAGCAGGTGATCACCGGTTTACGGAAGGGTTCAAGCATCCTCATATATTTTTCCAGCTCTTCTGCAAGCTTCAGATTGGCCGATGCATACATGGCGAGAAAGATCACGCCGTCCGTGCCTTCGTCCTCAACCGCCGCCTGAAGAATATCGAGCATGGCCTTGGGATTGTACCAGGCGGGGCCCATATCCACAGGGTTCGTACGGATGGCGATGGGGGGCAGGAGGTTGTTGATTTTTTCCTGTGTTGCCGGGGCGAACCGGGAGAGCTGAAGCTTTACGCGCTCCAGGGCATCGGATGCGATCATACCAGGACCTGCCTGGCCGGAGAGGACCGCGACGCGGGGGCCCTGGGGAAGCGCGCATGCATCCAGAGCTTTTGCCGTGTCGAGGAGTTCATCTGCCGACTCGACCTGGAGCATGCCTGCCTGCCGCAGGGCTCCTGTCCAGATATCATGGTTTCCTGCGAGGGAACCCGTGTGAAACCGGCTCGCACTGTCACCCTTCTCACTCTTTCCTGCCTTGTACGCGATTATCGGCTTCTTGCCTCGTAGCGATGCCGCCGTTTCTATGAGGTCTCTGGGGTTGTCCAACCCCTCTATGTAAAGGGCGATCACGCTCGTGGCCTCGTCTGCTTCCACCAGATACCTCAGCACCTCTGGAAAATCGACGTTGCACCGGTTTCCGAGACTCATGAGCTTGGACATGGCCACGCGTTCGTCGATAGCGAGAAAGCCGCATAAATGGCACATGCCTCCGCTCTGGCTTATCAGGGCGACACCGCCCTTCTCTATTTGAGAGAATTCGGAGGTGAAGGATGCGTTGATTCCAAGGGTGAGGTTGACATAGCCGAAAGTGTTGGGACCGACGATCGGGAGGCCATAGCTGTCGGCCGCCGCACGCAGTTCATGCTCGAGAACTTCTCCTTTTGTGTCCTCGATTTCTCGAAACCCCGCGGTGATCAGCACTATCCCCTTCACCCTTCGTTGCCCGCATTCATGGACCGTTTCCGCGACAAGTGCAGCCGGCACCACTATCACCGCAAGGTCAACCTGCTCAGGAACCTCTTTGAGAGATGGGTACGAGTCGATGTCCCAGACCTTTTCCGCCTTGGGGTTTATTGGAAATATCTTCCCCCGGTAGTTATTCACGAGGCTCTTCATGACGTGGTATCCGAGCTTGTCAAAGCTGTTCGATGCACCGATCACTGCTATTGACTCCGGCGAAAAGAGGTCTTTCAGTTTTTCATTCGTCATGGTTTGCCTCACGGTCTGCTTCATGGCTTGCGTCATGCTTTGCATCCTCCTACAATCATTTTGTATCACAGCGCAGCCGGCGCGGCTATCTCAACTATTCCTGTTCTTCCCGCCTTTCTTCTGTTTCGCCCGTTTCTCCCTTGCCTCTTCTTTTTCCTGCTCGTACATGTCTGTTACCATAGTGGCAACTTTCTGGCGCCACTTGGGATCATCCTGGTTAAGTTCTATCTCCTCGTAGAAGTCGTTGACGGTGTGATCGATTAATTTGTAAGGGTTCTCTTCCGCGTCTATATCAAAATACGTGTGACGAAGTTCATGGCGCAGCAGCCTCACCCTGTCTTTGTCGTTAAGTGTTTCCCACCCCTTTTTGTCAAGGGTAATGATGTAATCATAGCCTTCTGCCGAGCCTGCATCTTCCCTGGAGAGATGCCGTATCAGATGGTTGGTCTTCATGATATGGCCAAGAACGATTTGACCTCCTGACATGCGTTTTTTCAGGTCAAACAAGGCTATAATCTTCGCATTCTTCAGCTCACCGAAGTGGTCGACAAGCACCTTATCGAGTAGTTTCCTTACGTCGTTCGTTACTTCTTCGTATCTGAGTGCCATGCTTTCTATCTCCTTCTCTATTGTGGTCTATTTCCTCCGCGGCCGCAGTTCTTCACCGCGAGGGTACGCATGTATCAAGGCAATTAATTATCATGTCCCACCGTGTTAAGTCCAGTCTGTTGATTCGGCGGTCTTTATCCTCATCTCTACTATGTGTGTTATGCTAGAGCTGGTAACCGTAGATGAGGGAGGGTTTAATAGGATGAAGAACTGCTTACTTGTTCTCCTTGTCATTGTGCTCGGGATGATTCCTTATGCCGGGGCCGGAAGCGAAGAGCTTCAGACGAGGGTTAAGGCTTTTGAGCATGCGGGAGTCATAAACGCAAAATCGCAAACGGATGGCATGATTACCATGGAGTCTCAAACAGGCCCTATAGCTTTCTATTTGAGAGACGACGGGAGAAGGGATTGTAGTTCGTGGCAAGATCTATCTGTCGGGGACAAGATAGTGGTGAGCTATACGGAGAAGAAAAGTCCCCTGGAAGCGACGTGTGTGAAAAAGATAGTCCGTCCGGATAGCAGCCCAGCCGTAAGTATCGGCGGGAGCGTAACTGTTGGCGGAGGCGTGATAGTAAAATAAGGAGCCGGTTCATCACGCACTGCCAATGCCTTTGATCATCCAAAAGTGATCGTAAAGGCTGTTCCCCCTCGTCTGTCAAGTTCGATGGTGCCGCCGAGCTGTTCGACGAGCGAGTTTACCAGGGTCAGCCCGAGAGATGGCGATTTCCGGAAGTCCACGTCCTCCGCAAGACCGATGCCGTTGTCACTTATTCGGAGCGTAAAGGGGCCTGCAACCCTTCGTGTGAGCTGGATGGCGACCTCCCCTTTCCTGCCTTCCGGAAAGGCGTGTTTCAACGAGTTTGAGACGAGTTCATTGATGATGAGACCGCAGGGTATTGCCTCGGTGATGCCAAGAGGGATATCTCTAACATTGACCGTGAGCCGGACGGAACTGTCCTCAGCCCTTTGAGAATGCTGGAGATCGGACACGAGGTTTCTCGTGTACTCACCCATGTCAACGCTGGCAAGGTTGGGTGATTGATAGAGTCTCTCATGAATGAGGGCCATAGACTTGACGCGGCTCCTGCTTTCCTTGAGCGCTGCGACAGCTCCGGGATGTTCTGTTCGGTTTGCCTGCAGGTAGAGCAAACTTGAAACGATTTGGAGGTTATTCTTCACACGGTGGTGGATCTCCTTCAGGAGCACTTCTTTCTCCTGCAGCGACGCCTTGATCTTCTCCTCCGCCCGCCTGCGTTCGGTGACATCGTTCAGCACAACGACACTATGATCCCTTAACGAAGTTGACCTGAACTCTATCTCCTTCTTCTTTCCGTCTTTGCAGGTTACAGTGAATCCCCGGTCTCGCACTCTCCCTTGAGAAAGCCGGTCCGTCTTCCAGGTATCGATCACCTCCTGCCGGTGGTGCGGGTCTGGAAAGGCCTTTTCCAGCCACGCTTTCCCTGTCGGGACATCCGCAAGAGAATAGCCTGTGATGTTGGTAAACTCAGGATTCAGGTACTGGTAGACCCCGTCTTTGCCAATCAGAGCAACCCCGCTGGGGTCATTTTCGAGGATGGTGAAGAACGTTTGCCTTTCCTTTTGCAGCTCCTCCTCCGCCTGCTTGCGTTTCGTGATGTCCTCTACCGTGCCCTCATAATAGAGCACTTTCCCATCGGCATCGCGTACGACACGTGCGTTCATGGAAATCGGGATCCTGCTCCCATCCTTGCGGTAACATTCGGTCTCGTAGCCTTCAACATACCCGCGTTCTTCAATGATCTTACGGAATCTATTCCGGTCTTCAGGGTTAACATACAACTGATGCCCTGCGTCTGTAATTGCCGGCAATACTTCCTGGGGTGATTCGTATCCATACATTCGGGCAAAGGCCGGGTTGACACTCAGGTACCGTCCGTCGGGCGTGCTCTGGAAGATCCCCTCAACTGCATTTTCAAAGATGTTGCGGTACTTCGCCTCACTTTGCATTAGGATCTCTTCTGCCTTTTTCCTGCCCAGTGCGTTCGCAATGATCTCGCCCACTATTTTTAGAAGCGTTATTATATCTTCGGGCCATGTCTTCTTTCTTCTGACTGAGTCAAAACCAACAAAGCCGGTTAACGACCTTTGGGAAACCATAGGAACGATAATAAGGGATTGAATCCCTTCATCTTCGAATTCCGACTTCTCGGCGTGGGCCTCCGGGGGGAGCTTAGAAACGTCGGTGATGTGGAAGACGTCAAAACTCTTCATCCTTTGATAGAACCAGGGCAGGCTGTCAACGGGCATCTTCTGAAGTCTCTGGATACATGGTTCAATCCCCGGAGCGCACCATTCGTGGGTATTACTCATCTCCCGCCCATCGTCGGAAAACGTAAACACGTAACTGCGGTCAACATCGGCAAATCTCCCGAGCCTCTCCAATGCACTGTTGATTCCCATGCCAATCTCTTGCGATGCCAGATTGATAAAGCTGGTGGATATGGATGTCACGAGGTTTTCGAAGCCTACCCTATACCTGAGCGCCTCCTCTGCCTGTTTGCGCTCGCGGAAGAGCTGGGCATTGGCGATGGCACCGGCAATCTGGCTGGCGACGCCCTGCGCCAGCCTGATATCCCGCTCCCCATAGGCCTTCACCTGTTTCGACCACAGGGCCAAACTCCCGATCGCCTCGCCCCGGGCGATCAAGAGTACGGACAGCCTCGAACGCAGGCCCGCTTCGAAAGCGAGAACCAGGCCGGGGAAACGATTGCGCACCTCTTCGATAGACTCCGGCTGAAAGAGCACCGGCGCCCCTGTGCGTATCATTTCCTCAGTGACGGTCCCCGCGACAGGGAAGACAACCCCCTTCCTTCTCCCCGCTACTTCCATGCCCGCAGTATAAGCCGTGGTGAGGGTACCTTCCTGCGAGTTAACAAGGTTGACCAGAATCCGGTCAAAAGGAATGAGCTTGCGCACCTCCTCGGCAAAGCGCTCGTATACCTCTTCGATATCCAGGCTGGAGCTGATGATGCGCCCGATCTCGGCGATGACGCCCGTCTCATGGGCGAGCTGCAGGGCTGCCTCCTCACTTCGCTTCAGCCGATTGTCTGGCCGTTCTCTCTCGATCATGTTCTTACCGATACCACGTTGCCCCTCAACGTTTCCTCTTTATGGAACGCGGGTTAGCATAAAATAATCTAGATGTTTAATGGTGTTATGCTACCCCGGCGTGTTGTTGCAAAAGGCATGCCTCGTGTACGCTGCGCGCTGTCTCTCTCAGCAGAACGACATACCCTCAGGTTTATACGCACGAATCTGTGCAACGTCAGAGAATCTGAGGTTATTGTCTCCCAAAAACGTGAGAAGGCAAGCGGGCTTGACAATCGTTACCCAAAGATAAACAATGGAGGTATAGGCATAACCCTTCCGGAGGAAACCATGAAGAAAAAAGACGAGTCCGAGGAAGATAAGACAAAGCGCGGCATAACGCGCAGGCAGTTTCTCACGACCATGGGCGTGGGCACGGCCGCTGTTGCAGTATCCGGCAAGCGCGCGGCCCAGGCCGCGGAAGAAGAGGCCGTTATCAAAGCCGGTGAAATGACGCGGGTGAGCCTCAACATTAATGGGCGACGTCACCGTCTTATGGTCGAGCCCCGATGGTCCCTGCTCTTTGTGCTTCGTGAACGGCTCGGATTGGCCGGCACCAAGGTGGGCTGTGAGCGGGGCGAGTGCGGCGCCTGCACCGTGCTTATCAACGATGTCCCGCGGTACGCCTGCTTGACGCTCGCGATTGAGGCGGAAGGCGCGAAAGTAACGACTGTCGAAGGCTTGATGAAGGGCGAGGAACTGGGAGCGGTACAGCAGGCTTTCCTTGAAGAAGACGCGTTCCAGTGCGGCTATTGCACGCCGGGCCAGATCATGGCAGTCGAAGGCCTTTTGCGGTCAAGCCCTGACCCCACTTCGGATCAGATCCGCGCCGGCATGAGCGGAAACCTCTGCAGGTGCGGCGCATACACGCACATTTTCAAGGCCGCCAAACGCGCCGCCGAGTTGAAGCGGCCTTTGGCCCCGTAAGGGTAGCGAGCACAGCTCGCGAGAGGGGGAGGCTCCAGCGGCTCTTGCCGCGGGAGGGGGCGACGCGAGCCCCAGAAATGAGCAGGAGGTGCATGATGAGTGAAGAAACCCCCAAGCCGGGCGCAGTCCCCAAAACCCTGGAACACAACGAATATCATCGGCAAGCGGGTGCCGCGCGTTGATGCATACGAGCGTGTGAGCGGTTCCGCGGTCTACCCTTCCGATGTTGTCTTCCCGGATATGCTTTACGGAGCGATCCTTCGCTGCCCATGGCCCAACGCGAGGGTCAAGAGTGTGGACACAAGCGGGGCGGAGAAAATGGAGGGTGTCTACGCAGTGATTTCCGGCCGGACTCCTGAGGCCGACATCTACTGGCCATACTCCAAAGAGATCCGCACGAAGCTCTTTGATCCTCTCTGCCGGTATGAGGGTGAACCCGTGGCTGCAGTCGCGGCCACGACGCCGTATCGGGCCTGGGACGCCATTCGCTCCATCAAGGTTGAGTATGATCGGCTTCTCTTTGTTGTGGATGAGCGCAAGGCCCTGGATGAGGGCGCGCCCCGCGTGCACGAGACCGGTAACCGTGTCGCGCCGACCCAGGTATACCAGAGGGGGGACGTCACAAAGGGCTTCGCGGAGGCGGATGTTGTACTGGAGGAAACATACAGGACCGAGTGCGAGATCCATACGCCTATGGAGGCGCACGGGTGTGTGGCCAAGTGGGATCGCGATCGACTCACGCTCTGGGAGTCAACACAGGGTGTCTATGCTATTCAGGCAAGGGTGGCTGAAATCCTTGGCCTTCCGCTCTCCAAGGTGCGCGTGATTGGTCATTACATGGGCGGAGCCTTCGGAAGCAAACTGCAACCGGGAAAATACACGATCATAGCTGCGCTGCTGGCGAGGATCACGGCCCGTCCGGTCAAACTATTTCTCACTCGGGAAGAAACCTTTCTCGCGGTCGGAAACCGTCCACCCGCGAATATGAGGCTCAAGGCCGGAGTAAAGAAGGATGGGCGCCTGACAGCGCTCCATTTTTCCGACACCGGAACAGGCGGCGCCTACCCTGCCGGAGGCACTGCCTTTGTCGACTGGGTTACCAAGGACCTCTACGCCTGCCCGAATGTTAAGACGGAACTGACTGACGTATATATCAATGCCGGTCCTTCGCGACCTTTCCGCGCCCCCGGCCATCCGCAAGGCTCCTGGGCCCTGGAACAGATGATGGATGCTTTGGCCGAGGCAATCAAGATGGACCCCGTCGAGTTGCGGCTCAAGAACATCCCCTTGTACAGCCAGGCACGACCGGGTAATCCGCCTTACACGACGACCGGCCTGCGAGAGTGCCTCGTGGAAGGGGCAAAGACCTTCAACTGGCAGGAGGCGCAGAGAAGAACGCGCGAAGCGGCGAAGGGCCACATTCGCAGAGGCGTTGGAGTGGCCAGCGCCTTGTGGGTTGTCGGTGGAGGCAACCCGCCGTCAACCGTAATCGTAAAGCTGCTTTCTGACGGCAGCGTGAACCTGAACATGGGCGCCAGCGACATCGGCACGGGCACCAAGACGATCATGGCCATGGTGGTAGCAGAAGAACTGAGCGTCAAGCTTGACGCCATCCAGATTGAGAATGCCGATACCGGCACCACCCAGTACGCGACTTCGAGCGGCGGAAGCAAAACCGTGCCGACAGAGTCACCGGCGGTAAGGGCAGCCTGTATCTCCATCAAAGAGCAGTTACTGCGGATGGCGGCAGAGGATCTGAAGGCAGACGTGTCCAGCCTTACCGTGACGGACGGCGAAGTCGTCTCTAGTGCTGATGCTTCCAAGCGTATGAAGGTGAGCGATATTTCCGGACTAAAGAAGCAGGGCATGCTCGTGGGGATCGGCTACCGTGCTCCGAATCCTGTAGATAAGATAACCAATCCTTTTGCCGCGCAGTTCTGCGAGGTGGAAGTAGACACGAAGACCGGAGAGGTGAAGATCCTGCGTTTCGTAGGAACCAATGAGAGCGGCAGGGTTATGGACCGCTTGACCTACGAGAACCAGGTGTTCGGCGGCATAACCATGGGGATCGGCCTCGCAATGACCGAAAAACGGATCCTCGACGCGAGCCAGACAGGCAAGATGCTCAACCGTAACTGGCACGACTACAAGATCCCGACAGCACTCGACATCCCTGCAGAGATGGTCTCAGTGCCCCTGGACCTGCCTGACCCGGAGGCCAACACAACAGGGGCAAAGGGACTGGGTGAGCCGGTGACGATCCCGACGGCGCCGGCCGTAGCCAACGCCATTTATAACGCCACCGGGGTGCGCGTCACAACAACAGGCATGACGCCGGTACAGCTGTGCGAGCTCTTTGCTAAGGCTAAGCAGGCCAAGAAAGAGAAAAGGAGAGGTGAGAAATATGTTGCCCGCTTTCGATTATGCCCGTCCAAAATCTTTGCCCGAGGTATTCAAGCATCTCACCCCTAAGGGGGCTACGGTGCAGGCAGGCGGCACGGATCTGCTCGGATGCCTTCGAGACCGCGTCTTTGATGCCTCTATGATCGTGAGCCTCAACGGTATAAAGGAACTGCGCGGAATCGCAGACGCAGGGAACCAAGTGCGCATCGGAGCGCTCACGACCATTACCGAGGTCGCCGCAAGTCCCGTCATCCGGGATCAATATCACGGCCCTGGCGCAGGCGGCGATGGAGGTCGCGAGTCCCCAACTGAGAAATCAGGGGACTATAGGCGGCAACCTCTGCCAGAAGCCGAGATGCTGGTACTATCGGGGGGAGTTTCTTTGTCTGCGCAAGGGTGGAGAAACCTGCTTCGCGATATCAGGTGAAAACCAGTACCACTGCATACTGGGGGGCGATGGCTGCTACATCGTTCACCCGTCGGACACAGCACCCGCCTTGATAGCCCTTGATGCCAAACTGCAGATTGCAAGATCGAATGGTACGAGAACCGTTGCAGTCGAAGAGTTCTTCATGCCTCCCGGTAGAGACCCGAAGAGGGAAACCATACTGGAGCCGGGCGAGATCGTCACAGAGATTCTTCTGCCGGCGCCACCGAAGGGTTTGCGCAGTTCTTACCGGAAGGTAAGGGCACGCCGTTCCTGGGACTTTGCTCTGGCAAGCGTTGCGTTAGCCCTGACGATGAGCGGCAAAAAGGTTGCGAGTGCGCGGGTGGTGCTGGGCGGCGCCGCGCCTGTGCCATGGCGTGCGAGGGAGGCCGAAGAGGTCATTACAGGGAAGCAGCTCGATGCCGCGACCATTACAAAGGCAGCCGAGGCTGCCATCAGCAAGGCCCAGCCTCTTGATCAGAACAAATACAAACTTTCTCTTTTTCGCGGCCTCATTGAAGAGCAGTTGCAGGCAATGGGCACCAGCTAGTGTGCGCCGCACACTAGCCGCCGTCCACGTTGAGTCGCTCGGTCTTGCGGAACCATGACATCGGGTCGATCAGGTATTCTTCGGCTTCTTTGAGCGACAGGTAATGCTCGCGTTCGATCTTTGAGAGGAGATCGAAGAAGGCTTTTTCTTTCGGATCGGTTACCTGGTCCCGTAAATTCTCATAGTACTTCGTGCCTTTCTCCTCAAACTCGATCGCTGTCCTGATCGCCTCCAGATCAGTCGCGTCTTTTTCGGCGCCGGTATCGACGCTCTTGAGCACGCCGAGCAACACATCCTTTACGACGGTGTTGCTCACTGAGAGTGGAAGGCTTTCCGGCCACTTCCCCGCCTTTGCCCACTCAGTATGCAACTGCTTCAACCGCTCGTAATGTTCCAGTTCCTCATCGCCGATCTGCTGGAACATGCGCTTGCCAACCGGGTTTTTCGTCCTTTGCGCATGCTTGAGGTAGAATTCGTGCTCCCTCATCTCATTCGTGAGGGCAACCTGCAGCGCATCGATCCTTCCTTTTGTATCCATGAGTGGTTCTCCTTTCTTATACCAGTTTGCCTTCATTCATATAGCTTCGTTGTCTGCGTCGGCACGACTCCGACGTACTAATAGTACGCCCGGGTACCCGCTTCGTGGGCTCTCCTCCTGGCCGCCTCGCTCTATTTTTGAATGCAAACTGGTATTCTCCACTAAGCTGCACCCAGCGGTATCGATGGAGGTAGTATACAGCGCGAGCCCATCGTTGCGCAAGGAGCGCAATACCATTCCACAAAGGAAACCCGTGACAATTGACAGCGCATTGATGATATAATTGGCTCTGCTTGCTCAGCATCTTGACCTATTCCCGCGAGGTGAGACAACCCCATTGCCGGAGGACGTATGAAATCGAAAGTAAACACCCAGGCGCTGACACCCCCGATAAGCCCTTCCCCATTGTGGGCATAGGCGCCTCTGCAGGAGGCCTGGAGGCCCTCGAATCCTTTCTGACCGTACTCCCGAAGAAATTCGGTGTTGCGATTATCTTTATTCAGCACCTCTCGCCGAAGCACAAGAACCTTCTGCCCGAACTGCTCCGCTCCCGAACTACTGACCTTCAGATCGAGGAAATAGAGGATGGGCTGGAAATCCTTCCCGGAAGGCTCTACCTTTGCCCGCCGGCAAAGGAGATCAGGATTCAGAAGGGCATCTTCCGGATAGCCTCCCATATCCACCAGCACGTGCATCTTCCCATCGATGAATTCTTCGCCTCCCTCGCCGAAGATGTTGCTGAGCGGGCCATCGCCGTGATCTTGTCCGGCGCCGGGACGGACGGGGCTCGCGGCGTGCAGGCAGTGAGAAGCGCGGGCGGGACCGTCTTTGTCCAGGACCCGGCCACGGCCGAATTCCCGGCAATGCCGCTTGCGGCAATCAACACAGGGCAGATGGACGGGGTGCTCTCACCCCAGGATATCGCCCGCGAGATACTGAAGCTTTCATGGTTCCGGCATGGTCACCGTCTCCCCGGAGACCTTCGTCACCCGTGTGCAGTTCGAGCCTTTTTACCGGCTGATCTACGAGAAGACCGGATACCGCTTTAACCATTATAAACAGAGCGTCGTCGCCCGAAGGATCAAGCGGCGCATGTCCCTGCATGGGGTTTCGGCCGTCAAAGACTACCTGAACATGGTTGCGAACAAGGATTCCGAAGCAGCGCTGCTCGCATCGGACCTCATGATCGGGGTCACCTCCTTCTTCAGGGACCGCCTGGCGTGGAAGGCGCTGCACCTGGACGTAACAAGGAAGCTGGTCGCTCAGGATGACGACTCCCCCATACGCGTCTGGACCCCTGCCTGCGCAACAGGAGAAGAGCCCTATTCCATCGCCATGATGCTGCAACAGGAACTCGACCTCGCCGGCAAGAAGAGGGAGATACAGGTCTTCGCCACCGACGTGAATGACCGGGCCTTAGAGCGGGCGCGGGAGGGGACATACCCGGCAAGCATTGCAGCCGACGTGCCCACGGATTACATGAAGAAGTTCTTCACCTCTTCCGAAAATGGCCTCTCCGTCACGGTCAACAAGGAGATACGGCAGCACATAGTATTTGCCAAACATGACCTGCTGACCGACCCTCCCTTTTCGCGTCTCGACCTGGTCATCTGCCGCAACCTTCTGATCTACCTTGAAGCCGACGCACAGGAAAAATGTATTTCCCTCTTTCACTATGCGCTCAAGGAAGGAGGGTCTCTCTTTCTCGGAGGCGCAGAGTCACCGGGCAGGAATAGCGCCCTCTTCATCTCACTTCCCCACAAGAAATGTCGCGTCTACCGGAAGGCCGAAGCCGAGCGATCAGTAAGAACGCCCCTCGCCGTGCCCTATGCTGCCGAACGCTCGGCATCATCACTCCCGACAAAACATGCGTCGTCCGCGGAGTACAGACAATCGGCCATCCAGCTCATCCAGGAGGCACTGCTGGAGGAACACGCACCTGCGGCGGTGGCAATCAATCAGCACTACGATATTCTCTACCATAACGGCCCAACGAACAGGTACCTGCACCAGCCCCGCGGCACCCCCACACAGAACCTGCTGGAACTCCTTCCCAAGAGCCTGCGGAACAGGCTCCGGGGCGGACTTTACCGGGCGGCTCAGGAAGGGAAGCCGGTGTCGATCCGGACGCGCATCCCCGACCAACACGAACAGAAAAGACAGGTCACCTTCCGCATCTCGAAAGTGCGGGAGGACCTCTTCCTGATCATATTCGAGGAGAAGGGCGGACTGCCCGGAGCAGCCGGACGCAACGCTCCTGGAGGCCGCTGCTATCGAAGAGACAGCGGTGCGCCAGCTCGAAAACGAGCTTTCTGCAACGCGGGAAGACCTCCAGAGCCACATCGAACAACTGAAAAGCCTCAATGAAGAATTGCATTCCTCGAACGAAGAACTCCAGGCAGCCAACGAAGAACTGGAGACGTCCCGAGAAGAGCTCCAGTCCCTCAACGAGGAGCTGATCACGGTGAATTCGCAGCTCCAGACGAAGATCGAAGAAGAAGAAGAGATAAACAACGACCTGAGCAATTTTTTGGCAAGCACGAATATTCCCACCATTTTTCTGAATCAGCAGTTCCGGGTCAAGCGCTTCACGCCCGCCATGTCAAGGCTCATCAAGCTGATACCCGGGGACGTGGGACGGCCGATCGTCGACATGTCCCAGGAGCACCTCGGACCTGATCTCATCGCCGACGCGAGCGCGGTGCTCGACGACCTGACGCCAATAAGGAAGGAACTGGCGATCAACGGAGCCTGGTACGTCCGCACTACCCTTCCTTACAGGACAGCCGACAACCGCATAGAGGGCGTGGTGATCACCTACATGGACATCACCGAGCGCAAGCAGGCAGAGGAGAGCCTGCGCCGAAGCGAAAGCAACTACCGCGAACTGGTTCAGAATGCCAACAGCGCCATCATCCGGTGGAGGCGCGATGGCACTATAACGTTCTTCAATGAATACGCCCAGGCTTTCTTCGGTTACAGCGCCGACGAGGCGGTCGGTAGAAACGTGAACCTTTTGATGCCCGAGAGGGAGTCCACCGGGAGCGATTTAACCAGCCTTCTCCAGGAGCATCGTGAGCCAACCGGAAAAATACGCTAACAACGTCAATGAGAACGTTTGTCGTGATGGCCGGCGGGTCTGGATGGCCTGGACCAACAGGCCCATATTCGACGAAAACGGACAGGTCGCGGAAATTCTCGCGGTTGGAACCGACATCACCGATCGCAAGCAGGCGGAAGAGGCGCTGCGCGAAAGCGAGCAACGCGTCAGGCTGAAGCTGGAGAGCATCCTATCCCCCGAAGGGGACATCGGGACGCTGGAACTCGCCGACATCATCGATGCCCCGGCGATCCAGTCGCTCATGGATGATTTCTACCAGCTTGCTCACATTCCCATGGCGATCATCGATCTCAAAGGCAAGGTGCTGGTCGGCGCGGGATGGCAGGATATCTGCACGAAATTCCACCGGGCTTCATCCTGAAACCTGCAAGCACTGTATAGAGAGCGACACGCTGCTCTCAGCGGGCATTCCCCCGGGAGAGTCGAGGCTCTATAAGTGCAAGAACAACATGTGGGACATCGCGACGCCCATCATGGTGGGCGGCCAGCATGTCGGCAATATCTTTTCAGGACAGTTCTTCTTCGACGGCGAGCCGCTCGATTACGAACTCTTCCGGGCACAGGCGAAACAATACGGTTTCGATGAAGAAGAGTACATTGCCGCGCTCGAGGCCGTTCCCCGGCTGAGCAAGGAGTCAGTCGGCACGGGCATGAGCTTTTTTCATGAAGCTCGCCCAGACGCTTTCACAACTGAGCTACAGCAATATCAAGCTGGCCCGGTCGCTGGCACAAGGAGACGCATTGATGGAAGCGCTGCGCGAGAGCGAGGAGCGCTTCCGCGCCTTGTTCGAAAACGCCATGGACGCCATCGTGGTGACCGATCCGGCCGGCGAAGGGAGTGTGCTGTCGGCCAACCCTGCCGCGTGGCGCATGTTCGGATACAGCGAGCAAGAGTTTCTTCGGATCGATAGAACCGCCATGTTTGACACGGATGATCCGAACCTCAGGTCCCTGCTGGAACAGCGTGGGAAGTCCGGGCAGGCTACCGCAGAGCTTACGTGCAAGCGCAGGGACGGAACGCGCTTCACAGGGGACCTCTCAACAGCGATCTTCCTCGATAGGAGCGGAAATCAGCTTTCCATAGCGATTATCCGGGACATTACCGAGCGCAAACGGGCCGAGGAAGCCATGCGCCGGCTCGCCCAGTTCCCGGAGGAAAACCCCAACCCGGTGCTCCGCGTGGCCCTAGATGGGACGTTGCTTTACGCCAATCCGCCCGCGCGGGCTCTGTTAGAGGCCATGGGCAGCCACAACGAATGGGGCGCTGCCTCAGCCGATCCTCGCCCTGGTGGCTGAGACAGCAGAGCAGAAGCACGCTGTCGAAGTCGAATTGGCGGACAGCCGGGGACGGACCTTCTGGTTCGGCGCGGCGCAGCCGGCGGGGGAAGAGTACGTCAACCTCTACGTCCGGGACATCACCGAGCGGAAACGGGCCGAAGGGGTCGTCCAGACGACTCTGCAGCGCTTTTACACTGTTCTTTCGAGCATGTATATCGGTATCTTGCTCGTGACGGATGAGAATCGGGTTGAGTTTGCCAATCAGGTGTTCTGTGACCTTTTTGATTTGAACAACTCACCCGCGGACCTTGTAGGGCTCACGGCACATGAAATACTTGGCAAAATCAGAAAAGCCTATCAGAATCCTGACGAAGCGGTCGCCAGGATCGGGCAAATAACGGATCGGGGAGAGCCGGTAAAGGGCGAAGAAGTTGCCATGCAAGGCAAGCGGACGCTCCTGCGAGATTTCATCCCCATACGCGTAACCGGCAAATCGTACGGCCGGTTGTGGTACCATACGGACATTACCGGGCTCAAGCAGGCGGAAGAAGCGCTGGAGAAAAATCTAGAGAGGCTCGACATCATATCAAGCACAGCAAGCCGGCTCCTCGCGAGCCCGGAGCCGCAGAAGATCGTCGAGGCACTGTGCCGCAGAGTGATGGAGCATCTCGACTGCCACGCTTTCTTCAATTTCCTCGTCGACGAGGAGAGGAACTGTCTCCGGCTCAACGCCTACGCCGGTATTCCCGAAGAGACCGCACGGGAGATCCATTTCCTGGACTTCGGGGTCGCCGTTTGCGGGTGTGCGGCCCGAGATGCCTGTCGCATCGTAGCGGAGAATATCCCTACCACTCCCGACATACGGACGGAGCTTGTCCGTTCCTTTGGCATCAAGGCCTATGCGTGCCATCCGCTCTTTGCCCAGGGCCGCGTCATCGGTACCCTCTCATTCGGCACCAAATCACGGCTTACTTTTACTGAAGACGAGCTTTCTCTCATGAAGACCGTGGCAGACCAGGTTGCGACGGCCATGGAACGCGTGCGTCTCCTTGAGGCAGCAGAAGAGCGGGCCGATGAGCTTGGGCACCTTGTTGAGGAGAGGACAAAAGCCCTCCAACTGGCAAACGCCTATCACCGTAGCCTCATAGAAACCAGCCTCGACCCTCTCGTCACCATCAGCCCGGAAGGATTGATCACTGATGTAAACACGGCCACGGAACGGGTTACCGGCCATTCGCGGGACGTTCTTATCGGGACCGACTTCTCCGATTACTTTACCAATCCCGAAAGGGCGAGGGCAGGGTACCGGCGGGTATTTAAAGACGGGCTGGTCCGTGACTACGAGCTCGAGATCCGTCACCGGGATGGACATGTCACTCCCGTGCTCTACAATGCCTCAGTTTACAGGGACCCAGCAGGGCTGGTGGTAGGAGCCCTCGCGGCGGCCCGTGACATCACCGAGCACAAGCAGATGGACGAACAGCTCCGCCAGGCACACAAGATGGAAGCAATAGGCACCCTGGCAGGCGGCATCGCCCATGACTTCAACAATATCCTCGCCATCATCATCGGCAACGCGGAGCTGGC
The DNA here is from genome assembly GCA_963821605.1 of uncultured delta proteobacterium. Classification (GTDB taxonomy): domain Bacteria; phylum Desulfobacterota; class Syntrophorhabdia; order Syntrophorhabdales; family WCHB1-27; genus JADGQN01. The sequence continues at coordinate 74,482 of CAWGEZ010000025.1, read as the reverse complement.
CATAGACGAGGTGCCTGAAGAGATGGGGGCACGCCATAACCTCGAACAGATATTCAAGGCCGGAATGCGCGGCAGGAATCTCGTGCGGCAGATTCTTACCTTCAGCCGCAAGACCGAACATGAGCGCAAACCCCTGCCGCTCGCACCACTCGTCAAAGAGACGTTTGACCTGTTGCGGGCATCGCTGCCTACCACTATTGGCATAACCCTCAACCTCAAGACGTCGGACGATGTGGTGCTGGCCGATGCAACGCAGATACAGCAGGTACTGATGAATCTCTGCAAGAATGCATCGGATGCGATGCGTGCATGCGGGAGGGCAGCCTCGAGGTGACTCTGGCGGATACTACCTTCACCGATGAGATGCCCTTACCGGAATCGGACATGGAGCCCGGCGCGTATGTCACGCTCACGGTGAGCGACACTGGTCACGGCATGGATGAGGAGGTCAAAAAGAAGTTATTTGAACCGTTCTTCACCACCAAGGAAAAAGGTCAGGGGACCGGGATGGGCCTTGCTGTCGTCTACGGCATCGTAAAGGCTCATCACGGCGCGATCACCGTCTCAAGCGAGCCGGGACGAGGCTCCACGTTCACTGTCTATCTGCCACAGTACATGTCGGACGAGAAGCCGGAACAGAAGACGCGCAGCCTCACCCCGGGAGGCAAGGAGCGGATCCTCTTTGTGGACGATGAGGAGGCCCTGGTTGAGTTAGGTGAATATATGCTCCAGCGCCTTGGGTATGAAGTTGTGGGTAAAACGGATAGCGTGGCTGCGCTGAAGACGTTTGCGGAACACCCGGAGGCCTTTGATCTCGTGATCACGGACCAGACCATGCCACAGATGACCGGCGCACTCCTTACGCAGAAGCTCAAAGAGATACGGCCCGATATTCCGGTCATTCTCTGCACCGGCTATAGCGAAACAATCTCCCCCGAGGAAGCAGAATCGATGGGCGTTCAAGCATTTGTTATGAAGCCGCTAGCAAGAAACGAAGCGGCGGAAACGATACGCCGGGTGCTTAGGCCGCAACAGCGCAGACTGATGCCAGGCGGCCTGAGACAAGAACATTCTAAATCCTGAGTACCTCTACGATGCCTACGACAATATCGAATGAGTCCAACATACAAAATTGCAACCTAAGCTCTAGCCCCCAGTTTGGAATATTTGATATTCCTGTTTGTTTGGGATTCTAGATATTAGATATTGGGATTTGAACCGCCGGGCGCGAGCACCCACTTACACGGGTACCTCGGAGGGCTACAGGGAATCGATGTGCAGCAAGCTCAGGAAAAAGGCGCATCCAGATCAGCGCTACGATGATTGTGCCGATACCGCCGATAAGTACGGCAGGGACAACCCCGAACCAGGCTGCGGTCAGGCCTGACTCGAATTCCCCCAACTGGTTGGACGTGCCGACGAACATCGAATTTACGGCGTTCACCCTTCCCCGCATCACATCCGGAGTTTTCGTCTGAACCAGGGACTGCCGGATAACGACGCTGATCACGTCTGCCGAGCCGAGAACAATCAGTGCAGCCAGGGAGAGTGCAAACGAAGTCGATACTCCGAATCCGATGGTGGCGGCCCCGAAGATTATCACAGAGATGAACATGGTTCGACCCATCCTGCGCTGAAGCGGATGGCGTGCGAGGAATATAGACATTAACAACGCTCCGGCAGCGGGCGCCGACCGGAGGAAGCCCAACCCCCAGGGGCCTATGGCAAGGATTTCACGGGCGTATACCGGCAACAAGGCCGTGGCACCGCCAAGCAACACCGCGAAGAGGTCAAGGGATATGGCGCCAAGGATTGCCGGTTTGCTGCGAATAAAGGCAATGCCGGCAAAGACTGATTGCACGCTGACCGGATCTCGTTTTGGCGGTGTCCGCTCGATCCGGATGAGAGAAATAAAGAGACTCGCTCCTAGAAAGAGCATCCCGGCTGTAGCGTAGGCGGCAGTGGGATGCGCAGCGTAGAGGAACCCGCCAAGCGCCGGTCCCAGGATGGCTGCGGTCTGGCCCGATGATGTAGCCAAAGCGACGGCGCGCGGCAAGAGTTCGGCGGTGACCAGGTTAGGCAGCAGGGAGTGCAGCGTTGGGTTCTCAAAGGCACGCGCTGCTCCAAGCACAAAGACGATCACGAGGATGCCTTCCTTGGTCACCCATCCGGAGTAGCTGCCCACTGCAAGCGCCAGGGTTCCGACTCCTTCAATGATTTGACACGTTCGCAGGATCATCCGGCGATCATATCGATCGGCTACATGGCCCACTACAAGGGTGAGGAGGAACATCGGCAAGAACTGCGCAAGCCCCACAAGTCCCAGGTAGAATGGACTGCGGGTAAGGGCGTAGATCTGCCAGCCCACGGCAACGGCCAGCATCTGGTAGGCGATGGTGCTTGAGACGCGTGCGAACCAGAACAGCATCACTGACTTGCTACGCAGGAGCGTCGCGCGTCCCGACGCTGTGCCCGTACATGGGCTTTCGGTATTCCGGCTTGGGGGTTGACCTTCCATGACTTCCGGCAGAGTAACCTATCACGGTCTTGTAGCCGAATTCCATAGGCAAGAGAGACGGGACTTGCCATCAGACGGAAAAGGATATACGTTATTCGCACGAGACGTCATCGTAACAGCGTTAATAGTGAATGAGGCTACGGGAACGATGAGGAGGCTTGAGCAGAGAGGTTCGCGGGCAATGGTGGCCAGGGTTGTCCCCATTTACCTTGTGATGGCTATTGCAGCCATCCTTTCACCAGTGCGCGCGGCAGCACAGGCAGACAAGATTTACGCAGAGAACAGCAAGGCGGTGGTGGTGGTCGTTGCCGCCCGTGAGGACGCGCGATCCATCAACCAGGGAAGCGGCTTCATAGTGCGTGAGGATGGAGCCGTGGTGACTAACTATCACGTGATCAACACAGCTTCCACAATAAAAGTAAAGGCAGGCGACGCAGGTCTTCGATGTGGAGGGCCTTCTCTACGCGGACGCAGAAAATGACGTAGCCATCCTGAAGATCAACGGGAAAAATTTCCCGACGGTCAAGCTGGGGGACCTTGATAAGGTTCAGGTGGGCGAAAAGGTGTTTGTCATAAGCAGCCCGCAGGGATTTGAAAACACCATATCTGAGGGAATACTGAGTGGCATCAGAAGAGTCGACGAAACCAGAAAAGTTCTCCAGATCACAGCTGCCATTTCACCCGGCTCAAGCGGCGCTCCGGTATTCAACAGCAGGGGCGAGGCTATCGGCATCGCCACTTTTCTTGTCGCAGAAGCACAAAATATCAACTTCGCCATGCCCATAAGTCTTATCAAAGACAAGCTCACCGCGACAACCGTGGTGGCGGCCGGCGAAGCATGCAGCGCCGACTTCACAAAGACTGCAGAATGCTGGTTCTATCAGGGGGTTGCTTATGGAAGCAATGGTATGTATGAGAGATCGGTGGAAGCCTTCGCGAAGGCCATACAGATAAAACAGGATTTCTCAGAAGCCTATTATAATCTCGGGGTCAGCTACATCGGTCTCGGCAAATATAATGAGGCGCGCGAGGCCCTTGAAAAGGCAATACAGATAAAGCCGGACAGCGCTGACGCGTACGAAAATCTCGGCGCCGTTTTGGGCAAGCTGGGCATGCACGATGATGCCATACGCACCCTGAAAAAGGCAATAGCCATAAACGCTGAGGATGCTCATGCCTACTACAACCTTGGTGTCAATTATGTGAGTATAGAGAACTACAAAGAGGCTGTGGAGGCCTTCAAGCAGGCCGTTCGCTTCCAGCCGGACTTCGCAGCTGCCCACGGCTTTCTCGGGGTCACGTACGCGAAAATGAAGGACTACAAAATGGCAGCCGATGCATTGAAACAGTCAATCCGTCTCAAGCCTGACGATCCCAGATCGCATTATGCCCTGGGTGAGACATACCTTGCCCTCAAGGATCGGCCTTCCGCGCTGGATGAGTATAAGCTACTGCAAAAGCTCGACGCAGCATTGGCCGACAAGCTATTCAAGCAGATTTATAAATAACCAGGCCTCAGTTGAACGTTGTTCGATGGGTTCTATTGGTTTAATTGGTTACACGAAATAGATTGTATCCCACAGACGGTTTGTTCAATGCGCCGCGGCTGGCATTGCAATTTATCCGGTAGACGAAGGAAACTAATGACCAACAGCTAATCCCGGTTCCCTGGAACCACGGAGAAAGGAGATCATGAAAGATCTGCACAAGATATATACGGTTTTTAAGAAGGACTTTCCGACATCAATGCAGCTCACGAGGCCCTGGGCGAAAAGATCCATAAAGAATCAGGACCTCTGCCGGAGAAATCGCGCTGGCTGATCAAGATTGCCATCTCAGGAGCCTCAAGGCATCCTCTGGCTCTCGAGACCCATATCAAGAAAGCGCGCGAAGCCGGGGCAACAGAGGCGGAAATCAAGCATGCGCTCCTGCTCCTCATCCAGACCGTGGGCTTTCCCACGTTCATGGAGGCCTACTCAGGTCTTCAAGAACCTGAAGTAATCGACCAATCGGCCTGGCCGCTCCATTTCTCTTAGCTCGCTGGCGCTCACGAAAGTCTCCACGCCACCACTCGTTATACCAATTTGCATTTATGTGGAGACCGAGGCGGCAAGCCATGGCGAACGGAGGCGTACTTAAAGTACGTCGGAGTGAGACAGGGCGTCACACCCGCAGCGGACAACGAAGGTATACGCATGAAGACGAATTGGTATTACTCTACGAGCACGAGGGCGTAGAAATTTCGCACCTCCGTGCGCTCCCTCACCACCTGGATAGGCAGGTTGTAGGCTCGCGCCGTAGCGTACACATCGATGCCGCAGGCCTCCATCGAAGGCCTGGCCTTGTCCGGGTGAAGGCATGTTTTCATAGTACAGGTTTTGCACCCGCCGCACGGCCCGGCGCCGAGCGTCCATACCTTGTAATACCCGTCCAGAAACAGGGTGCGCTCAATAGCCACGGCAGTTTCGCTGAGGCGTTCCACTGCTGTGCCCCCTTTCTTGATCTGCCTGCGGAGCAGGATCCCGATGGTGTACGAATCGAGTATCTTCCGCATCTCATCAGGAGTCGGCGTCCTCGGGGGACAACAGAGGCTATCGCCATATCCGGCGCAGCCAAATTGGCACTTCATCCGCACCCACGGTGCCGTGACGACGCGGGAAGTCTCCACGACAACTGCTTGATCGATCCCCTTCTCCAGAGCCATCTTTAGGTATGGTGCGAACTGCCTGGCTTTATTCATCCTCTGCCTCCGCGGTGAACATTCTGTGCGACTGTTTCCGAAAAGTCACTCGCCCTATTTTACTCCAGGTTCGGAAGTTTGGGAAGCGCAGTCAGTGGAAGCCGGTTCCTACGCTGACCCGATAAGCCGCTTAATATTGCCTTCGTAAACATCCTCCCGCTCTTGCGGTGTGAGATCCAGGTTATCTATAATCTCGATTGTCCACCTGGTGTAGCCCCATTTGCCTTCGGGACCAAAAGGGGCATCAGTCCCGAAGAGCGCGTGGCTCACCCCAAAAAAGTCGAGGCCGCACAGAGTTGCCGCCCGCGCGCCGAAAAGGGCGGTGTCCGCATAGAACATGCGAAAGTAATCGATGGGCCTTTTTTGCAGTTTTTTCAGGAGGGATTTGTAATCCTCGTCAGTAGTTCGTGTGCCCAGGTAGTCAAAGCCGGCACCTACCTTCCCTTCGAGATAGGGCACGATGCCTCCCATGTGATGGGTAATGATCTTAACGCCGGGATGACGATCAAAAAGGCCGGAGAAAACCAGATGGGCCATGGCAACGCTTGTCTCGTAGGGCCAGCCGAACGCCCACCAGATCTCGTACCGGCTCTTTGGCTCCCTCTGGTAATCGGAGAAGTCTGCGCCACGAACCGGATGCAGCCAAACGGGCCTGTCAAGCTCGGCCATCATGTCGAAGAGCGCCATAGTCTCAGGCCTGTCGAGAGCAAATCCCGACACGTTAGAGAATACCTGTACACCCACAGCCCCAAGATCATTGACGGCGCGCCTGGCCTCTATGAGGAGGCCATCCGGGTCATTCATGGGCAACGAGGCGACAAATCCCACGAAGCGCTCGGGAAATGTTCTCACCAGTTCGGCCATACCATCGTTGGCCAGCCTTGCCATGTCGTTTGCCAGGTTTCCATAAGATTCAATCGGCGGTGTCACGAGGCTTATAATCTGCGTGTAGTCATCAAATTGATCCATCGCCCTGAAGCGTTCGTCGAGGTCGACCAAAGCCGAGACTCCCCTGATCTGACTCGTCATGTCATGGCCCCGCGGGTCAAGCTCCATTATTCTGTCGTAGTAGCGACGCGGCAGGATGTGACTGAATACATCGATCTTCACGGACCCTCCTCACAGCGCGTGATGGTTTGCTTCTCGATTAATTAATCATACACCAATGTGCGTCGAGCGACTCGCAGGCCCTATTTTACCCGCTAAAAAAGCGCTTGACAAGCTTCACGGGTCTGGATAAGGTACAATACATACCGGTCGGTATAATGAAAAAGAATTACAGGGTAGGCGAACCGTCTGAGGAGGGCTCTGATGGCGAAAGATTTGAGGACCTTTCTTGATGCATACGAGAAAGATCATCCCGAGGACGTGATCCGGATAGAGAAGCAGATCGATTCGGTATTCGAATGTACGGCCATTGCCCGTCACTTTGAGACGCTCAATAAGTTTCCCCTCATCATCTTCTACGACGTTAAGACGGCAGGCCGCGACAGATCAGCCTTCCCGTGTGCCATCAATGTCCTGGGAGACCGGCGAAAACTGGCATACGCCATCGACTCGACGTTCGAGGATGTGGCCATAGAGTGGCGCAGGCGTGCAGATGAATGCAGGATCAAGCCTATCGTTCTGTCGAAAGAGGATGCGCCGTGCAAGGAGAGAGTACTCATCGGGGAGCGTATCAATCTCTTAAAACTTCCCGATGCTCAAGCACCACGAAATGGATCCCGGCCACTACATCACGGCAGGTATGTTCACCTGCTACGATCCTGACACGCACATCGATAACACCGGCTTGCATCGCGGTTTTGTAGCCGGACCGAGAGAGATCCGGTCTCTTCTCACGCCGTTTACGCATGCCGCTTATAACCTGAAGAAGCATGAGGAGAGAGGATTGCCGATGAAGGTGGCATACTGGGTGGGTCATCATCCGGCTGTGCTGATGGGCGCGCAAACGCGCATGGAGCTATCCGGAGAGCCACTACGAGGCGGCGGGCGGCGTGGCTCAGGAACCCTTGCGCCTCGTCCCGTCAGAGACACTGGGAGACGATTTCCTCGTACCGGCTGATGCGGAGTTCGTCATAGAAGGCATCATGCAGCCGGGCAAGAGGGACCTTGAAGGGCCGTTCGGCGAGTACACCCGCTATTCCGGCCCCCAGCAGATGAGCCCCGTCTTTGAGGTGACTGCCGTCACCCATAGGAAGGATGCGCTATGGCACTCCCTCATGGTGGGCATGAACAACAACTTCGGCGGCACGCAGGAGGAAGGAACGATCTACGCGTTCGTGAAGAAGGTGGTGCCGCAAGTGGTGAGGGTCTACTGCCCCATCTCGGGTTCCGGCAGATTCCACGCCTATATTCAGATCCGCAAAACCCATGAGGGTCAGGGCAAGGAGGCGATTATGGCAGCCCTGACAGCCTCCGAGATGACAAAACACGTCATCGTGGTCGACGAAGACATCGATATCTATGACGACCGGTGGGTGCTCTGGGCGGTTGCAACCAGGAGCCAGTGGGACCGGGACCTCGTTGTCGTGCCGGGATGCAGGGGCGGAAAGCTCGACCCTTCTATCGATGGTGTCACCACGACGAAAGGGGGGATAGACGCCACAAAGCCGGCGAAACCTGCCAGGTACTCGCAAAAGCTCCGCGTTCCTGAAGAGGTCTTGAACAGGATCCGCCTGACAGACTTCATAGACAAGAGCAAGATCGATGGCGCGCCCACGATAGTGGATCGCTGACAGGGCCCGGTGAGGAGGCAGAACAGATGGCCAAAGAAATCTGGTTCAAATGTGTAAAGTGTGGCAAGGAATCATACTGCGACATATACTTTGAGAAGATTCCCGATGCTGAGGTGATGTGCCCGTTCTGCCTCAATCGTATGAAACTGAAAGAGGCCCGGATCCCGGAAGAGTGAACAAAGGCGGCAGAAGGCCGTTTACGTCGATTGAGTTCTTCTCCCGGAAGCGAGAGAAGACGATAAGGAGGCACGATATGCGAGGTTCAGATGTGAAGGTAATCTTTCTGTCCGTTTGTCTTGCTGCTTTCTCTTTCCTTCCGCTCATAGCATCCGGCCAGCAGGCGGATCCCAAATTTCCGAGCCATCCTATTACGTTCATCAACCCTGTGCCGGCAGGCGCCTCGAGCGACCTTTGCTTCCGCATGATTTCAAAGGAAGCCGAAAAATTTCTCGGTCAGCCGATAGTCGTGATTAACAAGACAGGCGGCTCGTTCACGGTGGGCATCGCTGCCATTGCCAGCTCGAAGCCCGACGGTTACACCATCGGCTACGCGGGCCATCCGGGCATGTTCGTCCCTCCTTTGACTGAAAAAGTGCCCTACCATCCTGTCAACGATTTGAGGGAGATCATGCAGTTCGGCATTATGAATATTGCAATCACCGTTAAGGGGGACTCGCCTTTTAAGAGCTGGAAAGACATCGTTGCATACGCCCGTCAGAACCCGAAAAAACTCACCTACGGGAGCGCAGGGGTAGGCAGCTTTGGCCACCTCGCGCTGGAGCAGATCGCCAGAAGGGAAAAGGTACAGTTCACCCACATCCCGTTCAAGGGCTCCCCTGAAACGCAGGTTGCACTTCTCGGCGGCCACGTCATGGTCGGGACCGGCGACTTCAATTATCCCCTCATCGAATCCGGAGAGATAAGACTCATCCTGCTGATCGCGGAAAGACGCTCGCCCTATTACCCTGACATACCGATCCTGAAAGACCTGGGGTACGACATACCTGCACCCACATTTCTCAACATTGCGGGGCCGAAGGGCCTGCCTGACGAGATCGTCAAGAAACTCGATGATGCATACAGCAAGGCGATGAAGGAGCCTGCGTTCATCAAAGGGATGAAGGACTTCCGCTTCACCATCTTTTATAGAAATGGCAAAGAACTGGACGAGTATGTGGCGTCCAACTACGATGCCTTTGCGAAGCTGCTTAAAGAACAGGGCATGATTAAGTAGCCCTGCGCTGATTTGCCTTCAAGTGTATACCTTCGTTGTCGCTGGCGGGTCGCTGCTCCTCGACGTACTTCTAGTACGCCTGCGTCCTTACAGGATGCTACGCTATCGGCTTCTCGCTGCCGCCTCGGTCTCCGCTTGAATGCAAATCAGCACTATAAACCCTGCACGGTATCCCGCGCAGATCGCTCGTGCCGATGCCCGGATCGTAGGGCGGCTCGCTTCTTGTCAGGACGTTGATGTTCGACTTGTCCCAGCCAAAAACGCCAGTGTGGTCTTCCGGGAACCACCATCCGAAGGAGGTGACGACAATACGCGGATCGAGCGCATCGTCTAACGCAAGCCTCTGCACTATTCTGCCCTTCCCTGTTTCGATGTGGACCATCTCTCCTTCTTTGAGACCCAGCTTCCCGGCGGTCTCGGGATGCATCTCCACGATCGGCTCAGGTTTCATGTTGCGCAGGGATGCGACCTGCTTGTAACCGGTAAGCATGTAGACGTCCTCTTTTGCGTTTGCCATGAGAAGCGGGTACTCATCGGTGAGCGGCGGCAAGCTGCTTACTTCTTTCCAGTAGGGCATAGGCTTGTAGCCGAAATCGGCTGCGTGCTTCGAGTATATTTCCACCTTGCCCGTCGGGGTCCTGTAGTCATGTTTCTTGTATTCCCTTTTCGAGTGGAGCACTCTTTTGCGCTTCATCTCTTCATAGGTGAAGCCGCTCGGTTTGAGCCACTCGTCAAAGGCCTCCTCATCGCTCTCCCAGAAGTACTTGCCAAGACCCACTCTTTTCGCAAGCTCGTTTAACCACTTGGTGTCTGCCCACGCTTCTCCCGGGGGATCGACCAGTTTCGGATAGGCCCGGATTTCCTCATACCATCCCGGCCAGTAGCCCAGTTCTTCGTGCTCCATGCCCCATGCCGCAGGGAGCAGTATGTCGGCCATGGCTGCCGTCGGCGTCATAAAGAGCTCCGAAACAACGGAGAACTCAATCTTCTCGAATGCTTCGTACGTCTTTTTCGAATCAGGGTAACTGAGTATGGGATTGGTAAGGAGGAAGAGTGCAGCCCTGATCCGGTAGGGCTCTCCCGTCAGGACCGAGTCTATGAAAGCGTGCGGAGGCACGAACGCCGACCGGACGGCCAGCTTAAACTCCCCGCCTACCGCCTTTTCCCTGTCGCGCGGGAATTTACTCAGCAGGAAGAATTTACCCGGCCTCAAGAATGGCGCAGGCGTCAGGAACATCTCGCCTCCCGGCACGTTCAGGTTGCCTGTTATGGCCCGCAAGATGGCAACAGCCTTGGCGCCAGGGAAAGCGATCGCCGACGTATCAAGCGCATTTCCCCACTGGATCGTGGCGGGCTTGGTTAAGGCATAGAGCCAGGCGAAATCGCTGCAGCGTCTTCTCCGGCACCCACGTGACCTCCTCCACGTCCTTCAGGGAGAAGGTCTTAAGCTCCTGTTCGAGGAGGTCAAAGCCGTCGCACCATGCATCGACAAACTCCTTGTCGTAGAGCTTCTCCTCCACAATCACCTTGAGCAGGCCCATCGCGAGCGCGCCGTCGCTGTTCGGTCTGGGCCTCACCCACAGGTCTGCTATCGATGCCACATCAATCTTTCTGGGGTCGACGACGATCAGCTTGGCGCCGCTGTCCAGAGACCTTTCAAAGGTCTCCCTGCGTATCCCTCCGCTCGTGTGATTATTGTTTATTGCCCAGAGCACCATGAGACGCGGCGGGTGCTCTTCATCGGGCACGCAGTTCCAGCCGTAGGTGAGCGCCGAGGCCATGCCGGACGGGATACCGCAGCACCATCCCGGCGTCACCACGTTGGGCGTACCGAAAGCAGTGGCAAATCGCTGCGCAAAAGCAAACTCAAGACCTTTCGGTTCTCCGAGGCCGAATGCAACCGATTCCGGACCATACTCTTCCTTCAGGGAGAGAAGCTTCTTCGCGATCGTGTCGAGGGCCTCATCCCACGATATCCGCTCCCACTTGCCTTCTCCGCGGGCTCCTACCCTTTTCTGCGGGTATTTGAGGCGATCCGGATGGTGGAGCACTTCAGGAATAGAGAATCGCCCTTTCTTCACGGGGCAGAGTTCGTTCGGCAGCCCACTCTCCTTGTCCGGGACGATATCGACGACCTTGCCGTCCTCCACGGTTGCTTTGACGCTGCAGTGGCCGGGGCAGACGTGACAGAAGGTGAAGAACTCCTGCTGCGACCTGCTTCCCGGAGGCTCGAAGCTGACGCGCGTCGAGCCCTGGCCGATCAGGGCTTCGTTAAAAGGATGGTATTCCATATCCTCAGCCATGCCTTCGGCGGTCAGGATTTCCTTCCCGTCGGCATCGACCGCAAGCACGAGGCATGAGTTGACCGCTTTCTTGTTCATGATGACAGCGCAGCTGCCGCATTCCCCGACACCGCACCCCTCTTTCGTCTTGATCAGCTTCAGGTTCTCTCTGAGCACCTCGAGCAGGGTTTCCGACGTATCCACATCGAATGTGTATGGCTGCCCGTTCACTCTCATCTTAATCTGCTGTTTCATATCAAATACCTCCCAGTCGCGCGTCCTGCAGGGCCTGCATTATCGCCTGCCTGGTGATGGCAAGCACCGTCTTTGCCCGATACTCGGCATAGCCGCGGATATCATCTATGGGTTGGGACTCGTCAACGGCAGCCTGCGCGGCCGCATCCGCAACATCCTCTGTTATTTTCTTACCTTTCAGCAACCCTTCGGCCTTGCGCGCCCTGAAGGCAGTGGGCCCCACGGAGCCGAGACCTATCTTCGCGTCATTGCAGAGATCATCGACAAGCGTGAGAACAACCGCGCAGGAGACAATCGCAATATCGGTCCGGCGCATCGCGTGCTTGAGGTAAGCGCCTCCCGTGCGCGGCGGCAGAGGAGGAACACGTATTTCCCGGATGATCTCGCCCGGCTGGAGCACGGTTTTTCCCGGTCCGGTAAAGAAGTCATCAAGCAGAACTTCTCTCTGCCCTCCGGAGCGCGCAATGAGAAGAGAAGCCCCCAGCGTGATCAGGGCCAGAGGGGCATCCGCAGCAGGAGACCCATTCGCGATGTTCCCTCCCAGCGTGGCAATATTGCGAATCTGGACCGAGCTCTCGACCGCGGCAGCTTGAGCAAGTATGCTGCAGTGGCGTTTTACAGTCACGGAATTTTTGAGCGACTGGATGGTGGCCAGGGCACCGATGCGCAGGCCTTCGCTCTCGTCGTAAGTTATGTAATCCATGCCGGCAATGGCTTTTAGATTGACCACGTACCGGGGAACTACCCTCCGCTGCTTCATCTTGACCAGCAGGTCCGTGCCGCCCGCCAGGGGTGAGACTTCCCGGGGGTGCGCGGCGAGCAGGGAGCAGGCCTCCTCCAGCGTCTTGGGTGTACAGATATTCGAAGTGCGGTAAACGCATGGTTCCTCCTTAATGCTGATTTGCCTTCAAGCGGATACCTTCGTTGTCGCTGCGTCCTTACAGGATGCTGCGCTATCGCACTCGTCGACGTACCCCAAGGTACGCCTCCTCGGCTCCTCGCTGCCGCCTCGGTCTCCAGCTTGAATCCAAATCAGCATTGATACCATAAATGAAACGATGACATTTTTTCGTTTCCACATCTCCATATATGCGTCACGGAGTGCCTCGAAGTAATTGCTTTTTGTCGATCTTGCCCTGGCCTGTCTTGGGAAGCTCTTTCAGAAATTGTATGAAACGGGGCGCCTTGAACGGCGCCATGTTCTTCCTGCAATGCTCCCTAAGTTCCTCTGCCAGGCTTTCCGATGCCTGAAAGCCTTCATTCAGCACGATGAATGCCTTGGTCTTGGCAAGCCCGTCAGCGTCTTTTATTCCGAGCACCGTGCATTCTCTGATTGCTTCGTGCTCCTCCAGGCACTGCTCAATTTCGAGCGGAGCAACGTAGACCCCGCTCACCTTTATCAGGTCATCCGCCCTTCCTTCATACCAGAAGTAACCGTCCCCGTCCTCTTTGAAAAGGTCGTTCGTGTTGACCCAGTCATTGCCGACAAACGTTTTCTTCGTCTTGTCATGCTCCAGGTGGTAGTATGTGCCCGAAGCTTCGGACCGCACATAGAGAATGCCTGACTGGCCTTTCGGCACTTCCTTGCCTTCCCCGTCGACGAGCTTTACCTCAACGCCCGGCTGCGTCTTGCCTGAACTGCCCGGCTTCACCTTGCCGGGTGCATCCATGAAGTAGCCGAGGTAGGTCTCGGCTGAGCCAACCGAGTTGAGCACCTCGACACCAAACTTTTCCGTGAACTCCTTGTAAAGCTGCCCTGACAGGAGCTCACCGGAAGAGATGCAGAGCCTGAGGAAACTCAAATCAGCATTCTTCGCGAGCGGGCTCTGGAGCATCGCCCTCATCATCGTCGGCACGTTGAGGAGCACTGTGGGCTTGTACTTGTGAAGGCACTCGAACACGGATTCCACGGTGCTCCTGTATGGGTAGAGAGCGACTGCCGCCCCTGCCCTGATGGGCCAGTTCATGCCGAGATCGCGCGCGTAGTGGAAAAAGAGCTTGGGAACGCGGAAGACGATATCGTCCGGCGTGTAGTGGATGGTATACTGGAAAGATTCGAAGCCGATGACGCCGTCATGGTGCATGTGAGGCACACCTTTCGACTTCCCTGTCGTGCCCCCTGAGAAATTCCATAGCGCAAGATCGTTCTTGGTGGTCGGAGCCGTCTTGAGAACGGGAGATGCTTCAATCAGCAGCTCTTTCAGGTCGTATTCCCCTTTCTCGAGAGGCGGGAGATCTTCGCCGGCAACAAGAATTGCCCTGTGAAAGATCGAGTTGCGCGCACCTTCGCGAACCCGCTCCAGGGTGGTCGGATCCACGATGATCACCTTCGGCCGTACATAATTGATGAAGTACTCGTAGTCAGACGAGAGAAGATACGTGTAAGCGTGCGTTGCCACCCCTCCGATCTTCATAGTGGCGTACCAGCCGGCAAGCCATTCAGGCGAGTCTTGCAGGATAAGCAGCACGCGGTCTTCAAAGCCAACCCCCAATTCCTTCAGCAGATTCCCGACCCGGTTGGTGAGCGCACACATGTCGTTGAAGGAATAAGTCTCATCCCGGCAGTAGACCGCGACCTTGTCTCCTCTTCCTTGCGTTATATTATCCTCCAGGTAGTAGGTCGTCAGGTTTAAGTTCTCAGGTATGACAATCTCGATGTCCGGCCCACGCGTCATTGATTAACCTCCTTGGTAAATCTACGGTCCGTCAAACCCCCACGCCAGCTATAACCATTTCCCTCGCTCATTATCACGAGCAGAATATATTACCACACGCATTAACGTTATCAACCCGGGGCTATGGCAGTTCCCGCGCATCCCCGAGAAGCAGGGAAGTTGGAAGTCAGGTCGCCCCTACACCACCAGGTATTCCCGCTCTATCTCCGGTCTCGCCTGCAGCTCAGCGGGCGTTCCCTCGAAGACCATGGCGCCCTTATTTATCACATACATGTAATCGGCCACGTCCATGGCCAGGGGTAGATTCTGCTCCGCCAATAGTATCGAGGCCCCTTCCTGCCTGAGCTGTTTTATCACCACGCCGACTTCCTGGATGACCATGGGTGCCAATCCCTCTGAAGGCTCGTCCATCAGAATCAGTGCAGGGTTGGAGATCAAGGCCCGGGCAATAGCAAGCATCTGCTGCTCGCCGCCGCTGAGCTGATTACCCCTGTTCTCAAGCCTTTTTCCCAGTACCGGAAAAAGAGAGAGCACCCGGTTGGTATCCCATGCTCCTTTCTTGCTGCGCTCCCGGCCCGCTATCGCCAGGTTCTCCTTGACGGTCAGGGATGGAAATATCCGACGACCCTGGGGCACCAGAGCCAGCCCCTTGCGGGCTATCTCGAAAGCCGTGAGCCCTGTGATATCCTCGCCCCGGAACCATATCTTGCCGCGCCTCGCAGGCGTGAATCCCATCACGGAACGCATTGCTGTAGTTTTGCCCATACCGTTTCGCCCGACAATGGAGACTACCGATGATGAGGCAACTTTCAGAGAAAGGCCCTGCAGTATGTAACTTTCCCCATAATAGGTATGTATATCGTCGATTACGAGAAGATCACTCATGAGACCGTGCCCAGGTATATCTCCTTAATTCTCGGGTTTGTCCTTACTTCCTCCGGCGTGCCGTCAGCCACAATTGCGCCCTGATGGAGAACCATAATCCTCTCAGCAAGGGCGAAAGCGATCTGCATGTCATGCTCGATTATAAGAAGCGTTACATCCTTCAGCAGATTTTGAATCATGTTGGCAAGCCACACCCCTTCCGAACGAGTCAGCCCCGCGGTCGGTTCGTCCAGCAGGAGGATTTTCGGCCCCCCCGCTATGCCCAGCATAAGCTCCACGAGCCGCATCTCCCCATGAGATAAGGCCGTTATGGCAAAATCTCTCTTTTCCCAGAGTTTCATCTGCCTCAAAAGCTTCTCAGCCTTTTCATACAGGTGACCGTAGGAACGAAGCGGCCGCAGCATCTGATAAGCGCATGGGTCATGCGCCTGAAGCGCTAACAGCAGGTTCTCCATGAGCGTAAAATAGGGGAAGAGATCTGTTATCTGGAAGGTGCGGGCAAGACCCATCCGGGTTCTGCGATAACAGGGCATCCTCGTGACATCGCGTCCGAACAGATGTATGGTGCCTCCTGATGGCGGCAGCTCTCCGCTGATGAGATTAAACAATGTGGTTTTGCCGGCGCCGTTCGGGCCGATGATGACTACCCGACGTTCCTCTGCAGGAATGCTGAAGGAGAGATCTCTCACGACCTGCAACGCGCCGAAATTCTTGTAGAGGCTATCGACCTTCAGTGCCTCTGTCACTTCAGCCTCTTCTGCATGTTCATTACGAAACCGGCTATACCTCCGCGGAAAAATAATACCACGAGAATAAAGATTATCCCTTCGATCCCAAACCAGTACATCGTATAACTGCTAATCCAGTACCGTAAGCCCGTATAAGCCAGCGCACCCCACAAGGGCCCCCAAAACGTCCCTATCCCACCGATGAACATCATCATCAAGGCATCTCCCGACCAGAGCCAGTGCAACTCCGAAGGATTTACATAGCCATTGAAATAAGCGAAGAGCATGCCGGCAACACCGGCAAAAACCGCCGAGAGAATATACGAGATATACTTGTAGAGAAACGTGTTATATCCCAGGGCGATCATCCGGTGCTCGTTGTCGCGTATGCCGACTATCGCATGGCCGAATGGTGACCTTATTATAAGGAGAAAAATGAAAAAACAGATTGCCGCAACGATCAGCACAAAATAGTAAAAGCTGACGCCCGTTGCCAGAGAAAGAGATAATCCCAGCTCAGGACGTGCGATATCTTTGATGCCGTCGTACCCACGAGTTATGCTCTGCATCGGGTACATGGCTATGCACCAGACCACGTGGCCAAAAGCAAACGTGACGATCATGAAATAGAGCCGTTTCACCCGAAGCGCAAGAACCCCAAAAAAAGCGCTGATCAGAACGACGACGAGCAGCCCGATCAGCGCAACCAGATAGAAGTTGGTGATCTGGGCCTTGGTGGTCAGAATAGCCACGGCGTAAGCCGCCGAACCCCAGAACATGGCCTGCCCCAGCGAGACAAGTCCTGTGTAACCCGTCAGGAGATTTGCGCTCGTCACGTAAATGCTGTAGATGATGATCGAGGTTGCCAGCGTGACAGCATAGTCCGGCAGCAAAGGCACCATGAGAACGCAGGGCACGCCGGCCATAGCGAGCAAAATAGATTTCCACGGACGAGCCGCTTTTTCCATTCATTGCATCTCTTTTCCCGAAGAGGCCTTCGGGTTTTACCAGGAGAACGATCACGACGACGAGATAGATCGTGAGCGAGGCGTAGCTCGGCCAGAGCACCTTTCCGAGGGTATCGCTCAAGCCCATCAGGAGGCAGGTCACCAGGCACCCGGTCAGACTGCCGATACCTCCTACGATAACCACAGCCAGCGCCAGCATGATTACCTCGATATCGAGGCCGATATGCAGCCCCAGGATCGGTGCACCCACGAAGCCTCCAAATCCGGCCAGAAAGGCGCCCAAGCAAAAAACCATGGTGAAAACAAGCGGAATATTGATCCCCAGACCCGTTGCCATTTCTTTGTCATCCACTCCGGCGCGCACGGTGGCTCCCCAGAGTGTCCGCTCCTGGAACCAGTAAAGGCCGATAAAGACCACCGTCCCTATCAATATGATCGCCAGACGGTAGGCCGGGTAAGGGTTGCCCAGCAACGGGAATGACATATCGAGAAAGGAGGGCGCCTGGACCCAGCGAGGCGTGCCCGTCCAGAGAAATAATGAAAAGTCACTCAGGACCAGGCTGAGAGCGAACGTGAGCAGGATGGACTCGTGACCGTGCAGTCCGTAAACACGGCGCATGAAAAAACGCTCGGTGAGAAAGCCCAGGAAAGCCCCGGCTGCGGCACCGGCTGCTATGGCCAGGAGAAAGCTGTCTGTTGCTTCGAGCGTGGTAAGGCCCACGTAGCCGCCGACCATGAAATAGGAACCGTGGGCAAGATTGACAATGCCCATCAGCCCGAACATCAGACTAAGCCCCGCAGCAAGGAGAAAAAGCAACATGCCGAAGGCAATCCCGTTGAGTACCTGGGAAACGGCTACGGGCAGTTCCACGGATGTCGGCCTCCTACCTCAGTGTTTCTACTACACGAAGTCATTTGAAGCCATACTCCTTCCATCGCGACAGCACGAGCTTTCTCGTCTCCTCTGGCCACGCGTGCTCGAAATCAGCAATCCTCGGTGTGTTCTCCTTCCATTCAAAAGGGAACGTGGCATCATAGCAGACAGCAGCACCGGTGTGCGTAGCCCTCTCCTCAGGTGAGAGGAACGGAAAAAGGGCGTGACTGGGGGCGCGCTTTTTTACATGAATATCCCTGACAGGGTGCACCCTTGTCGTCAATGCCCACATAACCTCATCCATGTTTGTGACATCTACATCGTCACCGACCACGATGACTACCGGTCTGTAGACGCCGACCTTGGTTCCCCAGATAGCGGAAGAGAGGGTATGGACATATCCCGGGTACGTCTCTTTCGCAGATATGATAACAGCCATCATCGAAGGCGTAAGGTAAACTGATTTAAACGGGAACCCCATTTTCCGGAGTTCCATCGCCAGGGCGGCACTACCGTACAGTGAATAGACGAACGTGGTATCATCGAAGGGCTTGCCCGGTGATGAGACGGGCAGAATAGGCTGATTCCGGTGCGTGACACAGTTGATCCTGAAGACCGGCTGTGGCGCCTTGTCGCTGGCAAAATAGCCCGCATACTCTCCGAAAGGGCCCTCCGGTCTTCTCTCGTCCGGCAGGACCTCGCCTTCCAGAACGATCTCTGCTGTGGCCGGCACCTCAAGATCTATCGTTTCGCACTTCACGAGTTCTACCGGCTCACCCCTTAAGCCGCCTGCAAGGTCAACCTCGTTCACGCCAGATGCGACCAGGGACATGGATGCAGAGGCACAGGCAGGGTCCGTTCCTATGACTATCGCCATAGGCATTGCTTCTCCTTTTGCTTCATACCTCCGATAGTACATCCCTGGCCCGTGCTGACCCGGATTGGCCAGCCACCCTATAGAGCGCCCGTCGTGGACCATATGCCGGTACATACCCCAGTTGACCCACCCCGAGTCCGGGTCACGGGTGATATCCGTGTGCCACGTGCCGATGAAACGCCCCCCGTCAAAACCCCGGAAATGGGGAACCGGCAATTTTAGCACATCGATAGCATCACCCTTTATGATATTTTCCTTACACGGCCCGTTGTCGACCAATACCGGTTTTATGGGATGTTCAAACCTGACGCACTATCTCTTCAATGATTTCGGGTGCGGGCGTATTCACAGGGAGTTCCAGCGACAGACAAACCCTGGCGAAGACGTTCGGCTTGGAAGCACCGACAAGGTTCGCAAGGACCCTGCCATCGGAAGGATAACCTTTGATCTTTTCGAACAGAAGGGCCGGCTCCCGCAAATCGTTGGCCCTCCTCATGATCGCGCCCAGCTCCAGGTTCCAGTCAACCTCTGCCTTAATTCTTTTGAGGTCTCCCTCTTTTTCCAGCCGGTCCATGTATGCTCTCAGATCAGCATAAGGCATCTGTATTCCTCCTTCTTATCAGGCTGCCCTGCTCGGACCGCAAGCGACTTCCACCGTCCGACGCCCTCTTTTACGATCGTCTATCGTTACCTTCCTGCGCGAGGAATCGGGGGATGAAGAGCAACGACTGCCCACGGCTGGGCAAGACCGCGAAGCCGTCTGGAGAACGGCAGTCAATCCTCGGCCTGCCGTTACTTCATCATGATGTTGGCTTGCTTGACCACCGTGGACCACTTCTTCGTTTCAGACTCCAGGAATGCCTGCGTATTTTTGCCACTCATGAAGTCAATTTTATACCCCATTTTTTCCAGTTTTTCGCGGGTCTCTTTGTCCCGAAGCGTTTTCTCAAGCACTTCTTCCAGCCTCCTCAGGACCGGCGCCGGGGTCTTGGCAGGCGCAAAAAGAATGTTGTAGATGGAAGCCATCAGCTCGGGATATCCCTGTTCTGCCGACGTGGCCACCTGCGGAATGGCAGGGTCGCGTTTGGAAGAAAGGACCGCCAGGGCCTTGACAGCACCCGATCGGATATGAGGATCAGCAATAGTCAGGGTCAAGACGCTAACCTGTACGTGGTCGCCCGCCAGCGCAGTAACAGCCTGCAGCTCGGAATTGTACGGGATGTGTTGGATGTCTATCTGGCCCACGGCATTGAGCTGCTCCAGAACCAGATGGGGAAGGGTTCCTACCCCCGCGGTACCGCCGGACAAGGTTTTCGGGTGCTGCTTCGCGTACGCGATCAATTCGGCCACGCTTTTTACCGGCAGGTTCTTGTTAACGAGCAGGAGCTGGTCAACGCTCAGCGCCTTTCCGATAGGCGTGAGGTCAGTCATCTTGTAGGGCAGATTAGGAGTAATGAGAGGAACAAGGACGGCCACACCCGTCCACGTGGTAAGAATCGTGTAGCCATCCGGCTTGGAAGCAGCCACAAAGCCTGTGCCCAGTGCTGCCCCGGCCCCCGGCTTATTGACGACGACAACCGGCTGGCCCATAAGTTCTCCCATCTTCTCCGCGAGGATCCGGGAACTCAGGTCAGTGATGCCCCCGACAGCATAGGGGCAAATCAGTTGAATCTGTTTGTTGGGATAGTCATCTTTAGCCCAACCGGTCGACACAGCCACCATGACCAGGAGGCAGGCTAACACGGTGCTTGCGGTTCTTGCATTCATGACTGAACCCTTTCTTCAAGAAAGCGATTTCTTCTCATAAATCTATCAGGTCGCAGCTCTATTTGCCCGGCATTACCGTGTAGCCCTCGGGCGGCTGTTGCACCTGCGGGATCACATCGAGCACGACATTCTCGATAACGCCATCCTTCTTCTGCACCTGCCGGATGAAAAAGTCACGGATCACGTTTCCGTTAGCATCCACGCTTAAAGAGGTGCTCTCCACACCCTTGATCTTCGTTTCATGCATCGCCTTCAGAAAAGCCTCGGTGTCCTCCGCGTTGCCTTTAATCGCCTGGAGCGCAGTGACGATAAACTTCATCGATTCATAACCGATAGCAACGTCAGAATTCATCATTTTCTTCTTGCCGTATTTGGCATAGTAGCGTTCAGTGAGGCGCTTGTTCTCGGGTGTGTTGTAGCTGGGGGTGTAATGTGCTCCACTCACAACTCCCAGCATCTTATCTTTGAAGGTCTGAAGGGTGAAGTAGTCCTCGGTGAAGGTCCAGTGCGTACAGAGCTTTATCTTCTTGTTGAGGCCAAGCTCGAAGTACTGGCTGATGAAGCGGTTGATAGAGATATCGCCGGGAATGAACGGGAAGATCGCTTCCACATCGGGCTGGAGACGCGCGAAATACGGGGCCATATCCATCTCTCCCAACGGCCAGAGAATCGTCTGAACTGCCTTGCCGCCAGCCTTCTCAAAACCCTGCTGGAATGCCCAGAGCTTTCCCGTGCCGCCCGCATAATCGGGCGCCATCAAGGCCATCTTCCTGTAACCAAGCTTTTCGTAGGCATACTTACCCAAAGGCAGTTCCATCTGTCCGTCGGCATAGGTGATCCTGAAGATATACTTGTTGGGGGGAAGCGTGACTCTTTCCGTCCCTGCCATTGCAACCACCACCATGGGTACCTTGGCCTTTTCAGCATAGCCTCTCACTGCTATTGCGGCCGCGCTGTTGGTTCCAAAGCAGAGTATCTGCGCCTTATCCTTCTCCACCAGTTTTTGCGCCACCTCTACGGAAAGCTTCGGGGTCCGTCTTGTTGTCGTACTCAATGATCTTTATAGGCCTGCCCGCCACCTTGTACCCCACTTCCTGCAGGTACAGGTCATAGCCCTGCTTGGCGTTCATTGTAGTTTCCGACATGACCCCGGTCATTTCTACATCCATGCCGATTCTTATCGGCTCCTTGGTGGCCTGAGCAGGTGCATTCGAGGATAGAAGAAGTGAAATCAGCATCACAAGAAAGATGGAACATCCAAACCCTGACGACCTATACGTTGACATCTTACCCCTCCTTTTTTTAACTGCAGTTAAGCGGTAGTCCGGATAAACCCTCTATTGACCGCGATGAGATCTTCCGAGAACAGGCGATTGAGTTGGTCCCTACCTGGGTCGCAAAATGAATTCACATCCCCCATCCAAATGTGAGGCGCTCTTACAGTGATGTATGTACCGACCGGTATATAGAACACCGACTAAATTGGTACAAGAAGAGCCGCAAATTGTCAAGTGCTTTTTTGGTAACAAGAAAACCCTTGACAAGCGCTATACGGGCCTATAACGTTTTATCCACTGATAGGCACGCAAGAGGCGGCAGGGGCCGATACCCGGCAAAGAATGAACTGGAAGCCGGACATGGAAAGCGACTCGCAGTATCCTGAATCGTATCAAACTATGCATTAACCTGAGGGGGTACCCATGGCTTACTACAAAGACCTTGCGGGAATATGTCGGGGTGCTGCGCGCGCAGGGCATGATCTACACGATTGAGAGACAGATCAACAAAGACACGGAACTTCAACCCCTCGTTCGCTGGCAGTTTAGAGGCCTTCCGGAAAAGGACCGGAAACCTTTTCTGTTCCAGAATGTGACTGACATAAAGGGCAGGAAATACAACGGCTCAGTGCTCGTCGGCGCTCACGCCGCTTCCCGGCAGATTTACGCCCTCGCGATGGGATGTAAGCCGGAAGAGATAATGGCACGGTGGACCGAAGCTCAGCTCAACCCGATAAAGCCACGGCTCGTCTCCCAGGGTCCCTGCCAGGAGGAAGTCCACATGGGCAAAACGCTGCTCGAACACGGGGGCCTGGAGGAATTCCCCATCCCCATATCAACGCCCGGCTTTGATAATGCCCCCTACTTCACCGCAGCCAACTGGGTCTCGAAGGACCCGGACACCGGGACGATCAACGTAGGGAATTACAGGGGTATGGTGAAGGACAAGCTGAGGGTCGGCTGCGATTGCCGCCCGCCCCAGCATATGCGGCAATACTGGCAGAAGTACAAAGAGAAGGGCGTACCCATGCCCGTGGCTGTCTTCATCGGGGCAACCCCTACCCTCGGCATGGTAGCGGTCACCAAATTTCCTATCGGAAAGGATGAATACGAGATTGCGGGCGGCCTTGGCGGAGAACCTGTCGAACTGGTCAACTGCAAGACCGTCCCTCTTGAAGTCCCGGCAACCGCGGAGGTGATCATAGAGGGTGAAATCCCGACCGATGCCCTGGAAAGAGAGGGCTCCTTCGGTGAATATACCGGCTACATGGGCTTGGCCACGGAAAACCTCTTCATGAACATTACGTGCATCACCCACCGGAAAAAGCCCATCTGGAACACCTTCATCAGTCAGTTTCCTCCCAGCGAGAGCAGTGTGATCAAAGGGGTGGGTACTGAAGCGGCTTACTACAAATTACTGAAGCATGATCTGGGCATCAGCGGCCTCGTTGACGTGGGGCTTCACGGAGAGAGCGGCACCGAACAGTTCTGTGTCATAAGTCTTGAAAAAGCCGAATGCGGAGGATCGCACGGTACCCTGGAAAGCCCTCAACGGGGCTGTGGCCCTTGACCCGGGATATCTCAAATGGGTCATTGTCGTTGATGACGATATCGACCCCCACGACCCGCAACTCGTATTTGTGGGCCCTCTGCTGGCGTGTTCAGCCGGACAAGGACATCCGCATCACTCCGGGAAAGTCCGCACACCTTGACCCTTCTGCCGTGCCCCCTGAAGAGATATCGCAGATGACTGCCTATCCCCCGACCACATCCATCCTGATCGATGCTACCCGCAAATGGGCATATCCGCCAACATCTCTTCCCAGGAAAGAATTCATGGAGCATGCACGGAAGATCTGGGAAGAAGAGGGGCTTCCCGCCCTCAGTCCGACGGTGCCCTGGTACGGCTATAACCTCGGTCACTGGACCCGGGAAGACCAGGAAGAGGCCGAGCTCGCGCTCAAGGGCGAACATTACAAGACCGGCGAGAAGATTGCCCGGAAGCGAAAGAAAGTGTGATGGGTTGCTGAATCATGGCCACGCTGCTGGAGGCCCAGGGCCTGTACAAATTCTTTGGTGGCCTGACCGCCATCAAAGGGGTAGATTTTTATCTCAACGAGGGGGAAATACTGGGCCTCATAGGCCCGAACGGTTCAGGTAAGACCACACTCTTTAATCTGATCGCAGGCGTCTTCAAGCCGGATAGAGGCAGCATACGCTTTGGCGGGAGAGACATCACCGCAGCAAGTTGCGCGGACGTCTGTCAAATGGGCCTGGCCCGGACTTTCCAGATCACCAGACCGTTCCCCCTTCTTTCCGTTCTCGACAACGTAAAGCTGGGCAGGGCCTACGGGTCTGCACCGGCCAGAACATTGAGCCTCGCTGAAACCGAAGCGAACGAGATTCTCGACTTCATCGGATTGGGCGCAAAACGGTCAACAGGCGCAGGTCGCCTTGGCCTCATCGACAGAAAAAGATTGGAACTCGGAAAGGCCCTCGCAACCAGGCCGAAGCTGCTCCTCCTCGATGAAATCATGGCAGGCTTGAACCCCACGGAGATGGAAGCCGCCTCAAGCCTGGTGATGCGCATAAGAGACTCCGGGATCAGCATAATCATTATAGAACATATGATGAGGGCGATCCTTAAGTTATCCGACCGCGTCATGGTCCTCAATACAGGAGAGAAGATCGCCGAAGGGCTACCGGGAGATGTGATTCAGGATAAGCAGGTGATCGAGGCATACCTGGGGGTGGATACGCATGATGCTCAGAGTTGAGCACGTGGATGTGCGCTATGGCGATCTGCAAGTGCTCTGGGACGTGAACCTTGAAGTAAGGGAAGGTGAAATCGTCGCCCTCGTCGGCTCCAACGGTGCAGGAAAGAGCACACTGATCAGAACCATAGCCGGGCTGGTCAGACCGAGCGAAGGCACCATCCATTATGGCGACACTCTGCTGAATGACAAACCGCCTCACGCAATCACGGCGTCCGGCATTTCCATGGTCCCGGAAGGGAGGACGGTTGTTCCCAAAGATGACGGTGCTGCAGAACCTTGAGATGGGAGCATTTCTCAAGAAAGCACGGCCCCAAAAGGAGACGACCCTCGACTGGGTCTACGAGATTTTCCCCATCCTTCAGAAGAGATCCCGCCAGCCTGCCGGCCTGCTCTCCGGCGGCGAACAGCAGATGCTCGCCATAGGAAGGGCGCTGATGGGGCGGAATGATTTTCTCTTACTGGATGAGCTCTCTCTCGGGCTCTCTCCCTTGCTGGTGAAACAGATCTTCGACGTGCTTGTTACTATTAATAAGGCCGGAATAACCTTGTTCATCGTAGAACAAAACGTGCCCATGACCCTGAAGATTGCCAACAGGGCTTACATCATGGAGACAGGGCGGATCGTGGGAGAAGGTGTTGCGCGGGAACTTATGGAGAGCGAACACGTAAAAGCAGCGTACCTTGGGATGAGCTGATTTTCCGATGTGCGGTAGGTACGCCTAGCCGGCTTATATCGGCTCGGATTCGAACGGAGACCGAGGCGGCAACGAGGGAGCCGACGCAGGCGTACTACAAGTACGTCGAGGAGAGCGACCGAGCGACAACGAAGGTATACGTTTGAAGGCGAGCCGATATTAGATGGGACAGACGTTGGTATATGGAGTACTCAACGGTGCACTCTATGGCATCATTGCGATAGGGATTGCACTGGTCTTCGGGGTCATGAGATACCTCAATCTGGCGCAAGGCTCTCTCATCATCCTGGGCGCGTACGGCATCCTTTTCCTGTTTCACTTAGGTATTGACCCTTTTGCCTCGATGCCCCTCGCTGCATTCCTGCTCTTTCTGCTGGGCGGCGGCACTCTTCAGAGTCTCCTTTGCCCGGCTCATCATGTTCCCTGAGCCCGGCAGAATCAAGAACTCGCTCCTTATCAGCTTCGGATTGATGCTGCTCATCGATAATCTGGCCACGTTTTTCTGGACAGGTGATGAACGGAGCATAACACCTTCGTATTCAGGCCTGACCTTTGGGATACTCGGCCTTCGCTTTCCTCTTATCGGATGTTTAGGGGTACTCTCCGCGCTCGTTATCATAGCGGCCCTCCACATCTTTCTCTCCAGGACTTACTTCGGAAAATCGATCATGGCGGTAAGCGAGGACTATGAAGCAGCCAGCCTGATGGGGGTAAACGTCAATTTTACCTGCCTCGTTTCCTTTGCCATCAGCGTGGGGTTGGCCAGTATCCCTGCCGTGTTGATCGGGCTCAAGTCCTTTTCGCCGACTGTCGGGATCCAGTGGTTTAACAAAGGCATTATCGTCGTGATGCTCTCCGGGATAGGTAACATCAATGGGGTCTTCCCGGCCGGACTCTTCCTCGGCATTATGGAAGCGATAAGCGTCTATCTCTTCGGCGCGCCATACCGTGAGGTAACGGGTCTCGTCGTCTTCGTGCTCGTGATGGTTCTGTTTCCCAAAGGCCTTTTTAAGAGGCAGGAACTATGATGAGGCGGATAGCCTGGATGATTTCCGGCCTGGCGGTGCTGCTCTTCGCCCTTCTCCCAGCTGTCATCCGGTCTGAGTATATGCTCAACCTTTTACTCATGTTCTTTCTTTATGTCATCATTGCGCAGAGCTGGAACCTTCTCGGCGGTTTTACCGGACAGGTAAGCCTCGGCCACTCGGCCTTTTTCGGAACAGGAGCCCTCATTACCCGTTTACTCTGGACTGCTGGTCTGTCCATAGCGCCCTCTCTCGTCGCCGGAAGTTTAGGGGCTGCAGTGCTGGCAGCCCTTGTCGGCGTTCCCTGCCTTCGTATGCGCTCCGCCTACTTTCCTATCGGCACGCTGGCCCTCGCCATGATCGCCCAGATCACCGTGGCCAATCTGTTCCCTCTGCCCGGCTCCCTCTCGAGCGGCTATCTCGTGAGTTACACGATACTCAGCCGGTACTATCTTGCGCCTGATCGTAGCGATACTAACGGTTTCAGTCGTATATTGGATCGTCCGTTCCCGCACCGGACTCGCCCTCGTTGGGATCCGCGACGATGAGGCAGCGGCCGAAGCAATGGGGGTGAGGACATTCAGGCACAAGGTATTCGCCCTCATGGTCAGCTCCCTGCTGGTCGGTCTCGGGGGCGGCATCTTCGCCTACCATCAGGTCAGCTATTACTATTACGCCCCGTTTGAGCTATCATGGTCTTTCCTGCCCACCCTGACCACCTTCATCGGGGGTCTGGGGACCATTGCGGGCCCGATCCTGGGTGCAGCGTGCTTTCTTGGCCTGAGCGAACTCTTTGCGATCAGCCTTGGCGAGGTGCACATCGTAGTTTTCGCATTCACCTTCATCCTGGTCGTCCTCTTTGTTCCCGGAGGTTTGATGTCCATCAGCACAAAGATCCGGGGCCTTGCTACGAGGATCGCGGGAAGAGCCGCGCGGGATTGAAGATATGGCAGAATCTGTTTAGAGACTTGACCCGATGAAAAGGAGGAGATCGATGAATAGAAAGAAGAAGTACAAAAACCTGCAGCTGGATCCAGGCTTAACAGCACTGGTGATCATAGACATGGAGAACGATTTCTGCAAGCCGGGCGGCAAGCTTTACCATCCGGACGGGGTGGATGAGGTGATCCCGCACTGTCAGAAGCTGCTTGAAAGATGCCGTTCCGCCAAAGCCCAGGTGATCTTTGTGCAATCCCTTCGCGAGAAGAATTCCCCGGAATTTGTCCGCTTCGGCACCTCCCCTTTTATCCTCAGGAACACGTGGGGCTCTGCCTACATCGAGGAGCTGAGACCCGTGCAGCAAGAGCCGATTGTCGAAAAGGAAACGCATGATTGTTTTCACAGAACAGAAATGGACGCTTTGCTGGGACGGCTTGGCATTACGCCCGAGACCCATTCGATCATCGTGATGGGCGTCGCCGCTGACGTCTGCGTCTATCATGCGGTCATCGGCTTCCACGTGCGCCACTACAACGTGGTTGTCCCGATCGACTGCTGCGCCGGCTATCCTCGCGGCCGACGCATGCTGGAAAAGCAGATGGAAGGGCCGGCTTACAATTATAATGTTGCAGTTACGCATTCGGACCTGATAACATTTGCGTAGATTCCCGCGGGAATCCACCTAGCGAGCACGGCGAGCCGGGTACCCGCTTGCGGGTGGGGCTTTGCCGCTGGAGGGGGCGACGCGCGAGCCCCAGTAATAGATCAAGCCCACCTTTCAAAGGGGGCCAACACTGAGGGGAGGAGAAGTATGAAAAGGAGAAGATGCATCAGAGTGGCAGTGACGGCTTTACTGCTCGGGTTGCTGATCGCTGGTGTTCCCTGGCATACCGCCCATGCGGCGTCGGCAGCGCCGGCCACCATCAAAGTAGGCGTGGTAGACGCGTTGACCGGCAATATGGCTGCCGGAGGCAAGTGGGTCAAACAGGGTTACGAGGTAGCGGTCAAGCACATAAACAGCACCGGAGGCGTCTCCATCAAAGAGTTCGGCAAGAAGATCCCTCTCGAACTCGTCTTTCTGGACGACGAGTCAAACCCGGCCAAGACCGTGAGCAGGATGGAGAAGCTTTACTCCATCGACAAGGTCGATTTTTTCCTCGGCGGATTTGCCGCGCACCTTCTCATCCCGCAGCTGGCTGTAGCGGAAAAATACAAGGTTCCCATTGTCGTTACTACCATTGGCTCAACCGCAGAATTTGAGAAAGGGTACAGATACTCTTTCTCACCTTTCATGGCGGAGCAGGACCAGGTCATCACTTTCCTGGACGTCCTCGATTCCATCCCCAAGAACCAGAGGCCGACGAAGATCGCCTTCTTTGAGATACAGGAGGAGTGGGGTGTGGCAACAGGCAGATACCTCAAGGATTTGGCCGCCAAGCGCGGTGGCTACACCATAGTCACTCATGAAAAGTACGCGATGAGCGCAAATGATTTCTCCTCACTCATCGTAGCCGCCAAATCCGCGGGCGCCGAAGCCCTTTACACAAATCCCTCACCGCCGCAGGGCATAACGATAGTGAAGCAGATGAAGGAGATCGACTGGGCGCCGAAGTTCGCTTACATCATGAGAGCCGCGGATGTCGCCATGTGGACAAAGAACCTGGGTAAAGACGGGGACTATATTTCCCACTCGGGTGGCTGGGACTATCACCTTAAGCTGCCCGGCGTCCAGAAGTTTAATGATGATTACAGAGCCGCTTACGGAGACAATCCGGAGCCGCCTGCGGGCTCCGCCTACGTCTGCGTGCAGGTGTTGGCCGATGCGCTGGAGCGGGCAGGCACGCTCAACAAGGACAAGGTGCGGGATGCACTGGCAGCTACCAATATGATGACCATCATGGGACAGATGAAATTCAAACCGAACGGCAGGGGCGAGGGGAAATATATTCAGACGATGACGCAGTGGCAGAACGGCAAAGATGAGCTGATATGGCCCAAGGATCAGGCCTCTGCTCCTCTGGCCTATCCCATGCCCCCGTGGAACAAGCGCTAGCGCGAGGCCGGCACCTGATGAATGCAGGCTGAACCAGGAGGTGATTACATGCGTACAGCTTTTTACAAAAAGTGGATAGTCTTTCTGCCTGCCCTTCTCGTCTTCTTTGTTGCGCAAGCCGGACATTGCCAGGGGGCGGAAGCCAATTATCCCACACGCCCCATCAACTTCATCATCCCATTTTCTCCCGGCGGCAGTTCGGACCTCGCAGTCCGTCTGCTGGCCAAGGAGGCGGAAAAGTATCTCGGCCAGCCGATTGCCATAATGAATAAGGCCGGGCGGCGGTGGTACCGTGGGCACGGCAGCCATTGCATCGGCCAAGCCGGACGGCTATACCATAGGCCAGTGCCCGGGGGGTGCTCCCCTCTTTACCCTGCCCTACCTGGAGAAAATCCCGTATAACCCTTTGAAGGATCTGAAGTTTATCATGGAGTTCGTGGATCTCACCTTCGGGGTCATTGTAAAGGCCGACTCGCCGTTCAAGACGTTCAAAGATCTGATCGCCTATGCTCGCCAGAACCCTGGTAAGGTCACGTATGGCACCAACGCGCCCAACAGCATCTCAAATCTCGTGCTGGAACAGGTTGCAAAGAAGGAAAAAGTTCAGTTCACGCATATACCTTTCAGGTCGAGCCCCGAATATCAGGCAGCCGTATTGGGCGGGCATATCATGTTCTGCGCAGGTGACTTCAACTACTCGATGATCGAGGGAAATCAGACAAGGGTCCTTGCCATCCTCTCGGAAAAGCGGTCTCCCGACTATCCGGAGACGCCGACCCTGAAAGACCTTGGCTATGACGTGCCCTGCCCGGTATTCCTGGGCCTCATCGGACCGAAAGCCATGCCGGATGAGATCGCAAAGAAGGTGGAAGAAGCATTTGTCACGGCTTTGAAAGAACCCGCCGTTGTCAAAGGGATTAAAGAGCTGCGTCTCACTATTCTCTACCGGAACAGTAAGGAGTTCAGCGATTATGTAGCTACCAATTATGAAATTTTCGGTAAGCTTCTGAAAGAGATGGGACTCAGTAAGTAGGCACATTGCTTTGAAAGAAGGTTCCGCTTGAGCGGGAACTGATACCGGTTTGCATTCAAGATGGACGACCCAGCCTTCGGCCGGGTACCCCGGGCGGCAGCGAGGAGAGCAGCCGCAGGCGTACCGAAGGGACGTAGCGAGATCCTGTAAGGAAGCATCCCTGTGGGACTTGAAGGCAAATCGGTACAAGGAGATGTCATGGGAAAGATCGATGCACATTGTCACCTCTACCCTCAGGATTATTGGAAAGAGATTCTAAAACTTTCCGAGGGCAACAGTTTGCCTGTCGATGTCCAGCGGATCATCACGTACTATTCGAAGAAAGGCGTACTCATCACGCCGGAAGAATCGGCGGAGGTGGCGTCCAAAGCAGGGATAGAAACGCAGCTCCTCGGGCTCTCCATTCCAAATGTTTACATGGCCGATGCAGCGATGAGTCGCGACCTGGCACAGATGGCCAACGATGCCTATGCCGGGATCAGGCAGAAATTCCCCGGAAAGTTCCTCGTCCTGGCAAGTGTGCCGCTCAACTTTCCCGACCTGGCCATCGCCGAGCTGGACCGGGCCATCGGCAAGCTCAAAATGAACGGGGTCGTTCTCGGAACGAACATAGCGGGCAGGCCTCTTTCCTCCCCTGAGTTCTTCCCCTTCTACGAGCGGATGAACGAGCTTCGCGTGCCCATTGTCATCCATCCCATGTCACCACCACAGACAGACGTTGACGACGAATTCTTCGTGACCCCCCTTGTCGGTTACCTTTTTGAGACAACGGCGGCTGTCGCGAAGATGGTCTTTGCCGGCATCTTCGAGCGATTTCCGAACATTCCGCTGATTCTGCCGCACCTAGGGGGTGCAATTCCTTACATACAGGGACGGCTCGACAGCGGCTATCGGAATCATCCCCCCTGTCGCAAGAATATCTCCAAGCCTCCGAGCCAGTACTTTAAAGAATTCTATTACGACAGCGTCTCATTCAATGTGGCGGCCCTGCGGTGCGCCATGGAAGTTGCCGGCCCTGAACACCTGGTCTTCGGCACCGACTTCCCGTTTCAGCCGCTGGAGAGCATCCGGCTGATCAACGAGAGCATAGACGCTCTCGGTCTGGCGCCTGCGGCCCTGGAGGGGGTGGAGAGTAAGAATGTGTTGAGGATACTGCTCAACGTGTGACCCGGGCGCTCTCCGTCCTTTCTTGCTTTGGTGTGGTTCCGCCGCGTGGGTTACCCAGGCGTTGGAAGCAGAAAGACTTACGTGAGCAAAAGCAAAAGATTGCGTCTGGGGTATATTAACAGTATAATTTATATACCATGGAATTCGAATTCTATCCGGTGAAAAGCGATAAGAACAAGAAGAAGCACGGGATTGATTTCTATGAAGCGCAAGCATTATGGGACGACCCTGACCTGATTGAGATTCCAGCAAGAACGGAGGACGAACCGAAGCTTATGGTCATAGGAAAGATTGCGGGTGTACATTGGTCAGGAGTGATAACGTATCGAGGCGATGCCGTGAGGATAATCTCTGTACGGCGATCCCGCAAAGAGGAGATTGAACTATATGAAGGCTAAGGAATTCGATAAGAGGTTTGATGAAGGTGAAGATGTTTCGCAGTATCTTGACGTTTCAAAGGCCAAAAGGCCGGCCCAGGAACAGAAGCGGGTCAATGTTGACTTCCCGCTGTGGATGGTTCAGTTACTGGATAAGGAAGCGAAGCGTTTAGGCGTACCGAGGCAGTCTATCATCAAACTATGGGTTGCAGAGAAGCTGAAGAAGGCATCCTGAGTCGTTCCAACCAGTCATTCCACCGCATGAACCGGATCGCAACAAACGGCTTTGCCTCCCGGTTATGCGGGCGTTATGCCATACACAAAGGCGGATCACATGGTGGCCAAGACGTGCGAATTAGTCTCAGAGTTGCTGAGCGCTTCTTGGAATACCCGTCCTTCATGGTTTCGAAGGGTCTCTAAGAATTCAACGGGGCAAAGGGGTCAGCCACTAGCATGGGACAAGGGATGAAAATACCAATATTCCGCCGCCTCACACTTCACCCACCGGACTCAGAAGGAAGTCGGGTTAGTTTCACCGGATGGCCTCGGTCGCGCCGGTGATGACGTTCGGCAAGAAGAAACCAAGCTGAGAGAGGACCGATGACGGATGTAAAGTGGAGTCAAAAGGAGAAATCGATATCGCGGGCAGCATTCGACAAGGCCTATAAGAACGAATGCAACAATATCATCGAGACCGTGAAGAATAAGGCAAGCAATCTATCCGAGCCGAAAGAAATCTGGGGGTTGGAGGATTACCTCTACGAGAAGAGGAAGGAAATCGACAACAAGTACGACTATAGATACTCGGTGTTAATCCACGTTTTCGGCCAGTTAGTGAGAGACGGGTGGATCACAATGAAAGACCTTGAGGGACTGGAAGAAGAGAAGATTCAGAGAATCCAGCTCATAGCGAGTCTGGACCTTTAAATATCTTGCATAACCACTTCGTTGCCGTCATCGACCAACTCGCCTCGCGTCGCCCACTTATCGCTTCTTTCCCACGGAAAGTAAGAAATACCCGATATTGAGTAACTCAATAAGAGCCAAACAGAAAAACATCGTCGTGTAGCTCGTACCATGGATCACCATGCCCATGAGCACCGGTCCCAGGACCAGTGCCATATCTCCGACTGCCGTGAAGGTTCCCATGGCAAGACCCGGATGCGGTTGGGCACGATCGATAGCGATGATGAGCAGGGAAGGCATCAGAAACGTAAACCCAACGCCCATGATTATGGCAGCAAGAATAAACATGGGCATAGTTTCGGAAAATGCAAGCACAACCATGGAAATGGTGCACAGAATAAGGCAAGGCAATACGAGCCTTTCCTTGCTGTAAAGGTCCATTATCCTCGCCCCGAGAATTCGCCCTAAAATAAGCATAACGGCATAGGTCGAAAAGAAAAGTCCCGGGTTGGCCACTCCATGCTGTACCGCATAAAGAGGAAAAAAGGTGTTTATTGAACCCCAAGTCAGGTACGTAAGGGCGTTGACAATAGACGGGGGAAGCGCTTTCCGGCTGAAGAAGGCACCTGCGCCGACCGGCAAGAGCTGCGACGAAGCGACGTGCGGCGTGCGCAGCATGCAAGCGAAGAGTAGTGAGCATAACGATAAGCCGGCGCAGACCAGGAAAAGGACCATGAAGCTGAAATGGTTGACAAGCACAATCCCGAGGGGAGGGCCCACCGCGCACGAGACGTTGAAGGCAAGCACAAAATAGCTGAGACTCTGGCCCCGATGCGCTTCTGACGTGATGTTGGCAACAAACGTATAGGCCGCGGTGTGAAAAAGTGCGAGCCCTATTCCCTGAAGAATCCTTACTATCAAAAAAGGCCAGAAAGGGGGTGCTGCAACGTAGGCCACGCAAGTAAGGGCAAAGAGGATGGAGCCGCAGATCATAAACCTTTTTTCGGCTATTTTCGTGAGTCCTCTGCCGACAAAAGGTCTGAGAACCAGCGCAGAGACGAAGAAGCTCCCTATAAGCACGCCGATCTCAACTTCCTTGGCCCCCAGATTCGAAAGATAGATCGGAAGAGTGGGAACAAGGATGTTGATGACGAAGGTAAAGGCAAACTGCGAGCAACTCACAAGAAGGAAATCGCGCGTGAGTATCTGCCTCAACCCCGGGTGGGTTGCAGCGCTAGAGACGAGCTCGCGGGAGAGGGTGAAGGGGGTTCACCTACGAATGACATGTATTCTTATCTTCGATGCACGCCCTGCCGGCGCTCAACTCGGGCTTTTCGAGCTACCATGAATCATTGCATGCCCTCGACCGGATGTCAATATTGATAGACGCTGCGGAACACTTCAACGGTACAAATCAAAATCCCCTCCACCAAAGCGCTCGATAGAGGGGATCGGAAACCAATCAACCAATAGTTATACCAATTCGCATTCACGTTGGAGACCGAGGCGGCAGCGAGGAGCCGACGCAGGCGTACCTGGGGGTACGTCGAGGAGAGCGACGCAGCGACAACGAAGGTATACACGTGAAGGCAAATTGGTATCAGTTGACTTGTGGTCTCGGATATAGTCCCGCTGCCTTCACCATCTCGGGGACTTTCTCTTCCCACTCGATGGCCATGATGTGGACACCGGCAACACCTTTGATCTGGCGCACCCTGCTCGATCGTCTCGACCGCGATCTTGATGCCCTCTTCGGCCACCTTTTCCTTGGGAACCCCCTTCAGCCGGTCGATCAGCTCGTCGGGCACATCCATGCCGGGCACCGACGTCTTCATGTAGCGGGCCATGCCGATCGACTTGCAGGGCGTGATGCCTGCGAGGATGTAGATCTTTTCGTGGACGCCGAGGTCGCGCACCATCTCCATCCACTTCTCAAACTTGGGCACGTTGAAGATGCACTGGGTCTGGACGAACTGTGCGCCGGCCGCCGCTTTCTTTGCCAGCCTCATGGCCCTGATCTCAAAGGGGTCCGCAAAGGGGTTCTCGGCACAGCCGATGAAGAGTCGGGCCTGCTGCCTTTCACCTCTTCTCCGCCCAGGAACTTTCCGTCGTCCCTCAACCGTTTCACGGTCTGGATGAGCTGCATCGAGTCTATGTCGTAGACGTTCTTTGCCGTCGGATGATCGCCGAATTTCTGGTGGTCACCCGGAAAGACAGAGGAGATTGTTGATACCGAGCGCCGATGCCCCGAGGATATCGCTCTGGATCGCGATCCTGTTCCTGTCCCTGCAGACCATCTGCATGATGGGGTC
Source organism: uncultured delta proteobacterium (assembly GCA_963821605.1). Classification (GTDB taxonomy): domain Bacteria; phylum Desulfobacterota; class Syntrophorhabdia; order Syntrophorhabdales; family WCHB1-27; genus JADGQN01. The sequence goes on along the minus strand of CAWGEZ010000025.1, from coordinate 39,380 downwards.
GAAGCCGATCTCCTTCAAAATGAGTGAGGCGGACATGCTCGACATCCTGACCACGCTCGTCTGGTTATCCGTGACGTTCACGCCATCCACGTATCCCTTCAGGTGGGCCCCTTTCTTCCTGACGACTTCCGCGTCCGCTCCCCTCGGGGGGCCGCATTCACCGGTAACGGCGAAGTTCCCGCTCTTCAGGATCTTTCTCCAGATTGCTCGCGCTCATATCTTCAAATCCTCCCTCACCCTTTTTCTCGGTCCTCCATCACGGCTCGTCGACCAGTCCTTCAACGGCTGGATCTCCAGGTATTTATCGAGCATATTCATCTCTTTATACCGGTCGACGATGAGCTGCCAGCCGCACGGCGTATCCTTGTTCACCTCGCACTTCCCGCCCTGCGAACCGCCGCACGGGCCGTTGAAGATGCTCTTTGCGCAGCGCGTGACCGGGCAGATGCCGAGGGTCTTGTCGAGGATGCAGTTGCCGCAACCGAGGCAGCGTTCCGCCCAGACCCCGTGTTCCTCCGTAACCCCGTCAAACGTGGTATTGACCGCGGGCAGGACGAGCTTCTCTCTATAGTGCTCAGCCACAAACTGTATCCCGCAGCCGCAAGCCATGGACATGACCATCTCGTAGTCGCCGACCATGGGTCTTCAGGCTCTCCACGTACTCCGGGTCGCAATTCCGTTCGAGTACGTGTTCCGTGATCTCGATCGGTCGTCCCTCTTTCTCCCTGATGCATCCTCAACTCGGAGGCAAGTACGGCAACCTCCTTGGCCCCGCCCGTTGCGCAGACGGTGACGCACTCGTTGCAACCCAGCAGGAGTATTTTCGAGTACGGCTTGATGAACTCGAGAAGCTCTTCAAAGGGTTTTCTGTTTGCTACTATCATCGTTGCACTCCTTGTATAAGGTCAGGGTAGGCAAGGGTCATGGGAACACAATCAAGAGTCTCTGAAAGCTGCTCCGCTTCATGACTTTCCTTCCTTGCCACGCTTGCCTCATTTGGCTTCACTTGACCCTTGCCCCGCTGACCCCTCGCTTTCTTCATCGGATTCGGTCCCAGTTGTCTGATCTTTTCGGTCATCTCCCGGGCGATCTCGGCAAAACGCTGGCCCTGCGCCGAAGACAGGTTATACATGGCCACACGCTCTCGCGCCGATACCGCATTCTTCGAGGAGCTGCTTGGCGTAACCTACACGTTTTTTGGCCCTCAGGTTACCCACCAGGTAATGGCATTCTCCTTCGAGGCAACCCGCCAGGTAGACGCCGTCAGCACCATTTTCAAGCGCTTTGAGCATGTGGATCACATCAACCCTGCCCGTGCACGGCACCTTGAGCACCTTCACGTTGGTCGGGTAAGTCAATCTCATCGAACCTGCCAGGTCCGCAGCGGTGTACGCTCAGTGCTCGCAGCAGAATGCGATGATTTCCGGTTCGAATGTTCCCATCATCTTGCTCCTTGCGCCACAAGTGCGCCTGCTTTTTCAACGATCTGCACATCCCTGTAATGCATCAACTCTATAGCCTTGGCCGGGCATTCCGACACGCAGGTGCCGCACCCTTTGCATTTACTCATATCAATCTCAGCCTCTCCCTTCTCATTGATGACGGGCACATGGTACGGGCAGACCCGCACGCAGCTCAAGCATGCCGCACACTTGTCCGCCGTCACATCAGCCACAACGCCGCCAACCATGAGCTTCTCTTTGGCGAGGATCGTGCACGCCTTTGCAACAGCCGCTTCAGCCTGGGTTATGCTCTCCCTGATATTCTTGGGGGAGTGGGCAAGCCCGCACAGATAGAGGCCATCAGACGCAAAGTCGACAGGCCTCAGCTTCATGTGCGCTTCGAGGAAGAAACCCTTCGTTGGTTCTGGCACACTTCAGAAGCGTCGACAATTCCTCATTCTCCCTCGGGATGACAGCAGAAGAAAGCGCCAACAGGTCAGCCTCCAGCTTCAGTTCTTCCATGATCGACGGGTCAAAGCAGGAGAGCACGAGTCTGCCGTTCGCCGTATCGAGAACAGGCGGTTTCTCCTTATCGTACCTGACGAAACGCACGCCTGCGCGTCTCGCCTGCAGGTAATACTTTTCCAGGAATCCGTAGGTCATGATATCCCTGTACAGGATGACCACGTCCCGGTCCGGGTTCTGCTCTTTGAGGTGCAGCGCATTCTTTATCGCTGTGGAGCAGCAGATTCTGCTGCAGTACGGCCGCTCTTCATTTCTCGATCCCACACACTGGATCATGACGACACGGTCCGCCTGCGGGAGCGTGCCTTTCACCAGTTTTTCTTCCAGCTCCATCTGCGTCATGACGGACGCGCTTTCGCCATACGCGTAGAGCCCGCGCGGTTTCAACTCCTCGCCGCCCGTTGCCACCACTACGATACCGTGCTGCAGCTTGGTTGAAGTCTTTGTAGGGCCATGCAAGAGACCTGTCTCGAAATTACCTTTGAATCCGGAATGCTCCACCACGCTGGTCTCCGTCATTACGTGAATCAACGGATGCGTTGTCGTCTGCTCTATCAGGTTCGCAAGAAACTCCTGCGCATCGAGTCCGTCAACGGTCGTATAGACGTGCCTCAGGTTGCCTCCCAGTTGTGCCTCCTTTTCCACGAGAAAGACTTCGAAGTTCTGCTTGGCAAGCTTCAGGGCCGCTGTCATGCCTGCAAGCCCACCGCCCAGCACAAGCGCCTTCTTGTTCACGTCCACGGAGATCTCTTTGAGCGGCTTGATCTCGTTGGCGTTCATGACAGCCATGCGCACCAGCGTCTTCGCCTTCTCCGTGGCGCTCTCCTTCTCCTTCATGTGCACCCAGGAACATTGATCCCGGATGTTCGCCATCTCGAAGAGATACTTGTTGAGGCCTGCTTCCCTGATGGTCGTGCGGAAGAGAAACTCATGCGTTCTGGGCGAGCAGGAAGCAACGATGACCCGGTTGAGGCGCTGTTCATCCATCACCTTCTTCATCTTCTCCTGCGTATCCTGAGAACAGGTGAAGAGGTTCTCGTCGGCGAGGACCACATTCGGCAGGGTCCTGGCATATGCCGCCACTTCAGGCACATTTACCACGCCGGCTATGTTCACGCCGCAATCACAGACAAAGACGCCGATGCGCGGCTCCTCATTTGAAACATCCCTCTCTTCAGGAAGCTCCTTGATGACAAGGCTCTTGCCCCGGGCCTCCGCGATCATGATGGCCGCTTCGCACGCTGCCCCGGACGCCTGGGTCACCGTCTCGGGTATGTCCTTCGGCGACTCGCATGCGCCGCTCACGTAGATACCTTCCCGTGTCGTGAGCAGCGGATTGCGCGGCGAGGATTTCACAAAACCATATTCGTTCAGCTCGACGCCGAGCACACTGGTAAGCTTCGCCAGATGCTCAGCCGGCCGCATGCCCACTGAGAGAACCACCATGTCAAACATTTCCGATTTCGTATTTCCATCTTCGTCCACATAGAAGACTTCCAGGTCCTTTGTTTTGGGATCTTCCAGGATCCTCGAAATGGCTGACTTGACGTAGCGGATGCCATGCTCATGCTTGGCCCGCTCGTAGTACTGGTCAAACCCTTTGCCGAAGGCGCGCACATCCATGTAAAAGATAGTCGGCTCCAGATCATTCTGATGCTCTTTTGCGATGAAGGCCTCTTTGGTCGCATACATGCAGCAGACGGATGAGCAGTACTCGTGTACCTTGTCCCTGCTTCCCACGCACTGCAGCCAGGCGACCTTTTTGGGGATCTTGCCGTCGGCCGGTCGCATGACGATGCTGCAGGTCGGACCGGTCGCCGAAAGTATCCGCTCGAACTCCGTACTGGTCACCACGTTCTTGTACTGACCGTAACCGAGCTCCGGCTTCTGAGAAGGGTCATATTCGCTGAGACCCGCCGCGATGACAATACTGCCGACATTGACCTTCTCTTCCGCCGGCTCCATAAGATAGTTGACCGCTTCGGGTTTACAGACCTCTTCGCAGAGCTTGCAGCCCAGACATCTCCTGCAGCTCAGACAGCGCTCTGCCTCAGCTCTGGCAGCAGCCTCATCCAGGACCAGGTCAACTTCATCAAACCCAACCCTTTGATCCAGAGGCAGCGTTGGGATGGCTACGCGCACCTTCCTCTCCACGTCGAGAGGTGCATTCACGACCAGCTCATTCTCACGCGCTAACCTGCCCTCTCTGAGATCCCTTCCCTCGAGGTACCGCTTGATCGACTCAGCAGCCTTTTGTCCCTGGTCAACGGCATCGATCGCCATTTTTGGCCCGGTCACGATGTCACCACCGGCAAAAATGCCCGGCACTGACGTCTCAAGAGTGCAACTGTCAGCCTTTATCCAGCCGCCCCGGAAGGGCTCGAATTTGTCGAGGTCCCGCACGAAATCGGTTTCCGGCGACTGGCCTATTGCGAGAATCACCGTTTCAGCGCTGAAGGCCCTGGCCACACCGCGCATCATAGCAAGGACTGAACCGTCCGAGCTCATCGAAGACGTTGGTGCATCTCTTGAACTCTATACCTTTCACGCTCCCGTCGGCAGCCCTGATGATGCTCGGTCCCCAGGCTGTGTGGATCTTTATCCCTTCCTGCAGTGTCTGCTCCAGCTCAGATTTACTCGCCGGCATCTCTTCCCAACGCTCGAGACAGACCATGTGCACATCGGTCTGCGCCGAGCCGTTTTGCGGTCAACGCCACATCTACCGCAACGTTTCCGCCGCCGACAACCATCACCCGCTTGCCGAGCTGTATGGGCTTTTTCTCGTTCGAAAGTCTCAAGAACTCGATGCCGGTCATGACGCCGCGCGCATCCTCTCCTTCGATGCCGAGCTTTCTTCCGCCCTGAGCGCCGCAGCCTATGTAGACAGCGTCAAATGTTTCGTAAATCTGCTTCAGCGAGATATCTTTTCCGACTCTGGTGTTGTACCGTACTTCCACGCCCGCCTTTTCAACGAGCGAGGTTTCCCGTTCGAGCACATCTTTAGGCAAACGGTAGGCCGGAATGCCCCAGTAGAGCATGCCGCCCAGCTTGTCCGATGCCTCGAATATCACGACCTCGTAACCTGCTTTCCTGAGATCGAGAGCGCAAGCCATGCCAGAGGGTCCGCCGCCGACAATGGCCACGCGCTTGCCCTTGTCCGCACCAGCCTCGGGCACAGGTATCTCTCTCTTTCCAACCTCGTAGTCTGCCACGAACCGCTTCAAGGCACAGATGGCAATCGGTTGGTCAACTTTCTCGCCCCGGATACAGACATCCTCACACGGATGGTTACAGATCCGTCCGATGACACCGGGGAAGGGCAGCCGGTCCCTGATAACGTCGAGAGCCTCCAGGTACTTGCCCTGAGCTATGAGCCCGACATAGTCGCGCGCGTTCAGGTTGACCGGGCATCTATTCACGCACGGAGCGATCTCTCTGTCTATCATGTAGGTGGACGGGATCGCCTGAGGGAAATTGATATAGGCGGCGCTCCTGCGCGACAGGTCCTCGTTGTAGTCGGCCGGCACCTCTAGAGGGACATTGAGGAGCACAGAGTCCGCAAGACGTGCACTTCTCTTTTATGATCCTGCGCGGTCTTCTCTTGAGCGTCACCGTGAAATTGCCCGGCTCGCCGTCCAGGGCGACCACCTCACTCGCCATGAGGAGCTCTATGTTCGGGTTTCTTCCCGTTTCAACCAGCTTCGGGGCCATAATACACATAGAGCAGTCGTTCGTGGGGAAGGTCTTGTCGAGCTGCGACATTTTGCCGCCGATATTAGGCTTCTCATCCGCAAGGTAGACCTTAAAACCGGCCTCGACCAGATTGAGGGAAGCCTCCATGCCGCCAATGCCGCCACCAACGACGAGTACTTTGCCAACCTTATCCATAGTGCCTGTCACCTCTTCCTATATACGGGATGTCTCTCTTCGAACCCGACAATCTCAACCAGGTTTCTCTTGAGCAGATCCTTTATGTAATCAAACGTTCTGGACTGCTCCAGGGAGAGCTTCTCAGCAAGTCCCGGAACCGTATCATCTTTTTCGGAAAGCGCTTTGAGTATCTGAGCCCTGTCAAAGCCTGAGCGCAGAAGCGGGTCAAAGACAAGATCGAACTGCCGCTCCGTAAACGTCTCTCCATACACGTTCTTGTCCATGAGATAGGACTTCCGGTCAAGGAGCCGTTTCAATTTGTCCATGCCTTCGGGGTCATAGGCCTTGATGAATTCAAGCCTCTCTTCCAGTTCCATCTCCGTGTCTCGCAAACCGTGGTCGCTACGCCTCGCCTCTGCGTTCATTGAACATCCCTCGCATTCACAAAACTGTTTTGAGGCCTATCCATGGCCTGCACCTTCGCAAGCATCTTATCCGCGGGTATCATGTGGGAGCCGGCCCCGAGCATCTTCCCGTAAAGGGCAAGCTCGAATACCTCCGAAAGGAAGAGCACGGGCAGCGACTCTTTTGATCTCCCGAGCGCGGGCAGAAGGTCCAGATTCATCTGACACAGGGGGCATGGTGTCACGATAGCATCAGCACCCAGCGTGATCGCCATGTCCATGATCCTGTCTGAAAGTCTCCTTGTCATCTCTTTGTTGGTGAGCGTCTTACTCGCGCCGCAGCACTCCATCTTGAACGGCCAGCGCAGCACCTCGAGCCCCGCCGCAAAAAGCAACCTGTCCATGCTCTCGGGGTTTTCCTTGTCGTCATATGGCTTTACCCTCATCATCCGTGTGAGGACACACCCGTAGTACGGAACGACTTTCAGAGAGGAAAGGTCATACTTCCTGTCTTTCGCGATCACTTCCGCTCCCACATAATCGTCCAGCACTTCGATGATGTTCTTCACCTCGATAGCGGCAGCTCGTCTCCAAGAGGCTCGATCGCCCTGTTCATCTCCGCCTGCAATGCTGCATCGGAGCGGATCATCTCATTGGTCACCTTCGCCCTGCTGTAGCAGGCCGAGCAAGGGGCAAAGAGGTCGCATTCCGCTCTCTCTGCCAGCGCCAGGTTTCTTGCCGCAAGGGCATGGCCGAGTCGTTCATCCACCGTGTGCGCTGCCGATGCGCCGCAGCAGGACCAGTCCTCGATCTCTTTGAGCGTGATGCCGTATCTTCCGAATATCTTCTGTATGGATGCCTCGTAGAACTTGCTCGACGATTTGAGAGAGCATCCCGGATAATATGCAAGCGTCGCCGCCATGTTACTCTCCTCGTGCCTTTTCAAACAGGGCCTTCATGCCCCGCCTATCCTTTATGTTGTGGGGAAGCAATCCCATCCTGCCCTTCAACATCATCCCCATCCCCATCTTCGTATCTCCAAAGAAGTCCTTCTTCTCCAGCTTGTACTTGAGAATCGTCTCCATCTCGTACAGTCTGCCGTGCTTTTTCACGCTGTCGAGGAAGTACTTGTCGAACGTCCACGTGTCCAGATCCTTGGCCTTACCTTCTTTGACCGCGATCTTTCGAAGCGTGTCGATTACAAGGGCAATGTCTATATCGTTGGGACAGCGTATGCTGCAGGTGGTGCATTGCAGGCAGGACCAGATCATTTTTGACGTGAGTGCCTTCTCTCTCTGCCCCAGGATCACATACCTGATGAGCCGGTGAGGAGAAAAATCCATCTCCGGGAGCGCAGGGCAACCATTGGTGCAACGATAGCACTGATAGCACGCACCGATATTTTCCCCGGTCTTTTGCTCCATCTCCTTCAGAAAGCCAAGGACCATTCACAAGATCATTCATACCTGTTCCTCGCATGACAATAGCCCGGGATGCTTGTACTCCCAGGCTATATTAAAATATCTATATATAATATATATTATAACAGATCGCGACCTTTCTTTAAAGGAGCCTCCGGCTTACAACTCCAGCCATGAATCTGAATAGAGCGTCTGCCCGAGCAGCACGCGCGTTGTCTTGACGTACTCCACCTCTTCTTTCGAGAGCTTCGCCGTATCAACAGCCTCGCCATCCATCACCTTATGCACGAGCGCTTCCAGTCCGGGCATCTTGTCCTGGCAGATGGCTGCCATCTCAGCATCGAAGGCATCGACGATCGCCGAGTACATGCCGTACCGTTTAAGCATGATGAGATAGGTTCGGTTCAGGATGCCCCTCAGGTGGCCGGGCGCCCCGTTCGAGATATTCGAAAGCCCGCAGGTCGATTTGCAGGTCGGCGCGATATCCTTCAGCATCATGACGAACTCGGTGCAGCCCTGGACCTGGATCTGCTGGGTATTGATGGGCAGCACTATAGGGTCCACCCACAAATCATCCTCAGGGATACCGAATTCAGCGGCCTTGGCCAGGTGCTCGGCCGCCAGCATGCCCCGCTCATTCGCATCTCTCGGGATGCCTTCGACACCCAGGGTGAGGGCGATATAGGGAGCATTGTACTTCTGTGCCAGGGGAACAAGGGCGTCCATCCGCTCCGGTCTCGCCGACACAGAGTTGATCAGCGGTCTGCCCTTATGCGCTTTGAGCCCTGCCTCCATAGCCTCAACATTCGTCGTGTCAAGTGAGAGCGGGATGTGCGGCACGACCTCCTGGACCGTTTTGACGACCCATTCCATCAGCTCAGCCCCTGCCTTTCTCGCGGGCCCAAGGTTGATATCGATCAGGTCCACGCCTGCCTTTGCCTCAGCCTCCGCCATCTCCCGTATGGGCACCGGGTCCCGCTCCTTTAATGCTTCACCAATCCTTTTTGCTATCACGTTCAGGTTTTCCCCGATTCGTAGTACCATTGGCTCCTCCTTTTGAAAACAGGTTCAAGGGTCCGAGGTCAGGGTCGAGTAAAGGTTAAAGATCAAACATGACGCCTTTAACCTTTTTCCGTGACCCTTGACCCTGTTCTTACTTTCCACATCTTCAAGAACGCCGGTAAATGCGCTGCTTCCCGCGGACCCACCGTGATCTCCCAGCCGGGCAGCTCCTCTTCCAGGTCTCCCAGGATACCCGCCGCATAGCCCGGAATCACGAGCTTCTTGTGCGCAACCTTGTCTGCGATGCCGGACTTCTTGATGAACGGCCCGACCGCGTCACCGACGAACTTCCCGGCTGCCCAGGCAGTCATGACCGAAAGCCCTTCCGTATCCATGACGCAGAGCCAGGTTGGTACCCTGCTGTTTTCGATCTCGCCGGTTACGATGAAGTAGGTGAGCGAGAAGTTGCACGTGACGAGCACCGGCGAGTTCTGGTCAGGGTTATTGATCGGGTAGATGCCCTGCTCGGTTGTCATCGGCCGTTGCGGGTCAGTGTAAATGTTGAGCCGCTCGAGCAAGAGCGGGAAGACGTTCTCCCCCTCGAAATCGCTCAAGACGATGATGCCGGCATATTTTGCCACAAAGAGAGAGGCAATCAGCGTCTCCTTCATAACGTTGTCCGCCATTTCGCAGGGGAAGGTGATGGTCGGGAATCCCAACGGCTTGAACTTACTGAGAAGCGCCGCCCTCCGGATGAGAATCTGATCCTGGAACGCCCCTTTCACGCTTCGTGCCCCTGCATCAAGCACAAGATCCTTGAGCCCCATACCCGTGAGCTTTTCGCTCAAGGCGGCTCACGTCGTCCAGGTTTTCACCCTTTACTGCCAGCGGGCAGGCGAACTCCTTGGCGAGCGCTCCGAAGGCGTCCGCATTTTCCTTGGTTGCGGCGTAGATGAGCGGTTTCTTATCTTTGACAAGTTCAAGCGCCGCCTTCATCGTGCCGGCATCCGATGACATGAGGATGATGCCATAGGGAGTGGCTGCGGCTTTCTTGACAAGGTCCACAAACTTCTCTTTGTTCCCGGTATCTTTGAGGGCCACGAGCTCAGGCCTCAGGTTCAGGCCCACGCGCTCGAACTGCAGCTCCGCAAGCTTGTCGAAGCGTCTGTCGACTTCCGCATCTGCCATGGCATCGGTAATGAGGATTGCAAGCCCCGGTTTATTGAAGAAGGTCTTTTCATGTCTGAAGAGCACTGTTTCGCCGCCGATCTTGACGGCGTACTCACCCGTACCGATGGTGAGCGGCCTGATGGGTGGCGCACTCGCTTCAGACAGCTGCGCCTTTGCCTCATCTGAGACATAGGGGCATTTCTCAAGCTCTGCCTTGCCCGCGGCCAGAGCCATGGCAAAGGCGAGGCAGGTGGGAGAACCACAATCCCCGCAGTTGGTCTTGGGAAGAAGCTTAAAGATCTGGATTCCTGTCAGTCCCATACTCGTCTCCTTTCAGATTGGACATTACTGGGACTCCCGCAAGCGGTACCCGGTCGCCCTCCAGTGGCCGAGCCAACACCCGCAAGCGGGTACCCGGCCTCCCCTCTAGCGAGCCGTGCTCGCTAGAGCTCCCAACCTCGAGGAGAATATATATATGGCTTCAGGCAGGTCTTCTGGCTCGGGGTTCATCCTCAAGCTCTCCCTTCCCGGGGCATCCCCAGTGGTTTTCATGAGCTCTCGTCCCCCCTCACAGCGGCGGGTCCGCGATGGAATTGCACCATCTTCCCTTTTAAAGCGTTGCTGCTGCCTGTTGCCTCGTTTCTACAGAATCGATTCCATAGTCAGTGCCGGATGCCCTTTTTCGGTGATGTAGGCCAGCACTTCGTCTTCAGTCGTTGCCACGGTCTCATCGGCGATCATGTCGATCAAGCCGGGTATACCCAGCTCCTCTCCCCGTTTCACCAGCCGGTCGTGCAGTTCTTCCTTCAGCCGCTTCGGCATCCAGACCATGCGCGCGAGTCCGCCGTCGCCTATTACGAACTTCCTCTGGGTAATATTATATTTGCTGTGGCCCAAAAATCCCGGTGACTGAGCGCCGCCGCCCACTGAGCCCGCCAAGGTCGTGAACTTCATGCCGCACGGGGTCATACCCGTATAGTCACGGTCAACAGTCATGATGCCGTTAGCACATAGGGAGCACCGCCGCGATACACTCGCAGCAGCCGCACGTGGTCATCGGGTCGACCATCAAGCTGTAAAGACTCACATTCGTGACCTTCTGTCTCGACGCCTTGATGACAAAATCGTTGCAGCCCTTGAACTGGCCGTACCGCTGATCCAGCATCTCGCCCTTCTGAATCGGCTGGTTTGGTCCTTCGGGATTGATCTCAAAGGACGCGCGGCAGTCGAGCCAGTTATAGGCGCCACAGAGCCCTGTCCGCTCCGGGGCCACGACACAGACGTGGCTCGGTGCGAAAGACTGGCAGAGCGTACATGAATAGAAGGTATCCACCGTTTCATCCGTCATATTCTCAACCCTCGCGTCCCGGTGGTTATACGATGCCCTGGCCTGCTCCAGGATCTCGCGTACCTTGGCCTCTTCCGTGTAAATTTTTACCTGGACCTTGTCGAAGATTGCGCCGAAGTCCTGGTGGTACTTGGCGTGGATGATCTTGCCTATGTGCTCCAGCTTGAATCCTTTCTCGACCGCCTGCTTGGAGACCCGGATCCAGGCTATGTCCCGCTGGCCGATGTGCATGATGCCCTGCGCCTGGTTGATCAGGTGGTGGTTCTGCCGCTCGAGGATCGGCTCGAAGTCTTCCTGGAAGTTGCGGCCGGCAACCTCAGCCACCATGGCAAAGTGAAGCCTGGTGCCTGCCTGCACGTCGCCGACGTCAGGCCCGATCGACCTCTACCTTCCCGTCTTCCACCTCTTCCATCCGCCTGGTGGTGGTCCACTCGACGGCAACCGTCTTCCCGCCACCCATCTCAAGATAGATGTCCTCGCCGCGCACGCGTTCACCCTCGAACGCCGGTCCGTAGGAGACGGGTACAGGCACCTTCGCGACCTGGACCTTCAGGCCCCTCACTTCCACTGCCTTCTGCACGATGTGGTCGTGCGGGATGTTCGAGACAACGTGTTCGTAGGTACAGATGCCTGTGGGCAACACTTCCGGGATCGGCGTGTCGGCAATCGTCGGGAAGCCCCAGTTGATGCAGCCCGCTGCATTGGCATACCACTCGTCGGTGACCTCACCCAGCGCCATGACAAAGGCATACGTCCTGTCCTTGTTATAAATCAGGTTCCTTCTGAAGTCGCCCGGCTTGACGCCGCCAAAGGCCATGGCAACGCGACACGCAAAGCCTATGGCAAAGACAGCCTGATAGATGTCAGGGCCGAAGGAGACAAGCCTCGTGGGCCAGCCGACCTGTACGCCGGCCTCCACGAGCTGTTCCGAAAACCGCTTCCCGCCATTTTCGGCGCACATGAAGACATAGAGATTCTTCTCCTGCAGCTCCAGGGCGATCTTTGCCGCTGTCTGTGCGTCAGGCGCTGCGCCCACGATGGCTGCAAACCCCGGGGCGGTCCCATCCACGAACTCGACGCCCCTTTTTCTGAAGATAAGGTCGCTGGCTGCACCGAGCCAGATGTTCTTGTCCGTCGGGTCCTCTCCCGTGGCGTAACAGTCGGGGTTTTCGAGGTACCGCATTGCTTCGTACAGCTCCTCCACAAAGAACGTGGCCATGCCGGCGTCCAGCGTCGGGGCCAGGTACGGCAGATGTGTTTTCTCCCGCACGGGCGGTGGGATCAGCTTGCGGCACAGGTTCAAAAATTTGATCGAAGTCCTGCAGCTTCGAGACCCCGATACCGGTCATCGCATAGATGATCGGGAGATAGTAGGCAGTGTTGGGGAAGCCTACCTCCTGGTTGGGCCCGTACTTATCGAGCACCTCTTTATATTTTGCCTCCACCTTATCGAAAATCTTATGTGCGCCTCTGATGGCTGCTGATGCTATTATCTTTGACATAGTACGCTGCCTCCTCGCTTAGTCTAGGGCCCTTCTCATAGCCATATCGAACAGGACTCTTTCTCTGGCCTTATCGAGTCCCAGTGCCTTCCTCTTCTTGTCGATGTGTGCGATCATCATGCCTGCCGCCTTGATAGGATCAGGCTCGTACGCCCACATGCCCTTGTACAGATTCCTCATGTTCTTCGAACAGGTGCTTCGTCACTTTCTCGCTGCCCAGGGTGGGCCACGTCGTACCGAAGACCGTGAAGACACCGGAGGCCACAAAGTACTGGCCGATAGCGAGCGCCTTTTCGCTCATCCACTCGGGCGCTGCCCCTGCTGCGGGAAGATCGCTGATGTCATCGCCGAGACCGCCCTCTTTCACCAACGCCGTGGCTGCGATAAGGATCCGTGAGTTGTCCACACATGCGCCCATGTGGAGCACCGGCGGGATACCGACCGCCTCGCAGACCTCCGCCAGTCCTGAACCGGCGTAGAGCCGTGCCGCCTCAGGCGTGAGGAGCCCTGCCTTGCCGCATGCCATGGCCGCGCAGCCCGTGGTGAGCACGATCACATCGTTCTTGATCAGCTCTTTTACCATGGCGATGTGGGCCGAATCATGGACCGTCCGCACGTTGTTGCAGCCAACAACGCCGGCAACGCCCCTGATCCTGCCGTTGATGATATTGTCATTGAGCGGCTTGTAGCTCGCCCGGAAGAGCCCGCCGAGCAGGTAGTTTATCGTTTCGTGACTGAAGCCGACCACCGCATCCTGCGACTCAGCAGGAATGTAAACGGCGTGGCGTCTGTTCGGGTAATTCTCTATGGCCATCCTGAGGATCTTCTTTGCGGTGTCGAGGCCGTGCTCGGGGTGGAACTCCATGTGGATTGCCCCTTCGATCTTCGCGCGGTCGGACGTGGTCACGAGCTTGGTGTGGTAGCACTCGGACACGTCCTGGAGGCCCTGCATCTGGCACTGCACGTCGACCGTCATCAGCTCGACGGCGCCGGTCACCAGTGCCAGTTCCTGCTGCAGGAAGTTGCCTGCGCAGGGGATGCCGTGGCGCATCAGCACTTCATTGGCTGAGCAGCACATACCGGTCAGGTTGATGCCCTTCGCGCCGACCTTCTCGGCAAGCGCCTTCATCTCCGGGTCATGGCTTGCCGTGACCAGGAGTTCGGGCAAGAACGGCTCGTGGCCGTGGACCACGATGTTCACCTGGTCTTCCTTGAAGACACCCGTGTTGAACGTGCCGAGGATGGGCACGGGCGTGCCGAACATGATGTCCTGCAGGTCCGTCGAGATCATGGAGCCTCCCCAGCCGTCAGCCAGGGCCGTGCGCGTTGCCTGCAGCATGAGGTGCTTGTAGTCCTGGTCCACGCCCATGTGGGTCCTGTGCATGATCTCCACGACTTCCCGGTCGATGCCCCTCGGGCACGACCCCGAGCTTTCTCCAGATCTCCTGCCTCTTCAGCGGCGCCTTCTTGATATAGACGAGCTCTCCCTCTTGCTTTCCGAACTGTTCGAGCGCCTTCTTACCGATGTCGATTGCTATCTCCCTCGGCTCCCTGCCCTCGGTCTCGATGCCATAGTCGAGCGCCACTTCAAGGAGCTTCACCTCGTCTTTGATGGCAAAGCCCTGGGCCTCATCCTGTGCCGCTCTTCAGGAAGGTCTCTGCGACTTCTCGAGCGTGGTCCGAGTGGGAGGCGGTTCCTGCGGCGATCTTTCGTGCGAAATTCCTCGCGACGATCGTCTCGATGGTCGCACCGCAGACCCCGGCCCGATCCTTTTCCTCGCCCGCCTTTTTCGGTCTGGGAAGCCTGCACGGCCCCATGGCACAGATTTTACAGCAGCTTTCCTCCACGCCTATCGGGCAGGGCTTCAGCTCATCAGCCCTGAAAAAGACCGTGCTTACGTTCTCTTTCTGGGCCTTCTCTATAAGGGTAATTGCTGCGTTATCGATACTTCTGACTTTCTCTTTACCTTTTTCGTCTGCCATAAATCCCCCTAATTTGTTAACTCTTTAATCATATCCCGCACCAAGGTGATGGCATCGGGATGTCTCATGATCAGAATATCCGCACCCGCAACCAGAAGCGACATCGCCGTAACCGCTTCCATGAGGATGGACCGTTTTTTCTCGTCACCCAGCTTCGGGTTTTCCTCTTTCTTGAGCTTCGTCTCTTTTGTCTTCCAGACTTCGTGTGCCATGTTGCATACGAGCGGGTACTGGAGCTTCACGTCTTCCTGGGTCAGGGCTGCCATACGATCCCGCTCCATGACCGAGTACGAATACTCGAGGCCATAGCCCAAGCCGCCGGTCGTGGGGTCGATCAGCATCCGCTCTTCGGGCATGCCGAGGTTGCCGAGCAGAATATTGAGCTGCTTTGCCAGGTTGACATCGATAGGCGTCGATGCCATGACGACCTGGTTGTAACCAATGGCCATCGCACCGATCTGTTTGTAGTTCTTCTCGACCAACGGGCCTATCGCGACGTTCTTTCCTTCGCAGAGCTCCGCAACCCTGCGCAGCAAGGCCGCATCCTTCTCGTCATTCACACATCCCCAGACGAGCAGGGGCACGGTGATCGCGTCGGCTACGCTCTTGACCGTGGCAACCACCTGTTCCACGTCCCGGTTCATGCCGTTAGGGTCGGCGCTCTTCAGGAGGAGTGCGATCAGCTCCGCACCGTAAGCGTCCTGCGATTTTTTCGCCCAGGCCACCGGGTCGTTGATAACATCCTTATACGGTTCAACAGCCCACTCCTGCCACTCTTCAGGCGGGTAATCCCATACCTCAAAGGCTATCCTTGGAGGATTCGGCATTGCACCCTCAAAGAGGTGGAAAGGGTAGCAGCTTTCTCCCCCTACCTTGATTGCGTGTGGTCCTGAGCCGATTGTGACTTCCTTTATCTTGCCGGTGTAATTGATCTTGGGAACCTGGAAAGCCATTGAAATACCCCCTTTCTATGCCTCTTGTTTTCTCTTTTCACTACCGAACCAGTCCTTGCTGTACCAGTAACGGAGCGCCGTCTTCAGATAGTTGAGTCGATCCTGTGGCGATCCCAGCTTCTCCTCCCAGTCGCTCTTTGCGTCCGGCTTGCCCTCCTCATACGTCGGCCCGAGCACCTTAACCTTCTTACCGTCAAATGACTCCTTTTCTTCGTACGCGTACTCGCTCATGCTCCCTCCTTATGGAAACAAAGCTACTCTTGTTTGAAATAATATAATGCTTTTTTCAAACGCAACCCACCTTGTATCTGCTCAATGCCCTGCTCACGCGACGTTTGCCGCTACCTTTGCCGCTTTCAGCGTATTGAGCATAAGCATCGTAATTGTCATCGGGCCAACCCCGCCCGGTACCGGGGTTATGGCAGCGGCCTTCTCCTTGACGCCCTCGAAATCGACGTCGCCCGCGAGCTTTGCCTTGCCTTCCGGCGTCATGCCTATCCTGTTGACGCCGACATCGATGACGACCACACCTTCTTTGACCATGTCGGCCGTAATAGCCTTGGGACGACCCGCCGCCACGATCAGGATGTCGGCCCTCTTTGTATGGAATGCCATATCCTTCGTCGCCGTGTGGCAGACAGTCACTGTCGAGTTTGCGCCTTTTGCCTTCTGGAGCATCATGTTGGCGATCGGTTTTCCGACGATGTTGCTCCTGCCCACGACGACCACTTCCGCACCGTCCGTCTTGACTCCGCTCCGGACCAGCAGTTGCTGGATGCCGTAAGGAGTGCAGGGATAGAAGTTCGCCTCGCCGATAACCAGCTTGCCCACGTTCACCGGATGGAACGCATCCACGTCCTTGTTGGGATCTATCGCATAGAGCACTTTGGTCTCGTTGACGTGTTTCGGTAAAGGCAACTGGACCAGGATGCCGTGGATCTTCGGGTCCTTGTTATACTTGTCGATCAAGGCGAGGAGCGCCTCTTCCGCCAAATTCTCCGGCTGGTCGTCCTGGATGGAGAAGAATCCCAGCTCTTTTGCGGTCTTACCCTTTGCCGTGACGTAGCTGACCGATGCCGGGTTCTGACCGACCAGAATCGTAACGAGCCCGGGAACGACACCTGATTTCTCCTTGAGGGCAGCCGTTTCCTGCTTTATTTCCTCCCTTATCTCTGCCGCTATCTGCGTTCCGCTTATGATCTTTGCTGCCATGGTCCCTACTCCTTTCCCCATAAAGTTTTCTCGAAGAGTCTGTATGCATCCTGCAAGGCCACCGACTTTCCATCCAGAGAGAAGACCGTATAGCCCTCGAACATCTCCCTCAACGATCGTATCGTCGTAACGGATGACGCCGGCCACATCTATGCCCTTCTCGTCTGCCAGTTGGGCCAATTCGAACCTTTCCGTATCCTGAAACCGGTTGATGACAGCGTGCGTATGGGCGATGTTCAGATTGAGTTCTCCCACCAACTCCAGGATCCTCTTGGCGGTCAAAAGGCCTCGGGCCGAAGCATCGGAAACGACATAAAGGTGGTCTACGTCCGTGGTTACGAGCCTGCTCATGTGCTCCATTCCGGCCTCATTGTCGACGACCACGTACGCATAGTTATCTTTCAGAAGGTCTATATGTTTCTTGGCGAGACTGTTTGCGGCGCAATAGCAGCCCGTGCCCTCCGGCCTTCCCATCACCAGCAGGTCAAAACCTTTACTCTCGATGATCGCCTCATGTATCTTCATCTCCATCCAGGTCTCTTTGTCCATCCCCGCCGGGACCTCTTTCTTGAGCAGTTCCCTCGCATCACCAATAGTGATACGGACCTCCGTCCCCAGAATCTCGTTAAGGTTGGAGTTGGGGTCGGCATCAACGGCAAGTATCGGGGCTTCCTTAGCCTCCTCAACGAGGTACCTGACGAGCATGCCGCTTATCGTGGTCTTGCCCACGCCTCCCTTTCCAGCGAACGCACAGACTTTAGGCATCGGTCGCCGCAATCTCCTTTCCTGCCCGTAGCTGATCCATCACAGAGGGAAACGCTTTCTCATCAGTATGCGGGCAGGAACATTGCCGCAATAAACTCGTCCATGAACCTCGGGCTGTTCGAAAGCTCGATGTTTGTCATGGTCCGCGCTATCTTCTCCGTTTCTCTCAAGAGCTCTTTGGAAAATGAGAGAAGCCTCGCCCCAAGGAGCGAGCCGTTCCCCACAAAAATAAATTTCTCGGAAGGCGCATCCGGCAGCAGCCCTATCGTCTGGGCCTTTTCCAGATCGATGTAATGGCCGAATCCACCCGCGATCATGATCGTGTTCACGTCCGCGAAGGAGAGCCCGACATTGTCGAGCAGCACCTTGCAGCCCGCGTAAATGGCGGCCTTGGCCCGGATGAGGTTGTCGAGATCGACCTCGGTCAGGACAATATCACGGCCGATCTGCGTATCGGCAGCATAGGCCACGACATACTCGAAACCGCTTTCCCCCTCCCTCACCCTTTTGGTTGGCAGGTCCCTGTTGAATTTTCCATTCTGATGTATGATGCCTGTCTCAAGGAGTTCTGCAACGATGTCTATCAGCCCGGAACCGCAGATACCGGCGGGTTTGGCTCTCCCGATCGTGAGGATCATGGGCTCAAGGGTAGTGGGGTTGATATGCACCTGCTCGATAGCACCTCTACCGGCGCGCATGCCGAACTTGATGCCTCCCCCCTCAAAAGCCGGACCGGCTGAGCAAGAGGCGCAGGTGAGCCAGTCTTTATTGCCCACAACGAGTTCGCCGTTCGTCCCTATGTCCATAAAGAGCGTTATGTCAGACCTCTGAAAAACTCCGGATCCAAGAACCCCCGCCACGATGTCGCCGCCCACATAGGAGGCAACGCACGGAAATATGTAAATATGCACGTGGTCCCGCAGATTCAGGCCGAGATTGATAGCCCTGACCGGGGGAATAAAATTGGCAGTCGGCGTATAGGGGGAAAGCATGATGTAGCGGGGTTCCAGACCAAGCACGAGATGGGTCATGGTCGTATTTCCGGCAAAAACCAGGTGAGATACGTGATCGACGTTCACCCCGCTCATATCGAGCAGTTCTTTGATGAGTCCGTTGATCGTGCTGATGATCACTTCTTGAATCCGCTTCAAGCCGCCCGGTTTCTGGGCGTACAGGATCCTTGTGATAACGTCTTCGCCGTAGCTGATCTGTGCATTGTAATCGGAGGCTTCTCCCAGGGTACAGACCTGGGCCCCGCTGTTGGAGTCTTCAATCCGTCGGTAAACGTTACAGTTGGCCAGATCAAGAAGCTGCCCGCAAACCGTCGTCGTCCCGATGTCTATAACTATGGAATAGTTCTTGTCCTCCACGTTGCCTGGCTCCACGTTAATAAGCTTGAGCCCCCTGCGTGTCGCAACAAGAGTGAGCGTCACCTTCCAGTCTGCTTCCCGCAGGACTCTGGCCAGCTTTGTCAGCACTCTAAAGTCGACGGAAACGTCGTCAATTTCGTGCTTTTTCCTGAGCTCCCTCACCAGACGGCCGAGATCGTTAATATTATCCTCAACAGACGGCGGCTGCAGTTCGACGTATTTCTTGAAGACTGCCGGATCAACTTCCCAACCTTCCACCAGTTGGTCCAGGTCCGCCGGGGAAAGCACGTGAGAAGCTTCCCTTTTCCGTTTGAGTGCTGCACGGTCTACCTGTGACTCAAACGGTATCTCGATGACCAGGTCCTCGAGCGCACTGGTCATGCACGCGAGTCTTGTGCCGCCTTCATACTCCCATTGCGGAATCTTCGGATGGGGGGCCGAGCGGACAGCGCCCTCCAATACTTTTATCCGGCACTTACCGCAGGCACCATTTCCACCGCAACTGGCGTTGATGTGGATCCCGGATTTCATGGCCAACTCGAGGAGGCTCTCCCCTTCTTCCGCCAAGAACACCCTGTCGCTCGGAAGAAACTTCACCCTATACTGGCCAGCCATTAGACACCAAACCTGATCGAGAAAGTCTTAAATAGAACAGTCTAAGCCGCTATTCGCGTCCACCTGGCCGTGCACCGCCCGTCAGCCAGAGACGTGCTCCCCTGTTGCTTTACGTTCACTATTATAAACTATCAAATAACATACATCCTTTCAGCGGTAGTGTCAAGCCCCATAAGTTACTGATACTGCTACCTGTTGACAAGAGTTCGCCGAAGAAGTATTATACGTTGATAAGTTCATCATAGTGAATAAATGTACAATGCCCCCGCACTCAAAAAGGCCTTGAAAATCATCAAATTGATTGTAAGAGAGAACAAACCTCTCGGCGTTACTGAGATTGCACGGATGCTTGCCCTGAGCAAGAGCACTACCTTTGGCCTGCTCAAGTCCCTCGAGGAAGAAGGGTTCGTGGTCAAAGTCGATCCGACCAAGAAGTACATGGCGGGGGGTGAACTGTTCGAGCTTTCAAAAAGGGTCTTGAGGGCTACTGATCTAACGAGCATCGCGCGGCCATTCCTCGAGAGGCTGGTCGAGCAGGTGGGCGAAACGGTCTTTCTTGGTGTCAGAGAAGATGATATTGTCAAGGTGCTCGAAGTTGTGGAGCCACGGACGGAGTTGAAGATATCCTCTCCCGTCGGCGCGCGCTTTGCTCTCACTGCAGGGGTCATCGGAAAGATCTTTCTCGCCCCTCTCGAGAACGAGGAAATCCTCACTCTTCTGGCCAGGCACAAGCTGCCGCAATACACAGAAAACAGCATCATAGACCCTGCCAAATTCCTGGAGGAGGTCGAAAAGACAAGGCTATCGGGATACGCCGTCGATCTCGAAGAATATCTGACAGGCATGAGGGCGGTAGCAACGCTCATATACTCCGGACGCTTACCTGTCGGCGCTATTTGGGTCGTAGGTTTCACAAGCTCCCTGAACGATGGCAAATTACCTCACATCATCGAGCACTTGAAGCAGACAGCTGAGGAGATAACCTTACGGCTCTCCCCATTCTACACTGAAAAAGACAGGCAATAGAGTGTAGGTTCGAACCGCCCTAGCTATCCGCACGGCCGCCCGAGGCGCTGTTCCTACACCCTACTGCCTTACACTCCGGTATTATCTAGAACAGTCCCGTTACCTTGCCCGTCTTCACATCCACATCAACTCTTCTGTACGCAGGGTCAGAACTGGTGCCGGGCATGAGGCTGATCGCGCCGGTCACCGGACAGAGGAACTTTGCCCCGGAGAATATCAACACATCCCTTACCGGCAGCATCCATCCCTTGGGCACGCCCTTGAGGTTCGGGTCGTGGGTGAGGCTCAGGTGCGTCTTCACCATCATGGTGAAGTAGTCCTTCTTGTCGGGATCGGCCTCAAAGGCCTTCGCCTTTGACTCCGCCTCGGGTGTCCAGGAGACGCCATCCGCGCCGTAGACGTTCTTTGCAACTGCCTCCACCCTCTGGCGGAGCGGCATGTCGAGAGGATAGAGGAACTTGAACTCCGATTTTTCCTCGCAGGCATCGATCACCGCGTCGGCAAGTTCCAGTGCCCCGTCGCCGCCGTTGAGCCAGTGGGTCGATACGGCCACGCGCGCACCTTCCGCCTCGGCGAGCCTACGCAGCAAGGCTAATCTCGTCCTTCGTATCGGTATGGAACCTGTTGATGCAGACCACCGGCTTCATCCCTGACTGCTTTATGGTCTTGATATGATGGACCATGTTGGCCAGCGCCCTTCTCAAGCAGACCCAGGTTCTCCTTCTTGTATTCTTCAGGAAGCGGGAAGACCCGGCGCCACCCTCGGGTCCGCCGCCGTGCATCTTGAGCGCCCGGATGGTCGTGGTGAGAACCGAGACATTGGGTTTGAGGCCGCTGATCCTGCATTTGACGTTCCAGAACTTCTCGAAGCCGATGTCCGCGGCAAATCCGCTCTCGGTGACATTGTAGTCAAAAAGTTTCAGAGCCAACCCTGTCGGCTATGATCGAGGACTGGCCGACCGCGATGTTCGCAAAAGGGCCCGCATGGACAAACACCGGCTGCCCCTCGACGGTCTGCAACAGGATCGGGTTGATGCTCTCCCTCATCCAGGCGGTCATCGCGCCTGCGCATTCGAGGTCCTCGCAGGTAACGGGCTTGCCCGGACCTGTCATACGCGACGGTGATCTTGCCAAGACGCTCGCGAAGGTCTTGAAGGTCCCTCACGACGGCAAGGATCGCCATGACCTCCGAGCTGACCGCAATATCAAAACGGGACTGCATCAGATATCCGTCCATCTTGCCGCCCAGGCCAATGACGATGTTTCGGAGGGATTGGGCGCAGAAGTCCATGATCCACCCCATCTGGACGTTCTTCGGGTCGACGTCGAGTCGCTTCAGGTTTCTCTTTGCCAGTTCCGCGTCAGAATAGTTTCTCTCGTGCTGCATGCGTGCCGTGAGGGCCACCATCGCGAGGTTGTGGGCATTCATGATGTTGTTGATGTCCCCCGCCAGACCGAGTGAGAATTCGGTCAGGGGGATCGCCTGCGCATTGCCGCCGCCTGCGGCGCTGCCCTTGACGTTCATGGTCGGACCACCGGACGGCTGCCGAATCGCGCCACAGACGTTCTTTCCCCGTTTTCCGAGGCCTTCCACGAGACCCATTGACACGGTCGTCTTCCCCTCGCCGAGAGGGGTCGGGGTGATGGCGGTGACCTCGATATACTTGCCGTCTTTCTTGTCTTTTAACCTGTCGATGATCTTCATGAAGTCGACTCGCCCTATCCGGCCATACGCGATGACTTCATCCTTCTTAAGTCCCATCTCCTCGCCCAGTTGCCAGACCGATTTCATCTTCTCTTCCGCTGCTTCAGAAATTTGCCAGTCCGCCATCTTCGTCGCATCGTACGGCATAACGTCCTCCTTAATTATCTTGATATCTTGTATGTAAGTCCCGCGCTGAAACCCTTTATACTAATGTAATTTAGATTTTTGTCAAGTCAAATTTCTCAAGAGCACAAGCGTGAGCGATCTTTCACAAAGTTACCCACAATCCGTGGTGGGCAACAACAAGATCACAAGCGGCACCCCCCGATCAGCGGCAGACCTAGCAAATGGGGCCGACACGCTTTATGCTTAGTAAGGAACGACAAATACTACGTGGGGATGCACTATGGTTTGGATGGAAATGGTCAGGTTAAGGGGAACAGAGGGCGCATTAGACTTGGGCGCCCGGCAAATCGATGACTCTGCCGAGGAGAACCCGACCGAAGGAGTATAAAAAGATGGGCGATATAAGGAAACTGTTTGACCCAAAAACCGTTGTGCTCTTCGGCGCCACGGACGGGGGGGAAGCCCTTGAAGCGACGCTCCTCGCCAACCTCGGCCTCTCCGGCAAGCACAAAACGTTCCTGGTAAGCTCTCGAAATACCAGCGTGCCAGATGGGGGCTGTTTTCCGGATATCGCGAGCATCCCTGAGAAAATCGACCTCGCCGTGGTAGCAAGCCCTGCCCCAACCGTACCTGCAATTGTTGAAGCGTGCGGAAAGGCCGGAGTGGAGGGAATTGTTATCGTCTCCGGCGGTTTTAAAGAGGTGGGTGAAGAGGGCAAGAGACTTGAGGACGAGATAAAGGAGATCAGAAAACATTACGGGATGAGGATTCTGGGGCCCAACTCCGCGGGCATCATAAGGCCCGGCATCGGGCTGAACACGTCTCGTTTTGAACTGCAACCGGAACAGGGACATATTGCGCTCATATCACAGAGCGCTTCGGTGGGTAGCGTGGTGCTTGACTGGGCAACTACGGCCCATGTCGGCTTCAGCATGTTTGTCTCCCTCGGCTCGATGATCGATGTCGATTTTGGCGATCTTATCGATTTTCTCGGTGAAGATCCCCAAACGCGGAGCATCATGATCTACATGGAAACGGTCGGCAACGGCCGAAAATTCGTGAGCGCGGCGCGTGGTTTTGCCCGCAACAAGCCCATCGTTGTCATGAAGCCCGGCCAATCTAAAGAAAGTGCGAGAGCCTCGTTATCTCACACCGGTTCCATGGCGGGCGATGACGCTGCATATGATGTGGCGTTCAGGCGAGCCGGGGTAGTACGGGTCAAGGAAGTTTCCGACCTCCTCAACGCCGCGGAGGTGCTCCATTCGACGAACCTGCCCGGAGGGCCAAGACTTGCAATCATAACCAATGCAGGTGGTCCCGGCGTGATAGCGACAGACGTGCTCATCGGACTCGGGGGAAAACTCGCGAGACTTGCCAAGGAAAGCGTGGATCAATTGAGCAGTTTCTTGCCCGCGCACTGGAGCAAGAGCAACCCTGTAGACCTGTTTGGAGATGCGGACGTTGAGCGGTACACCAGGGCCGTCAATATCTGCTTAAATGATCCGGAAGTGGATGGAGTCCTCGTCATTTACATTGCGAAGAGAATCTCTGAGCATGCGACAAACCCGGTCGATCTCGCGCAAGCTATCACAAACATTGCGAAAAAGGCATACAAACCGCTAATCACCACCTGGATGGGTACACGGCATATCCGCGAGGGCAGAGAGATCCTTAAGGAGAACAATATACCCAGCTATGAAACTCCGGAGGAAGCGATCAAGACGTACCTTTACATGTACAGATACAAGAGGAACCTGGAGCTTCTGTACGAGACCCCCGCTGAATTGCCGGTAGATCAAGCGCCTCCCAAAAACCACCTCAAAATCTTTATACGGAAAACGCTCAAAGAGGGGAGAAGCGTCCTTACCGAAGAGGAGTCAAAAGATTTTCTCAAGAATTACGGCATCCGCAGCACTGCCCCTTTCCTCACCACCACCGTAGAATCGGCGGCGATCTGGGCAGAGAGGATCGGGTATCCGGTGGTTCTCAAAATCGTATCGCCCGATGTCGTACATAGAAGTGATGTGGGCGGAACGGCAGGAGTCTATTCTGAGAGCAAGCTGAAATCAGAATATGCCAGATTGCTGGAGAGAGTCAGGCAGAACGCTCCGGAGATCACGGTCACGGGCGTTACTGTCGAGAAGATGATTGAGAACATTGACTATGAGCTGATCCTCGGCGCAAAAAAGGATAACGATTTCGGTTCTATAATCCTGTTTGGCATGGGAGGAAAAGGCACAGAAATCGTGAAAGATTTTTCTATCGGGCTGCCTCCTCTCAATCAGACGCTGGCCAGACTCATGGTGGAAGAAACAGGGGTTTACAGGGTGCTCCGCGGTTTCCGTGCAAAGAAGCCGGCTGACCTTCGCGAGCTTGAGCAGGTCATTGTCAGCTTTTCCAATCTTATTGTCGATTTCCCTGAAATAGCGGAGATGGAGATTAACCCCATCGCCATATCGGATGGTAAGCCTTACGCTGTTAATGCAAGGATAGTCCTTGAAAAAAATAATCTCGACTCAACGATTCAATACCCTCACCTCGTTATTACGCCTTATCCGACCAGGTACGTGAGCCACTGGCTGCTCCCTGATGGTAAGGACGTACTGTTGAGGCCAATCAGGCCTGAGGATGAACCACTGGAACTTGAGTTACTTACGTCTCTGTCGGATGCATCTATGCGGTCGCGATTCTTTTCTGTTATCAAGGACATATCGCATGAAATGCTCATCAGGTACTGCAACATCGATTACGACAGGGAAATTGCGATTGTGGCAGAGGTGAGGGAGAACGAGAAGAGAAAGCTGATCGGCATCGGAAGACTGATCATCGATCGCGAGTTCAAGTCGGGAGAGTTTGCCGTGCTCGTCCATGACGACTACCACGGCAAGGGGCTTGGATACAAGCTTGTGGACGTGCTTATCGGGATAGCGGAAGAGAAGGGCTTGGAGAATATTTACGGTGAGGTATTGGCAGAAAACGAGAAGATGCTCGCGGTCTGCAGAAAACTGGGTTTCACCATAGAGCCGACGGATGACGACATGACAAAGGTGGTCCTGCCGTTGTGATCCGATACCAAGCTGCCTTCATTCATATAGCTTCGTTGCCTGCGTCGGCACGACTCCGACGTACTTGAGTACGCCTCCGTCGCTATCGTCCTGGTCGCCTTGCTCTATTTTTGAATGCAGCCTGGTATGGGATGATCTCGCAATGGATCACATCCAGGGTGACTGGGAGCGATGCGTACTTTGCCGCCTCCTCCAATCTGCCCCTTTTCCTTGCACCCTGCGCGTAAATCGTACATTTTTCGCGTATAGCAGCGAGCGTAAGTGCCCTCTGCTCGGGAGTGAGGCACCCCCGAGAAAGCATCTTCACAAGGCTCTTAATCCTGAACGTATCCATTGCCTCAAAGCGGCGTGAGAGCTGGTCAGCATGACCCCCGTGCTTTATGATGAGCGGCTTTGCGACAAATAGGACCGGGTATCGACAGGTGATGCGAAGCCACATATCATAATCCTCGCACACGGGCAGCGATTCGTCGAAGAGGCCTACCGCATCAAAAATCTGCCTGCTGATCACGGCGGAGGAGGGGCTGATGATGCAAAGAGGAAGACAGCGCTGATAGATCAGGCCCGAGTACTTACGGTGCTTGTCGCCCTGATTAAGCCTTTTGCCATTTCGTATCCAAACCTCGTCAGTGTAGGAAAGCAAGCTGGCCTGTTCCCTCATGAGACGCATCTGGGTGGACAATTTATGTTTCTTCCAGAGATCGTCAACGTCGAGGAAGGCTATGAAGTCGCCCGATGCTTGCGAGATGCCGAGGTTACGGGCGCTGGAAATCCCGCCGTTCTCTTTCCAGACATATTGAACCGGAAGCCCGGCTAATTCCTCGGCTGAGCCATCACTGGAACCGTCATCGACGACGATGATCTCCTTGTCCTGGTAATCTTGAGCAAGGACAGATCCAACCGCAGCCTTCAGGTAGGAGCGCCTGTTGTATGTTGTTATTATTACTGATACCAAGCCGCCTTCATTCATAGGCCCGCGTTTGGACATGGGTACCCCTCTTCCGGGTGCCTGCGCAAGTGGGTGTTGCGTCCTTACAGGATGCTTCCCACGGGGATGCTCCCTTACAGGGTGCTACGCTATCCTTCCAGGATGCTGCGCTATCGCTAGCGCTATCTTTCTGATCGCCTTGCTCCATTTTCGAATGCAACTTGGTATTATACCATGCAGCTCGACTGATGGAGACTCGGTTGCGGTGCAACGGTGATGTCCTGAGACGGTGAGCGATTCTATCATGAATGCGGTTCTAATTCTCAACTGACACCGGAAGGGAAAAGCTTGACACACCTTGAACCATAGCTGTATAAGAGAATCATATAGTTGTATAATCCAACGAATATGTATTTCTTTGTGTGTATCAGGCAGAACAATCGAAGTCGTGAAGGAGGGGAAGCGTGAGGACGGGTGATGCCGATATTTTTGCTTTCTACTTGGGCACCAAGGTTATCCACGGGCTACACAGCGTTCAGCAGGCCGGAATTGAATTCAAGGGTTTAAAAGGCACCAGGGCTCTGGTTGTGACTGATAAGGGCGTGAGAAATGCCGGGCTCGTCGAAGCCGTTATGGAATCTTTGCAGAAAAACGGGATCAGCTATGCAGTCTTTGACGAGGTCGAAGAGGATCCGGGGGTGGCGACCGTAGCCAAAGGTGTGGACCTGGCTCTGACAGAAAACTGCGACGGGATCGTCGTTGTCGGGGGCGGCAGCCCGATATGCGCAGGCAGGGCCATTGCAGTGGTGGTGACAAATGGCGGAGAGATTAGAGACTATGTAGGCCTCAATAAAGCCGGGAAGCCCCCTCTTCCGTTAATCGCCATACCGACGACTGCGGGCTCCGGGGCCGAGGTCTCACAGTTCATCCTGCTCAAAGACGAGGAGCTGCACACAAAGATGGTCGCGGGGAGCCCGTTGTATTTTCCCAGAGTGGCCATACTCGACCCCTTTTTGCTCAAAGATTTGCCTTTCCATCAATTCGTCGCAAGCGGCATAGATGCCATGGGACATGCCATTGAGGGCTACCTGACAACTATGGCCACGCCCATTACCGATGCGCTGGCCCTCCAGGCCGTGGGCATGTTATACCGGAATCTCAGGGCTGCGGCGACGAGCGACGATATGGATGCGAAAGAGGCCTGCCTCGTCGCAAGCTCCATGGCAAACATAGCTTGCGGTAATTCCCGTTTGGGGCTGGTCCATGCGATGTCAAATCCGGTGGAGGGCATGTTCAAGGTCCCCCATGGTATTTCCGTGGGAATACTTCTGCCCCATGTGATGGAATTCAATCTGCCTGCCAGCTATGCTAGATTTGCCGCTCTTGCGAAGGCCATGGGGGAGGACGAAGCCGGAAGATCGCCGGAAGAACTCGCGCCCCGGGCCATTGCCGCCTTGAAGAGGCTGCTGGTCGATCTCGATTTTCCAAAGAAATATTCCGAGCGGGAACTCGACCGCGGGACCATACCCCGGATGGCCGTTTTGGCAATGGGCGGCCAGTTCTCGCTTCATGATGCGGGCAAAGAGTATTCGGCCAAAACGCCTGTCCCGAGCGCAAATATAAGAAAGGCAACCATGGGCGATCTCGTGAGACTATACGAGAAAGCCCTGGAAGGCTGGGAATAGTCAAAGAAACTCCCCATAGGAAGGAGGGTGACGGATGAGCAACAGGCAAAAGAAAGCCAAGGGATCACAACCGATTTATCAGGTCAAACTTGAGAAGGATGTGTACGTCCCTGTGCGAGGTGGGGTAAGACTCTGTGCGGACATCTTTCGACCCGATGCCGATGGCAAGTTCCCTGCGTTGCTTGCCTATGGTCAATACGGAAAGGAGCTCGAGGAGATAGGCCTCACGTTCCCTCCTCAAGCTCGGCCCAGCCCGCTGTGGGACGGAGCCATCGAGGCTGGCGATACGAACTACATCGTATCACGTGGATACGCACATATCGTCGCTGACGCCCGAGGGACAGGCAAATCCGAGGGCGAATGTTACGGTTTTCTCGGCACCGGTGGTGACTGGGAAGGAAAAGACTGCTACGACCTGATCGAGTGGATCGCTGCGCAGCCATGGTGCAACGGAGCCGTGGGCATGGTGGGCATATCTTATCTCGGCTCGGTGCAGGTACTGGCCGCAGCCGAGAGGCCGCCGCATCTCAAGGCCATCTTCTGTAACGGGGGCCACTTCGATATGTACGAGTGGGCATATCACGGCGGAATCATGTGGTTGATGCCGCGGGCAGCCCTTGAGGGACGGGGCGGGGATAGCGGGGTTGCTTGGAAGAACGTTGGGTCGGCTGCGATGAAAAAATTGGGAAAAAAAGAATTCGAGCGCCGTATCCGGGAACGCTTACAAGACCCGGATGTGAAGAACTATCCCAACTTCATCCATCTCCTTGAGTACCCGCAACCGCATCCCCAGTTCATCGACTGGATCGTGAACCCCTGCGACGGGCCCTTCTACCAGCAAGACAATCCCATCTCGAAGGCAGACCGTATCAAGATACCGGTTCACATCTCCGTTAAATGGGGACGTGGCTGGACCGTGGACGGCACCATCGATTGCTACCATGCCCTCAAAGGTCCCAAGTGGCTGGAACTCCATCCCCTTCCCCCGATGCAGGAACGGCCGTTCCACGAGTACCACGACATCATGCTGCGCTGGTATGATTACTGGCTCAAAGGGATTGATACCGGCGTCACAAAGCAGCCGCCCATCAAAGTCTTCGTGGAGGGGATCAGAAAGTGGCGGTATGAAAACGAATGGCCCCTCGCTCGAACCACGTGGACCGAGTTCTATTTGCGGCCTCGCCACCGGCTTCTCAACCTACCGGAACCGCTGGGTGTCGAATCGGTTCCGCCTGACGGCTTCTATCAGCCGCCGCTGACTGTGACTAACACCGTTCAGGCAGTGAGGTACACCAGCGTCCCGATGGCGGAAGATACGGAAGTTACGGGTCCCGGGGCATTCTACATGTTCGCTTCGATAGATACTGACGATACAAACTTTATCGTGAAGCTGAACGACATCGATCCGCTTGGGAACAGATCGCCTGTTTCTACGGGCTGGCTCAAGGCATCGCACAGGGAAGTCGATGAGAAAAAGTCCTTCCCCTGGCGGCCGCATCATCCGCACACGCGAGCGATACCGGTTGTGCCCGGAGAGATATACAGGTACGCAATACAGATCTATTCCATGTCCTGGGTGTTCAAGGTGGGTCATCGCATAGAGCTTGAAATCAGGAGCCAAGAGGCGAGTGATGATCCTCAGGCGGCGTTGCTGCCACCGGATGCCTCTCACTTGCCATCGGGCAGGGCAACTACCCACAAGATCTACCGGGATAAAGAGCATCCGTCACATTTGCTGTTGCCCCTTATCCCGGCGAAGTAGAAAAGCAGAAAGCTCCGTGAAGCCCCGCCTCACACGACGTGGCTTCACGGATAGAAATGAACCTTAATCCATCGCGGCCGGGAAATTACTCCCAGGATGACTTTATACCCTTTTCCTTGCCTTTGTTGGTCCAGTAAGCTACGCGCTCGCGTACATAACTAATCCAGCCGTCGACCTCCGCCGCCTTGTAGCCGCTGGATAGCATATTCTTCCTGTAGGTCTCGATCACCGGCTCCACCGCTTTCTGCCATCTCTTCGCCTCGGCGTCTGTTAGCTGAATTACCTGGCCGCCCTGCTGCTTGAAAAACTGGAGGCCTTCAGTATCTATGTCGTTCCAGCTAACGGCATACTTTTCTTTGAACTCTGCCGCGACCTCGTCGAATATTTTCTTGATATCGGCAGGCAGCCCGTCCCATTTCTCCTTGTTCATCACTATGTAAAACGTATTGGTGTTTCCGACCATCCAGGAGGCTGTGAGGTACTTCGCTATTTCGCCTGTCTTCCAACCCTTCAGCGTTTCCACTGGCATCATGGCGCCCTCTATGACGCCCCTCCTCATTGACTCGTAAAGGTCCACCATCTCAAGAGGCACAGGCGAGGCCCCGAGGGCCTTCAGCGTCTCCCCCTGCTTGCCGATGGCCCGGAGCTTTAACCCTTTAAGATCTTCCAGGGTCTTCGCGGGCTTATGGATAGTGTAGACGAGGTTCGGCCCCGTCGCCATCAGGAAGAGGACATGGACTTTCTCCCATTCCTTCGGTGTATACTTGCGAAAGAAATCGTCGGAGACCTGGCTTGACACCCAGCCGTTCGGCCTTCCCAGCGGCAGGTCGGTCGCATCCGTCACAGGAAACCGACCCTGGTTGTAATTGATGGATCCAAAACCCAGGTCGGAAATGTCGGTTACTACGCCGTCGAACATTTTCGGCGCCGTAGTGAGCGTCCCACCGGGATAGTGCGTTATCTCCACTCTTCCGTTGGTGCGTTTCTTGATCTCTTCACAGAACTGGCCGCTGAGGACCGCGTTTTTGTGGGTCGCTGCAAAATACTGGCTGAAGGTCAGCTTGATCGGTTCTGCGCCGTACGTCGCCGATACAGCCAAAAAGATGGAAATTACCGCCGAAACAAGAACTGCTGTTTTTTTCATGATTTTACCCTCCTTTTTCATAGTATAACATTCTGTTAGCGTGCGGTTTTCTCGCCCTTCCGTTGACAACTCACTTCATCAACAGGGATGGCAGCCAAAGTGCAATCCCCGGGAACAGGAACAGCAGGATCCCGACAACAACGAGAGACAGCAGGAACGGGGCAACGCCTTTGTAAATGACGCCAATCGGCACCTTCGTTATGTTATGGACCACGAAGACGCAGATTGCCACCGGCGGGATCACGATGCCTATCATAACCGTGATGGCGACCACCATGCCGAACCATATCGGGTCGAAACCGAGCTTGAGGACTGCCGGGAAGAAGATAGGTGTGGCAAGGACCATAAAGGCAAGGTCGTCGATAAAGGAGCCCCCGATCTCGTAGACGAGGCAGATGAAGAACATGATGAGGTAGCGGTTGACGGGCAGACCGACGATCCAGGTTGCTGCAATCTGGGGGATATTCGTCCTCGTGATAAAGTGTCCGAGTATCGTGGAGCCGGCAATGAGCATGAGGAGCATGCAGGCCGTGCCCAAGGCCTCGCGGAGGGACGTAGCATACTTTTTGAAATTCAGGTCCCGTTTTACGACAGCGAGGACGATGACGGCGAAGGTGCCTATGCCGCCGGCCTCGGTGGGTGTGAAGAAACCGATCATGATCCCTCCCACCACCATCATGAAGATAAGAAGTACCCAGAGCACCTCCGGGAGGGTCGCTCTCCTTTCCTTCCAGCTTGCCTTCGCGCTTCTTGGAGCGAGGTCAGGTCGGATCCTCGCCCAGCCGTAAATGATAAGAACGAAAAAGAACGCAACGATCAGACCGGGAATTATGCCCGCAAGAAAAAGTTTCCCGATGGATTGCTCAGTAAGGATACCAAAGACGATAAGGAAGACAGTCGGCGGTATGATGGTGCCCAACGTCCCGACGGAGGCGACGACACCGGTCGACAATTTCTTGTCGTAGCCGTAACGGTCCATTTCGGGAATGGCAACGCTGGCGAAGGTTGCGGAAGTGGCAGCGCCGGAGCCGCAGATGGCCTTGAAGGCCGCGGCACCCATGACCGTCGCTATAGCCAGCCCCCCGGGGATGTGGCCGATGAATTTGTTCGCGCTGTCATAGAGCCTGATAGCGATGCCCGAGTTGAACCCGACCTGTCCCATCAAAATGAAGAGGGGAAAAACGGTGAAGCCATACGATGAAAATACGTCCCACATGTCCCGACCGAGCAGATTTATCGCCGAATGGAATGATACGAGGTAACCGAACCCCACGAAGCCAACGGCTGCCATTGCAAACCCCAGCTCGATACCGGTTGCGAATAGAAGCAGCAGGACAACCAGCCCTACGATGCCTACCACGACCTCCATTATGTTTCCTCCCGGCCTATCTTTATAATGTCGCAGACGAAGACAAAGCACTCGATGAAACAACAGAGTCCGACCCCATAGGTCACCCAGTAAAACGGTATGTGGAGTGTCTGCGAAACTTCTCCGGAAGTACGAAACCCGATTGCCGACTGAAAAGAGGTTATAGCCCATCAACAAGAAAAGGAGGATACAGATGATCCGTGTCGACACCAGAAAAAAGATTCTGCCTGCCGGAGAGCAGTCTGGAAAGGACGATGTCCATGGCGACATGGTTTCTGTTCCAGGACGGAGAGTGGAACCGCAAATCCGATCACGAGAGGGCCCGCAGACCATGCCGATGATTTCGTAGGCTCCGACAACGGATTGTCCGATGGCCCGCAGGAACACGTCCACGACCGTGACAGCGATCATCAGGGTTAGCGCTATTGCGGCTATGACGTTCAATACCGTGCTGACCGCGAAGACCGCCTTGAGTAGCCTTGCCATAACACCTCCTTAAGGGGGAGTTGCAACCTCCATCTCATCGGACAAGGTCGGCTGGGCGTTGGGAAGACGGTTATTTCTTAATCCCCAGTCTCTCAAGCACCTCCGGCGTCGGGTTGCCGGTAGCCGGGTCATACCCCATAGCGTTATAGAAGCCGTCTTTCAGTTCTTCCAGAGGGACGACAGCCCCTTTCGTGGGGCCATCGGGCTTTGGTTCCTTGAGCAGGCGGGCGGGCAGCGTATCATCCTTGCGTGAGAAACCTTCACGCACGTTAAACAGGCGCTCCTGGCACATGACCCGCTCTCCTGCTTCGTTCAGCTCTGCCACGGACAAGGGTTCCTGCAGCATGGAGGAAGTGGCCTCAGCCTGCATCTCCCTGGTGTACATCGGCCCTGGAAAGGTGCAGAGTATCATCGAGTCGCCAACGATCCGACCGATCGCGGCCTGTTTTACCTGTTCTCCTTTGCCCTCGACCTCGAGGCGCGTTCCGTTCAAGGTCTCTACCCGTGCCGGCAACCCATACGCATGGTGAGAGCCCCCGCACGTACTGATGGCGTACTGGAGGGCCTGACCGTTGAGACCGCGACATTCGTAGCCACCCAGCTCCATCCCCTTTGCGTGCATGGCGAAGCTCTCGGAGCCTTTAATCTGTTCGGACAGCCTCTTTGTACCCTTGGCCAACTCCTTACCAAATCCTTCCAGGTTGACCAGTTTCTTGAGCGCAGCGATCATCGCCTGATCGTTACCGAAGCGCAGCTCGATGCCGTCAGTCTCTTTTAGCCCTATCAGCCCCTTCTCAAAACATTCCATGGCAAACCCGATGGTAATGCCTGCGCTCATGTTATCGATGCCAAACTCATCGCACAGCTGGCTTGCAGCGATAATTGCTTCCATCTTATCCACCCCGCACTGGGAGCCGAAAGCGTAGACACATTCCCACTCTATGTCGCTATGCGCTCCCTTGTAGGGGCCCGCTTTAACCACGACTTCTCTGGTGCCTGCGGTGGGACAATAAGGCCCGCACGGCCGCACCTTCAAAGGCCAACCCATGGGAGCGGTTGATTTGTCGATGCCTCGCCAGCCTTCAAACTGGCCCGTCTGCCAGTTACGGGTAGGTATGATCCCCAGTTCGTTGGTCGTCTCCAGATCGGCGGTTGTTTCGTAGCGACGCCACCAGTCTCCCCACGTCTTGAAATCGGTCTTCAGCTTCGTCGTGATCTCTCGCTTTGCAGCATTGAATCCATCCTTGTTCAGCGCGTCAACCTTCCCGGTGCCGCTCACTACAAGTCCTTTCAGCTTCTTTGAACCCATAACCGCGCCTGCTCCGCCGCGGCCAAAGCAGCGATAGAGGTCTGCACTGCCGAAGAGTGCCGCATAGGAAACGAGCTTTTCTCCGGCCGGACCGATACCCACCGTTGCGGCCTTTGTCGCCGGCAATTCTCCGAGCATCAGCTTCTGTGCTGCCGCTGTTTCCATCCCCCAGAGCGAGGTCGCACTCTTGAACTCTACCTTGCTATCCTTGATGATCAGGTAGGTGGGTGATTGCGCGGCTCCTTTGATGTCGATGGCCCAGAAACCGGCCTTTCTCATTTCTTGCGCAAGGATGCCGCTGCAGATTGAATACAGGTAGGTGTTGGTCTGGGGCGATTTGGTGGTAACGTTCGCCTTGGAGGAATAAAAAAAACCTGTACCGCTTAAGGGGCCTGCCGTAAATATGAGGTGATTATCAGGACCGAGAGGATCAGTCTTGGCCGGGACGGACCGGTAGAGAAGATATGAGCCGAGGCCTCTTCCGCCAATGTACTGCCTGATGATTGCGTCTGGAATCTCCTGCACGTCGGATGACCTGTTTGACAGGTCGATGGTTAACATTCGTATTTGTTGACTGGCACTCATGGCTGACCTTCCTTTTTCAAGAAACTTGATTGCGCTCTGCCCGTCCATTGTATCACTACGTAAACAGGAATCCAAGACAAAGTTGAGGACCATAATCCGTAACCACGCCGCCCACGCCGCTCTCCCTGCCTTCATTGCGATCATAAGGGTATGCAGAGAAGTCAAACACATGAAACATGCTGCATAAACGCTACAAATTATATGATTTTGAAATTACATAACAAATTTCAGACGGAAGATATTATTCGCTTTATTTTATTAAGGTAATACTGTTTATTCTTTTCAAAATTAAATGTGTTAGTAACATTGATAATGGACACAATCTTTATGCCACCAGCCTTCAGCACCGTTTTAAGTGAACGGATCGCCCCACGGCTTTGTGAGGGTAAAAGGTTGTAGGGAAAAGGGCTGGCTACGCTTACTATGAGTATAGCCTTTTTCCCTTTTAACTGTGGTCTTGGAATATATTTAATAGCTTTTGCCTCACAGTATTCAAAAAGTGGAACATTTCTGTCAAAGAACAGTTTTAAAGTACCGGGCATGTTGCCCCAATACACCGGTGAACCAATTATCAAGAGATCTGCTTCTTTGATCTTTTCTGCCAGAGAATGCGCATCATCTTTGGGTAGGACACAAGGTTTATCAGGTCGGCATTTCAAACATCCAATACAAGGTCTTGTTTCCAAGTCTTGTATTCGTACAGTATCTACCCGGTAAGTAGGGTTAATTACTCTTTTCACTTCATCGAGTAACGCTGAAGTTATACCTTTTTTTCTTGGGCTCGCATTTATAATCAATACATTCATGATTCGATTACTCTCTCTACAAGTTACAATCTCTTCTTTCTCGCCTAGTCATCATTCTTCGCATCAAAATTACTCGTAATTCTAAGCTATAGAACATGGAAATGATTATTCGGCAAAGACGTCTTTTACTTAAAAGATAATATGCACTGCTAAAAATTCAAGCGATTAGTAAAGACCCAAGAAAGAAAAAATCAATCTCTTTGCCCTAATGATTTCCATTTGAAATGTCACAATGCTGCCAGGAAAGCTAGGAATCTTCTGTGGTTTTCAGGCTGTTCGCCCACTCCCAACTTTCTCAGTGAAGCTTTTGCCCTTTGCTAGCCGGCACTACGCTGCAGCTTGGGCATAGTACGGTGACGGGAGCGTAGGATAGACACGGTACACGTGCCGAAAGACGTCGTTCGTTTTAGTGGTAACATCATCTTCTGAGTAACTGTCAAGAGGAAGGCCGGTTTTCTCACTCCAGAGGAAGTCCTTAATGGTGATGAAGACCGCATCCTCGAGACCTCCTTGTCGCGCCAGTGGTCGATTCTGAGCTTCGTCCGCTTCAGCGTCTTCAGAAGATCGACTGACACTTCCTTGATCCGTTTCGTCTCCGCCGCCGTGAGCTCCGGCTTTCGCAACAGGTCATAAATGGCCAGGCTCTCTCTGTCGAGGCCTTCGCGAACTGCCCGGCTTCTTCCTCGTCTAGTTCCTGGTAGAACTTGAGCAAGGCCTCGAAGGTCTGCTCGATGGTCACCCGGTCCTTCTCCCGGTTGTATTCGGCCACGATCTCCTCGTAGTGGCGCTGGAAGTCCGTGCGCAACGGGTTCTGCTCCACAGAGCCGCAATCTCTCTTCGATGGCCTGCTTCAGATTCTGCACGGTGGTGCGCTTGGCCGGGCTACGTTCGAACTCCTTTCGCAGCCGCTCGAAGTCGATGGCTGCTGATGTCGAAGGGCCGTCACTGACCCTGCCGGCCGTCGTCGTCTCGATGGCTTCGTCCACCACCTGGTGAAGCTTGCGGATAATGTCGGTGATGTCCGCCTGCTCGCGGTCCTGCTGAAGGCTCTTGTAGACGATGTTGATCGCATCGTATTCCTTCCGGTGCTCGTTGACGCCCGGAGATATTGATGCAGGCCTTGAACTTCTTGAAGACCTCCCGGCACATCACCTCGAAGCGCTTCCGTGTCTCGTCGTTTTCGTTGGCTGCCTCCTTTGCCGCCAAGATGGCTGCATTGCGCTCAAATCCGGTCTTCTTGATGATGTCTTCCAGTGAAGCCCTGCCGCTCGGTCAGGAATGCCCGAACCAAGGCGATGGCCTCCTCCAGATCGGCCAGCAGCTCTTCCTCGGGTTTTGTCGGATCGGTGTCGCCGTCCCTTCCGCCATGGCCCTCCGTCGCCCTGGCCGGCAAAGGTGGCCAGGGCCTTGCGCAGGTTCTTGAGGATGCCGCAGTAGTCGACGATCAGGCCGTTGTTCTTGCCCTCGTTCACCCGGTTGGCCCGGGCGATGGCCTGCATCAGCGTGTGGGCCTTCAGCGGCTTGTCCAGATAGAGCGTGGAAAGGCTGGGCACGTCGAAACCGGTCAGCCACATGGCGCAGACGATGGCGATCGCGGAACGGGTGCTCTTCCTCCTTGAACGCCGCGTCAAGATCGATCCGCTGCATGCCCTGAATTCCGGCTTTTCCGCAGTGATCCGGAAGATCTCGAATCCCTCCTTGATCAGCTTCCGGTGCGGCGTGATGTCCAGATTCCCACTTGCGGAACTTTCTCCTCTCGCCTTGCTCCTCGCTGACGACGACCGCCATCTGCGTCTCCCGCATCCATGTCGATCTGGCGCTGGCGATAGATCTCCTCCTGCTCGTCCGCGGCCTTTGGCAGCTCGGCCTCCAATTCGGCAATGCGCTTCCTGCCAGTACTTCGCGATCAGGTTGTACATGCGCACGCAGGTGATCTTGTCGATGCAGACCAGCATGGCCTTGCCGGTCTCCCAGGCCGTCGAGTAATGCTCGACGAAATCGCGGGCGACCTGGTTCAGGCGCTTGTCCGCGGTGATGATGTGATAGTCGCGTTTGAGCTCCTTCTCCAGCCGCTGCTGCGACATCGATGTCGTCGGTCTCCAACTCCTCCAGCTTGGCAGCGATCCGCTCGTTCAGGTCGCCCGTGGCCACGCCGAGCTTGTCGCCCCGGGCGTCGTAGTAAGAGGGCACGGTGGCCTTGTCTTCGACGGCGCGCTGAAAATCATAGGTGGAGACGTAATCGCCGAAGACCCGGCGCGTGATCTCGTCGTCCTTGAACAGCGGCGTGCCGGTAAAGCCGATGTAGCTCGCGTTGGGCAGGGCATTGCGCATGTTCAGGGCCAGCGTGCCGTACTGGGTGCGATGCGCCTCGTCGGTGATGACGATGATGTCGTCGCGCTGCGAGTAGCCCTTCTCCGGATCCACGTCCTGGTTGAACTTCTGGATCAGCGAGAAGACGTAGGCCTTGTGCTCACCGAGCAGCCTCTTCAGATGCTCCCGCTCGGCGCCCGGCAGGGGTCCTTATCGTTGTCGACAAGTCCGCAGCCGGCGAAGGTCTTGTAGATCTGGGTGTCGAGGTCGTCGCGGTCGGTGCAGATGAGAAAGGTGAAGTTGCCGCCCAGCTTGCGGTGGACTTTGCGGGTGAAGAAGACCATCGAGTAGCTCTTGCCCGCGCCCTGGGTGTGCCAGAAACACGCCGAGCTTGCCCTGGCGGATCTTCCGGTTCCTCACCGCCTCGATCGCCCGGTTGACGCCGAGGAACTGGTGGTTGCGCGCGATGATCTTGACGGTCTTGCCGGAGGAATCGTCGAAGACGATGAAGTTCTCGAACAGATCCATGAAGTTGCGCTTGTCGCAGACGCCCTTGAGCAGCGTTTCCATGTCCACGACGCCCGGCTCATCCTCCGCCAGGCGCTTCCATTCGTGGAAGTGCTCGAAGCGGCTGGAGACCGAATCCGATCTTCGCTTCGATGCCATTGGCGAGCACGATGAGGGCGTTGTGGTGGAAAAGGTGCGGGACCAGTCGTCCTTGTAGTCGGCCAGGTTCTTCTCGTAGGCGCAGCGGATGTCCTTGTGGACGTTCTTCATTCCATGAACAGCAGCGGCATGCCGTTGACGAAACCGACGATGTCCGCCCGGCGGCGGTAGAGATCGCCCCGCACCCACAACTCGCGGACGCAGAGGAAATGGTTGTTCTCCGGTGCCTCGAAGTCGAAGACCCGCAGGCGTGCTTCTTCAGCTCGCCTTTGGCGTTGCGGAAAGCTACCTGCACGCCGTCCTTGAGCAGGGCGTACTTTCTCCCGGTTGGTGGCGAGCGGCGTCTGGCTCGCACTCGTTTCCACGATCTGCCGCAATGCATCGTGGTAGGCGTCCTCGGGCAGGCCGGGATTGAATTCGTCGAGCTTTTGCCGCAAGTACCGGCGTAGCACCACCTCCCGGTCCGACTCCCGGCCCAGCGTGCCCGCCGGACCGAAGGTCTCCTCGTTGTAGGCATAGACCGATTCCCAGCCGAGCTGCATCGTCGCAGGTAGTCGGCCGTGGTCTGCTGCACCAGCGTGTCTTCGTTGAGCAGGTTCACATCCTATCCCTCATTTCTATCACCCAACTTTTTGACCGAACGCATGTTATTGGTCGATACATAAGCTGTTGTCAATCAAGGGATTATCCATATTATATCGGACAGATATCGCCCAAACCATGAAGATATGGCCTCTTTTGTACGATAGCGCCACAAGCAGTTGATATTCGCCATCCGGGCTGGCAGGAGACACGCCGTTTCATTCCGTCTGATCTCGTCCGATTT
>CAWGEZ010000024.1:0-21653 GCA_963821605.1 uncultured delta proteobacterium | reverse complement strand
CAACAAATAAGGATAAGGAAAGGATAAGAACCGGTCCAGAGGTAATAATGGGCTCTAACCTGACATTTGGACCCTAGCTTAGAGGTTTCAAACGACCCTCGATGAACTCACGGATACCCGATCAGAAACAAAGCAAATTTGAAGAGGCATTAGCACAATTAATGACGCGAGTTGAGAAAGAGGTCCTTCGCAACCCGAGTATAAGCACGTCGGGAAGATAGAGAGGGGGAGGTTATGAAGCGGTTTCTTGATGGCGTGCTGAAGATCAACGAAGTGATGCAGGCACAGCCGGTATCTTCCTGACGTTCATAATGCTGCTGACGACAGTGGATGTCATAGGGAGAATATTCGGGAAGCCCATACCGGGTGCCGTCGAGATCATTGCTATCTGTGGAGGCGTCGTTGTTGGCTTTACGGTACCCATCACGTCCTGGATGAGAGGTCATATCGCCGTCGATTTTGTGCTGAACTGGCTTCCTGACAAGGCAAAGAACCTGGTCAATATCATTACGAGATGCATAGGGATCGGTTTGTGCCTCCTCATCAGCTGGAATTCCAGCGAAGATAGGGACGGAGTTTCGGACAGGGGGCGGAGGTTTCAGGGACCCTTGAACTGCCTCTGTATCCCGTTGCGTATGCCTTAGCCGTCTGCTTCTTCGTGCTTTCAATTGTGCTCTTGTGCGACATCCTCAAGATTCTCGGAGGAACCTATGAATGAGGTGACCGTAGGATGCATAGCCTTAGTAGCTCTACTCCTATTGTTCTTCACCGGGCTTGAACTGCCTTTCTGCATGATCCTGGTCGGCTTCGCCGGATTTACCTATCTTGTAAATTTCAAAGCGGCCACCCACATGATGGCAAAGGATATTTACGATGTCTTCGTATCATACGGATACACGGTTTTTCCCCTCTTTATTTTTATGGGACAGATCGCATTTGCCTCGGGTATCGCGAAAAAGCTCTATGATTGCGCCTACCGATTTCTTGGCCACATTCCCGGCGGGCTTGCGATGGCCACGGTGGGTGGGGCTACCGCATTCAAGGCCCTCTGCGGCTCGGCAGTCGCCACGGCAGCGACCTTCAGCAGCGTAGCCATTCCTGAAATGGATCGGCTACGACTACAGCAAGACCCTCTCCACCGGCCTTGTGGCGAGTGGTTGGGACGCTCGGCTGTCTGATTCCGCCCAGTGTCTATCTGATCATCTTCGGCATCATCACCGAACAGTCGATAGGCAAACTATTTCTGGCGGGCATCATCCCGGGACTCGCCATAGCCGTATCTGTTTGTGCTCACGATTTACGGCATGGGCTAAGATCAGTCCGACGCTTGCTCCTGCCGGCGAGAAGTCCACCTGGAAACAGAGGATCGCTCTCCCTGCCTGAGGTGTCGGTGGTTCTTGCCGTTTTCGTGCTCATGATCGTGGGGCTCCTGAAGGGCTTCTTCACACCCACGGAGGCGGGCAGCGTGGGTACCATGGCGGTGCTTCTCCTCGTTGTTTTGAGAAGGCAGTTAGGGTTTAAGGCAGTATGTCAAGGCCATCGGGGACGCGATGCGCACGGCAGCCATGATCCTGCTGCTGATCGGCAGGCTCCGCGATCCTCGGCCATTTCATCACGATCACGAACATCCCGCAGATCATGTCGGACTGGGTCGTGCAGCTTCCCATCCACAGGAATCATCATCATGATCTCATCTGCATCGTTTATATAATCGGCGGCTCGTTCATCGATGACCTCGCGTTCATGATTCTCGCCACCCCCATCTTCTTTCCCGCTGTCCTGAAACTCGGCTTCGACCCCATATGGTTCGGCATCATGATCGGCATCACCCAGATGGTCGGGATCGTCATCCCCCCGGTAGCCTCTGCTGTCTTTATCGTACACAAGTTGAGCAAGACACCCATGGCACCGT
This sequence comes from uncultured delta proteobacterium, assembly GCA_963821605.1. Lineage (GTDB taxonomy): Bacteria > Desulfobacterota > Syntrophorhabdia > Syntrophorhabdales > WCHB1-27 > JADGQN01. The sequence continues at coordinate 19,741 of CAWGEZ010000024.1, read as the reverse complement.
TTATAAAGGGGTGGTCCCTTTCTTGGTCGGCATCGTCATCGTTCGCGGCGTCTGCTCTTTATATTTCCACAGCTCGCCCTCTTTCTTCCTAATTACCTGATGAAGTAGGAGGGAGAAAATAATGAGAGAAGCAGAAAGGCTTGAACAAATACAAAAAGGAGGAGTGCACATGAGAAGAGAACTGTTATTGGTAGTGCTGATCATTGGTTTGCTTTCGTCCTCACCGTGTTTTCTGCCCGGTCATGCACAAGGTCAGGCCCCGATCAAGCTGAAATACAGTAATTTTTTGCCGATGACGCATTTCGTCAGCGTGCTGCTTACCAGTTTTGCGATGAGATAAAGAAGCGGACCAACGGTAGGGTCGAGATCGCCTACTATCCGGGCGGCACACTCACCACTGCGCCGAAGGTCTACGACGGGGTCGTGAACGAACTTTCCGACATAGGCTCATGCCATATCGGCTACACGCAGGGGTCGTTTCCCGGTCACGGAGATGCTGGACCTGCCGCGTCGGTTATCCCGAGCGGCTTCGTTGCACTCACACGTAAAGGACGATTTCTACAATAAGTTCAAGCCGAAGGAGTGGGACGAGGTGCACGTGCTCTATTTCTTTGGCACCCGGTCCACAGATCATAGCCACCGTCAAGAAACCGGTAAGAAAACTGGAGGATCTGAAAGGGATGAAGTTCAGGGGTATGGGCAGGCCTGCGGACACGCTGAAGGCCGTCGGCGCAGTCCCCGTGGCGCTTGAAATGGCCGATCGTATGATGCCCTCCAGAGGGGGTTGCTGGACGGTATCGTTGAAGCGATGGAGACCTGGAAAGGCTTTCGGAACTGGGTGACGGATCAAGTACGCCGCCCTTACGCCAACGCGCAACGGGTATGACGTACACGTTCTACGTTGCGATGAACAAGGAAAAGTGGAATGCATTACCTGATGATATCAAGAAGATCTTCACCCAGATGTCGGAAGAGTGGGCCGACAAGACTGCTTGGCACGCTCCAGGCAGACCTCGAGGCATTGGATTACTTCAAACAGCGGGCGGACAGATGATTACCATGCCTGAAGAAGAGATCACGAAAATGACAAAAGCCGTCGAGCCTGTCATACAGAACTATATGAAAGACATGGAGGGCAAAGGCTTCAAGAGGGCCGAAATGGAAGAGCAGTTGAAGTTCATACGCGAGCGTATCGCGTACTGGGGCAAGCAGGAGAAGGATCGGAAGCTGAAGAGCCCTTACGTGCAATAGTTTACGCTGAACATAAGGTTCGAGGGGTGAGGGTCGGACGCAGACCAACGGCGGTGTTGCGGAATTGCTGCGCCGAGGATTGCGACGCGAGCCACGATGCCATATAATTGTAGGATCACAACCGTTACCATGCAGAAGCCACGGCACGTGACGAGTGTGGAGTGGTGTGTCCACATGCTTGCATAACGCTCGCTTGAGAGGAGGAAACGATGGACATCAGGGGTAAGACTGTCATGGTCCTCGGCGGGTACGGGGAGGTTGGGCTCGCTGTCTGTCGCCGCCTCTTTGACGAAAGTCCGGCAGCCCTGTTTGTGACGTCCCTGCTTCGTCATGAGGCAGAGCGTGCTGTGGCGCAACTCTCGCAGGAAGCGCCCCTTGGTTGCGCTCTTGTCCCGCTGTTCGGGAACATCTTTGTCCGATGGTCTCTTAAAGACGTGAGCAGACAGGAGCTTCAAGCACACCCTGGGCACGTAAGTACCATGATTGCTGACTCGATGGAGGAGTTGACCGAGGAGATTTTGACCTCTTCGACACTCTACCGATTCATCGTCGACAACCGGCCACACATCATCGTCGACTGCATCAACACCGCCACGGGGCTCGCCTACCAGAACATTTACCACAGTTACGCTCAGTTCTCTCGGACCCTGCACGACCTCTCCGCCACTGCGGAACAGGTCCGGGCGAGCGCCCTGTCCGTGCTGTCGGCCGTCTCCATACCGCCGCTCATCCGCCACGTTCAGATCCTCAACGAGGCTATGAAACGGGCAGGTACCGGCGTCTACCTGAAAATGGGCACCACGGGCACGGGCGGCATGGGGCTTAACATACCCTATACCCATGGGGAAGAACAGCCTTCCCGTATGCTGCTGTCCAAGACGGCTGTAGCAGGCGCCCATTCCCTGCTCCTCTTTCTGATGGCCGAACGCCGGGATGCACAATTGTAAAAGAGCTGAAGCCCGCGGCAGTCATCACGTGGAAAGGCGTGGGTAAGGGGAAAATCCTGAAGAGAGGGCGCACCGTGCCTATGGTTGACTGTCCTCCTGACCAGGCTTATCGGCTGGAAGACGGGGCTCTCTTCGACTTCGGTAAGACCACGTCAGGCACGGCGATTGCGGGCAGAGAACTGGAAGGCGTTTACATCGATACGGGCGAGAACGGTCTCTTCTCGGCGGACGAATTCAAGGCGGTTACCACCCTGGGGCTCATGGAATCTGTCACCCCCGAGGAGATCGCTGACGCAGCGACCCTTGAGATCCTCGGGATGGGCACAGGCAAAGATGTGGTGAGTGCGATAAGCGGGGCCGTCATGGGGCCCACTTACCGCGCAGGTTTCATGCGCCACACGGTGATCCGGGAGGTCGAGGCGCTTGGGGAGCAGGGCATCGCGTATGAACTGGTCGGCCCGTCGCGCGTGACAAAACTGATATTCGAAGCAAACCTGCTGAAGCGTTGCTGCGGTACCATTCAGAAAGCCCTGGCGTCATCCCCCGAGTCCCTGTCACAAAGCCTCCAGCAGGAGGTCTTTCTGAACCGGGAACTCCGGGCAGATGCACTCTCCGTCGGCATAGCTGTTCTGCTGGCCGACGGCAAGACGCTCCTCTTCGCGACCCGTCCGGATCCTAATAAAGGATGGGAGATGGAGCCTTGGGAGGTAACGCCGGAGAATATCGAGAAATGGGTGTACCGCGAGTGGGTGGACCTGAGGGTCGCGAACATGACACGCTGGCAGGAGCGCTTCCAGGGCATCTTGACGGAGATCGAGGCTGCGTCAGGTGAGACCGGATCACACTTTGATCGAAGTCGCTGGTTCTGGCGGCAGGATTCCGGTGGAGAGATTCTGATCGACCCGGGCGAGGTAGTGGGATTGGTATTCGCCAACGAGGCACGGGGCGGCCGGCGCGCGGCGCATCTCCTGGAGCGGCACCTGAAGAGATAGGGAGAAGGAGGGGCCGAAAGCCGCGCGTGGCAAGTGTTTGCACGGTGTCCCCCCCTGATCAATCTCCCTGCAGTCAAATACTCGCGCAGTTACATCCCTATATCCGCTTCAGGTCCCGGCAGAGAAGCGAGACCTGCTCATCATCCATCGGTACGTCCTTCAGTTTTCCAGAGAGATAGGCGTCGTAGGCGGAGAGGTCGATCAGGCCGTGGCCGCTCCAGATGAGAAGGATCACCCGAGGCTCGCCTTCCTCTTTTGCGCGTTTCGCCTCCTCTATGACGGCGGCAATCGCATGGTTTGTCTCCGGCGCCGGCACGAATCCTTCTGTCCGCGCCCACGTAAGTCCCGCAGCAAACGTCTGGGTCTGGTCATAGGCCCTTGCTTCCACGAAGCCGTCGACAATTAGCCTGCTCAGGAGGGGCGCCAGGCCGTGATAGCGCAAGCCCCCAGCGTGGATGGGAGCGGGCACGAAGCCGTGACCAAGCGAGTGCATTGCCATAAGTGGTGTCATACCGGCCGTGTCGCCGAAATCGTAAACATAAGGGCCTTTCGTCATGGTCGGGCAGGACGTGGGCTCGCAACCAATTACCCTGGTCTTCTTCCCTTCCGTGATCTTGTCACGCACGTACGGAAAGGAAAGTCCGGCGAAATTACTGCCACCGCCCACGCAGCCGATTACCACGTCCGGATATTCCTTTGCCTTCGCCATCTGCTTCTGTGCCTCAAGACCCACTATGGTCTGATGCATGAGCACATGGTTCAACACGCTCCCCAGAGAGTACCGCGTCTCTTTGGAGGTCACGCAGTCTTCCACCGCCTCGCTGATCGCGATGCCGAGGCTTCCCGGGTGGTCGGGGTTCTGTTCCAGGAATCCCCTCCCCGCAGCAGTGTCCGGACTGGGGCTGGGCACACACTTCGCGCCCCACGTCTCCATCAACATGCGGCGATACGGCTTCTGGTTGTAGCTTACCCGCACCATGTACACCTTCAATTCAAGCCCGAACTGGCTGCACGCAAACGCCAGGGCGCTTCCCCATTGCCCCGCACCCGTTTCGGTGGTCAGTCTCTTGATGCCGGAGATCTTGTTGTAATAGGCTTGCGGAATGGCGGTGTTCGGCTTGTGGCTGCCGGCCGGGCTCACTCCTTCGTGCTTATAATAGATCCGGGCAGGCGTACCGAGGAACCGCTCCAACTGATGGGCCCGGTAAAGCGGGGTCGGTCTCCACATCAGGAGCTTCTCCAACACAGGCTCGGGTATGTCTATCCACCGCTGGGTCGACACCTCCTGCTCGATCAGGTTCATTGGAAAGATGGGGGCGAGGTCGTCCGGCCCCACAGGCTGACCTGTCGCCGGATGGAGCGGTGGCGGGAGGGGATTGGGCAGGTCTGCCTGTATATTGTACCATTTCGTCGGGATTTCACTTTCCGGTAACAAGATCTTTGTTTCCATGGCTTCTCCTTATCGGTTATAGAGACTCTCGACCCGGCACCCGCACCCACAGGATGAGGAAGGCTCGTGAATGCGTGAACCATGTATAGTAATGAGTACAGTTGTGGTCATGTGTCATGTACATTTATGTTTTTGTTACAATACCATCAGCCCCAACAGGTGTCAAGATGAATTTTGTCCAGATGAATTTTGTCTTATTCGGGTGCAAGGCAGGGCTCAACACCTGTGTAAGGAAAAACCCGCCTCGGCCGAAAGATGCCCGGGCCTTATTGGGCGTGTGTTCCTGAAATCGTGAAAAATGGTTTTGTTCGGCGGGGCCGCGCTGAAAAAGTAGGAGCGACCGCGAAGGTCACCGCTAACGACCTTCCTTTTTGCGGGCGTATTTCGTTTCCTGCATGATCTCCCGCACGCAATCTTCACAGATCCATCCCTCTTCAGATTCCTCGGCCCCGGCCAAGGGCCTGATCTCGTAGCAACAAATGCACCTTATTTCCCTCGCGCCATGGGCTATAAGTTGTACTCTCCTCGATGGAGGCGCTGCTTTGAGTATCAGCGTTCTTTCGTGATCTCCGTCCTCCGACAGTTCCATATCATCAAATTCGTCATCACTGCCAAGAATCTCGGCCGTGTTTCTTCCTTTTTTCATGATCTCACTCCTTTCTTCTCAAAGACTAATCCGACAACAATCTCACCTTATTTTCTCAATCGTCAGCAAGTAGCATGCCAGGCCCTTTAGCCTCCAAAGGCCGTCCCTTTCAGCAAATGAGGGGTATAGCGCGTCTCAGACAGGACAAAATTGTCGAAAGAGACAGGGTAGTGTCGCCACTATTGTCGAGGCGTTTACCGCGACCCCTAAAGCCCTCTGTGGCGGACGCCCATGGCAGTCGGTCCTGTTACCGCGTTCACGTCCCGATGCGGCCCCGGGGTGTCTGCTCCTGCGGCTGGTTGATGTAAAACGGCTTTGACGCCTCGCACATTACGGGCGCCGGGCCCTGCTGGTACATCGTGCTTTGGCGCTGCACCCAGAACTGCACCTTTATTTGATGGTTGCCTCCGCCGGGAGCTCGCATCGTCAGAACTGAATTCGTACCCTCCTGGGGCCTTCCATCCACCAACCAGGTAAAGCCGTACGCTCCCTGGACGTTCAGCAGGTTCGCGCGGGTGTTCTGGTCGAGTACGGCTGTGAACGTCACGTTCTGCCCGTCGGCCCTGGGGCCGTCGATCGATACGCAGTTCGTCCCCGAAGCCTGCTGCGGTCTGCCCGGCACGTTGCCGCGCGCCACATTCAGGTTCTTTTCAATCGTCAAACAGCTTTCAACAATCGACCTGTACTGTCCCTCCAGCTGCTGGCACGCCCTGATTTTCTGCATGTCCGTGTCGTATGCGTCCCTCTGTTTCTTGACAGAGGCTGTCCATTCCTCATATTCCTTGTCGTAGCCCTGCCGGCAGACGTCATAGCGATCCCAGCAAGCTTTACTTTCGGATCCGAGCTGGCTGTAACTGGCGGTGGTGGAGCATGAAGATTCGGTTCCCCCCGCTTTCAGGCATGCCATATAATTCGCGTACCATCGCGTGTACGCCGCATTGCATTCGTTGTTGAGGTCCATGCACTTTGAGTGTTTGCTTCTCAAGGAGAGCGGCATTTCGCCTCTATCAAGCCGAGCCTTGGTTTCGTTCGCGTGACGAGCGACCTCGCCGATCTGTCCGCATTCCTGCTGGTAGCGGGCATGCATCGTTCGCCACGAATTCTGGCAGCTCCTCAAGGCGCTTTCGAGCTCAGCTACTGACTCGGCGATCACCGATGACCACAAGCCAAAGACAAATAAAGCAAGCAAGAAGACCAGTCTCGAAGAACGAAATCCAGATCTCTTCATGTTCCCTCCGTTTTGTTTTCCGCCAGCCTCATGACTTCCTCGGCCCGCATAGAGCCGCGAGCTTCCCCGGCGCGCTGCGCTGCGTCCGGCTGATTGGTACATAAGAATAATCGGCGATTGAACGACCTGACTTAATTCCCGATGAAGGGTGGAGGAATGCCCCCTAACTCCCTGTCCTAGAACAAACGCCCCATGGACACCGCTTTCTTGGCAGAGATCTGCTTCATCTTCTTGCCTGGTCCGCCATTGCCTTTCGAAGTCTTGCGCGCTGCAGCCTCTGGCCGGTTTGGCTTGCATACCGGGACCTTGACCGCACAGAGTTTCTCTATGTGTCCTAGCTCTGCCTCTGAAAGGACGAGAGAGTAATTCCTCAGACGGTTCTTTTGACCCTTTCCATTAAGTATCAAGAATTCTGGAACCAGGCCCCATTGCAGTTTCCTAAGGGTTGCAGCATAATCGTCGTCAGAACATATCGTTAGTCCACCAGCCATTAGATCCTCCCCAGTATTTTTTTCGAACCATACATCACTTTTATCGAATAATTGATAGCAAACTTAACTATGCATAACTAAACCACCACCGACTAAAGTCGGTGGGTTTAAAAGCGTACCGTGGGCACGAGGCGTCGGCTAAAGCCGACTTCCCTCTCAAGGGGCAATGTTGAAGTCGTCATCATGCGTTTCAAGATCCTGGGTGGCTATGTACTCCATGATAACCTCGTCGGTCACGTTGCCCGATGATGCCACAAAATACCCCCTGCCCCATAGGTGGCGGCCCCAGAAGGCTCTCCCAAGCTCCTTGAACTCGGCAAGGAGTTTGTAGGAGGTTTTGCCCTTGAGCGACTGCACGAGTTTGCTGACGGAGAGGAAGGGTGGTACGGAGAGGAAGAGATGCACGTGATCCTTGGAAATAGAACCCTTGATGATATCGATCTCGTTGCTTTTGCATATCTCCCGTATGAGGTCCCTGAGCCGCTCCGCTACCTGTCCGTAAAGCACCTTCTTGCGGTACTTCGTGCTCCATACCAGATGGTACTTGATGTCATAGACCGCGTGAGAAGTTTTACGGTAATTCTGCACACTGTCATGTTACTAAAGTCTTCGCCTAAAGGCGAGGGGTTTTCTCCCCGTGGGAGACACTAATAGTGGACTGCCAGAGCAGCGTATCCGCCTGGCCGTGAACAAAGGGAAGAGAAGTATGTCCTGCAGGCCGGGCGGTTTCGTGGGATACATGCCTCATCGCTCGGACTTTCTCTCATGGGGGAGCTTGTTCCACAACTGATCCGGCACATCGGTGAGCATCTCCTGAGGATATCTGGGATTGCCCGCATATTTTTCGAGGTTCGAATCCACCACGTAAATGCGGTTTTCGGAGGGAGAATACCGGGCCTCCTCCCCGGAAAGATAATAGTTATATTTGTCCATGGCTTTGTCCCAGGTTGCGCTATGGGAGCGGAGCGCCTGGCTGACAACGTCCCCCGTCTGGGCCATAGTCCTCGAAGCCTGACCAAGACGGTTAAGGTTTTCGCGGAGCCGTCCCATGATTTCCTGCTGATTCGGCCCCATCGACGCAGCCATGGCGTAGAGCACGGCGCTGTTTCTCTCAAACAGATCGGGGACTGCGAAGAACCCCAGGGTATTCACGAAGCCTGCTCCATTCGGAACCGTTGCGGCGTTGACCATTATCCAGAAGCGGACCTTTTGCCTGTTTGCCTGGGTCGTCTCACCGGCGAAGTTTTCGGCCTTCGATGAGTATCCCTGTGACTGCGAAAATCTCATCATGTCCTGGTTCGCCTCTCTCTTATTGATGACCGTTCCGCTGCAACGGTAAAAGGGGAAAAGCGCCTTTGTCAGGTAGGTATAGGGATCTCGTGTCGTGGGCTGGGCATCATTGGTGGCGGTGACACCCATCTTTTCGTCTGGTGGCGTTGCTATAAGGGAATAGTTACCTCCCCCCACAGTCCAGTCCGGCGGCACCGCAAGATACATGGTCCGGTCGGCACTCAGCTTTACTGTCAGCTTGCTGATATCGATCGTTGGAGAGGCGCCAACATGAGGCCGGTCGTTCGCATGAAGCGCGCCGTTGTTTGTTCCGGTGTAGAACGTGAGGGGTGACACCCTGAGACTTTTCAGGATGTTTTTTAGAATGGCGTGGCCGCTATCGAAGCCGAGGGCAGGCGCCTCGTAGCCACAGAAGATACCCCTGCCTGCTTCGATGCTCACGAGGTAGAAACTCCTCATCGTCTCATGTGTGCTCTTGTTCGTGTAGCGGAGAGTCACCTCAGCGAAGGTGTTGGTCCTGTTCGACCGCCTCTCCTCTATTCTCATGTCGGGGTGTGTGCCAAGGGTTTGATCGTGCATGAAGCGGATGAAGGATACGGCCTCCATTTTCGGGTGTGCTTTCAGAACAGGAAGGAGAAAAATGCATGTCGAGCTTTCGGGCAACTGTTTTACCACAATAGCGCCATTTACCACGGAGACGCCCCAGTTCTTTGGTTTGGACAGCGTGACGCCCAGTTGCGGGTTGCTGTATTGCTCATAGCCTGGGGTCTTACCCGGGTCCTGTGCAGCCGCCTCGCCGGGTCGGCCTGGAAGAATTCCCGCTGCCATGAGGGTGAGACACATTGCCGCGATGACGCCATGTTTTCTCATCTTAAGACCTCCGCGTGCTCCATTTTCCCGCTTCGTCGTCGTGTCATTGATTCTGCGGGCAGGAGAGCCGTGCTCCATGAGGGAGTTTGTCACCTGGTTTTTCGAGGCTTCGTCCAGATGGCCAGCAGCACGATGCCCGAGATCATGAGCAGTGCCGCGCTGACGATGCCGAAGCTCCCCGCGATCGTATGCCCAGCGTGCAAAGTGTACCCCGATATGATCAGCAGAGGGATTGAGGCTCCGCAGATGGCAGCGATGCCGAGCAGGGCCAGGAAGAAGAGCTTCCAGCTCCAGGTCCCCTCCGCCTTGGCCCTCTCGTATGCCTGCCTGCCAACACAAAGCAGCATGAGTAGCCTGATCAGATCCACCACGACCGCCACCTACGATTGCCTGGGGGAGGGGGCTGGGGAAGGACCACTGTGAGAACCACCGCATCCCGCGCCTGCCGCGCTAAGTGCCAGAATACCTGCCCTTTTGATAAACTCCCGACGAGTGATCACCTTGCCTCCTGAACTCTACTGCCGGCCGGTCCGGTACGCACTAATCAGTACCAATATCTTCCTTATCGGTATCTCTCCGAATGTCTTAACTGCGGAAAGGGACAGGGAGACTTCTATGGTGCGAATCCCTTCGGCTCGACCGCATTTTTTGTTGATTGCCGTTTGTAATTCGGAAAGCCTGGTCTACAGTGCTGATTCAATGTTGCAGGAAGAATTTTTCGACTGGCAAGGGACGCAGGGACGTCCATACAATTACGTATCTCCCCAGCGCATACCCGCTCCTCCCTGAAGATAAGCCGACGCTCTATGCCTCGAATGATAACGTGGTGCAGCATACCTGGTGCACCGAGCCGGGCCTGTCGGGGCATAATGTGGTGGTACCAGAGAGAAGAGGCGGTGGGTCAAGATAGGTCTTATGATTTTATGGATGTCCCTATTCCCTGAACAACCCCCTCCTGAAACTAATGTCAAAGAAAATCAGAAGCATGTGAGCAAGTGGGCGGCCTTCGTGCACGCCGGATACTGATAACGCTGAGGTGCGGATTCGCCTGAGGGTGAGAAACTCGCCGATAAAAGATACAGGATCCAAACAGGGGGGGATATTCCAAAGACGTTGGAATCATTAAAAGGCATTTTGCGCTTGACAGGCGGAATATAGGACGTCCCCAAAATCCAACGTTGAGGATTACAGTTTGAAAAAGACTATAACGATAACTTGAACCACCTTGCAAGGAGCAGCGTCGGCTCCAAACGCGCGTTGGGCGATTTCGACAAGTGCGACCGTGATACGCTCACTGATTGAGATGTGTATACGCGTAGCGCAACGGGTCTGCGGAGACCTTTATCAAGCCGTCGAACGGTGAATCCATCTCCAATACGAGAAATAGGGCGGCACCAATAGACAATGCACAAACGAAGAGAGCCGCTAGGACCATAGCGTTAGGCCGAGCAAACACCCCAAAGCTCCCGAATATGACCGTGAGCCAGAACAGGAGAACCACAAGGAACGGCAAAGGGACTGAGCTCTCGGCGCCAGCGAGCACTAGCCACCTGGTTTGCAGTAGCGTTTCGGCAAGGTCGAGTGCACGGGACTGGAGCCCTCGCTGGGAGTCGTCGCGCGGCTTTAGACCGCGGATTGCGTCCGCGAGCCCCTCACCTGTCGAGACTACTCCAGAGCCCGTCAGATCCAGATTGGCGGGTTTGGATGATCCCCGCGGCCAAACCATGTCGATCCGGGCGCCAATCGCCTGCTTGAAGCCCTTACGAATCTCGCCGGTCTCGGGCCCGTAGCGAGCAAGTACGCGGTCGAGAGCCAGGAGTTGAACGGCGGATTGTTTTACCGCCGTGTCAACAGCATCAAAAGAACTTTTGGCAGAGGCAGTGACGAGGCCAAGAACGAGTGCGGTCATCGTGGCGATGAGCCCGATAGCAACCTTAATCGTGTCTCTCGACTCACCATCGAGGTGATGTTCTCGCAAACCGGTGCGCAACCACATTCCGAGCAGCGCGCCTCCGAACGTACATGTAAACACGATCATACCGACAATAGCAGGGCTCATAATATCCCTCTGACTCTCCGTCGCTGCCCAACATACAATGGGTTTTTATTGATATATCACAAATCCAGTCAAATGGTATAAAATATTTGGACGCATAACACACAAATACTGTTTGTCTTCAATGGCTGGTTCAATTCCTTCGTTCTTGTTCTTACAATCCTGTAATGCAGTCTGACCTTTGTGATATGTGTGAATTACAGCAACGGACCGAATCATGTCAATCGATATCTTCGGTAAGAAAGTTCAGGTTGAGGTCGTTTCTGAAATAATTATATGAAAGTTTATAACTTCTTATGGGTGCTTCATGCAGCGAGGATTACCATGTATACGCTGGTATATTTTCCGAAGATGTTGCTTCATTTAGTTCAGTAAGAATTTTTCGACTGACAGGTGACGCAGGGACGCCCATACAATTATACGTTTCTCTCCGGCGTATACCCGCGCATCCCTGAAGATGCGCCCATGCTCTATGCCTCGAATGATACCGTGGTGCAGGATACCCGGTGCATCGAGCCGGGCCTGTCGGGGCATAATGTGGTGGTACCAGAGAGAAGAGGCGGTGGGTCAAGATAGGTCTTATGATTTTATGGATGTCCCTATTCCCTGGACAACCCCCCTGAACTAAAAGTCTAAAGGGCGTCCCCAAAATCGCTTGGCTTCTTTTCACCCGGCCCCAGAACCTCGCGGATCGTGCGTGCTATCTCGGAGCGGGTGAGGGGTTTCATGACAAACGCACGAATGCCCGCCGCCCTGGCAGTATCAGCGTCGACTCTCTGGCTGAAGCCGGTCGCCAGGATAATGGGAATATCGCTGCGTATACCGATTAGTTCCCGTGCCAGTTCGATACCGGTCATGTGAGGCATCGTCTGATCGGTGATGATGAGATCGAACCCTTCCGGATTTGCCCTGAAGTGGTCCAGGGCTTCGCGACCGCTCGTTTTTGGAACTACCCGGTACCCCAGGCGCTTGAGCATCTCTTCTGCCATCTCGGCGATCAACTCCTCGTCATCGATAAAGAGAATACGTTCATTGCCCGTGGGCACTGCGGCCTCCTGGTCAGTTTCGAAGGCCGTTTTTGTTTCGAGCCTCGGAAGGTAGACGGTCAGGGTGGATCCTTTGTCCGGCTCGCTCTCGACGGTGATTGCACCGTGGCACGCCTTTACTATGCCGTGAACCACTGATAGGCCAAGCCCTGTCCCCTGGCCCGGTCCTTTCGTCGTAAAGAACGGGTCGAATATCTGTTTCATGACCTCTTTGCTCATGCCATGGCCCGTATCGCTCACCGAGAGCCTCACGTAGGTCCCCGGTTCCATGTCCGGAGCGGGAGCTTCCCAAGACGACTCGAAGCTGAAATCACTCAGGGTGATCTTCAGGAAGCCCCGGTCTTCCATGGCGTGCACAGCGTTGGCGCAGAGGTTCATGACGATTTGCTGGATCTGGGTGGGATCGGCAAGGACCGTGCCTGATTCACTCTCTACCATAAAACGCAGGTCAACGGTCGAAGGAAGCGATGCCCTAAGGAGCTTGAAAGCCTCTTCGACGACCTTACTGAGCTGCAGGGGTTCTCGTTCCTTTGCGGTGGCCCGAGAGAAGGTGAGAATCTGTTTGACGAGCTCCCGCGCTCTGACACCCGCCTTCAGGACGCGCCGCAGGTTGCGCTCGAGCCGGCTACCCTGGTCAACATCGTCGAGGGCTAATTCAGCGGAACCGATGATGGCTGCGAGGATGTTGTTGAAGTCGTGGGCGATGCCGCCGGCGAGGGTGCCGACGGCTTCCATCTTCTGTGCCTGGCGGAGCTGCTCCTCGATGCGTTTCTTCTCCGTGATGTCGCTGTTGATCTCAAGGATAGCGATAGGCTTCCCATCCTTGTCCCGCCGTAACGCCTGCCTGCTCGCCACGATGATCTTCCTGCCGTCCCTCGTTGTGTCGGATGAGTTCCCCCTCCCATCGGCCATGGAGGAGAAGTTCCTGCTTCTATGTCCTGCCGTGGCCGGGAGTATACCGTTTGGAGTAAATCATCCGTCACTTTTCCCCTCACCTCGTCGCTGGACCAGCCGTACCGCTCCTCTGCGCCGCTGTTCCAGAAGAAGATCCTGTGGTTTAGGTCACAGGCGATAATGGCGTCGTGGGTGAGGTTCAGGAGTTCTGCCTGTCTCGCCAGTCTCTTCGACCTTCCGGCGCTCATCGATTTCATCGTGAAGCGCATCAACTGCTTGCTCAAGTCGGCCGTTCGTTCCTGCACGCGTAGTTCGAGTTCATCGTGGGCCTTCTCGAGGGCTTCTTCCGCACGCTTGCGCTCGGTAATGTCTTGGGCCATGATTATGCTGAATTTGGCCTCACCGTCTGCGTCTCTTATGAAGGAGACGTTCATGTTTACCCAGATGACGCTTCCGTCCTTCCGCAGGTAACGCTTCTCGAAGGCGAAGCTCGGCATACCCGATGCCAGGAAACGGCGGTACCGCTCCTCGTTTTGGGCGACATCGTCCGGAGGTGTGATCGCTGACCGATGAACGCCGGTAAGCTCTCCCGGCTCATATCCCAGCATGTTGTCAAAGGCGGCGTTCGTCCGCACAAATGTGCCATCCGGTACCCCTATCGCCATGCCGACGGAAGCGTACTCGAAGGTTGTCCTTAAGAACTCTTCACTTTGTCTTCACGCCTCTTCCGCCTGCTTGCGTGCCGTGATGTCACGCACGACGATCTGGATGGCCGGCCTGCCGCCGAACTCGACCTGCCTGCACGTAACCTCGGTATCGACGGTACTGCCGTCCAGCCGCATAGAACCTGATCTCCCCTAATGGTGTCACCGTCGCCACCGCAGGCCTCTTCGATTCGATACGCCATGAACTGGCGGTGATCGGGATGAATCGATTCCAGCACATCCCTGCCGATGACCTCTTCGGACGAATCGAGCGCCAAACAAGCGAACGCCCGCCGGGTTGACGTACACGTACTTGCCCTCCGCATGGACGAGGATCGCGTCCGGGCTGAGCTCTACCAGGCGCTGATACCGGGCCTCGCTGTCGCGCAGGGCCTGCTCTGCCTGCCTGCGCTCGGTAATGTCGTCTACGGCCGATCTGACGCCGGTAAGATTCCCCTGGGTATCCCGTACCGGCACGCTATGTACCGAGACGTAAAAGTTCGTACCATCTTTCCTGGTCAGCTGCACCTCACACGTGCCTGCGGTGCCTGTTTTCAGAACGCCCCTGTAGTGGCGGTGAAAGGTGTCCTGTGACGGCGCTGCCACGAACAATGAGAAGGGCTTGTTCGTCAGCTCACCTCTCTTAACGCCCAGCAAAGAAGCACCGGTAAGATTCGCTTCGGTAATGAGCCCCGTGCTGTCAAAGGTAAAGTAACCGACGGGCGCAAAATCATAGAGATCGGCGTACCTTTCCTGTGAGGTCGCTAACGTAGCCTGGGACTGGCGGAGGGCTTCGTTTTGCATCTCCAGCTCGATCTGGTGGACCCCAAGCTCGTGCAGCATCTTTTGGGTATCCTGCGGCGGCATTGGGGTCTTGGTCCCGGAAAGCCGTTTTTCAGCATGCTCGCGGAGTGCGTTTGGTTTTTGTTCTGATTTGGATTTGTTGTTGATGTGGCCTTCGGAAATCTCAGGTTGATGCTTCTTCACGTGGCGCCTCCCCGTACCATAACGGATGGCGTTTCATGTACGAAAGAGACGCCGCAGGACACATAGAAGTACTGGCATAGTTGGTGTACCCATCATACCACAGTGAGCATGGATTGTATAAGGGGATTGGGGCTCAGCGAGACCAAGAACGTGCCCACGGTCTCATGTGAAGAAAACGGTGATGGGGTTGACCACAATGTGAGCACCACCGGGCTTTAGCTCCACGCGGTCGATGGCATGGTAATCCAGGGTAAACGGGGTCATTGAGGACTGCTTCACGGTCAGCGTTGTGGCATACTTTCTCACCTGTTTCTCCCACCCTTCCACAAGAACTTGGGCGGTGTCGCTCCAGAGTGCGCAGAGGGATAACCCTTTGAGGTCAAACAGGTGCTTGCTTTCGATGGTTATGTCCCCGCTATGAGCATTGAACAGCCCGAACCGAACCCCAGGGCAGATCATCGACGAAAATTGTCTGGTCATGAACCACGCGTTGTCGCTCCACGTGAACCCCGCGTAGTCCCTCGGGAGGGGTCCCAACGGCTGGCCATGCATATCGAGATCCTCGAAGGTGATCGTGATCGCTCTGCCGCTCTTTTCTGCGGCCGGTGTTGGCACGCAGAGCCTCCTTTCAATCGTTCCGGAGCTAACCCGTGGTCATTCTCGGCCGAACGAACCTGCTTTTTTGGACCCGCTGTCAGATAGCCAATTCTGGCATTGCGGCGGTGGCTCGAAGCAATGCATAGCGTCCCTCGGCCCATACAATTATACGTTTCTCCCCGGCGCATATCCTTCTACCCTGAAGATAAGCCGACACGCTATGCCTCGAATGATCACGTGGTGCAGGATACCTGGTGTATCGAGCCGGGCCTGTCAGGGCATAACGGGATGGTACCCGAGAGAAGAGGCGGTGGGCCAAGATAGATGTTATGATTTTATGGACGTCCGTATTCCCTGAACACCCCCCTGAAACTAAAAGTCTAAAGACGTCCCCAACCCCACAAAATTATTACCGTGACGTTTTCTGCTAGTTGGTATATAATACCCACTAATGACTGCTGTCTTGGTCCTTCATACGAAGGAAATAAGAGGCGACGAGATTGTTGAGATCAAGATCTGGCAGGTGCCGAGATCAATGGCGTTTCCTCATGGTGTCAGGTATTCAATTGCTTACATTCGCGATGGAAAGCGCCTCGTTGGCTATGATAATGGCGAAGGCAAAGGACATCACAGGCATTACCGGGGCAAAGAAGAGTCATACGATTTCGTTGATATCTGGCGCACTATAGCGGACTTCAAGAAAGACCTTAAAAGGATGAGGGGGAGTGAGTGGGATGAAGACGAAGAAGATAACAATTGAAGTTAGGGCGCTTGACGATGCCCTGAAAGAAGCGGGCGAAGTGTTTGACAAACTGCAGAAGGGACAGCACGTTGCGGAAAAGCGTGCTGTCTACTTTCCCAACCTCAAGGAAATGCGGAAGGTATTGACGGAGAGGAGGCTGGAACTGCTCAGGACAATCAAGCACAGGAAACCATCTTCCGTGTATGAGCTTTCCCGCATTTTGAACCGTGACCTGAAAAATGTCTTGCAGGATGTGACATACCTTGCGGATCTCGGAATAGTGAAAGTCGAGGAGACCAAAGACAAGAAGATACCCTCCGTTGCTTACGACAGGATCGCCTTCGAGATAGCTATCTAAGAAACGCCTGACCATCGGCCCGAGATGTATTCAAGGCGAAGGGGACGGGATCTTTGTCCGCCCCAACCCACACAACAGAACACACGTCTTGCCCGCACCCGCTCCCGATGTTTTCTGGCCAAGCGCATCTGCCGTGGCGGAGTGAGCGTGCCATCATCGTCGAGAGGGGCACGGTTCCCGCTCCTCCCTGAAGATAAGGCGGCCCTCTATGCCGCGAATGATACCGTGGTGCAGGATACCTGGTGCATCGAGCCGGGCCTGTCAGGGCCTAACGTCCCCAACCCCCTACAGCGTTCCGGTCCCCGACCCGGCCAAGAGATGCTTGGTCTCAATAATTCGCCTGTCCCCCTCAGGTGCCTCCACGATAGGAGTGCCAACGATTAAAGAAAAAGCTTCTGTGCCCCGACTGTGTTACAATACACAAGGATATACCAAGGAGAAGTGACGAGAGGAGGAAGACAGTATGGCACAACTGGACCGCATTACTATTGATCCGGAGATCTGCCTCGGCCAGCCGACAATCCGGGGTATGAGAATAACAGTCTCCCTAATCCTCAGGCAGGTTGCAGCCGGCATGTCCGTGAAGGAAATTCTCGAAGCATATCCGGAACTGGAGGACGAAGACATCAGCCAGGCATTGCATTATGCTGCATGGCTTTCTTCAGAAAAGGCAAGACCCCTTCCGATGAAAGGGGCGGCAGGTGCCTGAGGTCTCTTTCCTCGCGGACATGAACATATCGCCCTGACCGTCTCTCAGTTAAAAGGGCTTGGCTGGAACATCCTCCGCGCTTCCGACGTCATGGAAAAATCGACAAAGGATTTCTATCTGCTGGAGTATGCCCGACGGAACGGGATGGTGATCATCACGCAGGACCTTTATTTTTCCATGTTATTGGCGCTCAAGGGATACGAAAAGCCGAGTCTCATTAATCTGCGCTTTGAAGATCCACAGCCCGGTTACGCAACAAGCCGTATCATCGACACGGTATCGGCGTTGGAGCCGGAGTTGACAAAAGGTGCTGTCGTCACCGTCGACGGAACCTCCGTCCGCTACCGGCAGCTTCCCATAAGACCGGAACGCTAACCCTCTTATATTATTATCCCCATTTCATCGTCATGGATGAGGCGTTTGATGTGTGGTGGTATCATTGGTTCTAGGCCACGGCGGCCGGGGCGCTTTTCGCGACTAACTTTGTCCTCGGTCGGTGACGGCGACGTAGCAGAGGAGCCTCCGGCCCTCCTTGATGCGTCTCTCTTTTGTTCTGGACACAAGGTCGCGTTCTCCCCTGAAGATACGCCGACGCTCTGTACCTCGAATGATAACGTGGTGCAGGATACCTGGTGCATCGAGTCGGGCCTGTCAGGGCCTAACGGGAATGGGCCAGAATGAAGAGGGGATGGGTCAAGATAAAGCTTATACTTTTATGGATGTCACTATTCCCTGAGCAACCTCCCTGAAACGAAAAATCTAAAGGATGTTCCCAACCCCGGCGTATTCTATACGTAACGGGCGAGCCATAAGGGGAAGTTTATTATCAGGCAGTGCAAGAAACAAGACCTGGGGGTCTTCCAACTATTTCCACCACAATACTTTTATATGCCCAACAATTGTGGCGGAAAACTGATCGTCGTACAGGATGATCGTATGGCACCTTTGGTGCGCGCACTCAGTCTCACAGAACTGCAGACACTCTGCAAACGCTCCCGGTTCAGCTTCGGTGCGATTACCGTACACTGTTCCAAATCCTTGAGTCTCTTTCCCTCTCCTTGCCGCCGTGCCGCGGTAATAAGCTTGTGGAAGAAGAAGGCCTCGGGTATCGGAGCCCTGACCTGGGTTCCCGCACACTCCGCAGTGAAAGCAAAACTGAACAAGATATTGACAAACGGAAGAAGGACCGCCGTGACGTTCCACTCGGGAACAAGTACGGGGTCTTCACCACGACCACCAGGTCGATGAGCAATAAACTCTATGGTAAAACCCTCCCGTGAGAACTTCTGGATGCCGGACTGGGTGAACAAAGGAGTGAAACCAAGCGACACGATAAGATCCTGTAAGTCCCGTTTCATCGACTTCTTGCCGCGCAGAAGCTGCACGGCAAAATCAATGTCCATGGTGCGAAGCACGTATGTGATATCGAAGAACTCACGGTAGAGCGGCATCACCCAGCTACCGATAAGCATAGAATCGTCGAAGAATCCCACTGATGAGAGGGCTTCCAGAAGCCCCCATACGGGCTGAGGAAATGGCACGTTACTTGTCTTCCGGGGTTCCACGCAGCGGCCCTTTGGTCTTTAAAAGCTTTTTCAAATAGGAGATCCTCTTTCTATAAGCTTTTGTCTCCTCTTCATACTTCCTTCGAAGATCCAGCTTGTTCTGCATCTCTTTCAGGGCGGCCTTGGCCACGTGTTGATTGAAGACCCTCCCGCCTTCCCGAAACTTCAAATAATAGTACTGATACTCCTTGCCCTTATGCACCTTTTTTCGCAGGTTAAGGGTACCTTTAGGCAGCGCGGATAGGGCTTTCTGAATCCCTGCCAGGGCTTCTTCGCAGCGTCCAAGTTCGTCGACAAGCATCCCGCTGACTATTGCATCTTTTTCCACCACATTCATCCTGATATTATCACTCCTGTGGTGGAAATAGTCAACCCAGCTCATGGCGGAGTCACTTCGCCTCCCCGTCAAATGACCTGGGTGGTGTCATTGCCGAAGATGTCGACCACCTTGACCAGACTACGGTATTCGGTTGCTTTCTCGTAGACGTGTGCGTCTGAAGTGAGGGCTAATGCGCGGTCATTGCGCCTCCCTCTGGCATGTATGCAGGCAAGAGAAAGCAAGTTGAATAACTTAAGGACGTCCGTACAATTATACGTTTCTCCCCGGCGTATACCCGCTCCTCCCCGAAAATAGGCCGACGCTCTATGCCTCGAATGATAACGCGGTGCAGGATAGCTGTTGCATCGAGCCGGGCCTGTCGGGGCATAACGGGATGGTACCAGAGAGAAGAGGCGATGGGTCAAGATACAGCTTATACTTTTATGGATGTCCCTATTCCCTGAGCAACCCCCTGAAACGAAAAATCTAAAGGATGTTCCCAGGTGCGCGGGAATCAAAGATTACCAATCGAAAGCATGCTAAGCCGCAAAGATGCCCCAGAGAAAGTGGTATCACTCTGGGGCATCAACGACTCATTG
>CAWGEZ010000023.1:0-94461 GCA_963821605.1 uncultured delta proteobacterium | reverse complement strand
ATCAATAAAATTCCGTTTTTATCGCAGTCTTCAGCCATTCGGGCACGCCGACTATATTGCTGATGATGAGGCCGAAGATAAGGGCCCAGAAAACCACTTCCAATCCGTAATATGAGACCGCTGTGTTTCCTGCCACAAAGAAGGAGAGTGCCGAGAGGATAAATACGATGGGGAAGCCGGCTGTGAACTTGCCCACGGACATGCCCATGAGCGCCAGGCCTATCAGCACCGAGGATCCACATGCCGATGAGGAGATAGAGACATCTCAGCATGTTCTCGCCTGAGAAAACCTTCCCGGACGTTGCCCCGGCATCACCTTTTATATCCTTCGCGAGTTTGTCCGCGTTCTTCTTTACATCCTTGTCTGCTGCACCTGCAGCGGCTTTCTCCAGCCTGGCCGCGGCAGCCCCTATCGCCTGTCGATCGTTGGCGTCGAGTGCAGTCTTGAGCGCAGCCGCTTCGGCCATGACTGCGTCGTCGCCTTTGGTACCGGCATCGTTGCTGACGGACTCAACCCTCTTCTGCCACCCGCCGATCTTGTCGCTGAATGCGCCGTCCGTCATCCACCTCCAACTCGGCAGCTTGAAGGTCACTCCGGCGATGAAGAAGATAAGAATAAGAAAACCAATCCAGACGGACATCCAGTCATCTTTTTTCCACAAAGTGGTCCAGTCAATGCCCTGCTTTTCGCCCATGTCCAGCCTCCTTATCTTATAGGATTATACTTGCTATCCGCATCGAAGCGCGGCTTTCCCCCTACAGGACTAAGTATCCTAGTTTTGACAACTTGTCAACATAAATGCTCACGTTTTCCTTGACAAAGAAAGCACCTGTCGTTACTATGGTTTCGTTATGGGTAAGGTGAAATTGAGGGAACGGCATATCGAGACGGACGTGCTCTGCATCGGCGGCGGGATTGCAGGCCTCATGGGGGCCATACGGGCTGCTGAGGGGGGAGCGAGGGTCCTCGTTGCCGAGAAGTCGAATGTGCTTTACAGCGGCTCGGGCGGCATGGGTAACGATCATTTCATGTGCTACATCCCCGAGGTCCACGGTCCGGATATTGAGCCTGTAATAGCCGATTTTCAACGCGGTCAGCAGGGAGGCTTGAGGCCGCGTATCTTCATCCAGACCTGGTTCGAAAGGTCGTATGAAATTGTCAAGCTATGGCACCAGTGGGGCATCCCGATGAAGTATAACGGGCAGTACGAGTTTGCAGGACACGGTTTTCCCGGGCGGTATTCTCACAACCTCCATTATGCCGGCAAGGAGCAGAAGAAAATTCTGGCACGTGAGGCCGAAAAGCGCGGCGCCGAGATCCTTAACCGCACCATGTGTTTCGACCTGCTTTACGAGAATGGCGTGGTCGGAGGAGCCATTGGCGTCAACACGCAGGAAGATGAAGTTGTTGTGATAAAAGCAAAGGCTGTGATAGTGGGGACCGGCTCCGTGATGCGTCTGTATCCTGCCTCGACCCCGGCCAGGATGTTCAATACGCGCCTCTGCCCCACCTGTGTGGGGGATGGCCGGGCCATGGCCTACAGGGCCGGAGCAGAGCTGGCGAGCATGGAAATACCGATGATCAGGTGCGGCCCGAAATATATGGCAAAGGCGGGAAAGGCCACGTGGGCTGGGGTACTGCGTGACCCGTCGGGCAAGCCGGTCGGGCCGTTTGTCGACAAGCCGAACAACAAGTACGGCGACCCGGTCGTCGACGTCTACCAGGATATCTTTATCGACTACAAGAAAACGGGCAGGGGACCGATCTACATGGACTGCGACGGTCTCTCTGACGAAGAACTGGCATATATGCTTTATTGGCTGCGGCACGAGGCTAATACGCCGTTGCTCAACTACCTTGAAGAAGAAGGGATCGATATCAGAAAGAACCCGGTAGAGTTCACGACGTATGAGTACGAGCTCTTTCCGAGGGGAGGTATCCTTTACAACGAGCGCGCAGAGACGTCGCTGCCCGGGTTATTCGCCGCGGGCGACGAGTTTTTCGGGGGCATCTCCGGTGCGGCAGTCTTTGGCTGGATAGCGGGAGAAAGCGCTGCTTCCTATGTCGCGGGTTGTGGCTACATAAAGGACGACACGATCGAGGCGCACGTCTCCGAACAGAGGAATCTTTTCAGTGCACTGAGGGAAAGGACAGGATGGGCCTGACTGGCAGGAAGCAAACACGCTCCTCCAGCAACTCATGTGGGACTACGCAGGGCCCGTGCGGTCAGAGACCTTCTCGAAGCAGGACTTCGCGCATTGCTGAGACTGCGGCAGAAGGCCTATGGCAGCATGATCGCCGGGAATGCCCACGAACTGATGCGGGCCCTTGAGGTGCTCAACCTGATCGAGCTTGGGGAGCTTACCTTCCTGACAGCCCTTGAGCGAAAAGAAACACGCGGAAAGCACAACAGGGTAGATTATCCCTTTACCAATCCGCTTCTCGAAAAACTGCTCGTAGTGAAGAAGGTGGATGGGAAACCGGTGATGGAGTGGAGAGAGATAAAGAAGGGGTGAAACCCGTTACGCGGTTACGAGTTACGAGTCAGCAGTGAGCAGCGAGTCGAGAACGTTGACTCGGATTGTATCAACCCGCTAACCCGTATTACCCGAAACTCGGAACAAGTTGATTGGAGGTAAAGATATGCCTCCTGTGATCAACAAGGACAAATGTAAGCGTTGCGGTAAGTGTGCCGATGCCTGTCCGAGCGATGTCTTCTATGGTTCGGGCAAGGGTGAATTTCCCGTTATTACCTATAAAGATGAGTGCTGGCACTGTAACGCCTGTGTTGAGGCCTGTCCTCACGAAGGAGCTATCAAGCTGCGGTATGCCCTGCCCTCATGGTGCTCTACCAGGACGGAACGATGGTCTCCAATGCCTTCCGAGAGCGACGACCAGCGCGACACTGCCGGCCTACTATCCTCTCTTTTTTGAAGCTCGTGGGAAAGCTATGCGTCGTCGTGGGCGGTGGCCGCGTAGCCGAGAGGAAGGTGCGGCGCTTGCTTGCCTGCGGAGCCCGGGTGTACGTGATCAGCCCGCGTGCGTGCAAGAGCATCCGTGCACTGTACGACGCGGGGAGAATAGAGCTTACGGAGAGAGCGTACAAACACTGCGGACCTCGAAGGTGCCGCGCTTGTCTTTGCTGCCACAAATGATGCTTCGACCAACGAGCGGGTGAGTCAGGATGCGCGAGAAAGGGGCATTCTGGTCAATGTAGCGGATAGTCCCGACCTCTGCGATTTTATCGTCCCGGCTGTTATAAGACAGGGTCCTATCGTGATAGCAATTTCTACCTCCGGAACATTACCCATGCTCGCACGGAGACTGCGAGAGGAGATTGGCAGACAACTCTCGAAGGATCATACGCGTTACACGGTAAAGGTCGGCAGGCTGAGAAAACTTTTGATGGAAAGGGTAGGGGATCGCAGGAAGAGGCAGAAAATCCTCAAGGAGATAAGCGAAGTCGACATCTCTGAGACTTGCGGCCATGTCCATGAAAGAGCTGCGAGAGCGCTTCCTCAGTAAATAGTAATATCGAAGGCCAAAACCAAAGGGCCTTTTCCTCACGCCCACCCGGATTTCGTTGATACGTTGATTAGTTGATACGTGCAAAGAAAGGAACTACTCCACGTGTCTTCTTTCCTCTTTTTCCTCCCACGTATCAACGTATAATCAGTCAACGTATCAACGTCTTCACACTTTAAGCTTGAACAGCTTCGCCGCGTTCTTCCAGAAAATCTTTTCGTTATCCTCTTTGGGTAACTTCAGCGCCTTGACGAACTTGGCCGCTCTTTCCGGTCCACCAATCGGGTGGGCATAGTCAGTCCCGATAAGCAGGTGGTTTACGCCCATGTACTCCAGACAGCATTTCATCGAGGGCAGATGGAAGGAGATCGTGTCCACCCATACGTTCTTCTTGTAGTATGCGGAGGGCGGTTGAGAGAGGGAATAGCCAAAATCCTTCTGGTAGGTGTTGAAGCAGTCATCAATCCTGCCGACCATATAGGGAAATACGCCACCAAGATGAGCATGGATGATTTTCAGCTTCGGGAAGCGCTCTATGATCCCCTCAAAGATGAGGCCGGTGACCGCCATGGTTGTGTCAAGAATGAATCCGTAGAGCGGCAGCGGCATGCGTGCTTTCTTCATCGCATCCGTTGTCAGCGGCGGGGCAGGGTGTACAAAGAAGGGCAGGTCAAGACTTTCAGCCGCCTCATAGATCGGTAAGAATTCTTTCAGGTAGATGGGCTTGCCCGCCAGGTTGGAGAAGATCGTGATGCCCTTTACCCCAAGTTCTTTGTGACACCGCTCCAGCTCTTTAACCGACGCCTTTACGTCCTGGTAAGGCAGTGTGGCCAGCGCATAGAGCCGGCCTTTATACTTCCGACAGCCCTCAGCAAGATAGTCATTCACTTTTTTTGCCCATGTAATGCCGTCGGCTTTGGGGATCAGCTCCACACCGGGCGCCGTCAAGCTCACCATCTGGATGTCGATGCCGTACTCGTCCATATCCTTCATCCTGGGCTCCCATTCGTAGTGGCCCGGTTTGGACACTGTGGCGAGACGCATGCCTTCGTACGAAAAGACAAAGTTGGTCGGGCCTGTGCGCCGCATGGTAGGGGAGCCCTTCCTTCCCTCGAGAAAGTCCATCCACGGTCTCGGATATAGGTGATTGTGTACATCGATTACTTTCATAGTATGCCTCCTCACTTTCAATAAGGGTTTCTCTAAAGACAGAAAACTAGAGAAACCCGAAAAACCAGAAAAACTAAGCCATCGCCGCCAATTTCTTCTTGGCCCGGTTTGCCTTTATAGCAGGAAGTTGCAACAGAGTCAAGATGCCGATAAGCGCATAACCAATAGCATCAGTTGCCCAGTGCGGATAAACAAGGAAGAAGCCCGCTATCATGTAAAGCGTTCGCTCTGTCCAGCTGAGGGTACGGAACAGATACCCATGGAACATGATGGCCATGCAGGCAAGTCCGACAAACGCGGAAATGATCGGCGCAATTAACGAAGCAGGCGAACCCATCAGCAGGAGCTGATTGGAATAAATGTAAAGGTATGGCACCAGAAAGGATGGCAGCGAGTAAAGAAAGGTGAGATTGGTCGTTTTGACAGGGTCTGTTTCTGCGATTCCCGCGGCGGCAAAGGATGTGGGCGCCACAGGCGGGCTGATATTTCCAAGGGCGCCAAAGAAGAAGCAGAAGAGATGTGCCGCCATGGGAAGAACACCTGCCTTGACCAGTGCCGGAGCAGCCAGCACGGCCAGGATCAAGTAGCAGGTAACCGGTGGAAGCGGAAGTCCCATGATGAGAGAAGCGAGCATCGTAAGAAAGAGCAGAACGAACATGCTGCCGCCGGCAACCTGGACCAGGATATCGGAAAACCGCATGCCCAGTCCAGCCATGCTGATGGTGCCGGTGATAAGGCCGGCAGACGCGCAGCAGGCAGCCACAATGAGGGCCCCTTTTGCGCCCCGCTCCAATGCATTCACGGTTTTTGTGACGGTCATTCTCGTTTCGCGGCGCAACCAGCTGGCGGCCAAACAGGTGACGATCGCGAAGAAACCGGCCTTCGGGGTGGAGATGCCCAGCCAGGCCACGCAATAGATGAGAACAAAAATGGGGAGGAGCATGTAGCCCCGATTGATGAGCGCGTGACGCATGCTGGGAAGCTCAGCCTTGGGAAGGCCCACGAGACCGTACTTGGCAGCCTGCAACTCCACGATCATATAGACGGAGACATAGAAGAGGAGCCCCGGAATCAGTGCGGCCTTGCAAACGTCCCAGTAAGTCCCGCCGATCATCTCCGGAATGATGAACGCCGTTGCGCCCATGACAGGAGGCACGAGCATACCGCCTGTCGATGCAAGGGCCTCAACAGATGCCGCCACGATAGGCCGGTACCCGACCCGTTTCATGAGAGGAATAGTGAGCACGCCAACGGCGGTCACGTTAGCTACCTGGCTCCCTGTCATCATGCCAAAACCGCAGCTCGTCACCACAGCGGCTTTAGCCGGGCCACCGCGGTACTTGCCAAAGAGTGAGAGGCCCATGTCTATGAAAAAATTGCCGGCACCGGATAGCAACAGAAATGAGCCGAAGATGATAAATACGATGATAACCGTCGAAGAGACGCCGAGCGGCAATCCAAGTATCCCCTCTGTGCTGAAGAACATGAAGTTGACGACCTGTTCAAAGGTGAACCCCGTGTGCGCAATATATGACGGAAGGTACGAGCCAAAGGCCAGATAGGCGAACCCCACCATCGCCATGATGACGATCGACCAGCCGATCGTCCGCCGCGTTGCCTCCAGCACCAACAGTATACCGAGCGTGCTGCAAAGATTGTCGAGGAGGTTCGGCATGCCGGTTCTGAAGCTCAGCGCCTCCCATTCGAGGAAAACGTAGACGCCCAGGGCGAAGGAGAGGAGGACAAGCACTATGTCTAACACAGCGAGGGGGCGAAATTCGTCAGATACCTTCTGCTTCCTGCGATGCGTCTTCTCTTGCCTTGAAAGGAAACATCAGGAAGATAAGCGCCAGTGCGAAAGCGAGGTGGATGGTGCGCTGCTGAACGCCCGGCAGGGGGCGAATGCCCGATGTCCACATATGGAACAGCGCCATCGCAACCGCGATTACGAAGATGAGATAGCGGCGGGCCGTCCACGGCCTCGCCTGTTTTGGAGCCATACCTATTTCCTTTAGATCACTCATTACATCTCCTAACGTATGGTTATTTTTTTATTACGCCCACTTCCTTGTAATACTTCTCCGCGCCGGGATGCAGAGGCACGCGGAATGCCCTTCAGGGCGTTCTCGATCGACAGGTCCTTTGCCGAGGAGTGAATGGCGTAATAGTCTGCTTTATGGTCAAACATGGTTTTCAGGAAGTTGTAAACGTACTCGGTAGGGACATCTGCGTAAGTCCAGACGGCACTGGCAAATCCGTATATGAGCGTGTCCTTGTCGAGACCCTTATACGAATTGGCTTTGACCACGGTTCCGTAGTAGTAGGGATGCTCGGCGACGACCTTTGCCAGCACCTTTTCATCCACCGGGACAATGCGTGCGGGGTGTCTCGCGGCAAGCTCCGTGTACGCAGCCACAGGATACCCTCCACCGACGAAACCACCATCAAGACTTCCGTCCTGGATTCCCTCGATTGACTCTTTATAATTGTAATAATAGGGTTTGAAATCCTTCTTGGCGACCCCGTGAGCTTCCAGAAAAAGAAGGGCACTGTTGGCGACCGTGCTGCCCGGGCCTCCCACGCCGAGGCGCTTCCCCTTTGCATCCGCAAAAGATTTGATACCGGAGTTCATAAGGGTAATAAAATACTGATCCGAAGCGTTGAAGAAGACGATGGCGCGCAGGCTGGTAAATGGCTTGCCGCTGTACTCTCCCTCCCCTTTGAATGCTTTCCAGGCGTCAGGACTCCCAAAAGCAGCAAGGCACGGCTTCTTTGCGGCCTCTCGCTGCATCATGCGCCTGACCATATCCATCGTACCGGTCGCTGCTTCATGGACCAGACGAGCGTCAGGCATAAACCTGTTTGTGACGCTGACCATTCCTGCTCCGAGCATATACGCCGTACCACCGGCAGGCGGGGTATAGAACGGAGTCAGCTCAGCCGCAGCTCTCGCAGGTGCAGGTGCCAGATATCCCGCCAGCGCAAATACGATCGTAACGGTAATCGCACTATTGAGCCATTTCATAGCAGCGCCTCCTCCCTTATTTTTTGAACCATCCCTGCTCTTTGAGATACTTCTCGGCCCCGGGGTGAAAGGGGACCGTGATGCCCTTGGTAGCGACATCAGGCTGCATGTCTTTGGCTGCCACGTGGATCTGATAGTAGTCTTGCCTGTGGTCGAATAAGTTCTTCAGGATCCTGTAGACGGTATCGGTGCTCACCCCTGCGTGCGTCCAGACCGCGGTGGCAAAACCGAGAATCGGGGTGTCTTGCTCCAGACCCTTATACGAACCGGCCTTAACTACCGTGGCATAATAGTAAGCATGTTCAGCGGTGATCTTTTTCAACATCTTCTCGTCTACTGGAACGATTCTTATACTATTCCGCGCAGCAAGCTCGCTATAGGAAGCAATAGGATAACCGCCTGCCAGAAAGCCGCCGTCGAGGCTTCCGTCCTGAAAACCCTCGACCGTCTCTTTGTAGGTGAAATAGTAGGGTTTGAAGTCTTTCTTTTGCACGCCGTGCTGCTCAAGCAGAAAATGGGCTGTGTTGGCCACAGTGCTGCCCGGACCGCCCATAGCAATCCGCTTTCCTTTCGCGTCAGCATAAGGACTTGATGGGAGAATTGCCGGGAACAACGAAGTAAAGGTCTGTCCCCATATTAAAAACGACCGCTCTGAGACCGGTGAAGGGCTTTCCCGAGTATTCACCCTCGCCTTTATATGCCCTCCAGGCATCAACGCTGCCGAAAATACCGAAGACATCTTTCTTCGCTGCCTCCTTCTGCATCATGCGTCTCACGATGTCCATGGTACCGGACGCGGCTTCATGCACCAGTTTTACGTCAGTCAGATACTTGTTGGTGACGGTCACGATACCTGCGCCCGTTATATAGGCACCACCACCGGCCGGTGGCGTGACGAACGAGATCAACTCCTGTGCCTGCGTTGGGAGCGTAAAGACCACCGTGAGGAACATAAATAGGCCAGCCAAACCAAGAATGCCCTTTGTCCACTTCATAGCGCTTCCTCCTTCGTGCACTTATTTGAGAGTCCAACCGTGTTCGAATACTCAACACTCAACACTTAACTGCAGCGCTCCTCATCCACCTTCAGGCTCTCGCTTGAGCTGGTTAGCAAGCTTGTTAAACCGCTCGCCCAATTCCATGAGATGCGCTTCGAGAACCACGAACGCCTTCTTGCGATTGCCCTTTACCAGGGCATCGATGGTCTGCTGGTGAGCCTCAACGGACCTGGCTGAAAGCTCCAGGTTGACCCCCAGAATGCTGCGAAAATGAGCGACTACGGTCATGATAGATTCCATGAGAATAAGAAACAGATGATTCCCAGATGCCCTTGCCAGCAACTTATGAAACTGCGTGTTCTCCTCGAAAGCTTGCAGGCCCGCATCGATTTTCTTCCTGGCCTGTGAAACATTTTCCCGGAGTGCCTGCAAATCCGCCTCGTTCAGACTATGCGCGAAGAGGCTCCCCAGTATCATCTTTTCAATCGCGAGGCGTGCGGTAGTCAGTTCGTCAACCGTAATTCGTCCCATCTGGAAGGCATCCACGAACGAATTGCTGATCGTATTCAAGATGGTGTCAACGATGAGCGGGCCCCCGGCGCCTCCTTTTTGCATGCTGATGAAACCTGAAAGTTCGAGCAGACGCAAGGCCTCTCGAATGGTTTGCCGGCCTACGCCAAAATTGCTTGCAAGTTCCGATTCAGATGGCAGTCTGTCTCCCGGTTTCAGGATACCTTTGAAAATGAGGCTCTTGATCTCCCCTGAGACCTCGTCGAAAGCTCTTCTCGGCTTGATGGGGCGAAAGAGCGTAGAGGCACCGTCCAGTGCTTGCAGATCAAAAACCCCGCTCGATTCCCGTCCGTTGCTCACCCGGGCCTCCCTACACGTACAGCATTTCCGGTCCAAATTTGATCGTAATCGCCTTGACCGGGCAGTCCAGCCGGCAGGAGCCGCAGTGCCAGCACTCGTCCGGATACTTAACCGTCGGGATCTTCGCCTTCCGGTCGAACAGAATCACGTCCACGGGGCAGTGGGCGTCGCAGGTGCCGCAGCCTTTACATATCTTCAAATCTATTACCGGTGGCATGTCTCCTCCCTGAATCCGTAAAACTGTAATTCGTTGATACGTTGACTCGTTGACACCTTGAAAATACGTAACACGTTGATACGTTGACTCGTTGACACGTTAAGGCTCCGTACCGACCTGCAGTTACGTATCAACGCATAACGTATCAACCTATCAACCGTTTCTCTCATTTGACGCATCAACGTATAACGCTATCAATGTCACTTCCCTGGCATCGTCGTGTAATCGAGTTTCTTAAAAGAGGTCTTCATCCCCTTCTTGGTTTTCTGCACGATGATCTGCCCGTCGAACTCGGGATTGGTCTCCGGATAGTCTGTACGATGGTGGTAAACGTTGAATCTCGTCTCTTTGCGCGCGAGCGAAGCATGGCACATCATCTTGCCCACCTGCATGATCTGGTTGGCTTCGGAGACACGCATCAATTCGTGGTAGTTTTGTGCAAGTATCTCGCCGTAATGTTTTTCCAGCTGCTCCAGCTTATCAAGAGCCATGTTGAGCGTGTTCTCATTCCTGGCCGGCCCTGCGTAGAGCCAGAGCATCTTTCGCATCGTGTCCTCGAACTTTCGGTGGGACAAGGCGCCCGAAGCGCGAAGGGGCGCAAAGGTCCTCGCCTTCATTTCCTTCACCTGAGACAGACTGACCGGCCTGCCCTTTAATTCACGGGAATATTCTGCAGCCACCTTGCCTGCCAGATAGCCGCCTGTTGTGCAGATGTGGCTGCAGCGCATCTGGTCCGCGCAGTCTCCTGCCGCAAACAAGCCGGGCAGAGTCGATTTGGTCTCCTCGTCAATCATGATCCCGCTTGAGCAGACTTCCGAGGGTCCGCCCTGCATGCCTTCGGATGCCATAAGTTCGAGCCTGTCCTTACGCAGGTCTATCCCTTTCTGTTCGATGAAATCGGGTAGCGTGTCTTTATCGTACCCCAGAGTCTTGTACAGGTGCGTCATATCTTTTTTCGACAAATGGCGGCAGTCCACATATATCGGGCCTCTGCCTTCCGAGATCTCTTTCATTACCCCTTCGACCAGCTTGGAGCGCGCTGCCCTGTTTCCCAGAGGATGATATTTGAGCATGAACTCCTCACCCGCTGCATTTACTATCTTGCCGCCCATGCCTGTTAAAGCATTGAGACCGGCAGCACTGAAGCCCCTCGGCACCAGCGTTATGCGCACTATTTCCATGTTTGCAAGCTGAGCGCCTGCCTCGAAGGCCATTGTCTGGGCTGCACCCGTGTTGGCCGGACACTGCCACGTATTGAAAGGCAACCCCGTGGGGTTTTCAAATATCCGGTTTGTGTTTCCCGTAGCGACGATGGTCGATTTGGCTTTGATGATGTAAAACGCCCCGTTTCTGATGTTGAAGCCGATTGCGCCGATCACCTGGCCGTCACTGGTGAGAAGCCCTGCGATGGCGCATTTCTCCAGCGTCTTGCAGCCGAGGCGTCTCGCTTCTTTGGCGAGCAGGGGCTTGAGGTGCTTGCCGTTGAAGTTGATCATGTAAGGACCGGGCAGGCTGAACGAGGTAGTTCTGTAGTAGGTGCCATTTGGCTGCTTGAGGGTGCAGCCTATCCTGTCCATGCGCTCGATGGCTGCATCCAGCTCCCGGCAAAAGACGGCGTTCTGCACACTCACATTTACAGCGCCTCTGGCGACCTTTCCTACCCATTCCAGGTAAGCCTCCCGCGTGTCCCACGAGTCAGTTCCGAGATACGCCATGAAGTGGTCTACCCCGCCCGCGATTGCCCCGCAGCGGTTTATGGAGCTCTTGTCGGCGATCAGGACTTTGGCGCCCTTTTCGGCAGCGCCGATTGCGGCGTTGTTCCCCGCAAGCCCGCCACCGACCACGAGCACATCGGTTTCAAACACTTCACCAAATTGTTCGATATTTTGAGCCATGGCCTCTTCCCCCAGCTATGCCGTATCATGGCACGCTCACGCTATTCCATGGGACGGATCATTGTCAGACAATCATACTACATAATAGAGCGGTAGATGATGTCAAGAAAAAAGCGGTCTGAAACGACCGGTCTATCTCGCCGTCTGGTCTTTCTGGTCTCCGGAAGGTGACCGACTACATAGACTCGATGGACCAGATGGACTGAATAGACCAAACTATTTTACGCGCCAGACCTTCACAGTCAGTAGATTGTAACTGTCCGGACAGTTGGCAACCATCTCGTCAGTGCCCCACGGATAGCTTCCGTCGAACTGCATGACATTAAGTGAAGGGAAGAGGGCGTGGTAGAGCCACCCGCACATGCCTCCCGCATCATAACAGCTGATGTCGAACGTATCACCCACCTTGTGACCGGCGTTGCACGCACCTTTAAGACCGACCACTTCCGCCTTCAGCTTGGTTCCGAATCCCGGATCTTTCACGATGCTTCCCCCCGTTCTGGATTCTCTGGTTTATCTGATCTCTTCGGTATCTCTGTCCTTACTGCTAACCGCTAATCGCTTACTCTTGTTTCTCGCTGCTTTTCTCTGGACCCCGGTAGCGGAGCATCCTGTAAGGAACCCGGACCCGGCCCCTGAACTTCCGCCCTCACCTCTATCGCCGTCTTGTACAGGAGAGTGATGATAAGAAAGCCGCATCCCCAGATGCCGGCGGTGATCAAGACCTCAGGTATCGTGGGCACGTATGTCGTGATCTCGCCCAGCGGCGAGGGAACAAATCCGGGAACGATGAGGCCAAGCCCCTTGTCTATCCACATGGCGACGAAAGCCGCGAGGCAAGCCACAAACAGCGTAGACTCTCTTTTTCTCGTCGCAGGGTTGACGAGCAGGATAAACGCTATAGCCGCCAGAACCAGCGAGCTCCAGGCCCACGGCACCAGGCTTGACTGCCCTGAGAGGCCAAAAAGCAGATATTCGAAATGTGCCTTGTGTTCAGGCACGTTACTGTAAAATATCGTGAATAGCTCGACCAGCAAAAAGAATATGGTGATAGCCAGGGCATAGGTGGCGATCTGCGCCACTTTCTGAATGGCATCTTTTCCCGCATCAAACCCGGAATATTTCTTCAAAATCAGACTGATCATGATGAGGAGCGCGGGCCCTGACGCAAAAGCCGAGGAGAGAAAGCGGGGGGCAAGAAGGGCGGTTAGCCAGAACGGCCGTGCTCCAAGCCCCGAATATATGAACGCCGTAACGGTGTGGATACTTACGGCCCAGGGAATAGACACGAAGACCAGGGGCCTGACCCAACCGACTACCGGCTCGCCTTTCTGCTCCGCGTCCAGCGAGGCCCAGCCGATCAGTAAGTTAAGAAGAAGATACCCGTTCAGGACGATCATGTCCCAGAAAAGTAGAGACCTGGGTGAGGGATAGAGCAGCACGTTGAGCACCCGGGCCGGCTGGCCAAGGTCAGCGAAAATAAAGAGCACAGACATAATGACAGCGCCGATAGCAAGGAACTCGCCCAGCACGGTGATTTTTCCGAACTCCTTCGTGTGATGGAGGTAGTAAGGCAGAACGACCATTACCGCGGATGCGGCAACACCTACGAAGAAAGTAAAGTTCGCGATATAAAGGCCCCAGGAAATATTCCTGCTGAGGCCTGTGATGGAGAGTCCCGCGTCCCACTGCCTGAGATAGCAGAGAAAACCGGCGACCATCACGGCTAGAAGAAAGGTGATCCAGGACCAGTAGCTGCGGGTTCCGGAAAATGCCTTTTCTATCATCTATCCTCACACAAGGTAGTAAACATTGGGCCCCGTTCCCAGCGACGGCTTTCGCTGGAGCACGAAACGCCCGTCGATGACCTTCCTGAGCTCCGAGCCGGGATCATTCAGGTCCCCGAAGTAGAGCCCTTTCTCTTTGCATGCCTCAACACATGCGGGCATCTGACCTTTGGCGAGCCTCTCCTCACAGAAACTGCACTTCTCGACTACCCCTTTTGTCCTCGTGGGGAAAGCCTGGTTGATTGCCGGGATGGCGGGCCGCGGGTCTTTCCAGTTGAAACTGCGTGCACCGTAGGGGCATGCAGCCATGCAATAGCGGCAACCAATGCATCGGTGGTAGTCCATCATGACGATCCCATCTTCTTCCCTTTTGAATGTGGCCTTGGTGGGGCAGACAGCCACACAGGGAGGGTTGTCGCAGTGGTTGCAAAGAACAAGAACGGGCCGCTGTTTCACCTCGTCTTTGGTGAACTGGTGCACCTGTTCAGGGAAGACTTCTGCAAAGGGCGAGGTCCAGATCCACTTGATTTCCTGTTTTGCATTTTGAAAGGCGGGCACATTGTGGAGCCGGTGACAGGCAGCGATGCAATCGGACCACCAGTCCTTCCGGGTGCTTGCCCGAAGCTCGACGAGCATTGCCCATCTTTTTGTCGCAGGTGCCGCTGTCGGGAGGGTAGGGGGAGCCGAGAGCAAGGTGTATGCCGGCTTGAGAGCGAATCCGGCGATGGTCAACCCACCGATTTTTAAAAAGGTCCTCCTGTCGAGGCTCACTTGCCGGCCTCCTTCGGGAAGTTGTGACAATCCCAGCACCAGGGTTGAACGTTCATGTAATCATGGCAACGGTCGCAAAACTTGGCCTTGTTGGAATGGCATTGGGTGATGCAGGTATTTGCGAGGCTCATGACATATTCTTTTCCGGTGGATGAAACATACGTTCTTTTGCCTTCGCGGACGACCGTTTCTTTCCAGTTAGTCAAGAGGTCTACGTGGCTGGTGCGCATGTATTCGGTCGATTCGACGCACGCTTTCTCACCCGGAGGCAACTCCAGCTTTGGCGCGCCCTCTGCACTCCTGTTAAGCCAACCGTACCAGATCGGCAGGGTAGCGACTCAGAGAAAAACTATGATGATTCCCGCTACAAGACCTTTGTTATACATTGCTCACTTCGTTGAAATCGCGAATACCGAATATGCTAAGTCCTAAACAAGTTCAAAGATCGAATATCGCCGAAACGGAACCGTCTCAGCTCTTGCAGACCTCGTTATCCTGGCGCTAAGCCTCATAGGATTCAGTTTGAAATCTAGGATTTGACCTCCTCCTCTCGACCCTTGACCCCTTGGACCCTACGCATGCGGTTCCTCCGCCTGCGCCAGCGGTTCTCCCCGCAAATCAGCTGTGCGGGTTTCTCCTTTCATCACGAGTGCGTTTCCAACCAGCTCGTGGACGCCGCACACCTCCACACCGGGGACCCAGTATTCAAAAAGAGGTGGCAGCGAAGCCTTGTCGATAGCGCATAGACACGACACCATGTTCACGCCATGCTTTTCCTTCACGTATTGTACCGCGTGCGCCCTTGGAAATCCGCCTCTCAGCCTCATTTCCATATTTTCATCAGCGCCGAGTCCCGCACCGCTCCCGCAGCAAAACGTTTTCTCCCTGATTGTATTCTCCGGCATTTCGTAAAAATGGTTGCAGACATTTTGGAGAATATATCTCGGCTCCTCGAAAAGGCCAATGGCACGCGCGGGATTGCAGGAGTCGTGGAAGGTCACCTTCCAGCGGTCGTTGCGCGCGGGGTCAAGTTTAAGCTTGCCATGTTTGATCAGGTCGGCAGTGAATTCCGTGATGTGTACCATCTTGGTTGAGCGGGCATGCCCGAACTTCGTGCCCGTGATGGGTGAGACGGGCTCCTCCAGAAAATCAGCGGGCCCGTTGAAGGTGTCCATGTACTGGTGGATCGCACGCCACATGTGGCCGCATTCGCCGCCGAGGATCCATTTAACCCCGAGCCTGTGCGCTTCGGCGTATATCTTGTTGTTGAGTCGCTTGGCCAGCTCCGACGAGTGGAATAGGCCGAAGTTCCCACCCTCTGAGGCGTACGTGCTCCATGTGTAATCGAGCCCGATCTCATGAAAGAGCATCAGGTAGCCGAGGAACGTATGCCAGTGAGGGCTTGCGAAATAATCAGCGGAGGGCGCTACAAAGAGTACCTCTGCCCCCTTTTTGTTGATGGGTGCGTCGATGGAGATCCCGGTGAGGTCCTTGAGTTCATCGAGGGCAAATTCAAACGTCTGCTTGAAGGCATGAGGAGGAATGCCAAGATGATTTCCTGTTCTGAAGGAGTTTGACGCGGGCTCCACGACCCATTGGATATTACAGCCGACAAGGTTGAGAAGCTCTCTTGCCATCATGGTGATCTCGCACGTGTCAATGCCGTATGGACAATAGATCGAGCAGCGGCGGCATTCCGAGCACTGAAAGAAGTAGTAGAACCATTCTTTCAAGACGTCTTCCGTGAGGTCGCGTGCGCCGGCGAGACGGCCGAAGATTTTACCGGCCATGGTGAAATAGCGCCGGTAGACTGACCGGAGCAGTTCGGCCCTGAGAACGGGCATGTTCTTCGGATCTCCGGAGCCCAGGAAGTAGTGGCATTTGTCGGCGCAGGCACCGCAGCGGACACAGATGTCCAGGAAGAGCTTGAAAGAGCGGTGACGCTTCAGCAGCCGTTCCATGCCTTCGAGAATAATCTCCTTCCAGTTCGCGGGGAGCTTCCAATCAGCATCGGAGGGATTCCACTCTCTCTGATTGGGCAGGTCGAGATACTTCTGGTGTTTCAAGGGGGCGCTGTAACTGTAACTGCCTTTCTTAAACGACGCCGACGGCGTGAGCCAGTCCCGAGCCGGAGGCTCGTAGGTTATATCTAAAAGCTCTTCAGGTTTCAATTTGTCGTCAGCCATGATAGATCCCGTTACAGGTTACAAGCAAGAGCCGGTTACAGGTTACGGACAAAGGCCCGTTACACGTTACCGGCGAAAGGCGTATCGAATGGATCACGTAAGGCTCGTAACAAGTTCCCTGCTTGTAACCTGTAACGCTCTCTAGTCTCTTAACGGGTTCAAGCAGTTTATTCTTTCTCAACCGGCAACCCAGCCTCCTTCATCGCTTCTCTGAATTCGTCTTCATATTCTTTATAGGTATGAACTTTGACGGGATAACTCCAGGGATTTATGTGTCTACGGGCGCGGCTGTCATTCTGCAAATTTCTCGTTGGGCTGAAAAAAACACCCGGCGCGTGCATCAGCTTGCTGAACGGAAAATAGGCCGCCAGGATGCTGACGAGAAACAGATGGATGTAAAACGGCAATCCAATGGCTGCGTGGGTCACGGGACGAAGGCTGACTATGCTCAAAACCAGTTCTTTCGCTTTTTCCGCGTCTATCTTGAAAAAGTGGCGCATGAGAACGCCGGAGAGCACCACGGCGATTATGAGCAAGAGGGCGAAATAGTCTGAGGGTAGCGAGATCAGCCGCATCTGCGGATAGATCACTCTTCGGAGAAAAAGGTAGCTGAGGCCAACGATAATTGCCGCGTCAGTCAGGTAAAGGACCGGCAAACCAACGTGGAAGAGGGCGTCAAGACTCTGTACGAAGGAGACGCCCGGAAGGACAGGCTCGGTGAAGAACCGCAGATGGCGGAAGATGATGATGATGAGCGACCAGTGGAAGAGCAGTCCGCCCGCCCAGAGAAAGCGGTTGGAGCTATAAACCAGCTTTTGTGACCGCTTCAGTTCGGTTCTGTCATTCCTGAGGAGGCTGCGAAAGAAGAGCACTTCGAGGGCCATTCTCGCGACCAGGCCCCGATAGTTGTGCGGACTTTCGCAGTTGCTCGCGCTGAGCCATGGCAGGGACTTCTGCTGTCCGCAGACAGTGGGGATATGAAATGGAACAGGGGACTGCGCCCAGTTTACGATCCGGTAGATGAAGCCGGCAAAGAATATGAGGCACGCGACATACGGTATTCCCACGCCAAACAGGGTGGTGAGGCCAGCCGCACCAACACCTATCCAGGGCACGGCGATCAAGATCAGCACGGTGATCAGTGCAACCCACATTCTACTCACGCCTTAGTCTTGAACCTCCTGCATTTCAACGACAGCATCCTGTAAGGAAGCACGAGGAACGAAGAACCAAGAAGCAAGAACGAAGCGCAAAGCCTTTGCCCTCCGGTCACGCGTCACGTGTCCTTACAGGATGCTTCGCTATCACGCGTCACGGCCTTATTGCTCATCGCCCGTACCACTCGCACAAGCCTATCTCTCTCTGCCCGCGCCTCGCCCACTCTTATCTCTGCGATCTTTTCCCGACACGACACGTACAGATCAAATGCAGCGAGCGTCAGTTCGTCGATGCGCGACTCGAGCTCGGCAAGATCGTCCAGAGCCTGCCCGCCCATCTGCTCCTCTTGCAGCTCCTCCCGGACGGCTTTCTTGAGATGCGCCATGAAGGCAAGGGCTTCAGAAGGACGAAAGTCCTGTACTGCCCTTATGCGAACGATGGCGTCGAGAGAAGGAGTGAGGCTTCCCGGGTCAACCGAGGTGACGAGCCCGTCTAAGACAATCTCAAGCTCCCGTCGAAACGTTGATCCGACGGGGTTGGCAAAGGGATCTCGCTGGTTCTTCAATAATGTGACACTATCGTGAGGATAGGTGTCGAGGAGAAGGTTGAGGCAGCGGTCAAGGATGCTATTCTTTTTCTTCGCCAGCAGTTCCCGTAACGTCATCTTCTACCTAACCCACGATGTCCCGCAACCTCAAACGGTGGAAATCGGTCTGTCTTCTTTCGTCCAACATGTAACTTGTAACAGCGCCGCAGGCGCCATAACTCGCAACAATCATTCTAAGTAAAAAATCTCCCCTTGAGGATGAAATTCCAGTAGAAGCGCCTCAAAAGGCTTACGTGCAAGAACCAGTTAAAGCGAGACTCCTTGATGGTCGATATGCTGTTGCCGTAATCGAATTCTGCGAAGAAAGCGGTTCCAAAGCCCGTCAGCACAGGACAGACGGTATTGCCGTCGTATGTCGCCGATGGTTCTGATGCGGCAATGTGGCTTTTTATCCGATGGGCCAGGATAATCGCTTGTTTTCGGGCTGCAGAGGCCGTTTTTCCCGAAGGAAAGTTGCCGGCGTCACCGATGGCGTAAATGTTGTCAAAATCCCTGTGGCGCAACGTATTCTTATTACAGGTCACCCAGCCGACCGGATCGGCAAGGCCCTCTGAGTTTTGGACAATCTCCTCGCCTGCGTGAGGCGGGATGATGCTGAGGAGATCGAAGTCGATCCTCTCACCTAGAAAATCCTCGCAGAAGCCTTTCTTGCTGTTGATCTTTGACGGGTTGAATTCGATCTTCACTTCGATGCCTCGGTCTCGAAGAAGCCGTTCCACGTGGCCCGCATAAGGTTCGATATTCGGAGGGACGGAGGGCGTGGGCGTGGTGAGCAGAAAGCGACATTTGTCACGTATCCCCCGCCGTCTCATTTCTGCTTCCGCGAGCAAGATGAATTCCACGGGTGCTGCGAGGCACTTGATGGGCATCTCACAGATGCAGGAGACGATGGTGCCGCCTTCAAATCGCTTGAGCGCCTCACGAAGCTTCAGTGCGTGATCAAGCGTGTAGAAGCTGAAAACGGATTTTTCCATCTTTGAGCCCTTGTTTCAAGCCTTCCGGTTCCTCTAAGAAGAGCTTTGCACCTGTGGCGATGATCACATAATCAAAAGGGATCTCTCCTGATCGGGCAGTAGTTACTGTGCCCCGGAGGTTTATTTTCCTTGCCTCATCCGTCACGAGTGTTACCCCGCTGATGAGGAGATCCTTCACGTCTCTGCTTAAATCTTCCTCTTTATCGATGTCAAAGAGGAGTGTCAGGAAACCGGGCTGATAAAAGTGTTTCGTGCTCTTTTCGATGACCGTAATGGCGGCGTCCTGCGGCTTGATCTGTTTCCGGAGCCTGTTCGCGACCATTATGCCGGCCGAGCCCCCACCCACAATCACAATCTGCTTCTTTTTCTCAGCAGGTTTCATGATGCACCATCCCTTTAGAACTGGTCTATTCCGGGTTATGTGCGTCTAGGTCTTTCTTAGTCACCGGACCAGATAGCACTCAACAGCTCAACACTTCACACCGGGCACTGGTCACGGACCACTCGTCTCGTCATTCCCACTTTATGAAAGGCTCTTTCAAATCCACCATGGCATTTACGATCAATTCGACGAGGCCGCCGTAAAATATGCCGCTCTTCTCCGTCGCGCCATAATACTCGAAGAGATCCCTCAACTGCCCTTTGCAGTTCGAACAGGGAGCGCAGACATATTTTTTCTGAGCAGGGCCGGGAGCGTCTGCAAACGCTTCTAGAATCTGTTTCAGTTTCATCCTTCCGGACACGGCATTCCGCCAGTCAGGAAAATTCATCGACTGCATGATAGCAAACCCGCTGCCTCCTCCACAGCAATAGTTCTCCACGCCGTGCGGCTCCATTTCCCTGAACTGCGGGCAGATAGCTCTAAGGATTCTTCTCTGTGGCTCGACAATACCCATCAGCCGGACCATATTGCACGGGTCGTGCAACGTCACGGGGAAGTCATTGCGCCTGGGGTCGAGTTTTATCTTTCCGCTCGCGGACGAGATCCTCCAGGAGCGGTAAAGCACTTTCTCTGGGTATATTAAGATCCCCGGTCAAGATCCGGTCTGCGATGACAAGTATTGCCTTG
This sequence comes from uncultured delta proteobacterium, assembly GCA_963821605.1. Lineage (GTDB taxonomy): Bacteria > Desulfobacterota > Syntrophorhabdia > Syntrophorhabdales > WCHB1-27 > JADGQN01. The sequence continues at coordinate 74,208 of CAWGEZ010000023.1, read as the reverse complement.
TGGGAGTGTCCGCATTCACCCACGCACATCTTTTTGACCTTCAGGCGCCGCGCTGCTTCTGCATGATGCAGCGCCACGCGCGCTGCCTGGACGTCGTCATACCATATACCGTAATTGACCGCGTCGTAGCCCGCAAGTTCACTTGAGAGTGTCCAGTCTATACCGGCCGCGTCAAACAGGATTGCGAAAGCTTCCGGGTTCTCGGGCCACGCCAGGAACTCACCCGCATTGTGCACGAGCAGCACATCGGCTCCTTCTTTGTCAACGGGTATCTCTATCCTCTTACCCGTTCTTCTCTTCTATGTCGTCCTCCATAAAGGCGATGATGTTCGCAAGTGCCTTCGGCGTGATACCCGTGCTGGAGCCTACCCTCAACTGCTGGACCGTACCCTGTTCGTGGATTTCCCTGACCGCGATGCCCATCTCCTGACTGAACAGTTTTCTGATCTCGCGACTGATAAGCGCATTGTCGATTCCGATCGGGCAGACCTGCGCGCATCGCCTGCAAAGGGTGCATCGATAGGCAAGCTCCGCCAATCTAGCCAGGAGCGTGAAACTAAGCTCGATGTTGCTCGCCGTCAGTCTTGCGAGTATTCCGCTCTCTTTTTTCAGGTGCTTGTTGATGATGCGACGGAGCACCTCGGGGCGAAATGTCGGGCGGTAGATCTCCTGTTTCCCGCTCGCGACATACGCCGGGCACGAGTCGTTGCAGAGCTGGCACTTGACGCAGTAATCGAGAGAATGGACGAGTGGCTGCAGGAACGTCCAGTTGTTCTCTTTCGACAGCAGTTTCTTGAGACCGGACAAGAACTTCCGGACGAACTCCTCTTCTTCCTCGGCACTGGCCGGTTTTGTGATAGCGACACCGACGAACACCATCGAGGGAGGCTTCGTACCGCTCTCTCTGTTCCTCCGTCAATTGTTTCAGCGGCCGCGGCTGATCGTAGGGTGCCGGCAAAGGTATGAAGATCGGACGGCTCCAGCGTGACGAGCTGTCTGGCCGGCTTTGCGAAATCTTCTATCTTCATCTTCCGTTTCATGTTCCGGGCCTTGCTGATAGCGTATTCACTTCTTCACCACTTCACCCCATGTCTTGCCGGACCCGATATGGGGCGCGGACCAGGTCACCTTCTGTCCGAACTGCTTTATCAGCTCCCGTTCCAGGTCGCTTCCCCGAAGGTTCGGCTCATCGTCCCACCGGATGAGGAAAAAGGCAAAGATCCTCGTGATATAGTGCATCGAGCGGGTGAAGGGCAGATAGATCAAGAACAGGTCAAACAGAATAATGTGGAGGGCCGCGCCCGGGGCGACCGTGATGGGCCTCCAGGTGATGAGTCCCATCCAGAATTCCCGATACTCCGAGAACGTCGGATCAACAAAATACCACGCATACAGTCCGCTCAAGAAAACCGCCATGACAGAACAGGTAGGTAATATAATTCTGCGGGGTGGCGTATGGTCTCAGATCGTCGTCGCTGAGTCTCTTGATCAAGAATGCCCGACGCTCCCGATGAGGCCGCTGACAAAACTGACAACACCCATCAGGAGAAGCACGTAATAGAAGAGCCTTCCGGCCACAAACGGAGACTCCCCTGAGACCGGCAGACCGAGAAGCATGGCCGCTGCGGCGAAAAACGTGCAGATGTGAAAGCCGATGATCAGGATGAAGCCGATGTGCCAGGGATAGAGTACCAGCCAGTAGCTCTTGTGCCGCTTGAAGTATTCTCCCATCGTGAAATATTCTTTCAGAATGAAAGAGGATGCTGCGCAGGCGTCCTTTCCGGCGGGTGCGGGTGATCCAGTCTATCTCCTCGAAGTATGAGCCCCCGTACCGGTATCTTTCTTCGTGCATTACGGGATAGAGTTCCCACCGCAGGTGTCGCGGCAAGCGCAGAAACTTCACTGCTTTTGCCGTGTACATGGTAATGATGAACAGGTATCCAAAATAGGTAAGCACTGCCAAAAAGATATTCACCTGTGCCTCACCTTAACGATAATCTCTCTGCCGGACGCCGTTCACGCACCAAAGTTCGGCCACGCCCTACACGCAGCCTGTAGGCTTTGGAAGCCCTGCGATCTTGCATGCGCCTTTTGCCGGCCCGCCTGGAAACAGCTCGTAAATTTTCTTGAGGTCGAGACCCGTCTGCTTCACGAGCATGCGGACGGGAGGCGCTATCTCGTATTTGAGATAGTAATCCCTCAGATAGTTGACCAGCTTCCAGTGGTCTTCGCCCATCGGGTAAGCCTTTTCTGCTTTGGCCAGGTCTTCGGCCACGTCCTTATTCCACTTATCCGGCTCCTGAATGAAGCCATCCTCATCGATTTCGATTTCCTGTCCACCGAGCGTGACCTTTGCCATTTTTGTAACCTCCTATTTCTCTATAAATTTTTCCGGTTGTTCATCAAACTTTTTCTTACAAGCCTTGCTGTCAAAGTAGTACGTCGTCTCGCTGACAGTGCTGACACCTCTTGCCTTCTTTTCTTCAAGTTCTACCTTGCAAACAGGACATATCGCCATAGGCTACCCTCCTTCAAAAGCAGGTTAAGGCTGAGGTTAAGGTTGAACGAAATCAACGGATAGCCTTTCTTGTCCCAATCCTCAGCAACTCGCTATTCTTTTCCGTTTCTTGCTTCTCTTTCGCCACTTCCTCAACCTCATCCTTAGCCTTGACCTGCCGTTTATATTCCTTCGCCAGGGCGACAAAAGCCGGTGCCCATTGCGGTACACCCAGGGCATGCAGGTGCGTGTACGAAGCAAGCAAGTTCTTGTAAAAGAAGCCGTCGACACTGACCGTCGATGCCATGGCCACGCAGTATCTTGTAAGCGGTCGTAAGCGGCGGACCTGCTGCGACAAGCCTGGAATGGTGAAATTCGTGGCCATGCAGCACGAGCCCGGTCGGAAACCACGGGTTGTCGACCACTACCTCCATCTCCACGTAGCCGTGCCCTTGCGGGCGCTTTGAGATCTCCACCTCGGCCGGCACCACCCCGACCATCTCGTAACGCCTGTCCTGCCAGCGTATGGCACGGCTGAGATACATCAGGCCGGCGCATTCGGCATACGTCGGAAGGCCATCTTCAATACGCCGCGCTATATCACGGCGAAGCCGTTCGTTCGCCTCCAGCTCCGCCGCATAGAGCTCTGGAAATCCGCCACCGATGTAAAGCCCGTCAATCTCCGGCAACGCCTGGTCCGAAAGTGCATCGATCAAAACGATGTCGGCCCCGGCCTCGCGCAAAGCTTCAAGATTCTCCGGATAGTAAAAGCTAAAAGCCCGGTCGGCTATCACCCCGATCCGGCAGGTATCGGCTTTATCGCTGGCATGCGGGGCACGTCCGAAATCAGTTGCTCGGGAGCCTGCCGCGCTATTGCCACGATTGCATCGATGTTCAGATGTGTTGCCACTCTGTCGCAGATAGTCTCTACAATTGATTCCGCCCGGTCTTTCTCGCCCGACGGTATGAGACCCAGGTGCCGCTCGGCGATTGAGAGTGCCGGATCCCTGGGAACCGCGCCAAGCACCGGTATACCGCAAAGACGCTCCACCGCGTCCCTCAGCTTCTCCTCATGGCGGGGACCGGACACGCGGTTGAGAATCACTCCGGCCAGATCTGTCCCGGGCTCGAAATGCTGAAAGCCGCTCACCAGCGCGGCCACGCTACGCGTCATCCGTTCCGCGTTGACCACAAGGATGATGGGCGCCTGCAGGATACGCGCAAGCCACGCAACGCTCCCCTTGCCGTCGGCCTCAGGTGAATCAAAAAGACCCATAGCTCCTTCGACAAGGGCTATGTCGGCTCCGCGTGATCTGTCGGGCAAACGACGCAAGCAGCACGTCTTCAGGCATGAGAAAGCCGTCCAGATTGGAGCAATCCCTGCCGCTCGCGAGACGAAGCCAGGAGGGATCGATATAATCAGGACCTTTCTTGAAGGGCTGAACGGACAGACCCCGGTTCCTCAAGGCCCTCGCGAGAGCGATGGTTATCGTGGTTTTCCCGGACCGTCCCTGAGGGGCTGCGATCATCAGCCGGGGAGGCGCAGGTATTAGTGTTTGGTGTTTAGTGTTTAGTGAACCCGAATTCCGCAATTCCGCACCCGCAACTCTCCTTCGACTCTCGACATGTTACGCCCCTCCACCGGTCAAGCCCCACCCGCAAGCGGGTACCCGGCCTCCCCCTTCACCCGTGCTGGTCGACCTACTTTCCCTTTAACTTCACGAAAGAGGCCCCCAGATAGATGTATTCGATCTTATCCTCTTTCGCCAACGCCGCAATGGCCTTGGCTATCAATGGGGCTCGCGTCGCCCCCTCCCGCCGGCCAAGCCGTCGGAGCCTCCCCCTCTCGCGCGCCGTGCGCGCTAGGTCGACACTTACTTTCCCTTTAATTTAACAAACGAGGCCCCCAGATAGATGTATTCGATCTTGTCCTCTTTCGCCAACGCCGCAATGGCCTTGTCGACGAGGGCCTTATCGTCACCGAGCGCGCGGGCCACCTCTCTGTTCTTTGCATGAGGGACTGTCTCCAGGTACTTGATGACCTTCTCTTTCAGTTCCTCTGTCACCTCCGCCATCCGGTCACCTCCGCCTTACCACTTGAATTGGGTCGTCGTCCTGTACGTTTCGACCGCGTGCGTGAAATCATCAATGTGCTGCTCGGTAAACGGTATCTCCGTGCGCCGGAAGAAGGCCTCCCAGCCGATACGCTCGATCCACTCACCGACTCGCTCATAAGGCTTGGCATTGGCGGCATAGACGTCTACGATCTTCTTGACGGCCTGCACGACCTCCGGCCAACGCGGCGGCTTGTTAGGCAGGAAGGGTATCACCATTCGTGAGAACATCGGCGCTTTCCGTGCGTTGGGCACCTTGCCGCCCACGTAAATGGCAACGCCGTCTCCTTCAGCATCCGCCAGCGGCATGGCAGGGCAGACGGTGAAGCAGTTTCCGCAATACATGCAAAGATCTTCTTTTACGACAACACTTTTCACGCTCTGGTCCGGGATGGCGCCGGATGGCGCCGGTCGGGCAGGACTGAATAGTCGTCGGTATCTCGCACTGAGCGACCACCCTGTCGTGGTCAGGCCTCGGGGGTTTCGTGTGGACGCCCACCACGGCGATGTCGGAACAGTGGACCGCACCACACATGTTGATGCAGCAGCCCACCGCGATGCGCACGTGGTTGGGAAGCTTCGTCTCTACAAAATGCTCATAGACCTCATCCATGATCGCTTTCACAAGGCCCGAAGCATCGGTAGCGGCACTGTGGCAATGGATCCAGCCCTGCGTATGGACGATGTTGGAAATGCCGGGACTGGTGCCCCCGACGGGCAGCCCGAGCTTCTTCAGATCAGCTATGATTAAGTCTATATTCTTTTCGAGAGGAGTCAGAAATTCGATGTTGTAGCGGCTCGTAAACCTCAGGTGGCCGTCACAGTACTTGTCGGCGATGTCGCAGATGTCGCGGATAAAGTCGACGCTGACGAGCCTCGGAGAACCGGCCCTGACGGTATAAACGGTATCGCCACTCTCCGCGACGTGCTTCAGCACGCCGGGCCGCGGTATCTCATGGTACTTCCATGTTCCATAATTTTTCTTTATGACATCCGGGAGCATATCACGAAAATCGGGTGGTCCTATGTCTGTTCTGCCCATGATTGGCCTCCTTGATTATCCTTTATTTATCAAAAAAAACGTACGGGTTCGATCTCGGGTATTTGACCATCTGTGGCACCGGTTTCAGCCCCATTTCCCGAAGGAACGTTTTGAAACCAAGCCTTTCTATAAGCTCGGCAAGTCTTTCTCTCGTCCTGCCGTTCTCATCCCACCATTCCCATATCTTCCGTAGCAGGTCCTTCACTTCGTCGTAAGGCGGCTCGATCTTCATGAACGGCACAAGAACCCATGACAGGTAGGCGCCCTTGATGATGGGCGCCTTGCCGCCCACCAGGATCGTGGCGCCTTTCTCTATACCCGGCCGCACGGCTTTGGGCATCACATTAATGCAGTGCATGCAGCGCACGCAATCCTCAACAATGAGCTTTAGTTCCTGAGCCTTCGCATCCCAGACAAGGGCCTCTGACGGGCACCTGCGGACAACGAGCTCCTGGATGTCAAGCCCCTTCTTGACGTACTCCCGAATGGCTGCCTGGTCGATTCTCAAGGCGTCGCGCCACGTGCCGATGATAGTGAAGTCAGCGCGGGCTATTGCTGCAACGCAATCATTCGGGCAGCCAGAAGCCTTGATCTTGAACTTGTAAGGCCATCTCGGCCGGTGGATCTCGTCCTGGAACTCCATCGTCAGGTCATGGATCAATCCCAGAGTGTCGATGTTTGACCATTCGCACCGGGCCTGGCCGACACAGCCTGCGGGCGTGCGAAGCGCTGAACCTGAGCCTCCCAGGTCAAACCCCGCCTCCGTCAGCGCATCGAAACAGGGCTGCAGGTTCTCCGTGGTCGTGCCAAGGAGAATGATGTCTCCTGTCGAGCCGTGGAAGTTGGTCATGCCGCTTCCGTATTTCTCCCAGATGTCACAGATCGTCCGCAGCGACTTTGTCGTGTAGAACCAGCCAGCCGGCTGATTGATTCGCATGGTGTGAAATGACGCCGCATCAGGGAACTTTTCCGGCGAGTCGCAGTAGCGGCCGATAACACCTGCACCGTAACCGGTGACGCCCACGATACCGCCGTGCTTCCAGTGGGTGACTCTGTCCTTGTACGACTGTTCCTGGATTCCGAGCAGGTCCTTGGCCGCGGCGTTCTTCTTCGCCATGCGCTTGATCTCTTTCACATAGCTCGGCCACGGGCCTTTCTCCAGTTCATCCAATAAAGGGGTTTCGTCCGCCATACAGACCTCCTTGAGCAGCAACCTGTTATTTATAAGAAGCGACTTTGACGACAATAATTCATTTTATCTTATCATAAAGCCTGAAGGGGCATCAATAGAGCGGTTTACGAGTAAGGCGGTTTCGATCTGGTTTCTCTCGTTTATCAAGATGGTTACCGAGACCGCCGAGGCCTGAGCTACGCAGACGTACCTGAAGATACTAGAGTAAGAACAGGCCGACGCAACGAAGGTAGGCGCTTGAAGAAACCGCCAGTCGTTATTGGTCTTCGACGACCTCTCTGTACTTCGCTACCTTTTTCGCGACGAATGGCAGTACAGAGGTTATCAGAAGAATAGCTGCCAGGCCGAGGGTCACCGCGGAGATCGGACGGGTAAAGAAGGCGAGGAAACTTCCCTCCGACACGAGGAGCGCCTGCCTGAGATTGAGGTCGAGCATGGGACCCAGCACGAAGGCAAGGACCAGGGGAGCACCCTCATACTCGAACTTTCTGAAGAGATACCCTAAGACACCGAAGACAATCATAACCATGACGTCAAACACGCTATTGTTCATGCTGTAAGCACCGACAAGGCAGAAAAGGAGAATGAGCGGATAAAGGAGCTTTGCCGGAATCTTGAGCACTTGAACCCACATGGGAATCAAAGGCAGGTTCAATACCAGGAGCATGACGTTCCCCAGGTACATGCTGCTTACCACGCCCCAGAAGAGGTCGGGATGCTCTTTGAGAAGAAGCGGCCCGGGCGTCACGCCATGGATGAGAAAGGCCCCGAACAGGACAGATAGACTTACGTTTGGCGGAATCCCGAGAGTGAGTAGCGGAATGAACGATGAAGACGCCGCCGAGTTATTGGCTGACTCGGGAGCAGCAACGCCCTCGATTGCGCCTGTTCCGAATTTTTGAGGCTCTTTCGAGAGCCTCTTTTCAAGACCGTACGACATGAACGATGCCAGAACCGGGCCTCCGCCGGGCAGAATGCCCAGGAAGAAGCCTACAAGCGTGCCGCGCACCAAGGCCCACTTCGATTGAATCCAATCCAGCCTGGATGGGAAAAGATTCTTGAACTTTGTCTTAATGATCTCCTGAGTGACTGTCTGCTCAAGGTTGATGAGAACTTCGCCGATACCGAAGAGGCCCATGGCTACCGGCGCTATGCCGACGCCGTCGAACAGCTCCAGGATGCCAAACGTCATGCGTGGGCTGGAAGTGATAGGGTCCAGCCCGATATTACTGAGCATCAGTCCGAGACAGGCCATCATGACCGCCTTCAACATTGATCCGTGGGAGAGATAGGTCACGAAAGTGAGCCCGAGAATAATGAGGGCAAAATATTCGTGAGGCCCGAAATCCAGGGCAAAGGCCGAGAGCGGTTTCGCGAATAGCATGAGGCCGATGATGCCGACAGTCCCGGCGATGAAGGAGCCGAAGGCGGCCATGCCGAGCGCCGGTCCCGCCCTTCCTTTAAGCGCCATCTGGTAGCCGTCCATGCAGGTCACGACTGAGGCTGCCTCACCGGGGATATTGACCAGAATGGACGTGGTTGAGCCGCCGTACATCGCCCCGTAGTAAAGACCGGCGAGCATGATGATGGAGCCGGTCGCCGATATCTTGAAGGTGATGGGCAGGAGGATTGATATGGCGCCGACAGGGCCGATCCCCGGCAATACGCCGACGAGCGTGCCCAGAACGGATCCGACGAAACAGTAGAACAGGTTCTCAGGCTGCAGTGCCACCGAGAACCCGTAGAACAGGCTACTCAGCACATCCACGGCGTACCTCCGCGGAAACGATTTTGAATTACCATCTGAACGGCCCCCTGGGGAACTCGATCTGTAGCGCGTAATGGAAGATAACATAGGTCAATGCTACCGTGACGAGGGCGCTTGCAACCACGACCCAGATCTTCATCCTGCCGACGCCATAAAGGACCACCATGAAAGCCGTTGTTGCTATGATGAAGCCGACTTTGACCAGGAACAGACAATAGAGGACGAGGGCAACGACGGTTATAACGACATTACCCCAGCTTAACCCCTGCCATAGCTCGGCGATGCCCTTTTGCTCCGCCCCTGCGGACAACCGCCTTGATCGTAAGAACTATGGAGAGCAACCCGAAGAGGAGACTCGACCAGAAAAGCAAAAAACCGGCCCCTGGTGTGGAGGGCGTTCCCACGCCCAAGCTCGAGAGCCTTCGTGAAAACGAAAATAGCAATCCGCCAGCCAGAAAAGCCCGCTTATCAGGTCACGTCGATTCATAACCTTTGCTCCGCCGTGTCCTCTAGTTTTTTGGTTTGTTTGCGTGTGCTCCGGTTTCTCTCGTGGACCAGAACGACTAAATGACCAGATAGACCAGCTGACCGTCAATTCGGTTGTGTCGCCGGCTCCTTGATGAGACCGGTTTCTTTTAATGTCTTCTCCAGTCTTACCCACGAGTCCTTCAAGAAACGATCATAATCTTTACTGTTGTAGTAGACCGGTAGCAGGTCAAGCTTGTCCATGACCGTTTTGACCTCAGGGCTGTCCTTGGCCTTGGTAAAGGCGCTTTCGAGCTTCGTGACCACATCGGCAGGTAGTCCGGCGGGCCCGAAAACAGAGAAGACCGTTTCGTTTACGAAATCGTAGCCCAATTCTTTCAGGGTCGGCACGTCAGGCTGCTTGGGATTCCGCTTTTCCTCGGTGTAGGCAAGCATGCGTACCTGGCCGGCTCTGGCATAGGGAACGTGTTCAGGCCCGGAGGAACAAACGTCCACATGCCCTCCCAAAAGCGCGGTCATGGCATCTGCACTGCCTTTGTACGGCACGTGTATCCATTTAATCTTTTCCCGGTGCTCCAGGTATGCCATGGCGTGGTGCTGGGCCGAGCCCACACCCGTGGTGCTGTATTTCACCTTGTTCGGGTTCTTTTTGGCATAGTCCAGAAGTTCCTTCAGCGTCTTCCACGGGGCATCCGATCTCACAACAATGGCGTTCTGCGGGGTGGCATAACCTATAATGGGCGTGAAGCTTTTCAAAGGTTTATAGGTCACTTTCTGCATCTGAGGAGCACGGACTATCCCGGTGCTTGTGCCGGCACAGAGCGTGTATCCGTCAGGCTTTGCATTTGCCACGAGCGCCAGCGCGACCGTTCCGGCTGCTCCTCCCTTGTTGTCCACAATAATGGGCTTGCCGAGATACTTCTCGGCAGCTGCCGCCATAGCCCTGGAGGCCATATCCATGGAACCGCCCGGGGCAAAAGCTACGTCCATGGTTATCGGCCTTTCAGGATACTCGGCTCTTGCGTTCAAGGGAAAGAGGCACGCAAGCGTGAGAGCAAAAAGTACCGCCGCTATAAAAAAGTGTCGTGAGTTTTCGATCTGTCTTCACCGTGCTCCTCGAGTTGGGATTTTCGCTTTGTTTCCATGCTTATTTAACACGGTGTCTGGTTATTGTCAAACGTCCTCTTGACCTCTTTTGGGGTTTACGAGGTTGAGCGCGTGGACGGCAAAGGTCACGGCCGATTCCGCGATCTTGTCGATCTGCTCCTTTGCGTTTAAAGTCAAACCAAAAGGTAATCCACGTCATCATCCCTATCAGGAACAGCGCTGCCCATGACGGCTTCAATGCGGGATCGACCTTCCCGGCCGCTTGCAGACCTGCGATGGTCTCCCGAAGAAGGATATAATGGTTTTTCCACTCTTTCTTGACCTGAAGAAAATATTTGTCTTTGAAACCCAGGGTTTCGTGTATCAGGAACCTGAGCTCCGGGTGTGCGCAGATCATCTTCGTGTAGGTCCTGATCATGAAATATAATCGTTGCTCCAGGTCCTCGATTGCATGAGCCTCTTCAAGGTAGGGTTTCAAATCGCGGTTCAAGTGATCCTGATGCAGCGAAAAGAGAAGGTTTCGCTTGCTGCCGAAATAATAGTAAAGTGTGGGCTTAGCAAGCTTCGCCGCCGAGCAGATGTCATTGGTAGACGTGGCATTGTAACCTTTCTTGAGGAAGAGCTGTAATACCGTTCGTAGAATCTCTTCCTTTTTCTTGCCCGAGTCTCTTCTCGTCCTTTTTCCTCTCATGCCCTAATCTCCCTTTGCCCATGGCGGAACGCATTGCACCGTTTGTGCCGGATGCAAACTATACCGACGGTTAAGTATAATGAAGAGAATTCTGCCTTGTCAATGTTTAGTGTGCTGTGACGGGTGCATAAAGCACTGTGTTTAGTGTATAGTGTTCAGTGTGCAGCGATCGGCAATTAGTCGGAATATCTACCATGAGAAAAACATGCTGTTTGCAGTATCGGATAGACCAAAGAAGCGGAGGCAATGAGGAATGACTGAAGAATTCTTGCTGAAAGAGCTGGGTCGTTATCAGATCGGAACGTGGGCAGACATCATGTACAGGAATGCCCTCCTGTACGCGGAGGAAGAAGCCTTTATTTATGGGACAGAGCGGCTGACATTCGCCCAATACAATGGGCGGGTTAACAGCCTGATTCACGCGCTTAATGGTCTGGGAGTCCGTAAAGGTGACGGCATCGGTATTTTTTCATGGAATTGTCTGGAATACCCGGACGTGTACGGCGCGGCCATGAAGGGTGGCTTCATCATATCACCGTTCAACCCCCGGCTTTTGGCAAGCGAGATCGAGTATCTTATCAACTATTCTGAAGTGAGTACGCTCTTTGTCGGTCCGGAGCTGGTAGAGACCATTTCCTCACTCAGGGACCGTTTCCCCCGTGTGAAACATTATGTGGCCCTCGAGAGTCCGGTTGCCGGTATGCTTTACTACCCTGAGCTTCTTGCCAAAGGGTTCAATAGAAGAGCCGGAGATTGAGATCAGGGAGGACGACCCTTTCCTCATCTTCTATACCAGTGGAACCACCGGTGTACCACGCGGGGCTTTGTATACCCACAACCGCATCATCGATAACGCCCTCGTCAAGGTCAGCCAGTTAGGGGCCGAGGCCGGAGACAAACATATTATGATCCTTCCTCTTTTTCATATCGGCGGCCACAGCCACTTCTGGGCATTTTATTACGCGGGCGGAAGCAATGTGATTATGACACAGAGGTCTTTCGACCCTCCAGCCACCCTGCGGGCCATCCAGGAAGAAAAGGCAACCGATATTCACATCGTGCCGACTCAGCTCGTCGCCATGCTTGCCGTGCCTGACGTCGAAAAATATGACCTCACCAGTCTGAAGCGCATATGGTATGCTGCGTCGCCCATGCCGGTGGAGCTCCTCAGAAAGGGCATGAAAAAATTCGGATCCATATTCATGCAGGGCTACGGGCAGTCGGAGTCGGGACCCGACATCACCTTCTTTAACAAGAAGGCCCATAACGTGCTCGACAAATCTTCCAAGGAACAGGGGATCCTGGCTTCCTGCGGCCAGCCCTGCCTCAATGTACACGTGAGGATAGTGGACGAGGATGATAAAGACGTGCCTCCTGAGACGGCCGGGGAGATCATTGTGCAAAGCAAGAAAGTGATGCGCGAATACTGGCGCAAACCGGAGGAGACGAAGGAAGCCATGACAGGCGGGTGGCTCCACACGGGCGACATGGGCTACTACGACCGCAAGGGTTACATATACATCGTGGACAGGAAGAAGGACATGATTGTGACGGGCGGAGAGAACGTCTATCCGCGGGAAGTGGAGGAGGTTCTTTACCGATTCCCGGCAGTCCAGGAAGCGGCAGTCATCGGTGTTCCCGACGACGTATGGGTGGAGCGGGTACACGCGGTCATTATCCTGAAGGAGGGAGAACAAGCTACCGCAGAAGAGGTGATGGGTTTCTGCAAGCAAAACCTGGCGCGCTACAAGGCCCCGAAGTCTGTGGAATTTGTTTCGGTGCTGCCGAAAAACCCCCAGGGCAAGATCCTGAAGCGTGAGTTAAGGGAGAAATACTGGAAGGGTAAAGAGCGGCGGGTAGGGTGAGGGAGAATGACGCAGGCAAAAAAAGGAAAGGTCTACCTCGTCGGAGCGGGGCCTGGTGATATCGGGCTCCTGACGATAAAGGGACTCAGGTGCATGCAAAGGGCGGACGTAGTCGTCTACGACTTCCACATCAACGCACAGATACTCAACCAGGTGAAGCAGAAAGCTGAGTTTATATATGCGGGCAAGCGCGGCGGCCACCATGTCATGACGCAGGATCAAATCAATGATGCGATGGTCCGGAAGGCCCGACAGGGTAAGATCGTCTGCCGTTTAAAAGGCGGCGACCCCTTTGTTTTCGGGCGTGGCGGAGAAGAGGCGGAAACGCTATCGAAGGAGGGGATTCCCTTCGAGATTATCCCTGGTGTCAGCTCGGTTATTGCCGTTCCGGCGTGTGCTGGTATCCCCTTGACACACAGAAAATACGCTTCCTCTTTCGCGGTGATCACCGGCAACGAGGCAGTAACAAAGTCCGGCAGCTCAATCTACTGGTCCGGGCTCGCGAAGAGTTATGAGACGCTTGTTTTCCTCATGGGCACGAAAAACATCTCCACAATAAGCCGGAAACTCATCGAAGGCGGCAAGCCTCCGGATACGCCGGTTGCGCTGGTCCGCTGGGGAACCAGGCCTGACCAGGAGACAGTTGCCGGCACACTGGAGAGTATCGCCCGACTGAAGAGAGAGAGCAGCCTGAGAGCGCCTGCCGTCATGGTAGTGGGCGATGTGGTGCGGCTGAGGGAATCATTGGCATGGTACGAGAAGAAGCCGCTCTTTGGTCACCGGATATTGATTACGAGGGAATACTCATCTGACTATGCGCCACTCGAGGAACTGGGCGCCGAGATTTTCGAATTTCCTACTATTAAGATAGTGCCCCCTAAAAGTTACAGGGAGCTGGATAGTGCGATCAAGAGGATAGAAGGCTACGACTGGCTCGTCTTCACGAGCACAAATGGCGTCCGCTATTTCATGGAGAGGTTCGTAAGGATTGGACGAGACGTGAGAGACCTGAAGGGCATCCGGCTTTGCGCGGTGGGATCGAAGACAGCAGAAGCTATCGCCGGCTATGGGATGAAGGTCGAGCTTGTGCCGGATGAATTCAACGCGGAAGGACTCTCGGAGGCCTTTCTGCGTTTCTCAGGTTCGTTGGGAACTCTTAAAGGTGTGCGGTTCCTGCTGCCGAGAGCGGAGGAGGCCCGGGAACTATTTCCGGCACAGATACGCGCTTTGGGCGGTGAAATAGAGACTCCGGCTGCGTATCGAACGGTCAAGCCCGAAAAGCACGGCAAGATGCTGAAGCGGTTTCTTTTTGAGGGTCGAATATCTGTGGCCACTTTTACGAGTGGAGCTACCTTTACGAATTTCCTGGACATCGTAGGTCGCGAGGCGCTCCCCTTGTTAGAAAAAATTGCCATTGCCGCTATAGGCCCGGTGACAAAGAAGACCATCGAGAAAAGTGGACTTAAAGTGCATATAGTACCAAAAGAAGCTACCATCAGCGCGATGGTGGATGAGATCATAAAGTGGGCGACAAAGAAGCGGTGAACAGTAAACAGTGAGCGGTGAGAGGAAGATCGTGAGTCGAGTGAGCGGTGAGACAGTGATCATGCGATGACAGTGAACAGTGAAACGGTGAAACGGCAAGTAACCAGAGAAACTAAAGAAACGAGATAAACCAGAGAAACCAAAAAGACCAGATAGACTAAATAGACCAGACAGACTAAAAAAACCATACGGGCGGGGTGATGAGATGAAACCTAAAGGGAAGATAAAAGACCTGCAAGGTGAGATCGTGGATGCGATGAAAAATTGGCAGAGGATGGAAGATGCGTCTCTTGCCTCTACGGGGCGTATCATCGAGAAAACGACGAATCCGATCATACGCTTGACCATGGAGATCATTCAAAGGGATTCGCAGATGCACTACAATGTGGAGAAATGGGTTGCGGAGAGCCTTCAGAGTGCCGCCATCTCACTGGCCCCGGAAGAGCTGAGGAAAGTGTGGGCGATGATCGAGCGCCATATTGAGCTGGAACAGAAGATGATCGACACCGTTAAAAAGCTGCTTCCGTCGCTCAAAGGGAAGCGCATGGTGCTGCAGGAGTACCTGCTTAACTATCTGCTTGAGGACGAGACCAAGCATGCGAATCTACTGAAGCGTCTGGAAGGTATCAAGAGGGGCATGCTGCCCGTAATAACAGGATCCGCGTCCAGGTGTCATGGGTCTTCGGCGCTATACAACGCGAGTGACAATGCCGGCGAAGTGCCCGTCGGCGCTGTTCTTACTCGACGTGCCGCAAGGTACGCCTGCGTAGCCCAGGCCTCGGCGAGCCTCGGTCTCCATCTTGAATGCAAATTCGGTACAGGAGCCGAGAGCGTCCGGAGGCCGGAGGTCCAGACGAGTCACTATACTTAAGTCTAAAAAATCTAACGTGCATGCGTGAGGAATCAGGCTTGTCTCAGGGTGGGTTGTCCAGTGAACGCGAGCAGCTTCAGGGTGACGTCCTTGAATCGCACAATCTTCTTGCCCTTATGCTCTTTCAGGAACTTTTTCGCATCGGCTTCTTTTTCGAAAGGGATCGGTTCGTGACCCATCGGTCCGTAGACATCGCTCCAGATGACATAAAATGCCGGCAAAGCATCGATAGATGCCTTTGAATAATAGTCCTTCACAAAAATTGCCATCACGTCATCCTGCTTTTTTTGCGGATTATATTTTTTCATGTCCAGGTAATACTTGAACATATCCTTGGCTCCGTCGAAAGTCGCAGCCGTACCGTCTTTAAACTCGATTCTCGCGTTCCAGTCGGCAAACATTGAAACAAACATTCCGCAGACAGGGCACCTATCCTTCTGGGCGGGAGTTGAATCATCAACTCCCGCTGCAGATGAGATGGCGACGAGACATAGAAGAATGATTAAACAAGAGATAGCCTTTCTCATATGACCACCAGGCCGGCTTTAGTGACCGGCGCCAGGCTTCTGCTCCATCATCTGCGCGCGTTTCATTTTCCTTCGCTCCCTGATCATTTTTGTGTCCTCGGCCATATCTTCGTAAGCCATCTTCATCGCATCTTCGAAGGAGACAAGCTTTCCCTGGTTTGTCTTGATGAAGCTCTCGGCGTCATCCTTTTTGTCAAAGGCCCACTTTCCTCTTCTGGACATTACCCCTGGTTTGTTGCCTCCAATGACCCAGAAGGCCTTCTCTGCATCGATAAGTTGCTTGCTGTTAAAGTCACCAACTTTGATTGCTGCCGGCGTCTTGTCGATGTTGTTTGCCAGATCCACAGCAGCGCAACGGATGCTACAAAAGGCAACGTTACTTCCATCATCATAGTCGATCAACATGCGGGAGAAGTCGTGCATCCCCCTGTCCATCCCGCAATATTTGCACGCTTTGTGAAGATGGATGTCCTCTTTTGTCTGGGCAAATGACATTCCTGTAAAGATGAGACAGATAACCATTGCAAAGCTCAGAACATGCAATCTTTTCATCGTACACCTCCTGATTTATACATTGACCCGTCGCTCTTGCCATGGGTAATCATGTCTTCTGTCTATTCCGAAGACCGCTGAGTTGCTGCTTTCGTAAGGGTGTTACCGACCGGCACTTCGACCTCGCAAATCTGGCCGTCTTTCATCTCGAGCATCCGGTCTGCGTATCGGGCCAACTCCTGATTGTGTGTGACCATGATTATCGTAAGGCCCGCATTTCTATTGAGCTACCTGCAGGACCTCCACGATCTCCACTGATCGTTTCGTATCAAGATTTCCTGTCGGCTCATCGGCAAGGAGGATTTCCGGCCTGTTCACCATGGCCCTGGCTATTGCCACCCTCTGCATCTCACCGCCTGAGATCTGGCCCGGAAGGTGGTCCTTCCGGTGTTCCATCCCGAGAAGGTTCAGCAGTTTGTCCGCTTCATGCTCCGTGCCGGGCTTGCGGTAAAAGGTAAGCGGCAGCATCACGTTTTCCATCACGGTCAGGGTGGGGATGAGATAGAAATTCTGAAAGATATAGCCGAAGGTCTCCCTCCTGATCTTTGGTCAGATCCCGTTCCGAAAGGCGTTTTCCTGCGCCGAAGATCGACCGGCCTCCAAGGTAAAGTTCACCTGATGTCGGATTGTCGAGGCAGCCCAGAAGATTGACCAGTGTGGTTTTGCCCGACCCTGACGGTCCGATGATCGAGACGAATTCCCCTTTGTCGATCCCCAGGGAGACGTTATTTACCGCGGTAATTTCCTCGGCGCCGCGAACATAGACCTTTGTCAGGTTTCTTGCTTCCATTGCTATGAGATTCTCGTTCATCTCGCAGCCTCCCCTCTGATCGCCTCCAGGGGCCGTGATCCTGCCGGCCCTCCAGGCGGGATAAATGCCGCTGAGAAGGCCGATGCAGATGATGCCGACCAGCGTGATCAGGATCAGTTTCAAATCTATGAGCACGAGACCACCGCTCGGGGCATAGGGCAGAACAGCGCGCATCACCATATCCGTTACCCTTGAGAGTATCAGGGCAAGGATAACGCCGAGAATGCCGCCTGTCGTGCAGAGGATCAGGGTCTCGATCCAGATCAAGCTTGAATATGTCCCACGGCATAGCGCCGATGGTCTTCAGAATGCCGATCTCCTGGAACCTTTCCCATACCGACGTCAGGATCGTGTTTATCACGCCGACCATGGCAATCAGAATCGCTATGATGGCTATCGAGAGCACCATGACCTTAGCCGTGGAAATGAGCTTCATGATGGTATCTTTCACCTGTGCCAGGCTCACGATCTGGACATCCGGGAGCTGATACAACTTTTCCTCAAGGCGGGCGCTGTTAACACCCTTTTTCAATTTGATGCCGATCGTGGTGATTTCGTTGGGTCTGTCGAATATCTTCTGCGTAGTCTTGAGGGGCACAAAGATCGTCCCGTCATCCTGCGTGCCTGTCCTCTCCAGTATACCGACCACCTTGAACTTGACGTTCTTCTCGGGCATGAGGATCTTGTCGCCGACTTCACGCTGTTCAAGTTCGGCCGCCTCATAACCCATAACAGCCTCATAGGCGTTTGTCGTCGGTAAACCAGCCCCCCTGCCTGAATTTAAGAAAGGGCTTCATTTCCGCGAAGCTCTTGGGCTCGATGCCGAAGTATCCGGCTATCCCTCCGCTTTCCCCTTTGTTCGGATCGAAGACGGCCGACATGAGGATCGGCGTGATCTTTTCCACTTCAGGCTCTTTGGCGACGTCCTTCATGATGGACTCATTCATATACTTGAGCCCTGTCCCGCCCTTCAGCATCATGGTGGCCGCCTCATACGGGCAGCCCTTGGCCATGATCATCAACTGAAAGCCCATGTTGTCGATGTCTTTGTTGAGCGAAGTCTCGTAACCCTGGTTGAAACCCAGCAGGCTCACGAGCACCCAGGCGGAAAGCGCGATGCCGATCAGGGTCAGAAGGCTGCGGACTCTTTTTCGCAGCAGATTTTTGTAGGCCACCTGAAATTTTGTGATCATTTCTTTGGTACCTCCTGAGAAGACGGGCCCGGTTGCGCAGAATAGACAAACTCATCCATGAGAATAAGGTTCTTTTTCGTAGCCCTGAGTGCAGCCCTGAAATCGGCCTCGGCCTCCGGGGCCGGATTCTTTATGGCCTCGACCTTGCCGGAGGCCTTTCCTGAAACCACGTCGTAATGGTCGAAATCCTTGAGGGTCAGACCGATAAACTGCTTGCCGAATTTCGCATCGCGCAATTTTCCCGCATACTGGCTGGTCATCTTCTGTATATAGAAGCCCTTTATGCGTTCCTTCAAGGTCGAGGACGACGAAGACCTGGATGCCGCCGAACTGGCCTTTCTGGTTGACCCCGTGGATGTAACCGATCTTTTTCTTGTTGGCATATATTTCGTAGATCGTGTAAGGCACGTCGATGGTCTCATAGATGCCGTGGAATTTGTCCCCGAGTCGTGTTTCCACCGTCGAGAGAAGCTTTTCCCCGCCCTTCTTCAAGATCGACGTATAGATCGTCTTATACCCGGTCGATTCCGGGAAGAGCCTTGCCACGTCGCGGTCAGGATCATTCAGATCACAGCCCACGGCGCCCCAGGCCGCTGTGTATCCGGCAAGGAGAAGGAGAAGAGCCAAAACAGTCTGCCTCACCATGGGAGACTCCTTTGCTTTTGCGATAATGACATATGAGAAAAATGGTTGTCGTTTCATATCGGTCGATAGTAGTAGATTTGAAAAATAACCCTGTTGTCACTCCTGTTGTCACTGATGTTGCTGTCGTACCAATAACCTAAGCGGACCGTCAAGTTTGACGTGAGCTGGTTTGAAAAACAGAGCGACATTTCAAAATTCTTTTCATCCCCGAACTTCCACCACAGCGGCTGGGCCTCTATCTTGAGCCGTCCCTCCTGGTCCAGATTGATGCCGAACCGGTACATCCCCGCGTAGGTATTCTGACCGAGCCATGTTCCTCCGAGCAGATCAAAACGGTGTTCAAACCTGTTCCTCAAGATGGTCATGTCAGCGCCCACAAGCCTCATCTCCTCGGGCTTGGGCTCTAACAGCTTGTAACCCATGGTATCGAGTGTGTTGCCGTAGCCCAAGCGAAAAACCGACGTTGAAATTGTCCTGGCTCAGCACGCCGTAGGAGACCCTGGCGGCGGTCATATAATTGCCCTTCGTATAAACAGGCATGCCCGAGCCGGTCGTGCCGCTGGCTGAGATGTCCCCCCAGGAGAAGTCTTTGTAGAGTCCGACTCCCCAGTCCCGGTCATAACCGAAACCCTGTATGGCAAGGGTCCGGAGCAGCAAGCCATGGCTGTCGAAATAGGACCCGAGCCCGAAAGCAGGACGGTTATGGCCGACCCAGACGTAAGGCCCGGGGGTCTTCATTTTAAAGTAAGCGTTGTATACCTGTGGTTCCAGCTGCAGACTATTCTCCCCGTGTGTTCCATCTACGGTCAGGGCCAGACGGCCCTGGAGCGCAAAGGTGCGCCCAATCTCCGGACTCGCCGGAAAATCGCTGCAGGTAGTCGAAGCCCACGCTCGGCTTCTGCATCTCGGCATTCGGGTTCTGCGAATAGTAGATCGTCTTCTTCTGCTCGGTGGAATAGCCGGCGATCCCCTGCGCCTCGAAATAGAGCAGATGGTCCGCGGCCCGCGCCAGTACCGGCCAGGAATAAGAGGGCCAGAACATAGGGCGAGCGGCTCTATACATCGAAGTTGTACCTGCCCCTGAAAATCACCTTTCCTTCTTTTAAGATGGTCAGCCTTATTTCCCAGTCGCCGGGCATGACAATATTTATCGGCAGTAGATAGTCCCCCTTCTTGGAAACCGTGAAAGCCCGGTCTCCTGTTTCATGGGCGCCCTTCATGGAAGGCATGCCGGCATCCGCCTTGGCCTCCAGCGAGGTATCTTTCTTGCCTTCCGCGGTAAAGATCTCGACCTTCATGATGACCGTGCCCAGCTTCGGCTTCTTGTCGAAGCCGTATATCAAGTAGCCGCCTTCAATCGGGACCTTCTTGCCCGGCCCGGGCATGGGAGCGTAGACCGGTGCTTTCTCGGTCGCGGCTCCGGCGGATGTGCCGGAGACGCTTTTAGCTTCCCCGCCATAGAGGAATAAGGGCGACGGCGCGAAGATCAGGATGGCCAGCACAAAGACAGCACGTTTATTCATCCGAGGCATGCTTCTCTCCTTTGATTGGGTTGTGAAACTTTCATCCCTCCCGGCACGCACATTGATACCTGATCATCGAACTTCGCCTTTGGCCGGAAGAGGGCTTCGTCGCATGAAGTCTTAATAGCAGGAAATATGCCAGAGTAAGCGCTGCTATTTTCCCAATAAATACGAACAACTTTATGCAACAATGGGAAAAACGAACCGGGTATTCGTCCTGTGAGACAGGACAACATCCGATTTACAGGACAGAAAGGATCTCACCTTCCGCCCACACCTTGTGGACTCCGAAGCTTAGCCCTATGGCCGGTTTCCGGTATCAGGAAACCAATGACGGCCCATACGATTGCCGTGCCCATGAGGATGTAAAGGGCTAAATCAAAACTTCCGGTTACATCCACGATACGGCCAGCGAGCCAGGGTCCCACAAGGCCGCCCAGATAGCCGATGGAGAGCACGGTACCGCTGGCCATGCCGGCATATTCATTTGGCAACAACTCCAAGGGAAGCGCAAGTATCATTGAGAACGTACCGCTCGTTGCAATGCCGATGGCAAGCATCAAAGGCCAACCCAATGGGACGGGGATATATATTGCAATCCATGAAGCAAAAGCCAAAAGGAGCGCAGATCCACACATGAACGGTTTTCTCAATCCAACCTTGTACGAAGCCCACGGCATCAAAAAGATGACAGGAAAGCCTGCCCAGCCTCTTGACGATGCGATGAGTGCCGCCAAATCCGGAGGGGCCCCCTTCATTATCAACAATGCCGGGCTCCACCCCGACCATGTGTAAAAATGGATGTTATTGAAGAAAAGCAGGAGAGCGATGAACCACATATTCTTGTCCTTCCATAGTGAATAGGAAGGAAGATTGGCGCGGCCCTTTGTCGCGGTCTGGATAGAGATGCGGGCCGGAAGGGGAGGATCTTTGGCAACAAGCCACCACAGGATAGCCGCCACCAGTGCAGGGATGCTCCAGATTACGAAGGTACCCTGGACACTATTTGTCATGGGAAATATCAGAGGCAACGTGATAGCAAGTGCGATGGTGCCACCCGTCGTTATACCCGTTGAATAAACTCCCGTTACTAAGCCGACTTTCTCACGTGGAAACCAAAGGCCCACGAGCTTGGGCAGATTCGGATAGACGATACTGAAGCCGACACCATAAAGGGAGGTAGAGGCGAGAAGCCCGCCAAAGCTCTCGAAAGTCCCTCTTGAGAGGCTTCCGAGAGCCAGCACGATGGCCCCGATCCCCACAGCTTTTTGAGTACCCAACCTATCAGCGAGAAGACCGCTGGGTATAGCAAGCGCAATAAGCACCGCGACCGGTATGGAAAAAAGAAGGCCCACAGCTGCGTGGCTCACGCGTAACTCCTCCTTGATGATATGGGCTATCGGAGGAATGCAGAGCATGGGGGTATACATGGCAAAACCGAGTAGCCAGGCGCATATAAGCATGATCCAGCCACCTTTGAAACCCTTTGTCTCGCAATTGGGCTGGATTAGTGATGGGTCGATTCGAGAGGCTGATTTGTGCATTAGTATGAGTTCCGGGTATCCCGCATCTTGATGTGACTAGGTATAGTACAATGTTGAGGGGGAAGTAAACTACTTTAGTGAAGCGCCATATATGGCCCGTTTGATTAGTCTTATTGGTTAAGCAGCTATGGTGTTTGGACTGCCTCAAAGGTGCGAATTGCAGGCGTTCTCATCTTGAACTAATTCAACCAATGGAACGTTATCCTAACTCCTCATCCGAAGCTAATCGTAAAGGATGTTCCCTCTCTACGCTCGAGTTCGATGGTACCGCCAAGCTGCTCGACCAGTGAGTTTACCAGGGTCAGGCCGAGGGAGGGCGATCTCCGGAAGTCTATCTGCTCGGGGAAGCCGATGCCGTTATCGCTCACGGTGAGCGTAATCCGGTTTGCGCCCGTTCTGAGTAGCTGGATCGAAATCTCTCCTGCTTTCCCCTTCGGAAAGGCATGTTTCAGCGCGTTGGAAACGAGTTCATTGATGATGAGGCCGCAGGGGATCGCCTCGGTGATGCCGAGAGGAATATCATCAATATTGAACGTGAGCCGAACGGAACTCTCCTCGGTACCGTGCGAGTGGTGGAGATCGGCCACAAGGCTCCTGGTGTACTTTCCCATGTCGACGCTGGCAAGGTCGGGTGATGCATAGAGTCTTTCATGGATGAGGGCCATCGACTTGATGCGGGCCCGGCTCTCCCTGAGCGCTGAGACAGCCCCGGCATGTTCTGTTCTCGTTGACTGCAGGTAGAGAAGGCTCGATATGATCTGGAGGTTATTCTTCACACGGTGGTGGATCTCTTTCAGAAGCACCTCTTTCTCTTTGAGCGATGCCCTGATCTTTTCCTCTGCCCGCTTGCGTTCAGTGACGTCTCGCACGACCAGGAGCAGACACTCCCGAGTTCCGATGGTTATCCTCGTTCCGTTCAGTTCGACCCAGAATATGCTTCCATCCTTCCTCCTGGCTGCCCACTGAAAAAGACTCGGTATGCCCTTGGCCGCCTGTGCATAGTAGGCAATGAGACGCTTTCGACGTTCCTCAACGGATTCATACGCGCCAATGCTCCCAAGCGGTAATGCCTTCAGTTCTTCCAAGGTATAGCCCCACATCTCGCAGAACCTGCGATTCGCATCCAGGAGTTCCAGGGTCCGGGCGTCGCGCACGGCGATGCCGTCATTTACGCTGTCGAACAACTGTTTGAATCTGGCCTCGCTTTCCCTGAGAGCCTCCTCTGCCTCCCGGCGCTCGGTGATATCCCGCGCAACGGCGAGCATACACTCCCTGCCGCCCATGGTTATCCGCCTTACATTTACTTCTACCCAGAACGTGCTCCCGTCTTTTCTCCTGCCCTCCGCCTGGAAAAGTCTCGACACGCCCTCGGTCACCTGAGCGTAGTGGGCGCCGAGACGTCTTCGACGCTCATCGGCAGATTCGTTTGCCGCTAAACTGCCGAGCGGCAATGCTTTCAGCTCCTCAAGGGTGTAACCATACATTTCGCAGAACCTGCGATTGGCATCGACCAGTTCAAAGGTCCGGGCATCGCGCACGGAGATGCCGTCATTCATGCTGTCGAAAAACTGCTTGAACCTGACCTCACTCTCTGCCAATGCAAGGCTGGCATGTTTAGCCTCCGTGATATCCCTCGCATAGACCGCCAGTCTGACTATCCTTCCTCCTGCGTCAAAAAGTGGATAGATGCAGGAATCAAAACACCTGTTGTCCAGGGATATGTCCTCAAATCTGACAGGCTTGCCGCTTTCGATGGCCTTTCGGGCCCACAACCGTCTGGCGCGAGCCTGCTCTTGAGTGAAGAAGTCGAATATGTTCCGGCCAATCAAATCATCGGCACGTCTGCCGAGACGCTGCGCCAAAAAGTCATTGGCGGCGATGAGGGTACCTTCCGTATCGATGAGACACGCTACATCACTTGTAGCATTGAGGAGCGACTTCATGGCCTCCTCGCTCTCCCGAAGGTGCAGTTCGGCCTGCCTGCGCTTGGTGACCGTTTGAGCCGCAGAGTTGCGGGCAGGTGTCGTTCTTCCTCTTGCTTTTTTCAAGAGGTCGGCTGTTACTTTCTTGGGGCTCACCGCCACATGGCTCCAAATTCGGCGGCAGTCAGGTCATCCATGAGAAAGTACACAAAAGGTTGTCGGTAACAGTTAAGGACCACTTTAGGCTCTCGCTCCACTATTATAACGTAATGTGCTTGAGAAAGTAAGGCTCTAGTTCAACGCCTCTTCAGTAATCGGTTGCGGCAGCTTGGTTACAGAAAGGTCTTTTGAATATTCGACGACTCGCTCAGATTCTTCCGTTAGAGGTTTCAGCGTAACGTGGACCTGCTCGGGAACTAAATGGTACCCGCCTCCGGATATTACATCGACACCCCAGCAAATGAGCCCGCCGGGCAACAGAATGCTTCCTGCCGAGGCTTTTGATAAGGCGGAGCGAACAGGCAGGGTCACGGTCTCGTAGCCCTCCCTTTCAATGGTCAGGACGTCATCCTTTTTCCGTTTCAGGCTGACGGTGCACGGTGTGCTGCACGTTGTGCCATCGGCCGACCTGACTGATGCTCCGGCCGGAATTGTCGCGCAGCTGATATTTTGGGAGGTCCCGTGACTTATTGCTCCGCAGCCTGCTAACGCCAGCAGGGCAAATACCAAAAGTAATGTTTTCACCTTACCTCTCTTTTCTCTGTCCGGTTTTTGGGCACAACGGAATGCGTGCCTTTCTTGGGACGCTTCGTATCTCTTGCCTGACAGGTCTTGCAGACACCCTTGAAACAGCCGAGTAGTTCTTCCACTACGTATCCATCGAGCCGCAAGGAGTCAGTGTGTGTGCAAGAGAAGCTCATGTCGATGATCTTCCCGCATTTTCTGCACAGGAAGTGACAATGGGGCTTTCCTGCCAGTTCATATCTCGTTCCCTCTCCGGCGATGCTCAGGACGCTGACGAGCCCGGCCCGGTGCAGCGCATCGAGCGTATTGTAGACGGTCGTCTTGGAAAGGCTTGGCATCTCCCGCTACCAGAAAGAGGTATAGTTCCTTAGCATCGGGGTGGCCCATTTTCTCAAGAGACTCCAGAATTCTCATGCGCTGATGAGTGGATTTGACGCCGCACTCAACCAGCTTTTCCTTCGTCTCCAAACAGTTTGTACTCATTACAATATAATATATAATACAAAATGGAGAGAAAGTCAAGTGGGCATGTCCGGGTTGCCATCCGGTAGGTCAAATTTCAGCTTTTACAAGACTAATAGGTGAGAACTATGGTGCGGTTTGTAAACTCGTAACCTGTAACGTGTAGCGGTCTCTGTTCAGAGTACCTCCTCGTCTTCTTCGCGCCAGGCGGGATCTACAATGCAAAGGAAGGTAAGGTCGGAGCCTCCCGTGTTCTGTATATACTGTGTTGAATGGGGTGGGATGTAAATGGCCTGACCGGGCCGCACCGCCTCTGATTCGCCATCGATTGACATGAGCCCCTGACCCTCGAGAATGTAATATACCTCGGAGGTTCTTAGTCGATGCGGTCTGGTTGTTTGACCGGGCTTCACCGTGGCGTGGCACAAGCTGTAGCGAGGCAGCTACATCGGCCTCGTCCGGGTGAAGGAGTTGTCGCAGGAGTGAGTCATCACCCGCTATAAACTCCTCGCAATGATTCAGATCCTTTATGAGCATGTGAGGGAAGGTCTCCTTTACCCCTGCTTTTTATTGTAAAAAGGTGACATACTCCGCAGAAAGTCGACTGCCTTTCTGAGGGCACTGAAAACAGTCTCGACTTCTTCAAGCGTGTTATCGACACCAAAGGAGAAGATCAGCGTCCCCTGTGTTGTCATATAGTCGCGACCGCAGGAGACGAGCACGTGAGAAGCCCGCAACGAGCCGGTTGCGCAGGCTGACCGGGTGGAGACGCAGATACCATCCTCATCAAGCATGAGCACCAGTGATTCGCCTTCCACGTATTTTACCGAACAGGAGATCAGGTTTGGCAAGCTTTTGGTCGGGTGACCATTGATGAGTATCTCATCGATGGTTGAAAGACGATCCAGAAACGCCTTCTTGATCTGCATGAGATGTTCCAGCCGCGAAGACATCTCTTTCCTCGCCAGTTCTGCTGCCTTACCCATGCCCACGATGCCTATCATATTGTGCGCACCGGCTCTCAGGTTCTGTTCCTGGATGCCTCCATCCAGAAGCGGAATAATGTTCGTTCCCGGACGGATATAGAGTGCTCCCACTCCTGCAGGGCCATAGAACTGGTTTGCCGCTATGCTGAGCAGATCAACACCCAATACGTTCACGTCCGTCGGTATCACGCCGCCGGATGCGACTGCGTCGCTGTGAAAGATTATTCCCCTTTTGCCTTGGTGATCTCTCCAATTTCTGCTATCGGTTCGAGGGTCCCGATTTCATTGTTTGCGTGCATGATACTGACCAGGACCGTCTCATCTGTGATCGCTTTTTCCACGTCCTTCGGATCGACCAGGCCGTGCTCATCAACGGGAAGCGAAGTTACGTGATAACCCAAACGCATCAGCATGCGCACAGAGCGGAGTACTGCCTGGTGCTCGATATTGGATGTAATGATGTGCTTGCCCTTGTCCGCAAGCGCAAACGCCACGCCCTTGATAGCATGGTTGATCGATTCAGTTCCTCCGGAGGTGAAGATCACCTCCGGCGGGTTGGCATTGATGAGCTGCGCCACCTCGCTACGGGCCTTCTCAAGGGCCTCAGCAGCCTGATCCCCCATGCGATGCTGGCTGGTGGGATTGCCATATCCGTTCTCCATATAGCTCGTCATCGCCTGTTTTACTTCCGGATGAAGCGGTGTGCCTGAGATGTTATCCAAATAGATCATGTGTCGGTCCCCTGTTATCGTTCTGGAGATGAGCCCATATCTAGACTGTCGATTTACCGCAGTTGGCGCAGACAGGGGCTTCCGTAGAGACTTCGTGTTCGCAATAAGGACACCGACACTGGTTGTCCTTTGTGTGAATGTGTTCGTCCTTTCCGCCCCGTATCTTTCTCGTTCTTCCTGCCTGACGGTCGTAGTAATTCATGATCGCCTTGTGAAGGGCTTCGGGGCCGAGGTGAGAACAATGGAGTTCATTCTTCGGCAACTCCCCGAGCTCACTTGCCAGCGTTTTGGCGTTAATCTGCAGGGCCTCGTCAAGAGTTTTCCCCTTTGCTTTCTCGGTAACGATGCTTGACACGGCGATTGCAGCCCCGCATCCCAGGGTTTCAAACCTGACATCGGCGAGTCGTCCCTCTTTCACTTTTATCGTTATGGTCGTCATATCGCCGCAGACCGGATTGCCGACCTCTCCGATGCCATCGAAATCTTCTATCTTTCCTATGTTGCGAGGATTCTGGAAATGCTCCTTAACCAACTCTGAATACGGAGACATACGTGTCACACCTCCTTGCTTGCGCCATTGTCTTATTAAGTATAACCGTTCGCACAATTTTTTTAAAGTAGCTACTCGTGTCACAAGGCATAATCCCAATATCTAAGTCGCAAGTCGCTTCAACAAATGCTACATACCCAAAGGTTCCATAGCATGCACGCTAGCGGTATCGTTATTAGCGTTCAAGCAGACCAGATAGACGAGATAGACTAGATAGACCAGATGAGATCTGTCATCTTCGCCACGAGGATAACCAGCGAACGGGCGGTCAGCATGCATCTGATCCCGGGGTTTGAGCACCTTTTCTTCTCCCGGCAGGGTGATGTCGTGCGGAGAGCGCTTTGACGTGTCTATTGCGACGTGCCAGGCCTTGCCGTTTCTCGCCGTGGGCACTTTAAATGTTCTGTCCATGAAATCAGCGTGAAACATCAGGTAGAGGTCTTCGTCGCCGAAAATCATGCAGGCGAGACTCCGGTTCTCAGGGCCCCAGTCCGGGTTCCCTCCGTCCCAGTTGTACCAGGCGATATCCTGATCCGTGTAGAATTTGACCTCTCTCAGCGCAGCGTGCCGGTTACGGAAGCGGATCATCTCGCTCGTGAAGCGAAAAACATCCTTGTTCTTCTTGAGAAGCTCCCAATTGTACCACGAGACCTCATTATCCTGACAAAAGGCGTTATTGTTGCCCTGTTGGGACCGCCGGAATTCATCCCCGCCGAGAAAGAGCGGCACTCCCCTGGAGATAAAGAGCGTTGCGATCATATTTTTTATCTGTCGGAGCCTCACACGCTCTATGTCAGGATCGTTCGTCGGCCCCTCTGCACCGTGATTGTAACTATAATCGGCGTTCGTGCCATCGGTGCCGCCGAGGCCGTTGGCTTCGTTATGCTTCTGGTTGTAACTGACCAGGTCGTTCAAGGTGAAACCATCATGGCAGATCAAGAAGTTTATGCTGTTTACCGGATCTTTACCTGACCTTTGGTAAATGTCGGCACTTCCACAGATCCGACTGGCGAAATCGCCGATCATACCGGGATCTCCGCGCCAGAATCTTCTCACGTCATCTCTGAAACGTCCATTCCATTCCGACCAGAGGTGGCCGGGGAAGGAGCCAACCTGGTAGGCTCCGGCAGCGTCCCACGCCTCGGCAATCAGCTTGGTATGGCGTAAGACCGGGTGCTCTGCAATCTCCTCCAGAATAGGCGGATTCTTCATTATTAACCCTTCCTGATCCCGTCCCATGACAGAAGCAAGGTCAAAGCGAAAGCCATCCACGTGCATCTCGAGGACCCAGTATGTCAAACAATCGATGATAAACTGGCGCACCACAGGGTGGTTGCAGTTGAGCGTGTTCCCGCAGCCGGTATAGTTTTTGTAAAACCTTCTGTTCTTGCCCAGCATGTAATAGATGTTGTTATCCAGCCCGCGAAAGGAAATTGTGGGCCCCCGCTCGTCTCCTTCTGCCGTGTGGTTGAACACAACGTCAAGGATCACCTCGATGCCTGCCTTGTGAAGCTGGCGCACCATTTCTTTGAACTCTATAACCTGCGCTCCGTCGGCTCTGTTTGCGGCGTAGCGGACCTCTGGCGCAAAAAAGGCTACAGTGCTGTAACCCCAATAGTTCTTGAGCGGCTCTCCAGTGAGTGGATTGGCTGTGTCGAGCTCGTTCTCGTTAAATTCCTGGATGGGAAGCAATTCAAGGGCAGTAACGCCGAGTTCCTTGAAGTGCGGAATCTTTTCGAGAACTCCGCGGAAGGTCCCCGGGTACTTGGTTCCTGAGGATGGGTGGATGGTGAGGCCACGGACGTGTGTTTCATAGATGATCGTCTCGGACCAGGGGCGCCGCAGCGGAGTGTCCCCCTGCCAGTCGAACCTATCGGAGACTATGACGCATCGAGGAACCGCATCTATGTTGTCATCATCGGAAAGAGAAAGATCTTGCATGAGGGAGAGGGGATCGTAGCCCTTGGCCCGGTTAAAGTCCCACGGGGGCCCTTGCGAAAGTGACTTGGCATAGGGATCGAGAATCAGTTTGTGCCTGTTGAACCTATGGCCCTGGCGAGGCTGGTAAGGACCGCGGATCCGGTAAGCGTAGTAGCAGCCGGCCTTTACCCCTTCGACCCAGACGTGCCAGATGTCTCCGGTCCGGAAAAGTGACGGGTCGAGTTCAATAGTCGAGTATGGTGCCGGGTCTTCGGCGTGGTCAAAGAGCAACAGCCAGACGCCGGATGCGTTTCTGCTGAAAAGATTGAATTGTGCTCCTTTGCTGTGGAGATGGACCCCAAGAGGGAGCGGATAGCCCGGGAGGATGTTATGAACCTGCTCCAAAACCACCTTTCGTCAGGTCAAAGCCTTCTGCCGGTCTGGATGCTTTCGCCCGTTGCGGGCAGCTACTTTTCGAGCCGATATACTCTGTCTCGAACGCAGGCGACCAGCTTCTCCAGATCTTCTCTGCGCAACTCCTGCAGAAAACGAAGATCAGTATCGGTCTTGAGAAGTTCCTTGATGATGTTTGCCAGTTTCTCTTTAGTAATATCGCCGCTCATAGTTACAGGAGGGAGTTGCCTTTATTCCATATCGGGCAGCACTTCAATATTCTTGTGATACTCGCTCAGGACATGTTTTGCGAACTTATTTTTCGGCTCCTTGTCTTTAAACAGCTTGCCCTTTACCTTGGCCGGGCCGGCGTTGTAGGCATGGAGGGCTATTGCCATGTCCTTGAAGTCCTCCATCAATCGAGAGAGGTGGTACACGCCGAGCTTTATATTGTTCTCAGGTTCGCTAAGCCAGCTATGCCCAGTGTAAGATACACCCGCGTCCTTCGCAATGAACTTTGCGAGGGAGGGCTTTACCTGCATGAGTCCGCGGGCTCCCCGGTTCGATACTGCATCGTGCTTGAAATTGCTCTCTACCTTGATCACCGCGAGGACGAGTCTGTAATCCAGCTCATAAAGCTGGGATTCCTCATAAACCGTGTTTGCCATCCGCGTCAGGGTCTCGTCGCGAAGACGGACATTTTTCCCCTTTATGAAATGGACGATCTGCTGGATAACTGTCTCTTTGAGAGATTGCTTCTTCCTCTTCTGCAAAGGCAGGAAGGATAGGATAGATTAAGAGAATACTGCACAGAAGGCCCACCGCGGCCAGTGCCGAAAAATAACGATACGTCTGTTTTGTCGCAAGTATCATGACCCGTCTTTGTACACCAGATCGAACCTTCCTGTCAACAGTTTAAAGTGCCTTGTTTAAAATTGATCTGTATTTATAAGGACTTACAGTCAGAAGCATAGGATTCGAGGAGAGAAACCAGAGAAACCGGATAAAGATGATTTCCTGAGCCGGCATGCTTATAATTATAGAGAGGGGATATATAATCTAGGTATGGGGAGGCTAACATGGTAAATCTGGAACTATCGGAAGACGAAGTTAAAGTCCTTCAGAATGTCCTCGAAAACTACCATTCTCACCTTGATGTGGAGATCCACAGGACGTACAAGAGAGAATTCCGCGACGCGCTGAAGGAGCGGGAGAAATTCCTGGCCAATATTATTGAGCGATTAAGGAAGCAGAGGGCCCAGGCAGCGTAATTAATGGACAGTCCGTCTCGTCTTTCTGGTCGTTTAGTCTTTCTAGTCTGAGGAAAGTAAGACCGAATAGACTAAATAGACCAGATAGACTAAACAGACGCAAGACCCATGTCGAAGCCTTTAAGGTTAAGCTCCAACTGGGCAGGCGGGGAGAGCTTCTTTAGAACCTTTCTGGCCACGTCGGCATCGCAGAAGAAACCACCTCGCTGCATTGCAAAGCCCAGCAGCACGAGGTTCGTCATGGCAGGAGCACCTGCTCTGAGAGCGAAACCCGAGGCATCTATTGATAAATAGTCTCCCGGGGTATCGGTATTGACGAAGACGTACCCGTCCGGCCTTATCAAGTTTCGATGCAGCTCCAGGTTCTGCTTATTCAGAATGAGACCTGCGTCTGCCTGACCCGCCCTCACCAAAGGACTCTTGAAAGGTCCCACCTTCACGTGCGACACGACCGTGCCGCCGCGCATGGCCATACCGTGAATTTCTGAGGTAAGCACCTGCAGCTTCATCATCATGGCTGCCTCTGCGAAGAATCTGGTGAGGAAAAGGATGCCCTGACCGCCCGTCCCGCTCACTATGATCTGCTGTTTCACGCTTTTGTCTCCTCCTTCACGGCAATAGCTCCTTTTGGACAGACGTGCCCGCAAACCCCGCACTTCACGCAGAGTGCCTGGTCTATCCTGACCCTGCCTTTTGCGCGGGTTGTTTTTGCCCGGCTGTCTGCTTCAACCCACTCGAGTGCGGGACACTCGAACTGCTTCAGGCAGAGTTGACAGCCGTCGCAGGTCTCATCTATTTCCATGGTGTAGAGCCGCTCCGGCCCAACCGCCCTCTTGTCTACGGGGCAGGAATGCTTCGAAATAATCACTGCAACACCGCCTTCCTCACTGCGGCAGTACCGGTCGGCTTCCTCAAGCAACGAACGGAATGCCGGCACATCAAAGGGGTCGCATTGGCGCAGGAATCTGACCCCGCATGCAGTGACGATCTCAGGGATTGAGACTGCCGGTCCCGGTGTGCCGTCTGCTTTGATGCCCAGATGGGGCGCGGGCTGGTGCCCTGTCATTGCGGTTGTGCTATTGTCCAGGATCGCTATGATGAAGCGAGCATCCTGAACAACAGCGTTGATGAGACCGGTGATCCCTGAGTGGAAGAACGTGGAGTCGCCTATGGTGACAACGATAGGGGGGATATTCTCTCCGTCCTGCGCATAAGAGTGGTAGAAGCCGGCCCCCTGGCTGATGCATGCCCCCATGCAGTGGCATGTGTCCACGGCGCCGAGATTTATGCCGAGTGTGTAGCAACCGATATCGCTGGGAAAGATGCCTCGGGGAAAGGTTTTCTTGATCGCAAAAAAAGCAGGCCGGTGGGGGCACCCCGGACAGAGAGAAGGCTTCTTCCCTGAGCCCGCGGTTCTCGCCGGATGCGTGTGGGAAGCGCCGCCCAGGAACCTTTCAAGGGCTTCGTGGATGCAGTCGGGCGTGAGCTCGCCCTGTCGCGGAACGAGGCCCGACTTCCTTCCTTGGATCTTTCCCTTCTCGAGCTGCAATTCGATCACGGGGTACGTTTCCTCCACAACGAGTGCCTGCTCATAATCACTCTGTATCATCTCTATGAATCGCTTGTTGAGCGGGAAGGGGAGAAGTACCTGAAAAAGATCGAGGCGGTCGAGAAGCCCCATCTCCTCGAGCAGTTCGTACGTGTGGGCGAACGCGACACCGGAAGCTATGACGCATCGCTTGTTTCTGGAGGGTAGGGAAGCAAAGGGGATAGGGGAAAGTACGTCCTCTTCGGCGATCTTGTCAATCTTCTCATTGAGAAGCTTGTGCAGGTCATACATGAATTGCGGTGTGGCTGCCCACCGGGAGGGGTTCTTTTCGAAGTGTGCGCGCCTTTCGAGAGGCTTTGGCTTCTTGCAGGTGACGTTCTGACGGGCATGGCAGACGCGCGTGGTAGGTCTCACCATGACCGGGATCTCGTACCGCTCAGAGAGATCGAAGGCCTTTTTAATCATTTCCTTGGCCTCGCGGGGGGAGGAGGGGTCGAAGACGGGGATCTTGGCGAAGTGGGCGAAGAGGCGGCTGTCCTGTTCCGTCTGGGAACTATAGGGGCCGGGATCATCGGCAGAAATGACGATAAAGCCCCCTTTGACGCCGAGGTAGGCTGAACGGGTGAGCGGATCGGCTGCCACGTTCAGGCCCACCTGCTTCATGGCGACAGCAGCGCGTTTTCCCGTATAGCTGTGTGCCAGCGCGACCTCGAATGCGGCCTTTTCGTTTACGGACCACTCTATATGGATGGGTAATTCCGCCTCCTTTGAAAAGGTGACCACAGAGGAAAGAATCTCGGACGCAGGCGTCCCGGGATAGGAAGCCGCCAACGAGCATCCACTCTCAAATAGCCCTCTGCCGATAGCCTCGTTGCCCATAAGCATTCTCTGTTCTTGTCTGTTCATACCAAATCTGCCTCCTCTTAGAAAAAAAGAGCCGTGGGCAGCCAATCTCCCGGGCTGCCCACGGCTCCTTCACAGGATTCCGTTGCTAGAGGACGAGCCTCAGCCCCGCATCTTTTGTGGGCCACCAGCAGGTGGTTGCATAAGAAATAATCGGCTCGGCTATCCTGTTCAACATGCCAGATTTAATAACCTATTAAGCGGACAAAGTCAACGAAAAGGTGGGGCTCAGTAGCCGCCAATAAAACCAATTAAACAGGAGTTCTGAAACCAGGGGTTACAGGCCTCAAGTTTTCAGCTGATCCGTCGATAAAAGATGAGATCAACAGTTGATTATAGAGATAAGACCCCGGATAGGAGATAAGCGAGTTGGTTATAGTATTCATAATTGTGGCAGTTTTCTTTGCTGGCGTTCTCGGAATCATGGTAAGGTCAGAGATGAAGTCAACGGAACGAAGAAAGATAAATTCATTCGGTCCTTCCCCGAAGAAAAGAAGAACCCAGACACTTGACGGAACCTACATCCTGAAATAGACGAAACCGAATCTTCGATTCAGGCAGTTGATACCAATCTCCGTTCTTAGTTCTTCGTGCTTCGTTCTGGTTCCGACAATCGTGAAAAACGAGGCACGAAGCACGAGGAACGGTCTCTTCTTACCAACGGTTTTGATTATTGCCCCATAAATTTCTTTGCATCATTAATCGATATTGCGAAGCCAAGCCGATCTCCGTGTTGTTTGAGCGTATTTATCCCTATAACCTGTCCGGCTCTGTTCAGTAGCGGTCCCCCACTGTTTCCCGGATTGACTGCAGCGTCTGTCTGTATGTAGGTGATCCCGTTGGAAGCCTTCCTGACGGCACTGATGATCCCCTGGGTCACGGTGCCTTCCAGGCCTATCGGAGAACCGATCGCGATAACTGATTCGCCCTGTACGACCTTATTCGAATCACCCAGCGGCAGGGCAGGATAGCCCGAACCGGAAGCCTTTAATAATGCCAGGTCTTTCTCTTCGTCATTTCTTACCACGCTTGCGGAGACGCTTTTTCCATCTGCCAAGCGGACGGTCGGCCCGTCGCCCTGGCGAACTACGTGGGAATTTGTTAGAAGATATCCGTCGGTGCTGACAAAGAACCCGGAGCCGAGCTGTTCGCCGGCAAGGATGGTTACCACGGCCAGCCTTGATTGTCGGACTATCCCGGAAAGGTCGTCCGACTGAACGGAAGGGCCCGGGCCGGGCGCGGCCTTATCCTGGGTAAACTCTTTTGCAGGTTCTTCGTTTTGTGGTTGTTGGGGCGGCGATGGGTTGATGATCCGAATCTCAATATGGCGTGGCTCCTGAGCGCACGCTGGCGTCGCCCCGGCTATGCACATGAACCCGACCACCGTGATAATCACGTATCGAATCATACTATTTCTCTGGTTTCTTTGGTTTATCTGGTTTCTCTGGTATATTTCGTCACTAGCTTGTTCTCCGGTCTCTCGCAGTTTATCTGGTTCATACCTAATGAAGACTCACAAGTTAAGATTGAGTAGGGAAACCAAATAAAACCGAAGAAACCAGAGAAATCAGAGAAACCAGATAGACCGACTTACGCGTCGTTCGCTGATTTCCTGATGACCCTCAGCTGTTGAATTTGGTTGGTTCTGACAACTGGGCGGCGTGCCGCAGGCCTTTCCGCACGTTTCACTCTTGCCCGTTCTTTGACGAGCGAATTGGCGAAGATACTGAACAGCAAGCTCGTGCCCAGGACGATCATGAGATAAGGCATGGACGTTCTCTTGAGGAGTAAAACTGCCGTCACGCCCAGGATGAGCGTGAGTGACCAGAGGAGTGTCGCTATGCCCGTCACCGGAAACCCTCTATTGAGGAGCAGGTGGTGAAGGTGAGTTGTGTCAGCCTTGAAGGGGCTTCGGCCGTTGAAAAGGCGCGTGCCCATGACCCTGAGCGTATCGAATATAGGAATGAGAAGCACGAGCACGGGAAAGAGCGGCTCTACATGGAATCTAGGGTCCTGCGTCAGGAGTATGGAAAAGACGGAGAGCGAAAAGCCAAGGAAGAGACTGCCGGAATCGCCCATGAATATGCTGGCCTGCGTGCCAAAATTATAAAGCAGAAAGCCCGCCAGAGCACCGGTAAAGCCGATGCAAACGGCTGCAAGCTCAAAGTTTCGCGAAAGGTAGGCTGCTACTCCGATGAATAGAGAAGCGAAAAAAGATAGACCGCCGGCCAGTCCGTTAAGGCCATCAATCAGGTTGATGGAATTGGTGACGCCTATGATACACAGGTACGTGAAGGGGATCGCGAGTATGCCGAGCTTCACCAGTCCTATACTGCCATAGGTGCCGATCTGGTGGATTTGTACGCCGCCGCCGAAAATAACCGTAGTGATGGCGGCGAGCATTGCGAGAAACTTAGTCGTGAACCCGAGTTCCCGACGGTCGTCAATGCTTCCGATCACGACCAGGAGGAATGATGCGGCGAGATAGGAAAACAATATCCTGCCCAACCCGACAAAATAGAAGAGAGGTAAAATGCCAAGAAAGAACGCAATGCCGCCCCATCGCGGCGTCGGTTCATCATGGATGCGTCTTCCACCCGGCTCATCATGCATTCAACAATACGCGAAACTGAACGAGTACAGGACAATAACTTTTTAAAACATTGCCAATTGCTGGAAATCTGTCTAATTAGCCGGGTGGGAGACGCATCCATGATGAACCGATGCTGCGATGGGGCGGCATTCCGTCTCTGATCATCCTCCATTTTGTCGGGTTAGGCAGAACGTTTTTTTCGTACCTCGCAGCATCATTCCTTCTGGTCGTAATTGGAGGCATTGACGATCGCAGGGGGCTTGGATTCATCACCAAGTTTTTCGCAATGCTCGCCGCCATTACCACGGTGATCTTTGGCGGCGGCATAACGATCCATCAAATCGGCACATACGGCTCCATGGGTGTCGTCAAACTGGGGATACTTGCGATCCCCTTCACGTACTTGTGCATCGTGGGCGTCACCAATTCCATCAACCTCATTGACGGCCTCAATGGACTGGCAGGCGGTCTCTCTTTTTTTGCTTCTTTATTCATCGGGGTAGCAGCCTATCTTTCCCGAAATTTTGAGCTTGCAGGGGTTTGCATCGGCTTTACCGGCGCCCTGGCAGGTTTTCTCTTTTGCAATTTCGGCACGCAGGCCAGCATATTCATGGGTGATTCCGGTAGTCTCTTCCTGGGCTTTTCACTCTCCGTCTTTTCGATACTCTTGACACAAGACCCTAAGTTCCATGTGGAGCCACTCTTTCCAGTACTCGTGCTCCTCATCCCGATATTCGACACGGTCAGAGTCATGGGACGCGCCTTTTCAATGGTCGAAACCCCTTCAAGGCTGACACAACTCACCTTCACCACCTGCTCCTCACCAGAGGGCCTTCCGGTGACCGGCATAGTGGACGCTCCTCTGGTCACTCACGCTCATCCTGGGTGTGACAGCAGTCCTCTTATCCAAAGAACGTCCATGCCTTATCTTTTAATGGTCCTGGGCACGAGCTTGCTGTTCAGTATCTTTGCCAATTCGCTGGTCAAAGAACGCGAAAGAGTGAGCGGTACAGACCCGGCGGCACGTGCTCCAGTTGCCAGAACTAACCAAATTCAACAGCTGAGGGTCATCAGGAAATCAGCGAACGACGCGTAAGTCGGTTTTTTCGTTTCTCTGATTTCTCTGGTTTCTTCGGTTTTATTTGGTTTCCCCACATACAATTTCTTGCGAGTTTCAAGATAACCAGATAAACTGGAGAGACCGGAGAACAAGCTAGTGCGAAACATACCAGAGAAACTAGAGAAACAAGAGAAACCAAAAATATAATATGATTCGATACGTGATTATCACGGTGGTCGGGTTCATGTGCATAGCCGGGGCGACGCCAGCGTGCGCTCAGGAGCCACGCCATATTGAGATTCGGATTATCAACCCATCGCCGCCCCAACAACCACAAAACGAAGAACCTGCAAGAGAGTTTACCCAGGATAAGGCCGCTCCCGGCCCGGGCCCTTCCGTCCAGTCGGACGACCTTTCCGGGATAGTCCGACAATCAAGGCTCGCCGTGGGAGCGATTCTTCGCCGGCGAGCAGCCAGGTCTCGGGTCCTTGTGTGCACCGACGGATATCTTCTAACAACTTCCCACGTAGTTCGCCAGGGCGACGGGCCGACCGGTCCGCTTGGCAGATGGGAAAGAGCGTCTCCGCAAGCGTGGTAAGAAATGACCGAAGAGAAAGACCTGGCATTATTAAAGGCTTCCGGTTCGGGCTATCCTGCCCTGCCGCTGGGTGATTCGAATAAGGTCGTACAGGGCGAGTCACTGATTACGATCGTGCCTCCGAGAGGTCTGGAAGGCACCGTGACCCAGGGAATCATCAGTGCCGTCAGGGAGGCTTTGAATGGTATTACCTACATACAAACAGACGCTGCAGTCAATCCGGAAACAGTGGGGGACCGCTGCTGAACAGAGCCGGACAGGTTATAGGCAGAAATACGCTCAAACAACACGGAGATTGGCTTGGCTTCGCAATATCGATTAATGATGCAAAGAAATTTATGGGGAATAATCAAAACCGTTGGTAAGAAGAGACCGTTCCTCGGTGTTCGTGCCTCGTTTTTCACTATTGTCGGAACCAGAACGAAGCACGAAGAACTAGAGACGGAGATCGGTATCAACTGCCTGAATCGAGAATTCGGTTTCGTCTATTTCAGGATGTAGGTTCCTTAAGTGTCTGGGCTCTTCTTTTTCTTCGGGGAAGGACCGAATGAATTTATCTTTCTTCGTTCCGTTGACTTCATCTCTGACCTTACCATGATTCCGAGAACGCCAGCAATACTGTACCATGAATACTATAACCAACTCGCTTGTCTCGATTGTGTCTTATCTCTATAATCAACTGTTGATTCCATCTTTTATCGACGGATCAGCGGTAACGAGGCCTGTAACCCCTGGTTCAGAACTCCTGTTTAAATGGTTTTATTGGCGGCTGCTGAGCCCCACCTTTTCGTTGACTTTGTCCGCTTAATAGGTTATTAAATCTAGCATGTTGAACAGGAAGCCGAGCCGGGTCAATCCCAGGAACTACCTGCTGGTGGCCCACAAAAGATGCGGGGCTGAGGCTCGTCTCCA
Source organism: uncultured delta proteobacterium (assembly GCA_963821605.1). Classification (GTDB taxonomy): domain Bacteria; phylum Desulfobacterota; class Syntrophorhabdia; order Syntrophorhabdales; family WCHB1-27; genus JADGQN01. The sequence goes on along the minus strand of CAWGEZ010000023.1, from coordinate 35,641 downwards.
GCAAACCAATCCGTGAAGAAGCTGGGGCAGCCCGGGTTTGGCCGCCCACGGCTCTTTTTTTCTAAGAGGAGGCAGATTTGGTATGAACAGACAAGAACAGAGAATGCTTATGGGCAACGAGGCGATCGGCAGAGGGTTATTTGAGAGTGGATGCTCGTTGGCGGCTTCCTACCCCGGGACGCCTGCGTCCTAGATCCTTTCTTTGTGGTCACCTTTTCAAAGGAGGTAGAATTACCCATCCATATAGAGTGGTCCATAAACGAAAAGGCTGGATTCCTAGGTCGCGCTGGCACACAGCTATACGGGAAAACGCGCTGCTGTCGCCATGAAGCAGGTGGGGGCTGGAACGTGGCAGCCATCTGCTCACCCGTTCAGCCTACCTCGGCGTCAAAGGGGCTCTTATCGTCATTTCTGCCGATGATCCCGGCCCCATAGTTCCCAGACGGAACAGGACAGCCGTCTCTTCGCCCACTTCGCCAAGATCCCCCGTTTTTCACCCTCCTCCCCCCGCGAGGCCAAGGAAATGATTAAAAAGGCCTTCGATCTCTCTGAGCGATGATTTCGGTCATGGGCGAGACCTACCACGCGCGTCTGCCATGCCCGTCAGAACGTCACCTGCAAGAAGCCAAAGCCTCTCGAAAGGCGCGCACACTTCGAAGATATCCTTCCCCGGTGGGCAGCCACACCGCAATTCATGTATGACCTGCACAAGCTCCTCAATGAGAAGATCAGAAGATCGCCGAAGAGGGCATGAATTTTCCCCTATCCCCTTCGTCTCTACCCTCCAGAAACAAGCGATGCGTCATAGCTTCCGGCGTGGCGTTCGCCCACACGTACGAACTGCTCGAGGAGATGGAGCTTCTGACCGCCTCGATCTTTTTCAGGTACTTCTCCCCTTCCCGCTCAACAAGCGATTTATAGAAATGATTCAGAGTGATTATGAGCAGGCACTCGTTGTGGAGGAAACGTACCCCGTGATCGAATTGCAACTCGAGAAAGGGAAAGATTGAAGGAGTAACTTGGTCGGTCTCGTTCCGCGACAGGGCGAGCTTACGCCCGACTGCATCCACGAAGCCCTTGAAAGGTTCCTGGGCGGCACTTCCCACACGCATCCGGCGAGGACCGCGGGGGCTCAGGGAAGAAGCCTCTCCTGTCCGGGGTGCCCCCACCGGCCTGCTTTTTTTGCGTATCAAGAAAACCTTTCCCCGGGGCATCTTTCCCAGCGATATCGGTTGCTACACACTCGGCATAAATCTCGGCGCCGTGGACACATGCCACTGCATGGGGCATGTATCAGCCAGGGGGCCGGCTTCTACCACTCTTATGCGCAGGACGGAGAGAACATCCCCCCTCATCGTTGTCACCATAGGCGACTCGACGTTCTTCCACTAGGGATCACCGGTCTCATCAACGCTGTTGTTCAGGATGCCGCTCTCATCATAGCGATCCTGGACAATAGCACACACCGTATGACAGGGCACCAGCCCGCGCCCCATCTGGGCATCAAAGCAGACGGAAAACTGGGACCGGCAGTCTGATCTGAGATTGTCACCGCATGCGGGTGATCTGGAGGAATGCGACCCCTTTGATGTGCCGGCATTCCGTTCGTTGCTTGAGGAAGCCGACCGGTACTGCCGCAGTGCGGAAGGCGGTGTTGCGGGAAGTGCATCATTCCGAGTATCTGCCCCGTAGACAAGAGGGCGGTTGGGCCGGAGCGGCTCTACACCATGGAAATAGATGAGACCTGCGACGGCTGTCAACTCTGCCTGAAGCAGTTCGAATGTCCAGCACTGAGTGGGCTTAAGAAGCAACAGCCGGGCAAAACAACCCGCGCGAAAGGCAGGGTCAGGATAGACCAGGCACTTTGCGTGAAGTGCGGGGTTTGCGGGCACGTCTGTCCAAAAGGAGCTATTGCCGTGAAGGAGAGGAGACAAAAGCGTGAAACAGCAGATTATAGTGAGCGGGACGGGCGGTCAGGGCATCCTTTTCCTCACCAGATTCTTCGCAGAGGCAGCCATGATGATGAAGCTGCAGGTGCTTACCAGAAATTCACGGTATGGCCATGCGCGGTGGCACGGTCGTGTCGCACGTGAAGGTGGGACCCTTCAAGAGTCCTTTAGTGAGGGCGGGTCAGGGCAGACGCGGGTTCTATTCTGAATAAGCAGAACCTGGAGCTGCATCTGAACTGATAAGGCCGGCCGGGAACTCCTCCGTCAATACCGATACCCCGGGAGACTATTTATCAGATGCCTCGGGTTTCGCTCTCAGAGCAGGTGCTCCTGCCATGACGAACCTCGTGCTGCTGGGCTTTGGAATGCAGCGAGGCGGTTTCTTCTGCGATGCCGACGTGGCCAGAAGAACTTCGAAGAAGCTCTCCCCGCCTGCCCAGTTGGAGCTTAACCTTAAAGGCTTCGACATGGGTCTTGTGTTTGTTTAGTCTATCTGGTTTATTCTCAGTCTATTCGGCTTGAACTTTCTAGACTAGAAAGACTAAACGACCAGAAAGACGAGACGGACTGTCCGATTAATTACGCTGCCTGGGCCCTCTTGTTTCTCTTATAATTGCTCAATAATATTGGCCAGGAATTTCTCCTGGTCTCTTCAGCGTGTCGCGGAATTCTCGTACGTCCGTGGGATCTCGACATCAAGGTGAGAATGGTAGTTTTGAGGATGTTCTGAAGGACTCTAATTTTCGTCTTCCATAGTTCCAATATTTACCATGTTAGCCTCCCCATACCGAACTATATATCCCCTCTCTATAAATGAGAAGCATGCCGGCCCAGGAAGTCACCTCAATCTGGTTTCTCTGGTTTCTCTCCTCTACTGATGTCTCATGAGAGATAAGTCCTTAACAAAATACAAGAGAATTTTTAAACAAGGCACTTTAAACTGTTGACAGGAAGGTTCGATCTGGTGTACAAAGACGGGTCATGATACTTGCGACAAAACAGGCGTAATCGTTATTCTTGTATGGCTGGTGGTGGGGGACTTCTGTGCAGCATCCTTAATCTACCTGATCCTTCCTGCCTTTGCAGAAGAGGAAGAAGAACAATCTCTCAAAGAGACAGTTATCCAGCAGATCGTCCATTTCATAAAGGGGAGATGTTGTCTTCCTGACGAGACCCTGATGCATGGGGAACACCTGTCACGAGCAATCTGCTCTACTTAGCTGGGATTACAAACTCGTCCTCGCGGTGATCAAGGTAGAGAGCAATTTCAAGCACGATGCAGTATCGAACCGGGTAGCTGCGGTCTCACGCAGGTAAAGCCGTCCCTCGCAGAAGTTCATTGCGAAGGACGTGGTGTAAATCTACACTGGGCATAGCTGGCTTAGCGAACCTGAGAAGCACATAAAACTCGGCGCTAACCACCCCTCCTATTGATGGAGGACTTCAAGGACATGGCAATAGCCCTCCATGCCTACAACGCCGGCCCGGCGAGGGTAAAGGGCAAGCTGTTTAAAGACAAGGAGCCGAACAAGTTCGCAAAACATGTCCTGAGCGAGTATCACAAAGAATATTGAAAGTGCTGCCCGATATGGAATAAAGGCAACTCCCTCCGTAACTATGAGTGGCGATATTACTAAAGAGAAACTGGACACCTCACAATCGCAAGGAACTTCTCAAGACCGATACTGATTCTCCTTCGTTTTCTGCAGGAGCTGCGCAGAGAAGATTCGGAGAAGCTGGTCGCCTGCGTTCGAGACAGAGTATATCGGCTCGAAAGTAGCTGCCCGCAACGGGCGAAAGCATCCAAGACTCGGCAGAAGGCTTTGACCTGACGAAAGGTGGTTTTGGAGCAGGTTCATAACATCCTCCCGGGCTATCCGCTCCCTCTGGGTTCATCTCCACAGCAAAGGAGCACAATTCAATCTTTTCAGCAGAAACGCCTCCCGCGTCTGGCTGTTGCTCTTTGACCACGCCGAAGACCCGGCACCATACTCGACTATTGAGAGTCTGACCCGTCACTTTTCCGGACGGGAGACATCTGGCACGTCTGGGTCGAAGGGGTAAAGGCCGGCTGCTACTACGCCTACCGTATTCTGCGGTCCTTACAAGCCCCGCCAGGGCCATAGGTTCAACAGGCACAAACTGATTCTCAGCAATACGCAACCGGAACCAGTAAATAGGACATACACATCACCATATGACGGTGTGTGTGAGCCATCATCCACCACCACACCACCATCCTATACTACCTACCTACCTACCTACCAACCACCACACACACACACACACACACACACACACACACACACACCTCCTCCAAAACCGTATTCCGGCCGTTGCAGCCGCCGCCCCAGAAGGTGATCTTGTCGCCAAACTCGTCCTTGAGCGTCCGCGGGTCCATGCCCGCGGCCGAGCACTGCACCGGGTTGAGGATGTCGAAGCCGGCCTCGATGATGTCGGGCAGCAGGGCCGCCACCGAGCCGCAGGAGTGGATGAACGTCTTCCAGGCGTGTGCTGCGTGGACCCAATCGTTCACGCGGCGGTGGAACGGCTGGATAGAGTTGCCGGTAGGCTCTTGGCGGCTGATGAACGGGCCGTGTCTGCGTGCCGAAATCGGTGCCGGTGATGAACACGGCCGACACGCGGTCGCCCACGGCTCGTAGATCTTGGCCAGGTTCGCCAGGGCGATCTCGCACTGCCGCTCGAAGACCTTCGTAGACGTAGTCGAAGCGGGTGGCCGTGCTCATGTACCACTCGGCGACGTCGCGGATGCCCTTGGGATGCTTCAGCCACGGGGCCGGCACCAGGGCGATGTCGCCGAAGGCCGTGCCGCCGAAGTTGCCAGGATCGCCCGATCGCTCTCGCGCCGCAGCCGCGTCGGCCTCGCGGCGAAGTGCTCAGATCGTGTCGGCATCGATCGGGCCGAACTCCTCGCAGGTTGTCCTCGACGTTCGAGCTGGTCGTCGTCGATCGGCTCCTGGCGGACGATGCGTGTCGAAGTAGAAGCCGCCCTTGGGCATCCGGCCGCTGGGCGGCGCCGACGGTCGCCCTCGGGATACATGAGGATGTCGCCGTTGGGCTCGGGCGTGGTGTTGAAGTGCCCGGGCACCAGCACCGGCGTGCCGTCGAAGAGCGTCCACGGCTTCCAGTCCTTGTTCTCGAAGCCGAACATCGTCGCGCGGCCGCCCAGGCCGACCACGTCCACGCCCAGGGCGTCCTGCAGGTCGGGGGCGATCTCGCCGAGCATCTGGTACGGCTCGACGACCTTGACGCTGGCAGTCCGGGTCGCCGATCACGCGCCCGGCGCAGGCGGGTGACGCCGCAGACGTGCATCCCGGTGACGGCGGTGCCGCCGAAGTCAACCCAAGGACCGTGGCGGGTTGCTGATGATTGAGTGCTGCCGCTAGTTGTTCTCTGGATGTCACGGGTTAAGCTCCTGATTCAAACCGACGCGGACGTTATCATTGAAGCCCGCCGGTCGGCAATCACGAATGAGAGGGGGCAGTTTTCAGTTGTCAGTTTTCAGTTCACAGTGATCAGTGATCGGCGCAGGTTTGCGGAGAACCGCGTCTCGCAGACTTGGCTCCCTGACCGCGCCGAAATTCGAAGGCTGGGGAGCCGCGAAGACGCCGCTGTCTTTTGCGGCAAACCTTCGGTCGGACGTAGTGGCACGGTCAGGGCAACCGGCCACAACACCGCGCATTCCTACCGCGATTTCACTATCCAGAACGGCCGGTCGGTGCAGGATGTCGTTCCCACAAACGAATACCTCCTTGTAAGCCTTACCGACGTTTCCCGGGCCCGGCGGGACATTTGGCTGTTGGCCGTGCATGGACTTTCCGGCGAGCAAAAACTTTCGATGGAAACGTTACATGGTTTTTTCGGGGAGCAACAAAAGCCGAGGTTGGCGCGACGACGCTCGCCATCCTGCCGCGCTAATTCGATGTGAGCGTTGCAGGGTGTTGTCGGTAGTAAAATATTTCGATGTAAGCGTTACATGGGTCTTTGCTGGGGAGCCAGAATATTGATGTAAGCCTTACATGGGCTTCCCGTGAGCGGAAAGCCTTGATGCGAGCCTTACATGGGGTTGCCGGGTAGCGGCAGATACTCAATGAGAGGTTATGGGTGTCCCGTAGCGGAAAAGAGCGATGTTAGCGTTGCAATGGTTTCGGTAATGCGGCGGTTAGGGCAACGCAGCAGCATTCAGCCATCTGCTGCCTGGTGATCTCCGTTCAGTGGGCGGATTCGAGGAGGATACCTGAACACAGGACCGACCAGTAAAAAACAAGAAAATTTTTAAAAACGAAAAAAAAAAAAAACCAATTGCTCTACTCAAAAGGTTGGCCAATCACACTTATTTACACGTTGGATATCGAATCTAAAAAGTTTTGATATTTCAGGACTGAAGGGCTAATTTATGAAAGTCCGAAGAAGCTACGATTCACGATCGATTGACATGGGATTCCTTCGTAAACGAAAATGAAGGAAGCTTCAAGTATTACTTCGACTGGAAATATGTTAATGAGATCAGTGGAGTCCAACAGATTCTTCTAATTATCGAAACCGATAGAGATCGGTTAATCGGGATTTGCCCACTGATAAAGATAAGGAAACTTTTTACTCAAGACTAGAAATAGTTGGACAAAAAGGGATTTTATTCAAGAATGATATGGTTTATAAGGAGAGATTTTCGGCCACTTCGATATTGTTGGAGTTCTATGTTACAATTTTGGCTCCAAAATGTTCATCGCTTACAACATATCAAGAGGATAATTCAATTATTGAAGGAAACGAAGAAAATAGTACTATCCTGGTTGCACATGGATTCAATCCGAGGCCGACTGTCTTGCCTGGGTTATCCGGTTTGCCATGTTCACATGTATTACCTCTAAAAGCCCCATTCGATAAGTATATTTATGAAAGGTCTATGGTCACAAAGATTCAGACAGACGTTAAATAAAGTGCGAAGAAGTGGCATTACGATATTGGAAGATAAAAAATTTAATTATGTACGTGAATATTCTGAAATGTTAGCGGAAAACTACAAAAGGCACGGGGACCTTCCGCCTGATCGGTAATAGCCTACTCGCCAGGCTTCAAGTCAAACACACTGGCCGGCTGACCGGCTTCGATCTTCAGATGCGCGCGCATCCACAACTCCCCAAGCATTCGTGCACGCAACAATCATTGTGCGCTACCGCTTGGACGCCTACAAGGGTGCTAATGTTCCCAGCGACATGGCACGCGATTTATCGCTTTGCGAGAATCTCACCCAAACAAGGGCAAGGCCTTGCCTTCGCACAGCACTACCTTGCGGCCCTGATTGTCAACGAGCGTCACGTCTGACTTGATACCGAGGGCGTGGAAAATTGTCGCATGCAGATCGGCGGGTCCGCACGGGAAATCGAGCGGGGCGGCCGCGATCGAGTCCGATCGGCCGTAGACCTGCCCGCCGCGAATGCCGCCGCCGGCGAAGGCGACCGAATAGCATCGCGGGTAATGATCGCGGCCGTTGCCGCGTCATTCGCGGCGTCCGGCCGAACTCGGTGAGCCAGACGACCAGCGTTTCGTCGAGCGTGCCGCGGTCGGCCAAATCGTCGAGCAATGCCGACGATGCCCGGTCGAGCGGCGGCGCCAGCTTGTTCTTGATCCGGTTGAAGTTGTCGCCGTGCGTGTCCCAGTGATCGCCCTGGCCGCCATTGAGATCGCCGGCGGACGAATACACAGTGACGAGCGGCACGCCGGCTTCGGTCAACCGCCGAGCCAGCAAGCGCCGAGGTCCCGCAGATGTGCTCGCCGTATTTTTCTTTGATGCTTGCCGTTTCGCGGTTCAAATCGAACGCCCCGGCGACTTCGGGCCGCAGTGAGCAGGTCGGCCGCCATCTGCTGATAGTGATCGAATGGATGGCCCGGCGCGACGTTGGCGCCGCTGGCAGTGGCCAGCTTCTCGCGCAGAGCGTTTCGATCCGCCACCCGCTGGACGTCGAGCCCGTCGGGCAATGCGAGGCTGGCGTTTCCCGTGGTGGCCGAGACGCCGGCGTACGCCGCGCCGCGGCCCGTGTGAATCACAAGCGGGTCGGCCGAGACGCCGAGAAAGCCGCCGTCCTGCCCGTTGTTCAGGCCGCGGTCGGCAATCGGGTACGGCAGGCACACGCTGCCCGGCATGCCTTTCTTCGGTTGCTTGTATTTGGCGACCATCGACCCGAGGCACGGCCAGTCTTTGCGCGACGGCAACACGGGGGGATCGCCCGTATTCAAATCGGCTTCGGGCTTGTGGCCGGTGAGATTCCAGTACGCCGCCTGGCGATGGCCCGGCGCGAGATGGCACGCCGAGCGCACCAGCGCGAGCCGCTCGGTCTGCTTTGCGAGCAGCGGGAGACTCTCGGCAAACTGGACGCCGGGGGTAGCAGTGTTGATCGACTTGCTCGGTCCGCGAATCTCGGCCGGGGCGTCCGGCTTCGGATCGAAGGTATCGAGTTGGCTCATCCCGCCCCAGGAGAAAAACACGATGCACGATTTCGCCTGACCGTAGCCGCTGAGCCCGCTGTCGAACGCATGGGCGCGCAGGCCGAGCAATTCCGGCAACGACACGCCGAGCATCCCGAGCCCGGCTCGAAGCAGCGAACGGCGAGTCAATCGAAAATCATCGCACGCGGAAGGCATGGTCGGTCCGTGACGGGCGGAACCTCAACACACATCGTATCCGTTCGATGCCGGGCAGGTCAACGATTGAGGGTGCTTCGAGTATTTATCGTCCCTGAAATTGTCGGTCTTCAGGAATTCCGGTTCGCCGGCGGACGAGCCGTAGGCGAGTCGGCCGATTCAGCGGCCGACTCGCCTACGGCTCGTCCGCCGGCGAACAAACTTAACTATTTGCCCAAGAATCTCGCCAGCAAATTGCTCGTAATCTTCTGCACCCGCTCGTCCGGCCCCTTCGGGTTCGCTCCGTACTGGCTCGGATGCAGGTAGCCCGGCGGTGCGCTGAGCCCGTCGGCCCACCAGATGGTCGCGGCGTTGAAGACGAAGTTGTCTTTGGGGCCGGGGTAGATCGTCGCGGTGTAGATGCCCTCGGTGCCGCGGGCTTTCACTTTGCCGCGGGCCACGACTTCGAGGCCGGGAATGTCGGCGGGGTCGCCGTGCCATTCCCAGCCGACCAGGCCGGGGATGCCGTCGCCGTCCTTCATGCCGGTGCCGGCGAAGAGCCAGTGCTCGGGTTTGCGCGCAGATCCAGTCGGCGCCGCCGGTGACGGGAAACGTGCTGCGGGCGCCGATCAGCGTGGCTTCGTTCGGGCCGTTGTGCTTGAGATCGAGCAGTTCGGGAAGCCGCCTTTCTTCACGGCCTCGTCCTGAATCGGGCCGTACTGCCCGATGCGGCTGATGACGCGGTTCGGCGTGCCGGCGGCGTTCGGGTAGAAGTCGATCACGCCGCAGCAGGTGTTGCCGCTGAAGAAAGGCGACGTTCAAGCCCGCCGCGATCGCATCCTTCATCGTGTCTGAACATCGTCAGCGACCAGTACTCGTCGTGGCCGACCGAGAGCAAGGCCTTTGGCCCGCATGCAGCCGGCTGCCGTCGGCGTGCGTATCGACGTTGCTGATGTAGGAGACGTCGTAGCCCTGCTTTTCCATCCAGAAGGCGAGCGGAAACTCCCAGAGCAGAAACTCGCCCGAGCCGTGCGAGAGCGGCGCGTCGACGATCTGGCAGTACTTGCCGTAGGGCCGGTCGAAGCTCACGCGGACGTCCGGGCCCCAGTACCATTGCTTCTTGCCGTCGTCGTAGAGCGAAAACTGGCTCGGCCAGCGGTTGTAGGCCGACCAGGTGGTGTCGCTGCACTGGAACAGAAAGTCGCAAGGGCGATCGTCGCGGACGATGAAGATGACGTAGCTCTGCAGCCTTCGCGCTCGGCCGTCAGCTTGCCGAGATACACGCCGCTGGGCCAATCGGCCGGAATCGTCACGGTTGTCGCCGGCTCCCACTGCATTCGCGCAGGCGCTCGTCGCCGATCTCGGGATCGGGCTGCACTTTGCCCGTGAACGGCCCGAGCTTGGCGAGGTGCCGGCCGCCCTTGCCGCCGTAGTAGCCCAGGCGATAGATGTCGATCGTGAACGGCGACGCCGGATTGGTGCTGACCATGATCGACAGCGTTTCGCCGGCCCGGATGCTGGTGTGCGAGCAATAGCCTTCGATCCACGGGCAGCGATACTTCGTCTTCGGATCGACGCGGGTGTTGTGCAGCAGCCAATCGGTGGTGCCGGGCTTGGCGTTCTCCGCGCGGATCAGATCGCGGTTCGGCGCAGCGCGAATCTCGGGGGCGAGTGCGGCGAGCCCCGCGACGGCGGTGCCTTTGAGCAGTGTGCGGCGGTTGAATTCGCATGGATCATCGTAGGCGTTTTCTATATCCACGATACGCCGTCGGTCGAGCCGCCAGGAGAGCGGCCGCCTGAGCGGCCGACTCGCCTTCGGCTCGTCCGCCGGCGAACGAAGACTGTATCATGGCAGATTCAAGAGAATGCACAGAAAATGACGTTGGACAAGACAAGTTCTCGCGACGCGAATCTGCAACTTGCCGCGGAGCGCACTCTGCTCGCGTGGGTCCGCACCGGGCCTGGCAATGATGGGCTTCGGCTTCGTCGTCGCGCGGTTTGGTCTGTTTCTGAACGAAATCGCCACGGTTCGCGGTCAATTGCCTCCGGCCGGACACAAGGGCTCGCTGTGGATTGGCGTTGGTCTGGTGGGCATGGGCGTTTGGGTGCTCGGCGTTTCTTCGTTTCGCTTTCGCAACTACATCAAGGCCCTGGTGGAAACGCGGGAAGTGCCGCCGCCCGGGCCCCGATTTCTGTTCGGCGTCGCCCTGATTCTTGCCGTCATCGGGGTGGCGATGGCGGTGTATTTGCTGACCGTTCCTTGACACTTGGAGAACGACACCATGAATCGCATGATCGGCACAATGGTCCTGGTGCTCGGCATGACCGCGCTCGCGGTTCAGGCTGCCGACCTCAAGGAAGAAATGAAACAATTGAACGGCACGTGGCGGCCGAAGTCTGGCGAAATGGCCGGCAAAACAATGTCGGTGGAGGCGCTCAAGGCCATCAAGCTCATCATTGCCGACGACAAGTATACCGTCACGGTCGGCGACGGCGGCCCCGATCGCGGGACCGTAAAAGTTGACCCGACCAAGAAGCCGAAAACCATCGACATCGTTGGCTCCGAAGGCCCGAACAAGGGCAAGACGATCCTGGCGATTTACGAAGTCTCCGGCGACACACTGAAGATCTGCTACGACTTGGGCGGCAAGGATAGGCCCACCGATTTCAAAACCGCAACGGGCACGATGCTGTTCATGCTCACCTACCAGCGCGAGAAGGTACCGTAGTTCTCTGATTAGTATTCTCCCAACCCAAGACTGAGGAACTTCAGATGACTCGCACAATTTTCGGCGTTGCCTTATTCGTCGCTGCCGGCTCGCTCTTCGCTGCCGACGACCCCGCCGTTTCGGGCGTGTTCAAAGGCGATGGCAAAGAAGCAAAGCTGACACACGTCTCCGCGCGAGAAAGGGTGATGAGTTCGCGGGCAAGCCTACGACCGTCATCGTCATGTCCGAGAAGGACCACTCGAAAGAAAAGAAGCCGCAGATCAAGGCCGGCTTCGGCGACTTTCGCGCAGTGCCCTGATTATCACCGTGAATCCCGAGGGCAAGATAGTCGGCTGAAAAGTGGCTCACACCGCCCACAAGCGAATGGGATTCTCATCGATCGGCAATCTGACGCTGAGCGACTTCAAGAACGCCAACGGCAAGATCAGCGGCAAGCTCGCAACCGACGGTGAAGTGAAGACCTTCGGGCAAACCTGGGAGGTCAAGCTGCAGTTCAATACGAAGGCGCCGTGAATTATCGAGTTCTTGTTACGCCGGCCATCCAGCGCCAGTGAGATGGGCGCGTATTATAGCGCCCGTCTCGCCGTGCTCTATGGCCGGCGTACGTTCAATCCTTGACTCCGCCCGCTCCGGCGGACAATGCCACCACCGACGATTTCTCCATTCCCGGAGGCATTCCGATGGCCACCGCAACCGCCGCCCCCGCCAAAAAAGCTCAGCCGCCCAAGGTCAAGGACCAGCCGATGCTCATCGGCGGCAAATGGGTCGATCACGGTCCGGCAAGACGTTCGCGACGCTCAACCCGGGCACCGGCGAGACGATCTGCCAGGTCGCCGAGGGCGACAAGGCCGACGTCGACCTGGCCGTCAAGGCGGCCCGCAAGGCGTTCGAGGCCGGCCCGTGGCCGAAGATGAACGCCGCCGAGCGCGGCCGGCTGCTGCAACAAGCTCGCCGACCTGATCGAAGCAGAACACCGAAGAGCTGGCCGCCCTCGAATCGCTCGACAACGGCAAGCCGTACCGCGATCGCATCGGCCGCCGACCTGCCGCTGACGATCAAGTGCTACCGCTACTACGCCGGCTGGGCCGACAAGATTCACGGCAAGACGATCCCGGTCGACGGCAACTTCTTCTGCTACACGCGGCACGAGCCGGTCGGCGTCGTCGGCCAGATCATCCCGTGGAACTTCCCGCTGCTGATGCAGGCGTGGAAGTGGGGCCCGGCCCTGGCGGCCGGCAGCACGCATCGTGCTCAAGCCGGCCGAGCAGACGCCGCTGACCGCGCTGCGCGTCGCCGCAGCTGGCCCAGGAAGTCGGCTTCCCCGACGGCGTCATCAACGTCGTGCCCGGCTTCGGCCCGACCGCCGGCGCGGCGCTCACCGGCCACATGGACGTGGACAAGGTCGCCTTCACCGGCGAAGCGCACGACCGGCCAGATCATCATGGAGGCGGCGGCCCAGAGCAACCTCAAGCGCGTCAGCCTGGAACTGGGCGGCAAGAGTCCCGAACGTCGTCTTCGCCGACGCCGACCTCGACGCGGCCGTCGAAGGGGCGTACTTCGGCCTGTTCTTCAACCAGGGCCAGTGCTGCTGCGCCGGCAGCCGGCTCTTCGTCGAGGAGAAGATCCACGACCAGTTCGTCGACAAGATGGTGAAGAAGGCGAAGGCGCAGAAGGTCGGCGATCCGTTCGACCCGGCGACCGACGCAAGGGCCGCAGGTGTCGCAGGAGCAGATGCGACCGCATCATGGGCTACATCGACGCCGGCAAGAAGGAAGGCGCCAAGATGCTGACCGGCGGCAAGCGCGTCGGCGACAAGGGCTACTTCATCGAGCCGACCGTCTTCGCCGACGTGAAGGACGAGATGAAGATCGCCAAGGAAGAGATCTTCGGCCCGGTGATGAACATCCTGAAGTTCAAGGACGTCGACGAAGTGATCGAGCGCGGCAACCAGACGCTTCTACGGCCTGGCCGCCGCGGTCTGGACGCGGACATCAACAAGGCCCACCGGCTCGCCAACAGCCTGCGGGCCGGCACGGTCTGGGTCAACTGCTACGACGTCTTCGACGCCGCCGCCCCGTTCGGCGGCTTCAAGATGTCCGGCATCGGCCGCGAACTCGGCGAATACGCGCTGCGAGCTGTACACCGAGGTGAAGACGGTCACGATGGCGATGTAGAGACAAACCGATTTGCAGCCCACCCGTGGCCACGGGTGGGCTTTTTCATGGAGAGCTACCATGCCTCGCTACGTCATGCTGCTGAATTACACCGACAAAGGCGTCGCCGCACTTCAATGATTCGCCGCATCGGGCCGACGTGTTCCGCGAATTGGCCGCCAAGCACGGCGCCAAGGTCGAAAGCCAGTTCTGGACGATGGGCGCGTACGACGGCGTCGTCACGATGACCGCACCGTCCGATGAAGCGATGGCGGCCATTGCTTTGTCGTTGAGCCAGCACGGAAGCGTCCGAAGCACCACGTTGCGTGCGTTCGATGAGGCGGAGTTTCAGGGGATACTCAAAGCAATCTGACGATGAGCGCCCGGATCACTCGTCGTCGGAATTGCGGCCAAGAATCCGGATCGCAATGTAGAGTGCCCGCCAGGACTGGGCGCCGGCGGGCCACAACCAGACGGGCGCGGCGGACTGAGGTTGTGCCGGCGGCGGAGACGGCGGAAGTGGCGGTACAGGCGGCGGAAGGTCGCCCAATCCGATCGACTTGGCCATCGCTTCGACGTCGTCGAATGCGACGGTCCATTCGACGTTCGCGGCCGGGCGATCCAAGTGCAATTCGTTCACTTCCGCTTTGCCGCCATAGCGCACTTCAACGAGAATCTTGCCCTTGATTGTTGCTTTCAGCGGATCGGCCGGATCGGCCACTATCGTGACGCCAACGGCAGGTTTCAGTGGCCGAGTCGTCAGGTACCGCCAGACGATCGCCGGGCCGGGCTCGCCATTGTCGCCGGTAAGCATGTAACTGAACCAAAAAAAAAATATCCAGTTGCCGGTTGTCGGTAATCTCGGTGTGCTCGCTGCGCTCAGCACGCTATTCATCGCGACCAACCTGTCGATCGGTTACACGTTCGACGGTGGCGCAGAACCAGCTGCAGGCGATGCAGATGACCATCATGTTTTTTCTGCCGAACATTCTTCTGTCGGCATTTTTGTTTTCGTTTGCCGGCATGCCGGTCTGGGCGCGATATATCGGCGAGGCGCTGCCGCTCACGCATTATCTGCGCATCGTGCGTTCGATCATGCTGAAAGGCTCCTCGGTTGGGGACTTGCGTTATGACGCCGTGGCCTTGTTCGTGCTGATGCTGATTGCGATGACGATCGCGGTCACGCGCTTCCGCCGCACACTCGACTAGGGTGTGTACCGATAGATCGAACTCGGTGGACAGAGATTGGTGAATGTTAGCTTTGTGCCATTCGCGGAGATTGCGGTGCGTGAGCGTGGACCCTCTCGAAAGAGATCGTGGACTTGCAGAATTCGGTAGACGATGGTGGATAGGCATCGTTGCGATAATCGCTGGGATCCCTGCCGCATGTTATCGTTCGCGCTTTCAAGTGTTATCTGAGGAATGTCGGATTGTGTAACTGCCACGAATCAATGCCAACTAAATTCAGAAATGTTCGCATGCCGCAGGTCGTATTAAATCATCTGACCATTATGCTGCAGGAAAAGTTACAAGAAGCTATCGCGTTCCACCAAAAGGGCAGCTGCCGCAGCACAAGCTCTCTATGAAGAGATACTCACGACGCAACCCAAGCACTTTGACTTCTTCACTTGTTAGGTGTTATCGCATATCAAACTAAACATTACAGAGCCGCCGACCTAATTGGCAATGCAATAGAACTTTATCCGAAAAATGCCGCGTTCTATTGCAACCGCGGCAATGCGCTCAAAGAGCTCAATCAATTAGACGCAGCTATTGCGAGCTACGACAAAGCCATTGCGCTGAAGGCGGACTTTGCCGAAGCCCACTCGAGCGTGGCGTTGTGCCGCAAGAACTTAAACAACTAACGCGGCTGTTGCGAGTTTCGATAAAGCCATTGCGCACTGAAGCCGGGCTATGCCGAAGCCCACTCCAACCGTGGCAATGCGCTGAAAGAACTCAAACAACTAGACGCGGCTTTGCAAGTCGCGACAAAGCCATTGCGCTGAAGCCGGGCTATGCCGAAGCCCGACTCGAACCGTGGTAATGCGCTCAAGGGACTTGGAGAAGCAGAGGCGGCTCTAGCGAGTTACGACAAGGCCATTGCGCTAAACCAGGCTATGCCGAAGCGACTCCAACCGCGGCAATGCACTAGATTCAAGCCTTCCACAACCACACGCGGCTATTGCGAGTTACGACAAAGCCATTGACGAGACCAGACTATGCCGAAGCCTACTCCCATCGTGGCATCGCGCTCCAAGAACTCCAACATCTAGACGCAGCACTAGCGAGTTATGACAAAGCCATTGCGTTGAAACCGGATGATGCTGATGCGCATTGGAATAAATCGTTGGGGTTACTGCTATTTGGATATTTTGATAGAGGTGGAAGAATATGAATGGCGATGGAAGATTGAAAACTCTCAATTAAACAAGAGAAACTTTCTCAAGCCACTTTGGCTGGGCAGTGAATTCTTCAGCAGGTAAAACGGTCCTACTGCATAGCGAACAGGGATTTGGAGACACAATTGAGTTTTGTCGCTATGCCGAGAAAATTAGAGATTTAGGCGCTCAAGTAATTTTGGAAGTTAAAAAGCCACTTATGAGTTTGCTGGCCAGCTTGGAGGGCGTATCTCAGTTGGTAACAGATGCAATATGATTGGCCGTATTTGACTATCAATGCCCTTTATTAAGTTTGCCATTGGCATTCAAATCGAGCATCAACACGATTCCAAAGTTCGAGCAAATATGTTCGCGTCGAAAGCAGCAGGATAGCGCAATGGCAATCCAAGCTGGGAGAAAGGAAAAACCGCGTATTGGATTAGTGTGGAGTGGCAGTGCGACACATAAAAATGACCATAACCGTAGCCCTCCCGCTTTCCCATTTAATTCAACATCTACCCGCCGGCTTTCAGTATGTCAGCCTTCAGCAATACGGAACTGAGCCAAGTAAAGAAACAAGTAAAAAAAAAAAAAAAAAAAAAACGTAACATTACGTATTGCTCTGTACCAAGTCTCCGCTGCGAGCGGCTATCGTCCCGCTGACTTTGGATTTCTCGTCGGCTTTGATCTGCGGTGTCCGCGCCGACGCCGCGTAACTGAGACCTAAAACTGTTGCCACTGCCAGAAACGCAAATACGATCCGTGTGACTCGCTTTCCGACTGTATCGACCATGAAAGTTCTCTCCTCTAGATTCTGCAATGCACATCGAGTGGAGCTGTGGATGAGAATCTGAACGTGGCACACTAGGTGCAGGCCTGCTGCCATTCTCTGAATTTGGGAACTCCAGCTTCGAGTTGTCTGAAACCAAACACAGTTAAGAGAGATTCGGATGAGTTTCGTGGTACTAGGAGAGCTTTCCGAAAGGGCGACATGTCGTCCAGAGGGCTCAATATCGCCCCTCTCACCCGGGACTCAATTGTGATCTACGTCACATAATCATAAGACTTGCCGCGGTAGTTTGTGCTATACATCGCATAAGGTTGCCTCGAAACGCCCACCGAGAAGCAGCTGGTTGCCCCAACAAATCCTATGCTTGAGACCATTTCACAGGAACCCGCGCTGGCGGTGGCCGCAGAGCTCGGCGAACAGCTGAAGTATGAAACGCTCCTCGCTGATGTCTCTGCAAGTTTTGTGAATCTGCCTGCGGATCAGATCGACGGGAACATCGAGAATGCACAGCGAAGAATCTGCGAGTGCCTTGGCATTGATCATTCTAGCCTCTGGCAGGTTTCTCAAAGTGACCCGGGGATACTTCTCTCAACTCATTTTCATCGGGATGCGGGCTTGCCGCCCCCGCCGGATCGAATGCAAGCGGAGGTGTACTTTCCTTGGTGCCAAGGAAAACTCCGCAGCAAGGAGATCGTATTCCTCCCAAACACCGCGGACGCTCCGCCGGAAGCGGCAATCGACAAGCAGACTTGGCAGGCCTACGGCATCAAGTCAACGCTTGGGTTTCCGCTTTGGATTGGGGATGGTCCTGTTTTCGGGGTGTTGAGCTTTGATTCCTCAACACGACATCGAGAATATTCTGAAATGCTTGTTAAACGACTCCAACTTCTCGCCCAGGTATTCACGAACGCCATTGCTCGGAAGCGAATCGAGCAGACTCTGATTGGGAGTGAGATGCGTCTCAGACTGGCGGCCAGTGCCGCCAAGGCAGGTTTGTGGACATTGAAAGCGGATTCTGGTCAGATTTGGGCCACGGATGAAGCCAAGGCGCTCTTCGGATTGGATCCGTCAGGGGAACTCACCCTCAACAAATTCTTGGATTTGGTTTATATGGAAGATCGAGAATCAGTTCGAAACATCATCGAGGAGGCTTTCCAGTCGGGCGAAGAGAGAAGCGTGGAGTACCGGATCAACCGCCGAGATGCGGGGACGCGATGGATCTTTTCTCGTGGCTGTTGTTACTCCGAAGTGTTCGGCGAGCCAAACCTATTAATGGGTGTATCGTTCGATGTGACGGAGCAAAAGCAACAGGAGGAGATTCGGGTCAGGCACTCTGCGATTGTCGAATCGTGCTACGAGGCGATCATTGCGATGAACCGGCACGGAGTCATCTTGGACTGGAACGCTGCTGCAGAATTGCTTTACGGATATTCTGCGAAAGAAGCAATTGGTCAGAAAATCGATTTCGTCATCCCCCCCGAACTCCGAGACGAAGAAGCCAGTATGCTCGCCCGAATTCTAGCGGGCGAACGCATTGACCGCTCCGAGATCGTCCGCGTCAGAAAGGATGGGAGAAGAATCGATGTCTCGTTAAGCTTATCCCCAATGAGCGACTCAATTGGACGAATCGTCGGCGTTTCGAACATAGCACTCGATATTTCGGAAGCCAAGAAGGTTCAAGAGGAACTCCTGAAATCGTATGTGGAAATCCGAGAACTAAAGGAAAAGCTTCAAGCTGAGAGCATTTATCTGCAGGAAGAGATCAAGCTAAGTGGCCGCTACCTGGAAATTGTGGGCCACAGCAAGGCTCTCCGACAGGTTCTCAACAAAGTGGAGCAGGTGGCAGGCACCGATTCGATTGTCCTCATCACCGGCGAGAGTGGCACAGGCAAAGAACTCGTGGCTCGAGCCATCCATGCTCAAAGTAAGCGCAAGGACCAGGTCATGGTGAAAGTCGATTGCGCGTCACTGCCGCCGACGCTCATCGAGAGCGAGCTCTTTGGCCGCGAGAGAGGCGCCTATACGGGGGCCCTCACGAGACAGATTGGCCGTGTTGAGACCGCGAATGGTTCCACCCTTTTTCTCGATGAAATCGGGGAGCTTGGAGTAGATGTGCAGGCGAAATTGCTGCGTGTTGTGCAGGATGGCGAATTCGAGCGCCTGGGAACCGCAAAAACAGCTCACGCCAACGTCCGGATCATCGCCGCCACGCACCGCGATCTTGCAGAACGGGTGAAGAATGGAACCTTTCGAGAAGATTTACTCTATCGGTTGAATGTATTTCCGATCCACGTGCCCCCGCTACGCGAGCGCCCCGAGGACATCCCGTTGCTCGTGACGGCATTCCTTCGAGAATTCGAAAAGAGAATGAGGAAGAAGATTCCCATCGTACCTAGCCGGGTGATGGATGAATTGAGACATTACCCATGGCCTGGCAACGTTCGGGAATTGCGGAATGTTATCGAGCGAGCGGTGATCATAACGGAAGGCGAGAGGCTGAAGCTTCAACTGCCCAGAGCATTGATCGTTGCCACTACTCGCACGCTGAAGGAAGCAGAGGCTCAGCACATTCGTTCCACGCTTGAGAAGACTAGCTGGCGGATTAAGGGACCGGAAGGTGCTGCGGTCACGCTTGGGATGAAACCCTCCACGCTTTTCTCCACGATGCGGCGCTTGCAAATTCGCAAGCCCCTCAAGAAGGGCGAAATGTCATCCTGAGGGCGAAATGTCGCCCGTCGAATATTGTGCCTAGCTCTGCTGTCCAGCTTTGATTCCTTACCAACAATATTTGCTTTCAAGCGGCTACGCGAATGGACAGAGCGAGCAGGACGATGGGGACAAAATTGCACTTCACTTCAGGTGGAGAGTTCCTTGAACTTAAGTCCCGTCTAGGAACCTCCGCGTCAGGAAGATTGATGATCGTAGCTCTTATTGAATTAAAGCCTAGCCCTGGCAAGCGGGCAGCAATCCTTGAACTCTTGCGATATTCGGCCGACCACTTGGAAACGAAGCCAGGATGTCTGAGTTCTGGAGTGTACGAAGAAGACGATGGGGAACAGACCATCCTCTATGTGGAACGATGGAGTAGAGAAGAGGACTTGCGTCGCCATGTTCAGTCGAATTCCTATCTAGGAGTCTTGAATGCCCTAGACTTGGCCATGGACCGGCGCGAAGTCAACTTTTACGAGGTATCTGACACGAAATCCATGGAGTTCATTGTGGCGGTGAGGAACTCTAACTAGGGGTAAGTTCCGGACGATGCGTGCAAATACCAAAGGCATAAGAATATCAGGTAGACTCCCTGCGTGCGCTTCACCTGCGCGGGATCGTGGTCGTGCCATTCAGGAAAATGGAGGCATCATGAAGACGAGGGTTGCGACAACGGCGGCTTTTACGTTGTTCTTTATCTGCATCGGAGCACTGATTTCCTGCAACAAATCGGAAAGCCCACAACCCGGATCGACCGGCCAGACCGCTCGAACGTCGAATGCGGAGCCAGCGCCACCACGCAATCCGGATCGCAACGCATACTTCGGCGAGGAGCATATCCACACCAGTTGGTCGGTGGACGCGTGGGTGATGGGCAACCGCATCACCGGACCTGATGACGCTCTGAAGTTTGCTCAGGGCCAAACCATCAAGCATCCCATGGGCTACGACATTAAGATCGACACGCCAATGGACTTCATGGGCGTGACCGACCACTCCGAGTACGTCGGCGTCACCAAGGAAGCGAACACCCCGGGCACGGCGATCAGCAAGATGCCCGATGCACAGCCCTTAATTCTTCATGACCCCAACAATCAAGCGGAACAGCAAAAGGTCTTTCTATATCTCCTGTCTCTTACCGAAAAACCTCCGATCAAGGCATTCATGTCACCGGAGATCGCAGGAACAATCTGGAAAGAGAACGTAAAGATCGCCGAAGAAAATAATCATCCAGGCAAATTCACGGCGTTCTGTTCTTACGAGTGGACCTCGATGCCGAACCACCGCAACCTACATCGCAACATCTTCTTCCGCGATTGCACCCATGTTCCGCCGATGCCGTACAGTTCTCTGGATTCCAACCATCCCGAAGACCTATGGAACTGGATGGACACGCAGCGCAAATCAGGCAACGAGTTGTTGGCGATTTCGCACAACGCCAATGTCAGCGACGGCTGGATGTATCCCGTCGACCTCGACAGCTACGGAAGGCCGATCGACGCGGCGTGGGCGTCTTCGCGCGACCGAAATGAGCGTCTGGTTGAAATCAAGCAGATCAAAGGGCAATCGGAAACTCATCCTTTGCTTTCTCCCACCGACGAATTTTCCAGCTACGAACTTTCCCAGATGGCCTGCTTGGTCTCCCGCCAGACAACGGTCGCATTGATCGCGTTCACGGAAGCTTTGCACGGCAGGCCTACAAAGATGGTATAGCAATGCAGGACGTCCGCGGCTACAACCCGTATAAGTTCGGCATGGCCGGTGGCTCCGACTCCCATAACACCGGCAGTCCTTATCGTCAGGACAATTTTTTTGGTGGACACGTTCAACTGGACGGAACAGTTGATAGGCGTCTGGCTGGCGTCATGCTGGGAACACCCTCGATGTCCGTTTGGAAAATCCGGGTGGACTGACCGGCGTGTGGGCCGAAGAAAACACCCGCGATTCCATCTGGGACGCGATGTATCGCAAGGAAACCTTCGGCGTCAGCGGCCCGCACATCAAGGTGCGATTCTTCGGCGGGTGGGGCTACAACAAAGACATCCTGAACGGGAAGGACTGGGTGCATCAGTCATATGCGAACGGCGTGCCCATGGGCGCGGACCTGCCTCCGATGAAGGGCACGGCTCCCACGTTTGTGGTGTGGGCGGTGAAAGATCCGACTTCCGGTAATCTTGATCGCATCCAGATCATCAAGGGGTGGACCAAGAACGGCCAAAGCTTCGAAAAGATCTTCGACGTAGCCTGGTCCGGCGACCGCAAGGCCGATAAGTGGACGGGCCGCGTTCCAGCGATCCAGAGCACTGTGGACATCGAGAAAGCCACCTACACCAACTCCGTCGGCTCAACGGAACTCAAAACGGTCTGGACCGATCCGGAGTTTGACGCCAGCCTGCATGCCTTCTACTACGCTCGCGTTCTCGAAATTCCCACGCCGCGCTGGACGCTAATTCAGGCTGTGAAAGCCGGAGTTCCTCCTCCGGATATAGTTCCACTCACCGGTCAGGAACGCGCCTGGACATCGCCGATCTGGTATACGCCGAGCACTGACGCGCGCAAGAATGCTCCCGCTGGCATGACCGTTGCCGATCTCCAGAAGAAAGAGCGCAACGGCGCTCGGTGACGCCCAACTCAAGACGCTGATTGTCGGCAAAGCGTTCTGGGTACGCAACAACGTGACTGGTGATCAATTCAGCATGAGTTACACTGCCGACGGTGAATGCATCGTCTGGCATGTCGGCAGGTATGCCACCCTGCCGAGCTGCTCTGGTAATCCGATGCGCGACGGTTACCAGGGGAACATCTACGCCGTACAAGATCGAAAACGGCAAAGTGGTGACGACGATCTCGCAGGATCCCTTCGCGTACACCGTCTACCAAGTGGGTGACACCTACTACGGCGCGCAGCAACGAATTTGGCTATGCGAACTACGAAATCATTCCGACGCCGCAGTTCGTATCCAATCCGCTGACCGCGATGATGAACCAGTTCTCCATTGAACTGGGGCTGACGGAACAACAGAAACAGCAGATTCTTCCTTTCCTGAAGGAAGAGACAACCAAGTTGGGGGAATTGAAGAAGAACACCTCGCTCAAGCCCTTGGAGAAGATCGAGCAGTTGAAGCAGATCAGCGGTGCCGTCGATGCCAAGATCACTCCGCTCCTCGATGCCGAGCAACAGAAGAAGTTTCAGGCCATCCGCGAAGAGAACCGGCGGAAATTGATCGAGGAACTGGGGAGCAAGGTGATGCAGAAGGTGGAAAGCAAGATCAAGCAGAAGATGTAAGGAGACGCCATGAGATTGAGTTCTACATTTTTCAAGCAGAGAAAGCGGACGTTGTTGGCGGTACTTTCTTTGGCTGTGGCGATGTCCATGGTCAACTGCGGCAAGGTCAAGGAGGAGGTCACGTACGTCGTTGGTTTGGAGGAATACGTCTACGGGTACCCGCTGGTGATGATGGATGTCACTAGAGAAGTGATGACTGCCACGCCCGTATCTGGGCAATACACCGCTCCGATCAACCAGTTCGAGCGCCTTCGAACGTATGTGAGTCCTGAATACAAGGATGTGGTGCGCATCAGCGTGAATTCCCTTTGGTCGACGGCGTTCCTCGATCTCGACCAGGAGCCGATGATCGTTTCTGTTCCTGACATGGATGGCCGATACATCGTTGTGCAGGCGATGAACATGTGGACCGACAATTTCCTGTCGGCCGGTACACGTACGAACGGAGGCAAGGCAGGGAAGTACCTCATCGCCGGACCGAAGTGGAACGGCAGCGTGCCCAAGGACGTGGATCAGGCTTTCAAATGCACGACGCGTTACGGCTTTGTGCTGATCCAAATGTCGGCGGGCAGTCCCGCCGACTTTCCGGCAATCAATGCCAAGCAGGATCAGTTGAAAATCACGCCACTCAGCGCCTGGGGAAAGCCCTACACTCCGCCCGCCACGGTCCCGGTGAATCCGGCCACCGACACTACGGCAACACCCTTTGATCAGGTGCGGTTGATGTCGGGCGAGATGTTTTTCAGCCGACTGGCGAAAGCGCTCGCCGACAACCCGCCTTACCCCGCCGATTCCACAAAGATTGAACTGCTGAAAAAACTCGGCGTGGAGGCCGGCAAACCATTCGATGCCTCAAAGCTGCATCCGGACGTTCTCAAGGGCATCAACGCGGTGCCCTACGAAGTCAACAAGTTATTCGAGGCCGGACCTTTCACGATGAAGACGGTGAACGGCTGGATCAACATGCTCGACATCGGGGCTTACGGGACCGACTACCAAACGCGGGCCTATATCGCCTACATGGGGCTTGGGGCATTGAGCAAGGAAGATGCGGTCTATCCGACTGCGTTCGTGGATTCCACGAATACTGCGTTGGACGGCAGCCACAAGTACGTCATGCATTTCGAGAAAGGCGGCCTGCCGCCCTCGAAGCCGGGAGTATGGTCGATTTCGCCATATCGCGGCAATTTCTACGTGCCCAACTCGCTCAACCGGTACGGAATCCTGTCGTCCATGCCACTGAAGTACAACGCCGATGGTTCGCTCGATATTTACATGCAGAAAGACTCGCCGGGCGCTGACAAGGAATCGAACTGGCTGCCGATTCCGCCCTCCGGAATGTTCAACCTCACGGTTCGTTCTTACCAACCCGGGGAGGCACTGCTCGATGGCAGCTACAAGCTGCCGCCGGTCGTCAAGGTCCAATGAACACGGTCCTCATGCTCGCGGCATTGGCCGAAGCGAGTACCGGAGTGATTTTGCTCGTCTATCCGCCAATCGTCGTCCGCCTGTTATTTGGCGCGGAAATCCTGGGTGCCGGCGTAACCATGAGTCGACTCGCGGGAACTGCTCTGATCGGATTGGGGGCCGCCTGCTGGCCGGGCATCGACAATCGGCGACCATTCTACGGCATGGTGACCTACAGTGTGCTGGCGATGTTGTTGCTTCTTTACATCGGTGTACGTGGTGAAGGGGTCGGGATGCTCTTGTGGCCCGGCGTCATCGTCCACGCGATCCTCATCGCTCTCCTGGGAGGCGCGTGGTTGAAACAACGGGAGCGTCCGGCCACATAGAAACGTTCATGGGTTGGTGTTTGGCACAACTTACGCGAAATACTTAAATGTTACGAGCCTGATAGAATGCCGGTACTCAACCGATGTGGTGCCGGTGAACAGGCCGAATTCCTGGGAGTTGTACTAAATGAATGAGGTTTCTGCTGAACTCGCCACGGCCCGCCAAAACCTTCTAAGGGGCCGCGAATTGCGGGATACTCTCTTTCCATTATTGAAGCGCTGGTTGCGCGAACCGCTCGTTCACTTCCTGCTCATCGGACTCACAGTGTTCGCTGTTTACGCCTACATGCATCGAGGCCGCGGCGGAGTCGAGTCGTCACGGCAGATTGTTCTGAGTCTTGATGAACTCCAGCAGATGGACACGTATTTTGTTTCGCAATGGCATCGCCAGCCGACTCCCGCTGAGTTTCAAGCCATGGTGGAAGACAATGTGCGCGAGAAGGTTCTCTATCGCGAGGCTTTGGCCATGGGCCTCGATAAGGACGACACCATCGTCGAGCGCCGCATGGCGCAGAAGATGCAGTTCCTGGCCGAAGACGTAGCGGCTGCCCACGAACCGTCCACCGCGGAGCTGAAGGCTTGGTTCGATAAGAACACCAGCAAGTTCGCTCTGCCCAGCCGCTACAGCTTTCGACACCTCTACTTTTCCATCCGACAAGCGCGGAACAAACGCTCAGATCGACGCGCTAAGGCTCTGAATCAGATCGCTGGCCAGCCCGAAGACTCGAAGCTTGCCGCTTCGCTCGCCGATCAGTTCATGTTCCAGGACTATTATGGCGACCGCGCTCCCGAAGCATTGGCCAAGGAATTCGGACCGCAATTCGTCGTTGCTCTCGAGAAATTAAAACCTGGCTCGTGGCAGGGGCCAATCGAGTCCGGCTACGGATGGCACTTGGTGTATGTCGATACGGTTATTCCCGGTCGCATCCCGGCGATGGAAGAAATTGAATCCGACGTGAAGACCGCGTGGCTGGGCGAGCAAAAGGCAACGGCGTGGCAAAAGGCCTACGCGGAAATGCGTGCCAAGTACATCGTACTCTTGCCTGGCCCCTCCGACAAGGAAGATACGCAAACGCCGGTTCCTCCTCCGAAGAAGCAAGTTCCGACTACATCCGGTGAGGGAGCACAGTGAACTGCTTCGGCGCGCAATTCGCCCGGCTCGCCATTTTTCTGTTAATGGTTGCGTCTGTTGCCCGCGCGCATGAGGCGCGCCCTTGCTATCTCGAACTCAAGGAAACTTCGCCCGGACAATTTGAAGTACTCTGGCGTACGCCTGTGCTCGCCGGTATGCGCGTTCCCGTCGCACTAAGGCTTCCCGCTGACATAAAGGATCTAAAAGATCCCAAGAACAAGAACTCATTGACTCTCACGTCGAGCGATACTGGATTGACGCCGGACCGAACGGGTTGGCCGGAAAGCGCATCGAGTTCCCCGGACTACAGCTGACCATTACCGACGT
Source organism: uncultured delta proteobacterium (assembly GCA_963821605.1). GTDB lineage: Bacteria > Desulfobacterota > Syntrophorhabdia > Syntrophorhabdales > WCHB1-27 > JADGQN01. The sequence goes on along the minus strand of CAWGEZ010000023.1, from coordinate 9,753 downwards.
TCTCGTGCGCATCGAACTGCTCGACGGCCGCTCGTGGTCCACGATCATTCATTCTTCGCAGCCCTACATTGAAATTGCCGCGCCGCAGAGCCATCTGGCTGTTGCGAGCGGATACATCGTCCACGGAATTCGTCACATCTCGCTCGGCGCAGACCATCTCCTCTTTCTTCTCGGTCTGCTTCTGATCGTCAAAGACCGCTGGATGCTCATCAAGACCGTCAGCGCTTTCACCGTCGCCCACAGCATCACGCTGGCGCTGGCTACTTTGGGTTATGCCAACGCGCCAGTCGTACCGCTCAACGTCGCGATTGCTCTCAGCATTCTTTTCCTCGGTCCGGAAATTGTTCGCGTTTGGCGGGGCGAAACCAGCTTCACCATTCGTCATCCCTGGGTAGTCGCTTTTGCATTCGGACTTCTTCACGGTTTCGGATTTGCCAGCGCCCTGACTAGCGCAGGTCTACCGCGAGCGGAGTTGCCCCTTGCGCTTCTAAGCTTCAACGTTGGCGTGGAAATTGGTCAGCTCGGATTTGTGCTACTAATTCTCCTGTTGGAACGCGCTTTTCGCATACTGGAAATCCGCTGGCCACGCTGGGTGCAAGCTGTTCCCGGCTACACCGTCGGATCGCTAGGCGCGTTCTGGACGGTCCAACGGATTTTCATTCTCCTCGGCGGCGCGCAATGAAAGCATCAAAGGAATCAACCACGCGTCTTCGCAGTTCTGTTGTTCACGTTCCTCTTTTATGTCCAGGCGGCGCAGGCTCACGTCCATAAAGGAGAAGCCGTGAGCTTCCTCAGCGGCCTGAAACATCCCATTTCCGGTCTCGACCACGTTGTTGCCATGATTGCTGTCGGACTTTGGGGCGCACAACTCGGTTCTCCCGCCATCTGGGTACTGCCCGTTGCGTTTCCCATGGTGATGGCCTTCGGAGGAATGTTGGGTTTGCTCGGCGTGCCTCTCCCCGGTATCGAAATTGGAATCGCTGCCTCGGCCATACTTCTGGGTGCGGTCAGTCATGATGGAACTCCGCCCGCCCATCGCACTTGCGGCCGTGCTCGTCGGATTCTTCGCCATCTTCCACGGATATGCCCACGGAAGCGAATTGCCCCCTGGCGAGAGTGGTTTGCTCTACAGCATCGGTTTCGTCATGGCCACCGGATGTTTGCATGGCGTCGGAATATCCATCGGACTCGTTCACCGTTGGAACTGGGGCCAGCGGGCACTCCGCGTCGCTGGCCGGCGTCACATTGCGCTGGCGGGCATATTTTTCATGTGGAAGGTGTTTGCATGATCTTTGTCTTCCAAACACCGCCGCTCGATCACGCTTGTTGTCGTTCTTTTGGCTTTGCTTCTGCCCGATCGTGCAGAGGCTCATTTGCCCAGCATAGGACTAGGCCCGGTCTACGATGGAATATTTCACCTACTGCTGAGTCCGGAAGATTTGATCCCTGTTATCGCACTGGCTCTTCTTGCTGGGCAAGGTGGCACCACCTGTCTCGCCGTGTACTGTGGATTCTTCCGATTGCGTGGTTTGCGGGTGGACTTACCTGGGATGTTCATCGGCACGCCGCGAGGATCCGCCTTGACCTGCCTCTCGTTTCTCTTGCTCGGCGGTCTTATCGCCGCGAACGCGAAAATCTCCGTGCCTCTCATGACTGCATTGGCCGCCGTGCTCGGCTTCTTCCACGGATTCTTGAACGGCTTGGGCGTCAATCGTTTCAACGATGGGGCGTACTTCCTCTCGGGCCTCGCTCTCGCCGTCTTCGTCATCGTTGCGCTGTTCACGTCTTTCGTCTTACCCCTTCGGCGGCAGTGGGCTCTTATCGTCGTTCGCGTCGCGGGAAGTTGGATTGCCGCCAGCGGCTTACTCATGCTTGGCTGGGCTCTGCGCTGATTGCGGATTCACACGCTCATGTTTGTGATCGCCAGAAAAAATACTTTAGGATAAAGAGAAAATTGAATATTCTCCAACCCACAATCCAACCCACAGTGTGAGTTGTCTTGTGCGATTTCCGCGTATTTTGGCAGTCTCCGCAGTCGTGGGCCGAATGGCACGAGCGCGTGAAAGCACTGTATTCATGTCTCCTGCCTCCAACGTCAGTCTAATATCACACAAACTTTATTCTGTCAGGTGAACGAGCGCACGCATATCAAAAATCTATGACGAACTCCCTGTCGGCGGCAGCATGGGTGAATCGAAGACGGGCCTGTACGTTGTATTTATCTATTAGTTCGTTCACCTTGCCTACGAGTTCCTCATGTTCGCAGCATTCCAACCGGAGGAATTAAACTACGCGATCTCGTTCATCAATGACACTGAGCAGAAATCGTACATCGTCGTTGGCGGACGTCGAGCGCAGAGCGTAGATCCTTCGAAGTTGCTCGGCTCGACGGGCATCACACGCCACGAAGTTGGGGTTATCGTTCAAATTGGGCTCATCAGGCTTTCCGATGATTTGCCGAAAATGGTTGTGAAGCCACTTCCCATCGCATGTAGGTTTAGAATTGCTCTACCCAGACTCCGAACCCCTCACTTGGTGTCTCGCCGCAACTAATGTGTTGTTATCAATGCAGGCGACTCAAGGGCCATTCTCGTCTTCGACTGTTGATCCTCGCTCAACTTCAGTCCCTTACCGATTGCCAATTGCCTTAATCCTTCGTATGCCGGCTCGCCCTCGTTACTCTTGGCCTTGCTCGAAAGCTCAAGAATTTTACTCTCGGACCATTCCCAAACCTCCAGAGCGAGTTTCTTGGATGGCGAATCCAATTTGATTTCTCAATCAGTCACTTTGATGTCGGCGACTCGTCTCACCTGATTCCAGTCGATGGTCATATGCGCCGCCATCAGAAGTTCCCACTGTCCGCGGCGCAACGCGCGATAAATGTCATTGCCCGTTTCAGGAATTTGTCCGCCAGAGAATTCATTGCGAATGACGTGGGACAGATTGACCTCTTTTCCCGCGAGGTCCACTTCACATTTGAAGTCTTCTTTCTCCCCTGTGGGGTCCGTGAACTCTTTATCTTGGGGCGGTCATATCCAGAATTTAAACCTTCGACAGGGGCCGTTAGTTCATGGAATTGAGTCCGTTGTGTTAGGCTTCAGCTTATTCAGAGACTTCCGGATGTACGGAGAATCCAATGTCAAAAGTTAGACCAACCACCGGTATGGACGGACTCCCACTTCCAATCCTGCCCCCTGAACGCGATGCACGGGTGTGGGCACGGTTGGTTCGCGTGATGTTCTACACCCCCGGTTTCATGGCGCTCCTTTTGCTAAAGGCAGGAGAGCCGACCAGCTTTGGTATCACCGTTGAGTTGCTCATGCTCTCCAGTGCAGCTGCAATCATCGGTGGATTGTTCATCGGCGCAGAATCGACGGACGCGGGTGCAAACAGTACCTCTCGGACTGGAGTCTGGAGCGGGGCCTTGGTGCTCGAGTTACTCTCCGTCGTGCCTTTCCTCTGCGCACTACCGTCGCTGTTCCATGAACTTGCCCATAGCAGGCTGCTGCACGCAATCGCGCCTAGCACCGTCGATATATCACTCGGGGCTTCTGAACTCTTACCGGCTGTCGCGATCCTCCCATTTCTGCTGTATCAGCTTGCCGGTTTCGGTACCCTCCACTTCGTCGTGTCCAAGTACGTGAATTGGGCGATTAACACCCTCATTTTTTGTCTGATCATGGCCAGTTATGCCGCCAACCGCATGGAATCCTACACGATAGAAAGGAGATTCGCTGGACTTCTGGTTGTGTTGATGGCGATTACCGTCTTCTACGGAGTTCTGAAGCTACGGCAGATGCAGACCGCCTATGACGCACATTGTCCGCCGAAGCCGGCCAAAGAATAGTATTCCCCAAAAGTCGGATAATCCGACAGCGCATGCCTGACGAGCTTCGTCGAAGCGCGTGGGAGATGCAGCTCATCTTACTGACCGCGGTTGGCCACGCCTTCTTCCTCGGACTCCTAAACAGAGAAGTTTCCTCCAAGCTGAGCGATACGCGAAGGCTCCGCCGTCTCTCGTCCGTCTCGATTTCTGCGATTGGCGGGGCAACGCTTTCGGCCACCATTTTCCACTTAAATTTCTTGACCACGTTTTGCCCTTAACTTGCCCAATTGAGGCCAGTCTGAACCTGAACATCATTGCCGAACACAACGATTCTCTTCACCTTCAGACCGATTGAAGGCGCTGCGCCAATCCTGAGCCCCGTGAAAAATGTGGAGTATGTCTGTGCCGCGACGAGTCTTTCGATAGTAGATGAGATACTTTCCTGCAGGGAAGCACTTCACACCAACAGCAATGTCACCTGTAGCCTTGCCCGCGTCCGGATGCTCGCCAGTCAGCCAGAATCGTTCCGTGATCTTGTCGATAACGCGGTCTGCGGTCCCCAGGCTTGTCCGACTAGCCCAATAAAGGAAGATCTCTTCCAAATGTCGCTCCGCATCCGCTGAGACGCGATAACGCACTATTTGTCCTAAGCTGTCTGGGCAATTAGTTTGCGTCCCCGAGTCTTCACACCATCTGCGAGCTTCTTCAATCCCTCGCGTCCTTCGTACTCGGCGAAATTGCCAGCCTCGATGCCTTCAATGCTGGTACGAACGCGCTGTCGTATGGTGTCGAGTTGCTCCTCAGTAAGGTCGGTGAGTATGTCTTCAGCAGTGGGCTTCGCTATCCGCAATGCGCGCTCGTCTTCGTCTTCCATTCGCCGCAAAGCCTCGCGGACAACTTCACTGGCATTGTTGTAACGACCGCTTTTTACTTTCTTGCGGACGTAGCCCGCAAGTTGGTCGGTAATCGAGACGTTCATTTGATCCATGGCTAGCCTCTTCGCTTCTGGCATTCAGTAATCAAATTATCGGCAAGCTTTGCCGATGTTAATCTTTGACATTATAGCTAGTCTTCAGATTGATTGCGCCAAGAGCCCAAGGTGCCCAGGGATTGCAAGCTCGCTACACCCCCCGTTTGTGGTCAAGATGTATTGATTGTGTAGCGATTCGTACTCGCTACAGAGTGAGAGATGATTTCTTAAACTGGCAAAACTTCTTTGAGGAAGGCTTCGTAACTGCGCGGCGCGTGCCCTAACATGGCCGTCAGTTCGTCGATCTCTGCCTGTGTTGAGAGCAGGCCGGCGGTCAGGAAGTGCTGAAACATGATTTCCAGATCGCGCACCAGCCAGCCGGGCATGAATGCGCGCATCTGCGCCGACCACGCTTTGAGATCATCTCCCACGTACACGACTGGCTTGCCAAGATGCCTCGTCAACGTCTCCGCAATTTGTGCTCCCGTCCAGGCCCGCGGTCCCACCAGCGAATATGTCGTGCCAGCATGTCCCGTCTGCGTCAAAGCAATAGCGGCGGCTTCCGCGATGTCGCGCACGTCCACGCGGCTCATGCCCACGCTGCCCGTAGGCTGCGGATAGATGCCCTTGCGAATGGCATCCAGCACCGCAAGATCGTTCTGGTAGAAATTGTTCGGCCGCAGGATGGTGTACTCGACGCCGGACGCCCGAATGACACCCTCTACCGGAAGTTTAGAGACGAAGTGCGGAATCGTGAGCGCCTTGTCCGCCTGGTGCACGCTGAGATACACGATCCGTCGGATGCCTGCAGCCACCGCCGCATCCACCGCGTCGATCCCCTGAGCGGTCTCGTCGCGATCAAGCGGGGTAATCAGGAATAACTTGTCAGCTCCGGCGTAGACCGGCGGTAGGGACTCCGGTTGTAGCATGCTCCCGATCACGCCCTCAACGCCTCGTGGCAGCGAGGCGATCCGATCGGCGGAACGGGTCATTACCCTCACCTCGGCCCCGCGCTTCAGTAACTCCTGGACAGTCTGGCTCCCAACCGTGCCGGTCCCACCTATCACGACAATTTTCGACATGAGTAATCTCCTTGGCTTCCGCGAATTCCTAGCATAGCAACTTTTCTAGCCCCCTATAGGTCAGTAAGGGGGAAGCGAGGTCTCGGTGAGTATCGCCGACGCTCTCAGCTCCTCGAACACCGTTTCTTGACCATGTCCTCCAAATCAACTCCCTGGCACCTTACTACCAACTCGTGTCTAGCCGATTCAAAACGGAGGTGGGAAGGCGGCCGTGTCCGGAAAGCCCACCGCTCAGCTGCTTTCAATCGGGCACAAAAGTCTTGGAAACCGTCGTCCACAGGCTAGCCTTCGTGGTTGCTGGTTGCACAGCCATGAGCTTAGTTTTCTAACCCAAATCTCAATTGTCCCAGTAGCGCGTTTGTGGGGAGTTCGCAAGATGTTGTCCAACTACCATGGCCTTCAACAACGCGATTCTGTAGATGGCTCTTGGCCTTACTCAGATGTTCGGAGGCGACTGGCTAAGCTCCTTGCTTGGTGCGCCGTTGGCGCAACAGCCAAGTCCAAATGAGGATCACCGCTGAAACCGCCACGATCAGCTCTGCCCAGACAAAAGATAAATAATCGCCAAGGACACCAAGTGGCGGTACGGCCGGCTGAGCATTGCGTAGAGCAGGTAAACCAAACAGCAGGGTCACGCAAAGTGACAATGGCAGGAGTTCAATCCCCTCTGTCGAGGTCAGCGCATTGAAGCTCATCAGAAGCACGCTCATGGCCAGACTCATCATCAGTACCATGATCAAGATGGATACAATGATCACGTTGTCCGATCGACGAACGGACAGTTTAAATCCCTCGAGCCCGTTACCAGGGCGCTCCACGCTCTGGCCCTCAAACTTCAAGCCCGGAACAGAGGCGTTAATTGAGGACACAATCGGCAATGTTACGCTCTCTTGGGGCGCAGCAACCAAGACCCCACTGGCCGTCTCCTCGAGTGGTTTGTGTTGTTGATCCGCCTCTTCCGTCTGCGATTGTGGTGACTTAGTGGCGCGAGCGCGCTTGGTGACCATCATCCAGATCGAAGTCCCGTAGCGATCAGAGGGATATTTATTCACGTTGCCATCAAGCGGGAAAACTGCTTCGAAGGGATTGATGCGCCGCCCGCGCAGGAGTTCGATCTCCTGGGGTCCCCGGATTCCGTTCAGGAAGAGCTTCAGGTCAATTGCCGGTGTCACTGGGTCTCTGGCAAGTTCACCATTGAGACGGAGACTCACAAGCGCTGTTATCTCTGACTTGGACAGGTCGACGGCAACGACCCGAATGGACACGCCGACGTAGTCGCCGGCAAGTGGCGTTTCCTTTAGCTGCAGGGAGCGCCGTTCGCTCTCGTGCAGGTTGCGGAGCAAGGTCACTGAATACATGACCATCACGAGAACGGTCAGTCCAACCTGCAATCGTCTGGTGCGACTTAGCATTAACCTTCACTCCTTCAAAGATTTTCAGCACCGCGGGAAAAGTGCTAGCGGTTGCCGAATCTGTACGCAATACCGGAGCTGGTACCGTAGTCGCTGCTGGAGAAGCCGGGAGGGGGCTGATTGTCCCAGTTGCCATAGAAGGAAAAGTTCCAGGTGAACTTGCTCCAGAGCTTGATGTAGTAGGCGACGTTTAGATTGGTGTGGATACGTCCCGGGTCGGAAAGAGCGGGCAGAACCGTTGCGACGACGTCGAGGTTGGTCTTGTCGAAACGGAACAGACTCATCTTCCCGACAATCAGAGCCGAAGTGACCTGCTGATTGGGAGCCGCTACGAGTTGCTCGTGATAGGCGATATTTTGCCATGCGACGCCGCCATACACACTGATCATAGTGTTGTTGGTGTTTTTCAGGTAGCGGCCGATGCCGCCGCCGAAAGTGGCCTGGAGTTGGATACCCTGCTCCGAACTCTGCAGGAAGTCTAGGAGTCCCGCATAGTACCAATTGTTCCAGCGCAAGAGCCGCTGAGCCGTCATTTGACTCTCATTGCGGGTTACGGCAGAGCTCCCGGTATTTGAGGAGAAGGAAGAACTATAGCCGATGGCAGCGGACCAGCGCTCGCGGGGATAAATGGCATCAGCGTTGAGGTTGTATTGAACCGACTGATTGCCTTTGCTGTAAATCGAGTTGAGTCCGACTTGCCCGTTGAAACGGCGCCAGAAACTGAGATCCGTCTCTTCCATATGGATGACATGCGTCTTGGCTAGTTCAACTTTGCTTGTAGACTCTTCGAGGACTTCGATGTTTGTAGGTCGCGCACCGGGAGTGGAGGGGGTGGAGAGACTGCCAGAATAAACCATGCCGCCCTGGGTTTTTACGAGAAAGAGTTGCTTGCTTTCAATGTGATCGACTTTGCCCCAGTTGATGGAGATGGTACCCGCAGCGTAATCGAGACTGATGGAGAGAGTATCAGCGTCGAGGCTTTTGACTTCGCAAGTTAGGCGATCGCCATTCCGCATGACCAGAATGTCCGATTTGTCGCGAGCAAAAAGTGGCGATGCGATTAGCCACAGAAGACAGAATGGAATCATTTTCGATTTCATGTTTGCAGTTTTCTCCCAAAGAGGATGAAAGCCAAAAGCGCCTCCATTGAGGAATTATTAAATCGCCTTTTAACGACCGAATTGGAGCATCGCGTTCGGCCCGTGAATGTCGTCGTCTACAATGAGCCCGAAAGGTGCACTCAAGTTGCCCCAGCTAGGGAAATCCCTAGTGAGCGGGCGTCATTTCAGTTTTGCACTGCCGTATTGGACGATGCCAATGTGTCATTCGGCCAACTATCGTCTGTACGCTTCCAGGTTTTATCCGGGTTGTACAATTCCATTTCCTTAAAGGCCTTAAGCGTGTCCGGACCTAAGTCCTTCTGATAGACAATGCCTTCATAACTTACGATGAAGGTTTTGACGCCAGTGACCCGATAATCTGCTGGGGCAGCCACGAGCGCAAAGCCGCCGATCATGGCGCCCTCGATCACAAAATCCATCTTGCCGAGCGGGGCCGCAGGTCCCTGCCCTTTCAGGATCTTGAAGTAATATCCGTGAAAAGGCTTCGAGTGGTCGGTATAGCCTTCCGCCAAAGCGTCTGCGAGCTCTTCGGCCCGAGGACCACCCAAGCTTCCATCGGGATTCCGCCAGACCAATCCATCGTGTTTTCCCGGTGTACTAATCACCCGTTGAGCGTACTGGTTCACTTCTGCCCCATCATGCTTTTCCATCGCGTATTCGTGCTGTGATTCCACGTAACTGCGGCAGACATCCATCGCATCGAGTTCATTCGCTCCAATGCGCCGGTAGAGCATCTCTTGGCGGCCAGCCTTGGTATCAAAGAGCCACTTACCGTTCTTCTTGACGATGGGGATAGGCATTGGCCAGTCCCTGATGCCAACGACGAGTATGGCGCGGTTGGGGTTTTTCGGGTCGATGTTGATCGTGTTCTTCTGATACGCTTCCGCGACAAATCCGGCAACAATGTTCTTGTCTTGCACTGGATCCTCGGTCGACAACAGATCTTCGCCGGCGGGGCCGAAGATTTCTTGCATTGCGGGTATATCGTCTTTTTTCGCGGCCTCAATCAGTGCCTCACCGGCTTCTTTCGGACTGCTGAAAGTTTTCTGCGATTGTGATGGAGTGTCGCTTGGTTTTCCCTGAGCAAATGAAAAGGAAGAGAAAAGTAGCGTAAGTGCGCAGAAGAGAGTCAGTTTGGACATTTGCAGGACAGCTCCTCGTGCCAGGGAATTTGATGTTCTTGTAATCTTCTGAATTGTATTGTTCATGGCTTTTCTACCTTCGCCTCCCACCGCCGCCACCACTACCACTACTTCGAGCACCCATACTCGAACTTCCGCGTGAGCTACTGGCCTTAGCCGAGCTGCCGCTTTTGCCGCTGGAACCGCCCCCGAGAGCGCTG
>CAWGEZ010000022.1:0-43460 GCA_963821605.1 uncultured delta proteobacterium | reverse complement strand
ACAGCATCGACAATAACAACAGAGCCGTAGAAAACCTATTTTTTGTCTTCACCTGGTTTCATTGCAGACAGGCGTTTTATTGCACGCACATCTGTATGTATAGCCTCTTTAACGATTGAAGCAGGAATGGAGATACGTGTCAAGGAAATAATCACAAGCAATTAAGCAAGGGTTCAGGCCAGCATCCGCATAACGATTATCAAGTAAAACCTTGAATCATCGGTCAAAATCTGTCAGGCAACGATCAAGGAAGTACTTTTTCGGCTTGCAGCGCCGATGCAGAAAGATATTTCTATCCGTATACAGGTCCTTAGTATCTGTTAGCACGATGCTAGCACTCGGAGGAAACGCACGTTACTTGATACATCTGACGGAACGGGACCCCACTTCTGCGCGGATTTCCGGTAGGTTTCTTAGATGATTGTTTCCCTCGTCCCGATATCCTCATGGCGCCTCCTCAGTGCACTATGAGTCGAAGCGGATGATTGAACTTCGGCCGGCCCCGTTCGAGAAAGATGCCGCGTCGCGCAGAGGGGAGGATGGGTGAGGGGCCAATCCAATCATTCCCCTATGGAACTGAAAACCCATCTTAGAATAGTGCCCCCGGCATGACTCGAACATGCGGCCTGCGGATTTTCAGTATTTCGACAGGGGTAGCGAACCTTTTTCCGATTTCAACCTTTTCGAGCCCCATAGCTACTTTCCCCGCATTTCGTGGGGAGAGGGTCTTCCCTATTTCCAGGAGTACGAAACTCATAGTTACTATACAAAAAGTAGACAGTGAAGTTGACCATTCTAGGCAGGAGTGAGACAACGGGAAGGGGTAACATCTTATCCGGTGTTTTACCTTCTCTGCCTGCCAAGCTCGTAAAGACTGCACCATTTGGCTTGCGGGTTACTTCCTATCCTCACTCAGAACAATATGAAGACTATGCATCGTTTCAAATGAAAAGAGATAATCGAGGTTGACAAACTAGCTGCTCTTGCTATACTGGAGTATAGCCTAAGGACTTAGCGTTGTGTCGTATTCTGGAGGAATACTGAGATGGCTTTCCAGAAGGTGTCTCTGTATCCGCGGGAATCAAACAGCAATGATGGACAAGATACCCATAAGAAGTGCCCTCCGCTCTTAGGCGTTGTTATCTACCACTTACGACTCGGATTGAGAACACACGATAATTTTCCTATTGTATTTGGTACGTTTCGTCAGTGTCTTTTCTGATGGGGAGTGCGAATGCAAAATCTGGCAAATATGAGAATCCGTAGTGTTACCGTAAAATCTTTACAATTATCATGTGGAAACCAGCCGAAAGACTGTCGATGACGGAAGAGCAGCGCACGACTCTGAAGGCCTGGGTGGGGGCCAAAACCAGTCCCCAGAGGACCGTATTGCGTGCACGCATTTGCCTGTTGGCTGCAGAAGGTTTGCCCAACAGGGTCATTGCCCAAACCCTGAAGACCAGCCGTCCGACGCACAGCGGGCGTGCTTATTATTGGAAAGGAAGCTGATGCGGCGTCGAGCCGTGCAAATATCGATGACCTCCTTGCCATCCTCAAGGAACTCAACGTTCCGCCGGCATTCTTCTCTCCTCTAGATTCCGGTTTGGAGTTAGTCTGCATCCGTCCGCCATCCTCACACATCGTAACAGCTGACAGGCGATTTCTCCAGTTCTGTGCTGGCACGATTTGACTGTGGTTCTACCCCGCAATGTTGGGCAGTCTGAATGGGACTGGCTATCCTCCGAAACAGTGAAAACTGTGCTGGGCGTCGTTCCCAAGAATGTGCCCACGTACCTAGCACTGAACGGCCCCAATCAAACCATGGGACTTCTCCGCAGGTTGGCAAAGCTCGAATTTGATGGACTAGCGGTCGATGTCGAAGGGATCGAGGAGATCAGACAGCGTCTTGTCAAACAAGGTGCCCGTCTGAGGGCAAAGATATGCAGTATGGTCGGCAAGGTGTTTGATTGCGAATCGGAGCAAGAAGAATTAACCGAAATCTTCAGAGAAGTGCCGAGTTTGCGGGGCCACATCGGACTACGGAAGGTCACACTCTCGAGATTAGAGCAACTGGCTGTTACGGAACCGGTCGTGCGATTGATCGTCGAATTCAAGCGAGTGCGAAGGAAGGTGGTGCGGCTTGAATCCATCTCCGGCGCTGCGCGCGGTGGAAAGGTCTATCCGCTCTTCAATCAAATCAGGTCCCGCACCGGCCTTGTCGCTGCGAACGCACCTAGCTTATTCGACATTGAAGGGCTGCGAGAATTGAAGTCCTACATCGATGACGGTGCACAGGATTTATTAGTGGATACGCGGAGAGCGCTTGCCACATGGCGGAACTGACTGAGGATCACCTCTTGCTCAGAGCGTTGGCGGCCAATTTCAAGGATGAACCGATCATGCTTAAGCACCCCTGGATGCAGAAACTCGACTACCATGACCTGTTGGCTTCCTACGCAGCTGGCCAGTCTGATGCAGTCCTGAGCAGAAGGTTTTTGGTCGAGCGGTCGAAGATTGCTGCGATGCGGCATGATTTGGAGAGAAGGTATCAAACGATGTTTCGATTGCTGAATGATTTTCGCCGCATGGCTCGGACGAGCGGTTACGCTGCAAATGGCGATTTGCGGAAATACATTGACGGTCTCAAGAGTTCAGATATCGCTAGGAGAGATCTGGCATTGGAGCACGCGGTTAGATGGCTGATACGCTGCTGACCCTCTACCCTGTCTTCTCCTGAGCAACCCTCTCATGTAGCCAGACCTTAATGAGCGCGCCCCGATCCACACCTACGCGCTCACGCACATCGTCTATATCACGCACTAAGGCTTCCGGGATATCCAAGGTGATGCGGACTTTCCTGCCCGGGCGAGTTATCTTTGCCTTTGAGAGATCCACGATGTCGTGAATGTCTTCTCCCTCGTCAAATCTCCTATCGAATTCAGCCGCTGCTTCTGCCAGCCGTTTTTTCTTCATATAGTCTTACCTCCTTTGGCCTGGCCCGTCTCACCGAAATGAGTCGTATGGCCTGATCGCGCACGGTATAGATTGCTGTCCAGGTATTTTCCCCAACCTGAGCTACGAGAGCCCATCTCTTCTCATCGGGAAAGGTCATTTCGATTTCGACCCTCCTGTCATCGAGCCAGAGAGCTTTGGCGGTTTCGACATCAATACCATGTTTGTCCCTGTTGGTCAGGCTTTTCTGACCATCCCATTCAAAGTTCATCTCGTTCATTATACGTCAAAAACACAGATAAGCAACATCTAAGGCACGCCCGGTTCCTGTTCCCTTTGAGTAAAACCGTTCACATTTCGGGCGATAATGGAGCAAACAGTGAACTAAGTCTGTATCCCCCATTTGTAGGTGAAATTGCGCCACGAAGTCGTACAAGAGATGAGGGCAGGCCCCTCGGAGCCGGCTTGCAGGAACAGGCTCCAAACTACCTCAAGCTGCTGCGGTAAAGAGCCGTGGTGGTGAGCGTTGCAGGAAAAGGCACGATACGATCGTGTCAAGTGAGGTCCAGGGAGACGAACGAAAGCGAACCACTGACGAGGTGTCGAAAACAATTAGGCGGCGTCAAAACGGGGAGCCTTTCACTCTCCCCGGAAGAGCCCAGAGGAAACCTGCTTACTGTCTGGGTGGCGTCCGGCATGCAGGTGGCGTGAACCTGGACCAGGCTCTTGTGTGGAACGTGGGAACCTGTCGTCCCGATGCTAAGGGAGAAACTCAAGTGGGGAGCACCCACAAGAGTGAGAGTACCGATGCGGGGCACAGGGGCGGACCGACCCGTAGTAGCGTTGAAGTCCCTGTAATGGGGATGGAGCGAAGGGGTTGGATCATCTGGCCGAACTGTTTGGCCAACCAGCGATGGGAGGAGCCAGAGGGTAAGGCCGCGCCGCTTGGTTATATAAGCGGCGAGATGGTACGAGCCGTATGACGGGAGACTATCACGTACGGTTCTGTGAGGGCCTGGGGGTGAGATTCCCCCGGGCTACTCGGCCGAAAGTGTGGACTGCTTCCTGAATCACGTGTTGCTCTGTTAGGGCGACACCTATGGCTCCTAGGATGAACCCCGCCTCGCGGATGAGGATGAATTTGCCGATCATCAATGCTTATATTGGTGTTGAGGACGACACGATGGCACACGGACGAATACTTATTGTCGAGGACCAAAACATCACGGCCTTGGATATCCGTCGGACTCTCCAGGAGTTCGGCTATGAGCCGCTCGGGCCTGTGACTTCTGGAAAAGACGCAGTAATGAACGCTCTGACCAACCGCCCCGATGTTATCCTTATGGACATTATCCTGAAGGGACCGATGGACGGCATTGAGACTGCTCAAGTCATCCAATCTCAATACCGCTGCCCCGTGATCTACGTCACCGCCCACTCAGACCAGTCCACGCTTGACCGGGCCAAGGTCACTGAACCGTCCGGGTACCTCCTGAAACCCATCAACGAACAGGAGCTTTACGTGGCTATTGAGATGGCTCTCTACCGGCACGGGAAAGCGGGGAGGGATTCAGGGCCAGCCCCATGAGCATCGACGAAGTGATCATCGCTCTCGACACCAGAATTGTGTTGTCTCTTTCTTTTGGTAATCGTTGTTTTATTTTAGATGGTAAGTCATTTAGTAGTAGATGGACGAAAGTACGGATAGCTGAAATGGTGTTTTTTTGATTTTCGTTCCACCTCAGATCATTACACGCGGCAATTGTGGCGGCTTCTCAGAAAGAGAATCATCGCTTCCCAAAACCGCCTTTGCACTCGGAGAAGAAGACCCGCAGTAGTTAAGAACAAAGACTAGGTAGAGCCGCATAGCAGCGATGGTGCTTCCATGGTACACACATTGCATAAAGAGGTTGCGTTTTCCCTGGATCGTTACCGCGTTTGGGTTGATATCGCGCGGAGAGGCATGAATGACCGTGAAGAACAGCGAAAAGCCCATAGCCAACCCTTCCGTCGTGCTCCGGGAGGAGTTTGATGACTGGGCCGTTCTCTTCGATCCGGATACCGGTCGCGGCTTTGGCCTGAACCCGACTGGCGTTTACCTATGGAAGCTCCTTGACGGGGGACACCCCACGGATGCCCTCCCCAAGAAAATCCGCACCTATGCCGACGAGGGTACCCGAGGAAGCGGGCGAGGATGTTCGGGGGTTCATAGAGGAGTTGGTTCGGGAAGGGCTCGCCGGCTTCGACGTCTCCCAGCTTGGCCGTGGGGTTGGCTGCCGTAAGACCGCAGATACTGCGGCAGTGCACCCGGGGGGATGTTACAACACTTCCTCCGGCGCAGTGAACGGGGCGAAACGATGCACCTACGAACCCCCGAAACTGGTCAATCTAAGCGAGAGCGCCGCTGTGGCCCATGGTAGTTGCGAAAATGGGTCCGGAGACTTTGGCAACTGCTTCAATGGGCCTGCTCCCGGCTCTCAATGTGGGAACGGGAATGTAGCACCAAATTCAGCGTGCTGTACGGGAAGTGCACCCGCTTGGGCTTCTAATTGCCACGCCGGAAGCTGCGCGCACCGTGCCGCGGCATGCGCCCCAGGTGGTACGATATGCTCCTTCGGTACTGGTGCCGGAGGCGAGCCGTGCTCGCCTTGAACTTCAACTTTCTCCTCATGATATGCGACGCACAAGACAATAACACGTGCGAATTATCCAGTCTCTTCTTCTCCGGGTCGAGTTGTAAACCGACCCTGGCCCGGATACGCCTGCTCCTCCACAGCGATAATACATGATTAGGGAAACTTGATGCTGGCGCTGGTTTTCAGCGCGAGAAAGACCCGGTATCTGTGCGGGCTATTTCAACGCGTATGAGACCGCGCTTGAAGCCCTTCATGCCACGTTCATATAAGTCGTTGCGGCTAAGCCTTCCTACCGCTATGATAGCCCGCTGGCGCATTGTGTTGCCAGGAGATCCCCGCTACCATTATAGGAACTACCATGCACATAAACGTCTTGTACGACAAGCACCTCTTTGACGAGGGTAAGCATTGGGCAGTCCAGGCAATAAACGACAAGGGTGTGCTGGTAGACTACTCCAGGCACTTCAGCGAAGAGGCAGCGGAGAGTGAGAAGAAACAACTACTCAAGGAGGCAGAGCGAGGGTAACTGTCCATGCTTTTTCTGTCTTATCCTCGGCCCGATTTCCATACAGTAAGCTGAACTCGTTAAATCTGTTTTCATGGCAGGTATGCGAGATTTCAATCGTTAAGTGCGCCATAACTGTGGTGCACCTTGATATAGAGTGTATCCTACCGTTGCCGGATAATGAGTGTCACTGGCCCGCGACGTTAGGAGATAAAGACTTGTCTAAGTTTAAAGGCTTAAGTTCTTCCTCCTAAATAGAATAGCCGTTTGAGGTATTGCCTTATCGGGCAAACACGCTAATACTTGAGGATATGAGGTCCTCATCGCCGCGGCGGGGAGAAAATGATTTCCGTCAGACGCATGCAACGTCGTGATAAGCAGGGACGTCTACCGTGAAAACATTAAGCGAAGCGTATCGGGAAGCGGGGAGTAGCGTAAGAAGATGAAAATTCGGCTGGGCCACCCGGGGCGGCAAAAGATATGCCCGGACGTACGTGTAGTCAAACACCGCAAGGGCTTTACCCTGATCGAACTGCTGATCATGGTCCTCGTTGCTGCAATTACGGCGGCCACGGTTATCCCGAGACTCCTCTCCATGGCCGATGATGCGGCTGCGTCAGCGGGCCAGCGCCATTCTGAGCGCTCTTGAGACAGCAAACAGTCTGACATTTTCCAGACAGCTCGTACGAGGCCTCACGGGACCTTATACTATGGGAGATATCGTATCCAATATGGACGTTAAAGGCGTTGAGTCTTCCGAGGTCACCCTTTCTTCCTATAAGGTCAGGGTTCATGGCAAGTGGTATGCGTTCGAGCTTTCCGCCGCGCCCGACGTACCTTCGAGCCAGGGCTCGATAGCTATCGCCGTTGCTCCGTCTGACGTCTCCAGCGACTCGGTGTTCGCGAACACGGCCGCTGTGTCTCCCCCGGAAACTGATCGGGCAGCCGCCAAACATCGAGAAGGTTGGTGGTCCTGGTTCTGGAACTTACTGCAACACATTATACTCCCATGAGCTAGTCGCGGTTCCCATGGGTATGACATAAGCGAAGCCCGGTTTGGTCAGGGACATCCGTTGAATTATCACGGTCTTTCGGCTGAAGTGCTTTCATCATTTTGACTCGATTGTCAGCGGTAACCGTGAACCATCAAACTTCAGAGTGGTCGAAACCTTGCAGGTTTCTGAGCACCCCTGTCAGTCGAGAAATTCTTCTGCAATCGTCAGCCTCACTCTCGGGGAAGATGGCGAACGTTACAGCTGGTAATGGGTAGCCCACACGTGATAGCTCACGGTTGATGAACCTGCACAGAGGCTGCGGAAGTGGATTGCTGATAATAGTATCAGCGTACTCAATGTGGCTGGTCCAAGACAGCCTAACGACCCAAAATATACAACGTCACGATTGAAGTCTTGGATACTACGTTCATATAAGCCGTTATGGCTAAGCCCATCGACCGATATGAAATAGCCCGCTGCTCTATTGTGTTCTCACGACGCCCCCGTTACACTTGAAGAACCACGTTCTTTAACCTGACTTTGTGGGGAACTCAGGGGGTGCTTATGGAACTCATGAAAACGAGTAAATTTGAAGAAGTTGTTTTCGGGAAGGGGTTCGTTCCGGTGCTCGCAGCGTTCTTCACCGCCACGGAGGAGGAAATCAGACACTTCAGAAATCTCAAAGAGTCAGGTGCGTCGATCCACATGGTCATCGATCCTGTGGGTAAGGTCACTATCGAGGGCGGAAGGGGACAAGATGATGCATATCGGGATCCACTTCGGTAACCATCTGATGGCAGAGGCCATCTACCAGCTTCTGGTGAAGAATGGGTACGATCACGTGGTCACGGGTGAGAGCTCCAATGGGTTTACCCCGCACGTGCTCCTTGTGGATAGTACTGCCCTCAACCATGACCTCCTCGCCCGGTACCCCGAAGCAAAGGTCCTCCTCATGGACACCGGCACGGAACCGGACAAGCTCTGCGCCACGTTCCTCTCGTACCGGATACACGGAGTACTCTCCACCCATACGGACCTCCCCCTGTTCAAGAAGGCCCTCGCGGCGGTCAGCGAGGGGAAGCTATGGATCGAGAATGGGGCGGTGAAGACCCTTTCCTCGACGATGCCGGGAACATCTCCCAGAAGGGAAAGATCAGCCACGTCACGAGCAGGGAAAAGGACGTCATCGAGTTCATCTGTCAGGGGTTGAGTAACAGGAGATCGCCGAGGCTTGCACTGTCAGAACACACGGTGAAGGCACACCTCAACGCAATCTTCCGTAAGCTCAACGTCACCAACCGGTCAAAGCTGGTCGCGCTTGCTACGCATGGTCCGACAGAACTCTCTGTCTGAACCCACGTCGCTCTTTCTTTCCGTAATGGGCAATCATCGTGGTTATTGCTGACTACTGCATTGGTAGGTGAACGCGATAACCGCCATGCTTACCTGATGCTTCCTGGAAGCTTGATCTTGACGTTTCTCACTCCGATACCACCTTTCAAGTGGAAAGAAAGATGCTGACTTATGTTGTTTCTTTCACCTGATCTTTAAACCCGCCCTAGAGGAGCCTGTCGGAGAAATGGCCATTTAGGATTTTGGTCCATCCAAAGTGGGAAACAGAAGCGAAGATCGGACCAATTTCTATAGAACATGATCATCAGACTGACAGAAATGAAAGCCAAAGTGGGAAACCGATATTTCAATTGGGAATTCTCCGACAGGCTCCTAGCGCTATTTCAAGATTACGTTCAGCAAAGCTCCAAGAAATCACTTGCTCACATGCTTCTGATTTTCTTTGACATTAGTTATGCATAGGACTACAGTCGAATCAATCTGATAAAGCCAAACCATCCGCAAGGGTGGGACGGAAAGCGATGGATTTCAGATAGCTTTATCGAGTCGTTCTCCAGTAGACAGCCAAGCCGCCGGATCAAGGCGGTTATTTATAGGAGGGACAATGAAACTGAGAACAATCGCGGCGGTATTCACGCTGGCGGGGCTTATGGCAGCGCTGGCTAAAGGCTAAACGATCAGCCCGCCTATGCTCTCATGTCAGAAAAGAAAGAGGAAAGGGAGGAAGAGAGATGAGAAAGTTGGTAGTTGTTCTGGTCAGCATGGTTGCACTTATTTGTTACATGATGGCGAAATCTCCCGTGGTATTCGCCGAAGACGTCGATCCATTGAAAAATATCCAAATTGTTCCTCCCGACCCCAGTCTCCCTGACGAAATAAAGTTCTTTTCGGGGTATTGGGAGGGAACGTGGACGGCCGATAAGACAGCATCTAGGAGCACAGCCAAACTAATCATTTCGGAAGTTAGCAAAGAGGAGGTTGTTGCGACTACTGCAAGAGAATCCCGCATCGTTAGCGACAAAGTCAAAGCGATAATAAAACGCCAAAATGATGGGAGACTGTATATCGAGATGCCGCCAACCTCCACTGGTACAAGTATATATATAGCTTATCCAGAAAAAGGAGAGTTAAAGGGAATTTCACAAGGTCGCTATAGTACGATAGAGGCAACGCTGAAAAAGAAACAATGAAGCGAAAGCAAAGCGCAAGTGACGTAGAAAACAATTTTCATGGAAAAAATCGCTTTACATGTACAGCTTCCTGTGTGATACTCGTCCTTAGCCGGGAGGAAACTTTGGTGCGCGTACCCTGCCTCACCGTCTTCATTGTCGCTTCTCTTCTTTTCTCATCATCCGTCTTTTCCCTGGAGCCGCCTTCAGAGCCTATACTCCGTCTCGAAACCGGAGCCCACGCCGGCAGAATCTACCGTTTGGCTGCAGATGGCGAAGGAAAGTACGTCGTGAGCGCATCTACGGACAAGACCGTCCGTATATGGGAGGGCAAGAGCGGTAAACTGGTGTCTGTACTGAGGCCGCCTATCGGCGATGACATGGAGGGCGAGCTTTACGCCCTGACGCTATCGCCCGATGGGAAGACGATCGCCTGCGCGGGTTATACCGGTAGGGACTGGGGTGAACGTTCCATATATCTCTTCGATATTGCGACGGGCAGACTCCAGAAGCGTCTGACAGAGGGCCTAACGGAGTACGTGCTTTTCCTGGCCTATTCACGGGACGGTAAATATCTGGCAGCCCTACAGCCTTTTCGGCTCGGACTCACACTCTATCGAGTGAGTGACGGAAAGCTCATCGGGCAGGATTTTAAGTATTTCGGGGCGGCCGGAAGCCACTTTGCGCCGCGCGGCGCAGTCGGGAGGGCCGGAAGCATCGACTTTGCGCCGCACGATAAAGATGGAATAATTCATTTTGCTACCGCCTCCGAGGATGGGTATATTCGTCTCTACGAAATCAAAGCATGATGCTACCTCTCCTTCTTTTCGGAGCATCAGACAGGAAAAGGCACGGAGCGGCAATAGACCGCTACTTGTCCGTTACTCGCCTGACGGCCTCATGCTCGCAGTAGGTTACGCGACGTGCGAAAGGTCGACGTGATTCTCCGCCCGAGACCTTTCCTACCTCTACTCGCCGGACACGACGGGAGTGACCGGAGACATCCCGATTGTCCAGTGGTCCCGCGACGGGACAGCCCTATACTGCGGCGGCGGATGGAGGGATGCGCGGGGCAGGTTCACGCTGCGGAGATGGCTGGATCGGGGAAAGGGACCATATACTGACATTGCCACAGGTCAAAGCCGCATCACTGAAATACTTACGCTGCCAGGTAATAGTACAGTTGCAGGAACCTATTCCGGTTGGATGCTAGCAGTAGATGACACGAACAAAGTGCGGCTCTTCAGCGGCGTGAGGCGGCCCGATTTCAGGGATAATCCTCTCTACCTCTCATCCGACGGAGCAACCATCAGGTTCGGCTTCCAGAGAGAGGGCAAGACGCCGGTCCTCTTCTCGTTCCCGGCACGGGTTTTGACGGCCCATGACCCCGGCAAGTCACAGGAAAAGCTATCTGGCCCCATCAGTGAGGCCGAGGGCATACGGGTTACCGGGTGGAATGAAACCAAAGAACCCATGATCAACGGGAAAAGAATAAGGATGGCCGACTTTGAGACCTCGTACTCCTTTGCCTTTACCCCTGACCACCAGGGCATCCTCCACGGCACATCCCGTTACCTTCGGCTCCTCACAAAAGAGACGGAAGAGAAATGGAAGGTTCCAGTCCCGGGCACGGTGCAGAGCGTTACCGCGTCGCCCGATGGCAGGCTTGCGGTCGCGGCCTTGAGCGACGGCACCATAAACTGGTTCAGGCTGACGGATGGCAAATTGCTCCTCTCCTTGTTTGCCCATGGCGACCAAAAACGTTGGGTAGCCTGGACTCCCTCCGGGTACTATGACTGCAGCGAAGGTGCGGACGAGCTCCTGGGGTGGCACGTCAACAACGGGAGGGATCGGGAGGCTTTATTCTATCCCCTTGCCCGTTTCTTCGAACGGTTTTTCCGACCCGACGTTATCACGGCAGTCCTAACAGGGACCGAGTCCGATCTGAAGATTATCGCATCCATGAAAGAAGCTGCTCCGGCCAGGCCTGCACCGGCACCCGGCCAGGCCGTGCCTGATGACGCCCGCGTAGAGATGCCGATTCTCAAGCTCGCACAGGAGTTACCGCCACAGGTCGCTATTCTGTCACCCGCCAACAATGCGACGTTGGAGAAAGAACAGCTTCAGGTCATAGTGGAAGCGAAAGATATGGGTGGCGGCGTGCGTGAGGTAAGACTCTTTCATAACGGGAAGAGGGTCCTGGAAGATGGGAAGAATACCGTTGTTGTTCAGAAGGGAAAGAATATCGAAAAGACATACAGTCTTGCGCTGCTTGAGGGTGAGAACGTCGTAATGGCAGTGGCCCTCAGCAAGGATACCATCGAGGGGAACCCCGCGGAGATTGCGGTGACGAGAAAGGGCGAGAGCAAAGCGCCCGATCTGCATCTCGTGCTCGTCGGCATCGACAAATACAAGAATCCCGCACTCAATTTGAATTTCGCCGGACTTGACACGGCAAGCATCAGAGAATTTTTCACCTCATCACCCGCACGAAGGCTTTTCGCGAGTGTTCACGTACATGCGATTCTTAACGAAAAGGCAACAAGGGAAGGCGTCACCGCGCTCTTCAACGAGCTCAAGCAGCAAGCCCAGCAAAAGGATGTGATCGTGCTCTACATGGCGGGCCACGGCGACATGGTGGGCAGCGAGTGGTTCTTCATCCCCTATGACGTGACAACGCCGGAAGAAGAGACCGTGGTCAAGAAAATGGGCATTTCCGCGAAAGAAATCACAGAGGCACTTCGGGCTTTTAAGGCCCAGAAGATTTTTGTCATCCTGGATGCGTGCAAGTCGGGAGGCCTCATTTCAGGGATAACCGGGCTGAGGGGCTACGAAGACAGAAAGGTGATGAAACAGCTCGTCCGCTCGACTGGGACATATGTCGTGTCTGCCTCCACAGATAAGCAGTACGCGGCCGAGTTGAAGGATCTCAGCCACGGAGTTCTTACCTACACTATGCTCGAAGGCCTTCATGGGAAGGCGGGGGAAGGAAAGGTGACCGTAGAAGGACTCATCCAGTACGTGAAGGATCGCCTACCGGAAGTGACCGAGAAGTACAGGGGAACTCCCCAGTGGCCGGTCAGCTGGGGTGCAGGAATGGATTTCCCCCTTGCTTTGTATTGACCGCCCGAAGGTGCCCCCGTGCTGACAGAGGACTGGCCCTATCGATGAGACCGGGAAAGCGGCTACGGAAGGGCCTTGAGTGGGGTATGACCCAGGTGCTGGCTGCCTGGACGGCGGTGAAGGACAGCCACTGGAAGCGCTGGGACGCGGAAAAGAAGCGTTCCTTTGTTATCAATGTCTGCGTCGGCATCGTTATAGCCATCATCTTTCAGATCCTCTCTCACGGACATACGATAGAAAAGGGCCTTAACACGGCCATGGACGGACTTATCCGGAAGGAGACAACGGCTTTGCTCGCTTCCTCAAAAAGATGCGCGGAAGGGGGCGGGGATGTCCAGAGTGATTGCGCAGTCGTGCGGAGTAAGTTCTCCCAAAAAGTGATCTTTATCGATATTGACCATGAGACCTACCTCCGGTGGGGAGAGCCTCTCCTGATGCCCAGAGACAAGCTGGCCCATTTCCTTCGTCTCGCCGACAAGAATGGAGCCCGCGCGGTACTATTCGATATCCTTTTCGACTATCCCTCGCCCAGACCATCTGAAGACAAAACACTGCGCAAGGTGCTCGAAGAAATGACCCGGAACCGCTCCCCTCTTCACGTGGTCTTCCCCACCCTGACGAGCAGAATCGACGGGACCTTGAAAAAGGGCGTCTTCGATGGATTGATTGACACGAACCCCAACTTCCACCGAGGCCTGCCGTATGTGGCCTTTTCGCGCGCCGATCGCATCGTGCGCTACCTCCGCTATTATGAGGTCACGAAGGACCCGAATGGGAAATCGCATGTTCTCTGGAGCACGTCTCTGCTCTCCGTGGTACTCTTCAACGGTGACGCCGAAAAGCTCGAAATCCTCGAGGAGAAAATTCTCCGCGATCGGGAACAGAAAAGGGACGAGGCCTACACGCTGTCCCTGTCAACCGGGGGCACGCTCGACATCTCGAACCATGAGCTCTACTCCAATAGAATACGGTTTTCCCTGATCCCCCCGGGCGTCCTTGACAGTCAGGGCAACCTTTTCACGGAGAGGATACTGCCTGATGAGCTGGACGCATTGCAGTCGGAGCTGCGAGACAAAATCGTTGTGATTGGTACTTCCAGCGCTGACAAGGAAGGGTGGTATGTGACACCCGTCGGCGATATGCCCGGCATGTACATTATCGGCAACGGCATCAACATGATGCTGGGTGGCTGGCAGGTGCGCGATGCTCCGCGCTGGGTCGGCATCATTCTGCAGGGACTCGTCATCATTTTCGCCGCGTTCATGCTCGTCAACTTCAAAGGCCGCCCAATGCGGATCGTCAGCATGATTCTCATCGCGTGCCTGGTTTCTCCGGCTACCTATTATTTTTACCGGGTGCACGGGATCTTCATCAATTCCGCCCAGCTCTTCTTCAACTCCCTGATGCCCGTGCTGGGCATGGGGTGGGATAAAATGTTGAAGAAGAAGAGAGACGAGAAGGAAGAGAAGTGAAAGAGGCGGGGCACTCAGCCGTGCGTCGCTTTGACCAGAGAATGTCATACCGATTTGCATTCAAGATGTAGACCGAGGCGGCAGCGAGGAGATGATAGCGGTAGCGCTAGCGACAGCATCCCGTAGGGAAGCATCCCCGTGGGACTTGAAGGCGAATTGGTATTACTCCTTCCCCGCGCGATAACTATAGTAACGTTCCCGTAACGCCGTAAAAGCCTCTTCCTGTTCTTTTGTAAGCGTAAATCGGGAATCGCGAAGGAGCTGAAAGCTCAACCAGTAGAGGTCCAGAGTCTCGGGGTAGAGATCGCTGATCATCTGGAGATAGGCTGCTTTCCTCACTACTGCTTCTGCTCCGGGCAGCCCCTCCTTATCGATGTCTGCAAGCCCCTGAATAACCTGTTCCTCCAACTCTTTTTTCAGGACACTGGCCGTAAATCTTCTCACGGCTGCGTCGCCTCGTAACTGCACTGCGTAGTTCTCTCCCGGTTTCAGTGGCAATCGCTCAGGCGCAAGCACGATTTGTTCATTTCCTCCCACCGGCATCGTGACGACTTCCTTGCCGTCTGCAGCCAGAATGACAAGAGACGTGAACTGCACGCCGTCGCGAGAGATGAGCATCGGGTAGCCCGGAAGCAGGGTGACGCGGTCAGGAATGGCGGACCGGTAGCGGGGATCCCTGGTAACCGCTGACGTGACTCTGTGCTCTGCAGGTCGCACAAAGTCCTGGAGGTACTCCTTTGCGGCCCCTGCATAACTCTTCGCCTGAAACGTCTCGGGCCTATCGGCAACCGCCTCCAGGAACGTCTCGCCCCGAGGCGCCCCCTTCACATACGGAGCCCACTTGATCTTCAGTGCTTTGATGGAGGGTTTCTTCCGTATCACGTCCCCCAGATAAATCTGTCGCCGCTCATCACAATCGTAGGACTTGCCGAGATGAGTGATCTGGCAGTTGTCCTCGTATCCGCTCAATATGATCCCGATATGATTTTGAGCCTGGGCCGCGGCGCCATGCATGAGCATGCAAGCGAGAAAGCTGATACCGGCGAGAAAATGGGTTCTCATTTCTCAAGTCTAGCGCGCACGGTTTGTTCTGTCAAACCGTTTTTGCGAGGCCTTCTGATTATCCCCTCGCGCGCGCCGGAGCTTATTATTCGTACTTCTTCCCGAAAACGATTTTACTCAGTTCTTTCTTTCCAGGCCTGGCATCCCTTGGTGCTTCGACCATCTGCTTGGTCAGTTCCTGCCCCATCGCCTTTCTGACGGAGGCGACGCAGTGGCACCGGTTCCAAAGGCGGCACTGCGTACGGGCTGCGTGGAGCCTGTCCTGGGCCGTGTTCCCGCCGCATACGAGCGTACGCTGGCCTGCTCTGGTTTCACGTGCGTCGGACGGCGTTGCGATGGCCGTGCGAATTCGACATACCGTCCGGGCGCTGATTTCGTATAATCGAAACCCTTCACTACGCGCCGCTCGATCTTCTCGCCCAGCACGTGTTCGATGCTCTTGACCTGTGGCTCGTCCTCGTGGGTGACAAAGGTGAAGGCGTCCCCGGTCTTCGCTACGCGGCCGGTGCGACCGATGCGGTGCGTGTACGTATCCGTCGTATCCGGCATATCGTAATTGATGACATGGGATATGCTCAACACATCGATGCCGCGGGCCGCGATATCGGTTGCCACCAGAATCTGGTATGAGCCATTGCGGAAGCCGTCGAGGGCGTCCTGGCGCTTGTTCTGCGACAGTTCCCCTGGAGAGAGGCAGCCTTGTACCCTGCCTTCTGCAGTACCTCGCCGACGCGTTTGGCCCGGTGCTTGGTGCGTGTGAAGATCAGGATCGATTCCGTATCGGTCTGTTTGAGGAGTTCCATGAGGAGTCCGGTCTTCAGATGCTGCTGCAACCGGGTAAAGTGCATGGGACACCGTGCTGGCCGGAGCCGTATGACCGACCTTTACCGTGACCGGATCATGGAGTACTTCGTCCGTCAGTCTCCGGATGTCATCGGGCATGGTGGCAGAGAACATCAGCGTCTGCCGCTTTGTGCGGCAATTGTTTGACGATCCGCCGGATGTCGGGGAGGAAGCCCATATCGAACATCCGGTCCGCCTCGTCAAGGACAAGGACTTCCACGTTCGCAAGGTTGATCGTCCTCTGGTTGAGATGATCGAGTAACCGGCCGGGACAGGCAACGACAATATCGACGCCGGCACGCAGTTTCTGGATCTGCGGGTTCAGGCCCACGCCGCCGTAAATCGTACAACTCCTCAGGTGCGTATTGCGTCCCAGTTCCCCGATCGATACATGGATCTGTTCTGCCAGTTCGCGTGTGGGCGCAATGATCAGGGAGCGCACCTTGCCGCGTGGACCCGGGAGCAGACGCTCCAGAATCGGCAGCACGAATGCCGCTGTTTTGCCGGTGCCGGTCTGGGCAAGGCCCATAACATCTTTGCCGGCGAGGACCGGCGGGATCGCCTGCGCCTGGATAGGAGTCGGAATTTGGTAGCCGAGCGCCTTGACGCCGGCCGCTATTTGGGGATGAAGCTTAAATGAACTGAAACTCATGGCACCTCTTCATTAAGATAGATTAGTAGCTAAAGCAAGATAGGACCGTATATTATCTCGTCAGGGGAGTGTTTCGAGCAAATTGAAATACGTCTCTCACGCGGTCTTTGATCATTACTTCGATACTTGAGGTACAGTATAAGCTTATTCTGCAGCCCTGTCAATTGATTCAGGCCGATCTGTCGTGGAGAAGAACCTATTTCCGCTTCGGCGAGATCATCCCGGAAGCCCAACGTCGCGCGCTCAAGCGGTGAAGAAGGGGTTGTCTTTCGGATTGCGGTTGACGCCAATCCACGCGATAGTTAAACTTATGATACAGATTGATGGCTGTCGAAAATTCGCGCCAGGCCAAACTGCAGATTAGAAAGAAGGACAAGGAGGTATGGCCACATGAGATCAACAGTAGCAGCTTCTGTCATTTTGTTGGTAATGGCATTGCTGTTCCCGGGTGGTGCCGCGGCAGCAAAAACAGTATATATCGGTGGCACCATGTCACTGACTGGCCCCTACGCCGAGAATACGGCCGCAGTTCTGGCCGCCTTCGAGGACTATACCAAATACGTGAATGAGACAAAACGTATTTCTCCGTGGGAAAAAGACAAATTCCCCGCAGACATAAACCTGGAGGTGTTATGGCGGGATGACGAACTCAAGCCGGCCAAGGCACTGTCGATCTACGAGGAGCTGAAGGCCAAGGGCATGTTGGTTTACAGGGTGTCGGGCTCACCCATAGCGCTCGCGTTGAAAGACAGGCTTAACGAGGACAGCATGGGCACCACCAGTATAGCCGCCGGTCCTTTCTTGCTGAGTCCGCCTCAAACGATCTTTACCCATTACCCTATTTATACTGATTCGCTTGGGGCCGTTGCCGACTGGTTCAAAGAGCACTGGAAAGAGAGCAGGAAGCCGAGAGTTGCGTACATTAGTGCCGATAATGCTATGGGCAAGTCGCTCGAGATACCTGAGATGGAAGCGTACCTGAAGAAGCTGGGATATGACTTTGTCGGTATCCAGTATGTGCCTCTCGTTCCAACGACTCCGCCGACCACACAGCTTGCGTGGCTGAAGCAAAACAAGGTCGACCTTGCTCTTGGCATCATGATCAATCCCGGTACGCAGCCAACGATGAAGGAGGCTGTCAGGTTAGGCATGGGGCCTGATCGCGAGTACAAGATAACGTTTGCGATTGCCAACACAACCCAGATGGCTGATTTTGCCCTGGGTATGGGTGAGCTGGGTAACGGTTACGTTTCGGCCGGCAGTTTTCCTCCCTATTCGGAGACCTCTACCCCCGGGGTTGCATGGTGCAACGAACTGCAGAAAAAGTACCGTCCGGGCAAGCCGGTTGCCAGCAACGTCTATATGGGAGGAATCATTGAGGCTCTGACCCAGGTTGAGGCACTAAGACTTGCGTTGAAGGCAGCACCCCTTGAAAAACTGAAACCGGCCGATGTGTTGAAGAATGGCTTTTACAAAATCAAGAACCTGGACACCGGCGGCTTAAGCAGTACGCACCTGACGTATGGCCCTGGCAAAATAGAGGGCGTTGATGCCGTACGTGTTGACCAGTTGCAGAAGGGAAAGATAGTGAAACTGGGCGTCTGGCCCTGTCACCATATTTATAGCAAATAACCGCTATTCTAATGGGGGCTCCGCGTGCGGGACCCCCCGGACATGCTTCAAATCCTAAACCTCAAATATCCTTACAGGATGCTTCCTTACAGGATGCTGCGCTATCGCTATAGAATTTGGTGCTTCCTTACAGGATGCTCCGCTATAGAGTTTAGAACTTGGAATATAAAGGGGGTCCCCATGAAAGAGACACTGAAAGAACTGTTTGGCCTGGCCGGCAAAGTGGCTATCGTAACGGGTGGGAACCGGGGCATCGGAAAGGGGATCGCGAGGGGGTTTGCAGGGGCCGGCGCGAACATAGTGATCGGAGACATCAAGATCGAACTTGAGCATGAGGCCGGAGCGGCCGACGCCGTGACTGAAATACAGAGGGATTTCGGTGTAGAAGCTCTGGGCCTGAAGGTGGATGTGCGGCGAGAGGCAGACAACGTAGAGCTGGTGAGGCGCACCCTCGATAGGTTCGGGCGGATCGACATCCTGGTCTGCAACGCCGGAATGGGTGGCGGTGGTATATTGCCTCAGGACATGGCCGTAGCGAAGTGGGATGAGATCCTGGAGACCAACCTGCGCAGCTTCTTCATCGCCGCGAAAGCCGTGTACCCTGCGATGAAGGAAGAGGGCGGGGGCAAGATCATCAGCATCGGCTCAATGACGTCGATCTTTGGCGTGGGTGCCTTTTCCGCTTACGGTGCGAGCAAGGGGGGCGTTCTGCAACTGACCCGTAGCCTGGCGGTTGCGTGGGCCAGGGATAACATTCAGGTCAATTGCATCCTTCCCGGATGGATCAACACGGGTCTTTCCGAGGCCGCAAAAAGAAATAACCCCGATTTAGAAAAACGCGTGATGGCCAGGACACCCGCAGGCCGCTGGGGGGAGACTGTTGACCTTGTCGGATGCGCTCTGTTCCTTGCAAGCAGGGCCTCCGATTTTGTAACCGGTGCAGCTATACCTGTCGATGGTGGCTACGCCGCGCAAGGTTGATAACGAGTGCATGTGGTTGACAACTCAGTTTGCTGCGCTATTATTTAGTTTACGGTGGTTGGTTGTCAAAGCCATCAAAACTTCAAAAAGGGGAGGTCGTTATGGAAGGCAGCGTGTACAACATCGTCGAATTGGTAGGTACCAGCAAGACCTCGTGGGAGGATGCTGCGAAGAACGCGGTAGAGATGGCGTCTAAGACCCTCGAAGACCTGAGAGTGGCCGAGGTGGTCAAGCTTGATGTGACTGTGGAAAATGGCAAGGTGACGGGGTATCGGGCGAGGGTCAACCTCTCCTTTAAATACCATCCGAAGAAATAGGGTTTCTCTTAGAAAAGACTATTAATGCGGGACTACCCGTGGAAATCGATTTTAACGGGTGGTCCCGCGCGATCAGGGCACAATGTTTGAATTACCTGTCGCGTATTCGTTAACTCAACTTCAACAGCCGCCGGGCGTTTCCTGAGAAGATCTTCGGGCACACACAAATTACCCCTGAGTACTACCCGGCTTTCTTGAGGAGCATGAGGTCGGGCTTCATCTTCTTTGGTGCTCTCTGCGCGGGAGGTGTTTTAGCCTCGCTTGCCAGGGCAAGGTTCACTGAGCACGGACGGGGTTGCGAACCTTGCACTAAAGCGCGTTCGAGGTTAGAATTAGTGCGACGGGGTGCGATGATGGGTCGTTTTCTTCTTATCTTGTTGTTGATGGCCACAGCCTTCCTGGCCGGCGGGTGCGGGAGCCTGAAGATCAACATAGGGACTGAATCCAAAGAGCCGCTTAAAGAATATACGCTCGAGGGTAGAGGAAGAGCGAAGGTCCTTGTCATCCCTGTCAGAGGGTTTCTTTCCGATGTGCCCGGAAGGGGTCTTCTGGGCGAGCGGGCGAGCACGGTACAGCAGGTTGTTTCTCAGCTCCGTCTGGCCGAGAAGGATGGCCAGATCAAGGCGGTGCTGCTGGAAATAAACTCGCCCGGCGGCTCGACCACGGCCAGCGATATCCTCTACCATGAACTTATGGAGTTTAAAGAACGGACCAAAGCCAAAATCGTGGCAGGCCTGATGGATGTAGCTGCATCGGGAGGCTATTACATTGCGCTGCCGGCCGACCGGATCGTGGCGCATCCTACGACCATCACCGGATCTGTGGGAGTGATTTTTATTACGCCCAAAGTGACCGGTCTCATGGAGAAACTCGGCGTGGCCGTGGAGGTCAGTAAGTCGGGCAAAGAGAAAGATATCGGCTCCCCCTTCCGTCCATCTACGCCGGAGGAGCAAAGGATTTTCCAGGAACTGACTGATAAAATGGGGAGAAGATTCCTGGATCTGGTGGCCAAGCATCGCGGAATGGATCAGAAGATGCTGACCTCCATTTCCGCCGCGCGCATCTATCTGGCTGACGAGGCTCTGCAACTGAAGCTCGTAGACGGCATCGGGTACCTGAGTGACGCCATCGCTCAAGCCAAAGAACTGGCGGGGCTTTCCAAGGAGGCCAAGGTCGTGGTCTATCGCCGCGGCGAGCATTCGAATGACAACCTTTATAACATGTCATCCTCGTTGCATAACGGCGAAAGCCTGTCCCTGGTCGATTTGAACCTCTCAGAGATCATCCCGACTCTCGGCCCCGGTTTTTATTACCTTTGGGCGCCCGGGGCGGCGGGTAACTAATACCGGGTCGCCTTCATTTGCATACCGTTTGCGTAGTATACTGAGCCCGTCTTATACCGATTTGGATTCAAGTTGGACGACCCAGCCTTCGGCCGGGTACCCCGGGCGGCAGCGAGGAGCCGATAGCGCCAGCATCCTGTGAGGACGCAGACACCCACTGACGTGGGTACCCGGAAGGTATACACTTGAAGGCAAATCGGTATTATTCTGTCCGGGAGCATTATGTCTGTGTATGACCTCATCGCAACGTCCACTTTCGGCCTCGAATCCGTGGTGGCCGAAGAGCTCAAGCTCCTGGGTTACAGGGATCTGACTGTCGAAAACGGAAAGGTCTCCTTCACAGGAGACGCAGCGCGCTATTGCACAGTGTAATGTCTGGCTCAGGACCGCGGACAGGCTGCTGATCAGAATAGCCGATTTTGTCGCGACGGATTTCGGCCAGCTCTTTGATCGCACCGTTGAGGTCGCATGGGAAGATCTGATTCCGGAAAACGGCCGGATGCACGTGGTTGGAAAATCAGTCAGGTCCACCCTGTTCAGCGTCCCCGATTGCCAGTCGATCGTAAAGAAGGCTGTTGTCGAGGCGATGAAAAGGAAACATCATCGCGGCTGGTTTGACGAAAGCGGACCCGTCTACAAGATCGAAGTTGCTTTGCTCAAGGATCATGTGACGCTGACGATTGATACCACCGGGGCAGGGCTCCACAAGAGAGGTTACCGGAAAGATGCCGGGGAGGCTCCGATCAAAGAGACACTTGCTGCCGCCCTCGTTCTGCTCTCCAGGTGGGCTCCTTCAAGAATCCTGGCCGACCCATTCTGCGGCTCGGGTACGATACCGGTGGAGGCTGCTCTGATAGGTAAGAACATAGCTCCGGGAATGAACAGAGAGTTTGTTGCTGAGTCGTGGCCTCAAGTACCGCAAAGAATCTGGGCAGACGTGAGGAATGAGGCGCGCAGGCGCGTCTCCGATGCGCCGGTCCGTATACTTGCCTCAGACTGCAGACGGCGCCATATTGAGCACTGCGAGGAAGAACGCGAGGAATGCCGGAGTGGCCGATTGCATAACATTCCAGCAGCTTGCAATGGAGAAGTTCAGTTCCGGCGAGAAATTCGGCTGTATCGTCTGTAACCCGCCGTATGGTGAGAGAACCGGAGAAGAGAAGCAGGTGGAGGAACTCTATAAGAGTCTCGGTCATTTACACGCCCGCCTGGATAGCTGGTCCACGTTCATACTTTCTGCCCACCCTTTCTTCGAGAGATTTTTTGGAAGGCGGGCAGATAAGAAGAGAAAATTATACAATGGCAGGATCCAGTGCTATCTCTACCAGTACTTCGGCCCCCTGCCCCGAAAGACAGGTTAAGGTAAGGACTAAAGCAAAGGTTAAGGTTAAGGGGATGAAACAGGTTAAGGTAAAGGACTAAAGCGAAGGTTGAGGTTGAGAGAGGGCTCAAGAAAACGATTAACGCTCTGACCCTCCGGTTCCTGTATCTTATCTTAACCTTAACCTTCAGTCTCTTTTCCTGCAGTATCCTTAACCTTAACCTAACCTGTAGTATCCTTAACCTGCATTATCTCTTTCCTGCTTTCCTGGTTCCCCTTGCCGTTGCGTCATCGGGTCCTTATATTGAAGAACATACGGTTGATCCCATCCAGGGGAGGTCATACTATGAAAAAAGTTCTGGTCGCATACTTCAGCAAGACCGGCACTACGGAGACGATGGCGCAGTATATTGCCGAGGGCGTCCGTATTACCGGTCACGAAGCGGACCTGAAGAAAATCTCCGAGATCAAGAATGAAAAAGATCTGGAGGGTTATGACGGCTTTATTTTCGGCTGTCCCACCTACTTTCTGGACATGCCCGAGCCCTTCAAGAGATTTCTATCGATCGCTGAGAAGGCCGGTCTGAAAGGAAAGGTTGGGGGTGCCTTCAGTTCCCGTGCCCATCCCTCAAGCACCGAAGGAATTGGTGCTGCCAAGAACCTCTTCGAGACGATGGAATCTCAATTCAAGATGAATATGACGAATCTCGGTCCCTTCGATCTCGAAGGCGGGCTGACTGAGAAAGAGCAGGACATGCATGTCTGCCAGGACTACGGGAAAGGGGTTGCAGAGATGCTGGGGGCGGCCTAATACCGATTCGCCTTCATGTCCCCCGTGAGTCCCATCCTTCAGGATGCTGCGCTACAGGGTGCTTCCTTCCAGGATGCTGCGCATCGCTATCCCTACGGGATGCTTCCTTCCGATGCTCCGCTACGCCTTCGCTATCGGCTCCTCGCTGCTGCCTCGGCATCTCCGCATTGAATGCAACTTGGTACGAATCGGTCCTAGAGCCTGCTAAAATCCCGTTCGCACATCCCTGATGATGCCCAGGTCGATGTATAGGGGGCGGGTTATCCCGCGCAGGAGCGGCAACGCCAAGCCCCCTCCCATCAGGCTCCCGAAAGAGACCAACCCCATGAACGCCATAGTGTAAAAACTCATGACCCGGGGCTGCGCTTGCCCTCCTCCACAATAGCCTGCAAGAACGTGTTGCAGGGCATCCACGTCCCTATTGGCCAAATACCCCCCGTCCGGCAAAAAAGAGGCGGTAATCCCGGTGACGGGAAAGGACCGCAAAAGCCTGCGATTTCGTTGACTTCTAAAATCGGTTACAGTATAAGATAGAAAGGACAGATTCGGCGTACATGGAACATATACCCAGTGAGAAATCCCATGGGATGTCACGCAAGAAGCAGAGTACCTCTGCTATAGAGATCAGTGATCGGAAGTGCCGTCTCTGCTTCTTCTGTATTCAGATCTGCCCTGCGAAAGCCATCAAGCTGGAAAAAGATACGCTGAGGATTCTTCCGGAGCGGTGTGTTCTCTGCGGGAGTTGTCTTAAAGCTTGTCCGCAACAGGCACTCTCCTATAGCAGTGGTTACGAGAAGGTGAAGGAGCTTCTGGCCAACCAGGAGAGAATCGTGGCGGTGCTCGATCCGGCTTTCCCGGCAGTCTTCGAGGCGGCTTCGCCCAAGCAGACGGTAACGGCGCTGAAGCAGATCGGTTTCACGGAAGTCTGGGAAGGCGCATTCGGTGCGGACCTCGTGAGCCGCGCGTACCATAAGCAGCTCACGCTGGACGGGCTGGCGCGGGAACACGCTGAGTACGGGGAGGCTTACAAGCCGCTCATGTCATCCTTCTGCCCGGTGATTGTTTTTTATGTGCAGAAGTATTTTACACAGCTTATACCGAGCCTGGCGCCGATCGTCTCTCCGATGATTGCGGTTGGAAGGGTGGCGCGTTCACATAAGGCCCGGGTGGAAGGTGGTCTATATCACCTCCTGCTTTGCCCAGATGAAGGAAGCAGTTGCCCCGGAAGTAGCCGGCGCAATCGATGAGGTAATAACGATAAAAGAAGTAAAAGACCTGGTTGATGAAGTTGGACGCGGCTGGCGGGAGACTGGAAGAGACCGATTTCGATGGCCCCAGGCCTTACCTGGGAACGGTGGTGCCGGTCGTCGGGGGCCTTTACCGCTCCATGGGCGCAAACTTCGATGTTATGATGGATGATGTCAGCGTCACAGGCGGACCAAAACGAGCTATCGGCGCGTTGGGTCAGGTCGCTACCGGGTACATCAATGCCAAGTTCCTGGATCTCGTTTATTGCGAGGGCTGCATCGACGGCCCATTTGTAGAGCGCGACTTATTCCTGATCGGACGTAGACAGATAATCGCCCGGTATGCCGAAATATATCTGGGCAAGCAGAACATTCCGAAGATCATGACTGAGCTCGATACGTTCAGAGATATTGATCTACGTCGCAAGTTTATCGAGCATGGAGGAACAGCTCCCAACTCCAACGGAGGAGCAGATACGGGTCATCCTCAAGAAAATAGATAAGCTGCCTCCCAATCACAATCTCGATTGCCGTGCCTGCGGGTACCCGACGTGCCGTGACAAGGCCATAGCCGTGGCCCAGGGGATAGCGGAAGCAGACATGTGCATGCCCTATCTCCTGGAGCAGAGCAAGAGGATTTATCAACAACTTGAGAAGTCCCACCGGGAGCTTCAGCTCTCGCACCAGGAGCTGGAGCAGGCGCAAACGCAGCTCATAAGGACGGAGAAGCTGGCCTCGTTAGGGCAATTGGCCGCGGGTGTCGCCCATGAAATAAACAACCCGTTGGGCACCATAACCATTTACGCGCATCTTCTTTTGAAGGGCATGGATAAGGATGATCCGCGGCGTGAGGATGTCGAACTGATAGTAAACGAATCGAACCGCGCCAAGGAGATTGTGCAAGGTCTTCTCAGTTTCGCGAGGGAAACGAAACTGAGGCCGGGACCGGTCAACGTGAATGATCTGCTGGAGGATGTGCTTGGGACTCGTGGTAAATCAGTCATTGTTTCATAATATCAAGATCAAAAAATCTCTCTTCCAGGGCTTGCCGACGATTGTGGCTGACGAGACACAATTGAAACAGGTCTTTCTCAACATCATTCTTAATGCAGCGCAGGCGATGGAGGGCAACGGAAAGCTCTCAATCACAACAACCACGGAACGGAAACAGATCAAGGTGAAGATACGGGACACGGGTCCCGGCATTCCTCCGGAAGTGGTCAAAAATATCTTTTCCCCGTTTTTTACTACTAAAGAGAAGGGGACCGGGCTTGGGCTGGCAATCTCTTACGGCATCATAGAGAGACATAATGGAAAGATCGATGTTGATACGGAGCTCGGAAAAGGAAGTACCTTCATTGTCTCCCTGCCCATTTCAACGGGCGAGGAACAGAGAGGAGAAGATGTAAGGACGGACAGGATCAGGCGTTCAAAACACAGCTTCAGGGAGAGGAGACCATGGGTGAGAAGACGAAGATTTTGCTGGTGGATGACGATGTAGATTTTATAGAGCTGAACAAGGCTGTACTTCGGAATCAGGGCTTACGAAGTGGCTGCAGCTTTTTCAGGTCGGGAGGCAATGGAGAAGGTGAGATTCGAAAAGCCGGACTTGATTGTGCTCGACCTGATGATGGAGAAGCATGATGCAGGCTTCACGTTCGCAAAAGCCGTTAAGGCAGACCCGTTATACAAGAATATACCGATTCTTGATGCTCACGGCGGTTTCCACGGAAACGGGGTATGATTTTTCGCAGGAACTGGACGGCTATTGGATGAAGACCGATGACTACGCCAGTAAGCCGTTGCTGCCTGATGAGCTGGTGAAGAAGGTCAATAGCCTCTGGAGAGGGCGAAGAAAGAGGCGGAATAGATTTCGGATCCGCCTGAGCTTTTTATGAGTGATACCACAAATATCCTTGTCGTAGACGATGAGCGGGGCATCCGTGAGGGTTGTCGCAGAATTCTTGACGGCTGAAGGATTCTCTGTGGATGTGGCGGCAAACGGCAAGGAAGGGTGGGACCTGGTCCGCGCCAAGAAACCTTACGACCTGCTTCTCGTGGACCTGATGATGCCGGTCATGGGGGGACTGGAGCTGATGGACGAAGTGAGCCGGTTCGACCCGGAAATCATCATGATTGTCATTACCGGGTTCGCCACCATAGAAACCGCCGTTGAGGCGATGAAGCACGGCGCCTACGATTATGTTCCCAAGCCGTTTACGCCCGACCAGCTGCTGGCCGTTGTTAATCGTGGCCTGGAGAAACGGCGGTTACGCATCCAGGCGCAGCGGCTCATGGAGGAAAGAGACCAGAAGCTGCTCGAAGTTGCAAAGGAAGAATCGAAACTACGCACCATTGTCGATTCGATGGCGGATGGCATCCTGGTGATCAACAACGAACGTCAGATCGTGCTCTGGAACCCTGCTGCCACCAAGATGCTCAATCTACACGAGAAGCTGGAGGCGGGCAAGGATATACATGAATTGATTCCGCAAAAGGACTTCATCGCGCTTATTGACAAGACGTTCGCATCCGATGCATCACAGTACACCGTGCATTCCGAAGAGATAGAGCTGCGTGAGCCGGAGCCGCGCACGCTCATGGTCAACCTCTCCGTGGTCAGAGACAATAACGGCCAGGGGCTTGGTGTCGTGAGCGTGCTACGCGATATTACCGAGCTCACGGAGATCAACCAGGTAAAGACGCAGTTTGTTACGATGGTGACGCATGAGTTGCGCGCACCCCTGGCGGCGATCGAAGGCTATTTGACCGCATACCTGCAGGGTCTTGCAGGGACTGATCCACAAGTCAGTCGCCAGATGCTCGACCGCGCAAAACAGCGAGCCCATGCGCTCCTTGAGATGGTCAACGATCTTCTGGAGTTCAGTCGATTGGAAGCGAAGACGATGGTGAGGAAGAAGGAGTTGCTCGATCTCTCCGGCATCATCACGAGTACAGTCGAGCTCTTGAAGGGCCAGGGTGACCCAAAGGGGATTCAGTTCCAGGTTGACCTGCCCGCACCCCTTCCGATGGTTGAGGCCGATCGGGGCGAGATGGAGCAGCTATTTACCAATCTCATATCGAATGCCATCAAGTATAATGTAAAACGGGGTAAAGTAATGGTCAGTGCGAAAAGGAGTAACCACTCCCTGAACGTAAGAGTGGCGGATACAGGCATCGGCATAGCCGACGAGCATCTGCCGCCATATATTCGAAGAGTTCTATAGAGTGTCGGGACCACGAAACGAGGTACACCACGGGCACCGGTCTTGGACTCTCCATCGTAAAGAAGATTGTCGAGTCTCATTTTGGTCGGATTGAAGTAGAAAGCAAGGTAGATAAAGGAACAACCTTTACGGTTAAGCTTCCCATTAAAGAGCAACGCAGGTAAGTCCCTTACAAGAAAGCGGCCTAACGCATCAATTCGGAAAAGGAGAAAACATGGCAACAGCGACCAAAGTTAAGCAACCGACGGAAGAGGAAAAAGGGTTCAAGCTCAACGAGATCGTAGAGAAGCGAGAGCTTGCACCCTCAATAACACTGTTCAAGCTTTATGCGCCCGATATTGCGGCTCGGGTAAAACCCGGCCAATTCGTGGTCTTGCGGGCCGACGATCGTGCTGAGCGCATCCCATTGACGGTTGCCGATTTCGACCGGAAAATGGGTCTGATAACGATCATCTTTCAGGCGGTAGGTTCCTCAACACAAAGAATGGCGAAGCTGCATGCAGGGTGAGCGGATCATGGACGTGGTCGGACCGCTGGGCAGGCCGAGCCACATCGAAAAATTCGGCACGGTTGTCTGCGTGGGCGGCGGGGTCGGCGTGGCGCCTGTCTACCCTATAGCAAAGGCCTTGCACGAGATAGGAAATCGTGTCATATCGATCATCGGTGCCCGCTCGAAGGAGATGCTGATACTGGAAGAGGAGATG
Organism: uncultured delta proteobacterium; assembly: GCA_963821605.1. Lineage (GTDB taxonomy): Bacteria > Desulfobacterota > Syntrophorhabdia > Syntrophorhabdales > WCHB1-27 > JADGQN01. The sequence continues at coordinate 15,115 of CAWGEZ010000022.1, read as the reverse complement.
AAGGCGATCAGCGATACGCTGCTCGTTACAACGGATGACGGCACCTATGGTCATCACGGGTTTGTCACTGACGAGCTGAAGCGGTTGATCCAGGAGAAAACACCTATTGAACTGGTCATAGGCATCGGCCCCGTTATTATGATGCGGGCGGTTGCGGACGTGACGCGGCCGCACAACATAAAGACCGTGGTAAGCCTCAATACGATCATGGTTGATGGTACGGGCATGTGCGGCTGCTGCAGGGCAACGATCGGCGGCGAAACCAAGTTTGTCTGCGTGGACGGGCCTGAGTTTGATGGCCACCAGGTGGACTTCAAAGAGCTTATGCTCAGGCAGCAGATGTATACGCGGGAGGAGCGCAGGGCAGCCTGGGATCATAAGTGCAAGCTGGAGGCTGCCGCTGCAAAGCTGAAGAAATCGAAAGTCCGGGAGAAGATGCCGGAACAGGATCCCAGATTGAGGATCCAGAATTTCAATGAGGTGGCCCTCGGTTATACGCGAGAGAATGCACTGAAAGAAGCCTCCAGATGTCTGGGGTGCAAGAATATGCCCTGCGTCGAAGGTTGTCCGGTGGGCGTCGTCATCCCGGCCTTTATCAAGAAGATCAAGGAAGGCGATTTTATCGGCGCCATTCGCGAGATCAAAGAGACAAATAGTCTGCCGGCTGTCTGCGGCAGGGTCTGCCCGCAGGAATCGCAGTGCGAAAGCAAATGCGTGCTGGGAAAGAAGGGACAGCCTGTCGCTGTAGGTCGGCTGGAACGGTTCGCGGCCGACTACGAATTGAGTCTCGGCGATGTCCGGGCCCCTGAAATAGCACCTCCTACAGGCAAAAAGGTTGCGGTTGTCGGCGCTGGTCCCGGCGGGTTGACCGTAGCCGGTGAGCTCGCAAAGAAGGGACACGATGTCACGGTGTTTGAAGCGCTTCATAAGGCCGGCGGTGTGCTTGTCTACGGTATTCCCGAATTCCGTCTGCCAAAGGCCATTGTGCAGCGCGAGGTAGATTACGTGGGCAAGTTGGGAGCAAAGATGAAGCTGGATACGATCATCGGCCAGACCATGTCGCTTGACCAGCTTTTTGAGAAGGGATTCGATGCGGTTTACATCGGCACAGGAGCGGGCCTGCCCTATTTTCTCAACATCCCCGGCGAGAACCTGAACGGTGTTTATTCGGCCAACGAGTTCCTGACGCGGGCCAACCTGATGAAGGCGTATCTCTTCCCTGAGTATGACACGCCTGTGCGGGTGGGAAGCCGGGTCGCGGTAGTCGGCGGCGGAAACGTAGCCATGGACTCGGCAAGGGTCGCACGGCGACTGGGGGCCGAACATGTTTACCTCATATACCGGCGGTCCCGGGCTGAAATGCCGGCTCGGGCGGAGGAGGCCCACCATGCGGAAGAAGAAGGCATCGATTTCAGGATACTCACAAACCCCGTGAGAGTCGTCGGCGACGAGAAGAACTGGGTCAAAGGCATTGAGTGCGTGAAGATGGAGCTTGGCGAGCCGGACGCCTCGGGCAGGAGAAGACCCGTTGAAATGAAGGGGTCCGAGCATATCATCGACGTTGACGTCGTAGTCGTGGCCATCGGACAGGGCCCTAATCCGATATTAACGCAGGACGCCCCCGGGCTCAAACTGAGGAAGCCCGGATACATAGAGGCTGATCCGGAGACAGGTAAAACAACCAGGAAGGGTGTGTTTGCCGGCGGCGACATAGTGACCGGCGCCGCAACGGTGATCCTCGCCATGGGTGCAGGAAAAAAAGCCGCTGCTGCCATGGACGAGTACCTGAAGACCGGGAAATGGTGATAATGACAGGGTCCTACAGGGTGCTGCGCTAGGTCCAGGGTCATAGGGTCCCGGGTGCAGAGGCCAGCGAGACACAGAACGAACGTACGTAGACATGGGCCGCGCGGGCTGATAGCACTGCGCGGCCTTTTCTTTGTGCGGTTTACGTTTCTACCCGGACCCTGGCCCTGACCCTGCTACTCTGGACCCTGCCCCGCCTGTCTTAATGCTTAAGTTTGCAGCCTATAAGCCGATAAGCTTAAGAACGATGGACCATAATAGGGAGGGGCTATGAAGATTCTTATTCATTTGGGGAACCACCTGATAGCGGAAGCAATCTCTCAGCTCCTGATCAGGAATGGTTATGAGAGCGTGGTAGCAAGCAGCAATCCTAAATCCAATACGTTCAGTCCGGACACGGTCATGGTCGACATTCAGACCCTGGATCAACAATTCCTCTGCTCGATATCCCGACGCAAAGGTTTTCCTTATCGATACGGGCCTGGAAAAAGAACGGATCATAGCTGCCCTGCTTTCCTACAAGATACATGGAGTATTGTCTCCCCGCACCGAACTGGAGCTCTTCAAGAAAGCCCTCACCGTCGTGAGCCAGGGGCAGATATGGGTCGATAATAGTACCGTGGTGGCCTTTCTGCACGACTCGGGGACGCTATCCAAGACAGGAAGGATAGGGAGCATTACACTGCGCGAGAAGGAGATCATAGACTATGTCTGCCAGGGGTACAGCAACAACGAGATTGCAGATGCGCTCGCCCTCAGCAAGCACACGATAAAAGCTCATCTCAACAGGATTTTCAAAAAACTGAACGTAAACGGCCGACGCAAGCTCATATCCCTCGCGCTCAATAATCACCAGTTTGCGCCCAGCCAAAGGGCAGCGCCGTAGCCCGGCCACCTAAAGAACAGAAACGAACGCTGCTCTCTCAACCTTCGCCTTAGTCCTTTCCTCAACCTGCCCCGTCCCTTTCCTGTTCTGACGGATGGACTCACGACTTAACCCGTTGTTCCTAACAGAAATAGCTCGATGACCGATTGATTCTCTTTTAAGGCAAAGACTATAGTTATATCGTCGGGCGATAAAGGTCCGGCGCGCGCACCGAATGCGGTCACAGAGACAACTCCTAAGGGAGAGATCGGGTGCAAACATGAAGACAAGCAGCATACGGGACGTTTTGAGCCTCGGTTTCTTGAACAGGCGCGAAACGCTGATTATCTCCGGGAGTATCCATTCGGACATGAACGCACTGGCTCGTGCGCTTGGGATGAAGGCCGAGAGAGAAGGCGTCAAGCGTCATGACCGTCAACGCCGGGATGCTGGATGAGGAGTTGGCCGCAAGCGGGGAAGGAGGACTCTCGGCGGTGAAGCTCGTAGAAGTCGCCAAACCCAAGCTGCTCATTATAGAAAATTTTGGGATGAAGAAACTTGCTCCTTCGCAGGCAACGGTTCTTGCTCAGCTCGTGACGGAGCGCATCAACAGGTCATCCACCATTATTACCAGCGGGTATCTCCTGGGAGAATGGGGACCACTGGTGGGAGCGTCAGCAGAGGGGAAGAGCCTTCTCAGGTCCTTATCAATTCATGCCAGGCAGGTTGTGATCGGCAGTATAGAGTCACGCAGTCAAAAAGAAAGCCTGCACCGGTTGAAAAAACGGTGCAGGCTCATGGTTAAGCATTTATCAGCGCGCCGCTGCGTATCAGGCCACGCCCTTCATTTTCTCCTGCAGGTTCGCGGTAAACTCCTTCTCCACGTCCTTTGCCTTGCTCTTCATGATCCGATCGCCGAACATGGCCAGTTTGCCGACCATGGAAACGTCGGACTTGTAGGAGACCTCAACCTGGCCGTTGCCCACATCCTTCAGGTCCACGATCGTCTTCTGCCTGATGTGGCCCAGCTTCGTGACGTCCTCGCCCTCGCCTTCGAGCTCCAGATGCGTGGGCGGCTGGACGTTTGTCAGCTTGTTCCGGAATGCGAGTTTCACCTTTATGGGGCCCACCTTCTGCTTCACGACAGCGTCATAGGTGGTCTCGTCAATCTTCTCGATCTTCTCAGCTCCGGGCAGGCATGCTGCCAGTGTCTCCGGCTGCAACAGCATATCCCAGAGCTTCTGAATCGGTGCTTTCACCGTAAAGCTGCCTTCTATAATCATCTGCTCCTCCTGTTCTTCTCCTTGTTCTCGTTGTCAGGCTCTCGGGCTGCCTACTTCAGGTCCTTCTGCGCCTTCTCCACGTACCCGCCGACCAACTCGTAGGACTTGTTGCCGGGCTGGGTGGCCTGGTCAAGGAGCAGGTCTATGAAAGAGAGGCCCTGTGTCTCAAACCACGCCCTGTGGGGCTTGTCGCCCGTACCGAACATGTGCCTGGCGCAGTCAACCGGGTTCTTTTTAACTTTCTTGCAAACGGGACAGATCACGCTCACGGTAGCCTCCTTTATTTCTTCGCTTTTTGGTTCTTTTCCTTCCATGCCTTCGCGATCGCTTCAGCGCGGATAGGCGCCTCTTTCATCTGAAGGCCGGTCGCGTAAAAGATCGCGTTGCCGAGTGCCGCCGCATGCGGGTTGGTAAGGCCTTCGCCTGCCTCTTTCGCGCCGTAGGGCCCCTCCGGCTCGTACGTATCGATCTCTATGACCTGGCAGTTCGGCATCTCAGGGGCACGGATCAGCTTGTAGTCAACCAGATTCGGGTTCATGATCTTGCCGTCTTCGACCGGCAGGTACTCATAATAGCCGAACCCGATGGCCATGGAGGCTGCACCTTCCAGCTGGCCAATGAGGCCGAGGGTGTTGATCGGCTGCCCGCAGTCGTGCGCGGTGACGCTTTCGTGGATCTTGATGTAACCGGTCTCGGGATCGATCTCTACGTCGAGGCCCTGCACCATGTAGCTGTATGCGGGGGAGATCATGCCCTTTCTGCGAGGCGTGTAAAAGCCCCTGCCGATAATACGCTGCCCTTCCTTGCCGCGAAGCGCTTCCTTGCAGAGGTCATAGTAGCTCATGCCCCTCTCCGGCCGGGCCACGTTGTAAACCCAGCCCTGCTTTATGTCCAGATCGTATATGATGTTGAATCCCAGTTTTGCATTGGCGAATTCAAGGAGCTGCCGCTTTGCGTCCTCTGCCGCCATCTTTGTTGCGTTACCGGCCATCAGGGTCTGCCTGGAGCCCCATGCGCCCAGGTCAGCCGGAGAGTGGTCCGTGTCACCCATGTGTACCTTGATGTCTTCGAGCTTCACACCCAGCGCCTCCGCGCAGATCATGGCCAGCGTGGTGCTGGAGCCCTGTCCGATCTCCTGCGCGCCGACATGGAGTTCCACGGTTCCATCGTGATTGATGGTCACAACCGCGGAAGAGAAGGAATAGGGCGAGTCAAACCAGTTGAAGATACCGCCGGACATGAAGCCCGCCGCGGAGATGCCGATGGCCCTGTTCTTCGGGCAACTTGCCCTTTCGACTTTTTCCACTTCTGGATCGTCGTGAGGGCACTGATCCAGGCCGCAGCTCGCGATGGTGGCCTGTCCCGGGACTTCGTACCCTTCATAGTGGCCGTTCTTCCGCCTCATCTCAATCGGGTCGAGACCGAGGTCAGTCGCTATCCATTCGATCTGCTGCTCCGAGCAGAACATGGCCTGGGGAGCGCCGAAGCCGCGCATCGAGGTGGAGGGCAGGCTGTTCGTGTAAACCCTGTAGCCGTCATAGCGGTACGCCTTCCAGCGGTAAGGGAAGGAGTGGAAGAAACCTGTCAGGTAAAGGGCTGTTGCGCCCATACCTGTGTAAGCGCCGCCGTTCGTGAATACCTTGGCCTCCCTTGCGCAGAAGGTCCCGTCCTTTTTGACGCCGGTACGCACATAGTAGTACATGGGGGTACGACGCTTGGAAGCGATAAAGTCTTCTTCGCGTGAAAAGACGACCTTGACGGGTCTACAGCATTTCATCGAAAGGATCGATGCGCAGAAGTGGGCGCCGTCGAGCTCGAACTTGCCGCCGAAACCGCCGCCGACGTAAGGTGCGAGCACGCGGATGTTGCCCTCGCGCAGGCCGAGCACGCCGGCGAGAAGCGCCTGGTGATAGTAGGCGGACTGGGTGGATGTATAGATCGTGAGCTTTCCGTCAGGCGTGTAGCTCGCCACGGCCGCCCGGGTCTCCATGCACATGTGGTGCTGGCCGCCCAGCTTGAACCAGTCTTCCCTGATATAGTCAGCTTCCTCGAACGCTTCTTCCACGTCGCCCCACGCGATCTGGCGCGTCACGTTCACGTTCCGCTCAAAGCCTTCGTGGATCAGCGGGGCCTCTTTCTTGATGGCCTCCATCGGGTCATCAACGAAGGGAAGCACTTCGTACTCCACCTTGATCAGGTCGAGCGCCTGCTCGGCGATCTCCTCGGTCACGGCAGCGACCGCTGCAACGGGCTCGCCGATGTAGCGAACCTTGTCGACCGTCAGGATTGCCTCGTCGCACAGATCCTTGTAGCGTCTCCAGATACCCTGCTTTACGCCGAGCGTATCTTCCTTGCCGGTAACGACCGCTATCACGCCCGGAAGTTTCAGCGCTTCACTGTAATCGATACTTGAGTATCTTTGCGTGGGGATGCGGGCTCCGCAGGATCTTTCCGTAGAGCATGCCGGGCAGTGTCACGTCGAACGTGTACGTCGCCCGTCCCGTCACCTTGGCATGGCCGTCCACATTATGAACCCTTGTATTAAGGACGCTATATTTGTTCTCGCTCATCGCTTATCCTCCCTGTAGTTCCCCTTGGCCACCGCGTCGATCGCCCTGATGATGGCGTTGTAGCCGGTGCACCGGCAGAGGTTGCCCTCCATGGCGCGCCTGATTTCCATCTCATCCTTTGGCTTCGGCGTCTCATCAAGGAAGGCCTTGGCCGACATGAGCATGCCGGACGTGCAGAAACCGCACTGAAAGGCGCCCTCGTCGAGGAATGCCGTCTGGATTGGATCAAGTTTACCGTTTTTCTCCAGGCCCTCAACCGTCGTGACCTTCATCCCATCCACCTGCATGGCAAGCACGGAGCAGCCCTTCACCGCCATGCCGTCCACCATGACGGTGCAGGCGCCGCAGGAGACCGTCTCGCAGCCTCTCTTGGTTCCGGTGAGGCCGATATGATCTCTGATGGCTTCGACCAGAAGGGTCTTGGGATTTATGTAAATCTCGTATGGTGCCTCATTCACTGTTAACCGCAATAGCTTCTTTTCCATAGTATCCGACCTCCTTCCCTAGCCCATCTTTTTGGCCTGTTCAAAGGCCGCCTTCGCCATTCTCCTGGTGAGGACACCTATCAGATGGCGTCTGTATTCTTCAGATGCGTGAATGTCCCCGACAGGCTCGCATTCCTGCGATGCTGCCTCGCCTGCCTTCTCAAAGAGCGCGTCGGTCAATTTCTTGCCGACGAGGACCGCTTCCGCCTTCTTCGCCCGTATCGACGTGGAGGCTGCGTTGCCAAGGACGATCCGTGCCTCCTTGCAGGTACCGCCCGCATCGACCGTGATCGTTACGGCGACGGCGACGATGCCTTGGTCGCTTTCCAGCAGGTTGAACTTCTGGTAAGCCGTTGCCGTTTTCGGGGCAGGTGCCGGGACCTGGACCTCGAGCACCAGCTCGCCCGGCTCCATGGCCGTTTCGAAGAGATCGGTGTAGAACTCCTCGAGGGGGATGGTCCGCTCGCCCTTTGCGCTGCCCACCTTGACCGTGGCGTCGAGCGCCGTGAGAACCGGGGCCGGGTCGCCTGCTGCGTCCGCATGGGCCAGGTTACCGCCGATGGTGCCCCAGTTCCGCACCTGAATGGATGCCAACTTGTGTTCCATGTCAACGAGAACCGGGTACTTCTTTGCAATCACGTCAGATTTCTCGATCGCGCGGTGGGTGGTCGTCGCCCCTATCTTGAGGCCGCCCTTATCATCGTACTTAATGTAATTAAGCTCATTAAGCCGCTTGATGTCGATCAGGTACTCGGTCTGTACCAATCCCTGCCGCATCACGATTAAGAGTGACTGTCCGCCGCAGATGACCTTGCAGTCGTCCTTGTGCTCTGCAAGCATCGCGAGCGCTTCCTTAACGCTACCGGGTTGTAAGTACGTAAAATCGTGAATCATGTGCCCCTCCTTTCCATACAGTCTTCAAGGTTTGCCAGTCGGTTCGGGTCAAAGGGAATCTCCGGGAAATCGAACTTCGTGTCACTGCTGCGCCTTGGTTCCGGCTTCTTGAGCACCTGTCCGTCCTGCACATATCCGCGATACGTTGTCACGTAGCAGAAGCCGGCGTGCCTCCCTCTGAATATACCACACTGGATACACATTTTGCCCGAAAATGGACAAACCATTTTCGCCTTTGCCATAGACTACCTCCTCGATTAATACATAAGCTTGAACTAAGAGAATCAAGAGACCCTTCTTGTGCTTCCCGTCGTTTCGTTCGGACCGCTTATTGGATGCTGATCTCGCTGCAGTTGGAGTGAACCGGGCGTGTCCTGTAAAGCTTCGGGATGCTACTCTACTGCTTTGTTCACTCTTGTAAATAGCACCCATACTCTAAGATGAAGTATGCTTTTTTGTCAAGCAAATTCCAGAAGCAAAATGCATGCTTCGTAAGAAAAGAAATGTTCATTATGCTGAACAGAGGGACAATCTTTCTTAGCTGTTAATTCCGGTCCCGATAACTCTGAATTCCCACATTTGGATTTTCTTTTACGCGCCGGAGAAACACCTCTTTCTTCTCGGAAGGAACGTAAAGGTAGTAAACGCCTTTGGGGAGGTTATACTTTCGCAGGTGAAGGTTAAGTTCACGAAAGGTCTTATACGACATATCCATTGCCTGCGCGAGGGTAGCCGTGTGCACGTCGTGTTTCACTTCCAGCACGTACTCTGTGACCGCGAAAGGCTTATAAAAGTCCTTCTGATCTATCGTGAGCCCATATTTTTTTGTGTTTGTAATGATTTCCTTTATTGAGGCAATGCGGTAAATGTAGCGGTCCGTCTCTTCAGGAAGATACAGTTCGAAGAAGTCCCTGCTTGCCTGGTTCGCGATGGCTTCTCTGATGCGCCCCTCGCCGCAATTATAGGCTGCCATTACCAGCAGCCAATCCCCGAACTCATCGTTCAGTTTTTTTAAGTAACTGAGTGCCGACTTCGTTGATCGAACAATGCTGTAACGCTCATCGATGTTGTCGTTGATATTGAGTCCTTCGCGCTTGCCCGTCTCCTTGATGAACTGCCACATGCCGCCCGCATTTGCCTTGGAGACTGCGCGCGGGTTGAGATAGCTCTCGATAAGAGCGAGATAGATCAGATCGGAAGGCATGTTCATCTTGTTGATCTCGTCGGACAGGATGGGCCCGTACTTGGCGTACCGTTTGACAAGGATCGTCAGAAGCCCCCGATGTTCGAGCATCTGATAATATTCCCTTTCAAATCGTTCCCGGATGTCATCGACCGCCGAGCGGTATGGGCTTATTGCAGAGTGTTAAGGATTCAGGAGGAGCAGGAAAGGTGAGCAGGCTGAAAAAGCTCACCTCTTTTCTGGGACCCGCTGACCTCTTTTTCCTGATCGGCAACCCGCTTTTCGGCCGGCTGCTGCTTTCGCTGAAGGATGTCTGACTGGCCGTAGCCTTCTCTCGCCATAAGAAGGAGAAAAGCAACAAAAACCAGGGTGGTCCATTTTTTCACGCTACACGCCCTCTTTTACCATTCTTGTGAGAATGTTTACGCGGTTGTTCATCCGCTCCATCAGGTTTCTCATGTCACTTGAGCAGTGCATTCACATTTTCATATTTCTTCTTGTAAATCGCCTCCAAGTCCTTTCTCCAGTTTTCAGTTATCTCGATTTCCCTCTTGTTCATTTCGAGCTCAAACTTTTTCTGCAACTCTCGGACCATTTTGTGATCAACTTCCATATCGTCGTTCTCCCTCCTTTCTTCTAACAAAATATCTGTAGAGGAGAATGACCGCGATAGCGCCAGCCACCACCACAGGGACTACCAGCCTTTGATACCGCGTGACATCCGTCACGAAAATGTAGATCACGTTGCCGAATGAATAACCGAGCAAGGAAAGAAGCCCAGCCCACAAGGCTGCCATCAGAAAGTCAGTCACGAGGAACCGGGCGACGTTCATATGTGTGCAGCCGAGAAGCAGGAGGATCATGGTGCGGAAACCGGCGAGAAACCTCATGGTAAAGAGGATGAGGTGCCCATAACGATGGATGACCTTGTCAGCGAAACAGGTTCGTGATCGCAAAATCTGGTATCGTCCGATAAGGGTTCGCCCAAACAGTCTTCCCAGAAAAAAGAACGTACAGTCGCCAAGAAACGTGCCTGCGCAGGCGTGGCTGTCGAACCTCGAGTTCACCATGCCCCAAGGCGGACGACAAACTGCATTCGTCAGCGTTGAAAAAGGGAAACCAGCTACGCTGAGGCACCATGCACGGCTTCATTGATGTAGCCATCATCTGTGGTTGGGTCATCGCGGTTTACGCGATCAGTCACTACTATTGGCGGTAGATATGGGTCCTCTGGAGGACCACGAGCGCCAACTTCTCGAGCGCCTCGCCGCCGAGGGCAAGGCCACGAAGCTCTACGTTGAGGACCTGCCAGTTGCGAAGAAACTCGTCAGCGCCGGCCTACTGTTTCTCGTTGGCGCGGTCGAGCCGTACGCCGTCATCACCCCCAAGGGCCGTCGCTTGCTGGCAATCCTTGAGGGAAAGCCGCCGAAGCCTCCCAAATCGCCATTTGGATTCGTGGACTAGCCGCGCATTGATGCCTGAACTCGATTAGGATCGCTTCTCAAGCAACCGCTGGGCGCTCTTTTTGAAGGCGCCCTGTACGGCTCCCGCGAGCCGTTGCAAGATCCACGGAAGAACGACCTCGAGGCGTACGTCGTTCTCGCCGACATCAATAGTGCCGGAAGCAAATTGGCCCATAGCATGGGCGCGGAATGTCATGCGGTCGTCTGTCCAAGTTTGCTCATCGAACGTCAGAAACGGGAAGGTGGGTGTCATGCGCGCGAACCCGGATTTCAAGCGCCGCAGTGCATCTGCTTTGCCGAGCGAGTCGAGGGACCAAGACAACGAGCGGATCTGACATCCAGCACCTCGATTAAGAAGAGGCGAGCCTGCGGCTCACCCGCTCGTGTTCCAGTGGTGATGTCCGTATAGTGTCTGGTTGCTCGCTGCCTGCTCGGTCCAGAATAACTTGTCGGCGATCACCAGACACGCCAGCAGTATAAAGCACGCAATGACGCTGCCGACGACGCCTCTGGTGTACTCGAACGCTTCGCTCCCGTGCGCGTCAATTTTAAACATGGCCATCTCCTATGATGGCCTCGAACCCTCCCGCAGTCGTTGTGGTTCCAGGTGCGTGCGCAACCCCGCATGGATCATGCTCAGGCTGAATACGCGACTTCGCCCGCGCCTCGTCAAAATTAGCAGTCCACCACTTCACTCGCCTTGTCGGCTTGAGCTCGGCTAAAGTGTCGGAGCAGATCCGCGGGAGGACACCATGGCCCAGCCCCTAGTTGACCTCGTACTTTCGAACGCGCGGGCCATCATCGCCAACCGTCGTCTTCGGCTGCTCGGCGCCGAGGCCGTAACGGCCGATGGGCGGGACCGAGAGTATCGCCTGGCCCTCGCGCGGGATGGCTACGCGCTAGTGAAGTGCGACGAGGCTGTGTTCAAGGCGGAAGCGTGAGACTGGCGAAGTGAGCACATTGCTCCCGCTAGGCTGCCGGAACGACTTTCAACAGTAGGCAATCAGTGAGCAGAGCATTCTCGAACGCTGCGGTCGCGGTTTGGACGCCCGCCTCCGGCTGGCGATGAGCCCAGCACAGGCTCGTGCTTGCGATAGACCAGTGCAGTCCGTCGAAATGCGACGGAAGTTGGACGAGGAATCGGAGCGCTTCGCCGACACTCGCGATTACGTGGCGTCGACCGCGGTCAATCGCGACATAGGTGCGACGCAGAAGAACGGAACTATCTAGCGCAGGATGGCGAGGCATTGGCGGCTCCGAATCAGGACGGTTCACGGCCTGATTATACCAGGAGCCATTGGCTCACCCACCTTCGATCACGCCAGCATTGCCGGCGCCGGCGGCCGCGCTAGGAATTAGTTGATGGCTGCCTTGATGAAATATTCACAAAACCGCGGCAAAGTTCTCAACGTGCAGGACGCGAGGACACCGTCGTCGCTCGGACGAGAAATGCCGCTAAAGCCTCCCAGGGCTCGAGCGACAACGCATCCTGTGTTAAGCGGCTCGTCCCGACAAAAGCGCGCGGCGAAGATTGAGGAATAGTGGATCAGCCGCGGCGTGTGCACCGTTATGTCGCGGGACTATCCGCCGTCGCGCTCAGCCTCCCAATCGTTGCCCTTGCAGTTACCTGTCCGACCTGCACCAGCAAACGTGCGGATACCCAGCCGGCGGTCGAGCGCCTCAATGTTCCAATTCCCCAACTTGCTCATGCGCCCAACAGCTCGCCCGTGGAGGCCCAAACAGAACTCACCGACAAGAAATTGCCGGAGATCAATACCGCCGTCGCCGAGTTGGAGAGGGAATCTGAAGCGTCTTTGCCATCCGCAGGCGACGCGACGGGTTCCCTTGATACTGTCCGGCCGGCGGGACACGAAGCTCGCACGAAGGTACAACCCAGTCAGTTTCAACGCCGTGCCCGCACTCGCCCGATTGCCAGTTCCATCGCGAAGGACAGAGAATACAACTGGTCCGGCGAAATTTAACGGAAACTGGCAGCCCCAAGGCGTTCGTTTTGCAATCGGGGCTGACGCCGTTATTGAGGTTGAGCTCGACTGAAACCGTCGCCAGCCATGCAGCTAGAAGATCCTTGCGCTCCGACCCCGACTGCACAATCCGCATCTGGTCGGCCGCGTAGCTGCGCGCGAGCTTGGACGCCACCTCGGTCGAGCCCGAGAGCCACGTCTCGAAGTCGGCGGAAATCGGTCAGCGAACCGGCATCCGCTCGTGGTTGATACTCGCCGTCAGCGCGTTCGGCTCCGTGGTCATGAAGGCGAATACCTCTTGCTTCACGTTGTCGCCGTTCTTCTTCAACGGCCCCTTGTAGCGCGTCCACACGCCGGGGAACGCGAAGACAGGGCGTCATCGCCGTTGATCGAGAACCAGTGCCACGTGGCCGGCTTCTCGCCCTTGGGCTCGCAGTAGGACGACGCCGGCACGAGGCAGCGCCGCTGCTCGAACGAAGGCCGCCAGAACTTACTCTGAGCCTTGTCATCCCGGATGTTCGTGACCCGCTTGGGCGCCTTGTCCTTCTGGAGCAACACGAAGCCCCAGTTGAGCACGACGAGCTCGCGCTCACCGTCAGCGGCGTTGCGCACCACTGGGGCTTGGTAGCCAGGAAAGAGCGCGTCACGCGGCTCGTAAGCCGCGGCGCGATTGCGAGGGACCCTGAACAGCCGCAGGATCGCCTCGTGGTTTCGGGTCATGGAGTAGAGGTTGCACACCGCGGGTCAGGCCCGGCCTTGAACGATCAGCGTATCGAAAGCGCTCAACACGGCCGCCTGGCCACGCCGATCACTGAGCACAGCGAGGCTCCAGCCCGGTTCGTCTTCATCAACTCGTCGCAGGTTGGCGGCTATGGCGAGCAGTCCTGCCACCTTCCAGCCGAGCCGATGCGCTTGCTCTTGATCTCCGGTCATCACGTAGGCTGACCGGATGAGGGCACCAATAGCGCAGAACCTCACCGCGTCATCGTCGCAGGCATCGCACAACGCCTCCACCGCACCACGGCGATTCCCCTGCCACGGGCCGAGCCGCCTCATGTCATCGGGGACACGCTCGTAGAAACTGCCGTCGAGGCAGACCACGAACACATGCACGTCGGAGACGGAGCGGAAGGTTTGGTAGTGCATCGTCAGTGCGCTCCGTTGCACACCCCTCTCAGCTTGCCGCAGTAGCCGCAGAACTTCTCGTTCGTGAAATAGCCGGCCGCAATACCCACGTTCTTGACAACCCCCCGCTTAAGCTCGGCGCCGCACATCCGACAATAGTTGTGGCCCCGTTTCTCGTAGCCGTCACAGTCGGGGCACCGCCCTTTCCGTTTTGCCATGTGAACCTCCTACTTGAGACAGCAATCCCACTACCATATAGTCGGGTACGGAAACCAGTACATGCAATTCGAATGGGACCCCGCCAAGGCGGCCTCGAACATCGCGAAGCACGGGGTCTCTTTCGAGACGGCCAAGAAAGCGATTTCGGATGGCAACCGTGTGGAGCGCTACCAACGCCAGGGAGGCGAGGATCGCTGGAAGATGATCGGCGCCGCCGGCGACCAGCTCCTCGCCGTCATCTACACGGAGCGCGACGATCGAGCGACGAGCTCGTGATCAGGATCATATCGGCCAGGAAGGCAACGAAGCGTGAGCGCAAAACCTACACAACGTGGCGCTAAGCAGCGCCCAACGAGACGAGCTGGCAAGACTGCTGCACCTCAGCGTCGACGCCGAGATGATTTCCCGGAGTTCAGTACCGCCGATCTCAAGGCCATGCGGCACGTGTCGCCGGTTAAGAAGCTTCGGTGGAAGCTCGGGCTATCGCAGCGGGCGTTTGCAAGTCGTTATGGCATCCCGCTCGGCACGCTGCGCGACTGGGAGCAGGGCCGCAGCCCTGGCCCAACTGGAGGGCTCGACTCCTACCTCAAGGTGATCGCTGGCGATCCCGCTGTTAAGAAGCACATTAAGAAAGTGCGCGAGTTGACCTAAAAGTTAAGGGCCGACCGGCCGGAGGCGATACGTGGAGTCCCCCATTAGACCGCATCGCTGCATACTTCGTAGAATTTAAGCAGAGCATCGAGAACTGTCGAAACGGCAGCGCGTTCCGGTCGGCGGACTGGAAAGAAGCCTATGGTGCACTCGGCCGATTGCGCGAGCGGTACGGCTGAGAAAGAAAACCTCACCGCCCCGCAACAGGCGCCGTTGCGCAAGGTCTTCGAGGACGACCCCTTCATCGAGGGCATGATGGACTTCAGGCAAGTCGCCGAGCATGTCATCAGGCGTGGCGGCCCGCTCATCAGAACGACGAGTGACGCTTCCGAATTCAGTTGAATGAGGGATCTTCGGCAATGGGGGTCTTTCCGGCACCAGTCGTCACATTACACGATGTCGAAAAGGTCCCTCGACGCATCGATCACCTTGCCATGCTGGAAGAAGCTGAGCGGCGCATCGCTACTGCCCTTGCGAAGGCACGTGAGGCTTCCGAGCGCACGCCATCGCAATAGGCGGGCCGAAGCCGGTGGGCCACGCGCACGACAGATCCCCCGCTTCGAGGAAAACAAGCGAGACCGCCATGGCC
>CAWGEZ010000021.1:0-40445 GCA_963821605.1 uncultured delta proteobacterium | reverse complement strand
CGGCATACGCTGCTAAAAGAACGATTAATGTCGGGTGATGTAGGTTCTCATGGCATTGGATGAACGTGGCCGGCGTCTATTCGTGGGTTGCCGGGAGCCCGCCCGGGTGCTCGTGTATGACACGGCGTCAGGAAAGACCGTGACCAGCTTCGATATCGGACGCGACGCCGATGATATCTTTTTCGACTCCGCGTCAAGACGCCTATATGTGTCGTCCGGCGAGGGTTTCCTTCACGTCTTCCAGCAGGCCGATAGCGATCGCTACAGGACTGTCGCGAAAATTCCAACCGCTCCGGGTGCACGGACGTGTCTCTTCGTACCTGAGGAAGGACGATTGTATCTCGCTGTACCGCGGCGCGGCAAACGGCAAGCCGAGATACGGGTCTACATCGTAAAGTCGTGAGATCATGGGACGATCAGGAAGGTGCTCGACAGGATAGCCTTCTGTTCCAGCATTCAAATGGCATGCGCAATTCTTTGGTCATTCCTGAATTCCAGATTGGCGGACGATTCTGACACCCCCAGCCAGTTTGAAAAATTCTTCCTGAAACAGAGCATGCCAACATTTGTATTTCTATGTGCCATTTGACGCGGTAATGGTGGACCTTCGTGCGCTCATATCGTGCAGCCAGTAACAACTAGTCATAAATATTCCAACCAAGGGCAAGTGGGGGGTCCCTTGTGGAGACTACCCCATGGCAATCGTGTCCGCCTTGTACACACGGTGCAGCTGGATAACATGCGTTGTGGGGAAAATCATCGGGCGACGAACAAACGTGAAACAACGCGTGGGCCAATCCGCAATCGCAGGGGGTAGATCTGACGTGCTCGTGCCGCAGACGGCCCTTCCTCCAAGAACGTAAAAGACGGGTTAAGAGGGCCGCCATCCTTGCGGGCTATGACCTAACAGTGCGAATCAGTGCACGAAAGTGGGCTTGCTGTGCATCCGCCGTCGGTCATTCTGAAGAAGGAGACTGAGGTGCGTACGGCCCGGGCTGGGGAGCCGGAGGTTGCGGGGTACCTGTCGGTGGCGGAGGCGGAGGTCTGTAAGATTGCGGGGGCGCGCCGGGGACCTGATTTCCCTTGGCGTACATACATTGTGCATATGCGGTGTCGTAACGCCTCTGAAGCTCATACTCGGTCGGCTCGCCGGCGCTGCTCCCTGCGACCCCTCCCCCGATAAAACCACCTGAGCCACCGGAGCCTCCGCCGATTCCGCCACCGATGCCGATGCTCCCTATTCCTCCGCCCACTCGAGAAGGCGTCTGCTGGTGAGCCCACTCTCTGCACGCGGCGTCATCAGCCTGGAATACATCCAAAGGCTTTCCCGGGCCCGGGAATGCTGTCACAGTCGGACCGGTTGGTGTGGTTTGACAAGATGCGAGCAACAGTAGGAGCACAGATGATAATAGAGCTTTGTGCAAGTACATTGTGTTCCGCCTTCCTTTCCTACACAGTTGCACTCGGTAGTGCAATCCGCAAAAGATAAGGACCATTTGACTCTTCATAGACCATAATCACAGAAAAGAGATTTGTCACCTGCCTCATAACTCAGCATAATTTTGAAAGTTTGTGTGCGAAGCGTCTTCGCGCAATTCTTCTTCTGAGGAACATGTCAAGCATGTTCTTATCTCATCTGTTAAGGCCTTGTTGTTGTGGTGGCCTCCGCCTTTTTATCCCCTTTATCTAACCTCTTTTATTCTACGGGCCCTTATGCCCAACTTACGTTATGCAGATCAAAGGGGTGGGTGGAAAGTGACCAAGCCTGCGATCACCACAGGCCCTCATGCCTACGAAGAACAGACGGTCCTCCTTCCACCACAACCGTATCTTCTCCTTTTACGCCGCTTCCTGGCAGCGGTTTAGTTCTTCTGTAAACATCTCTCCTGTCCCGCATCAGTGCAAAGATCACCCGTATGAACTTGAGGATAACCGCACAGAGCGCCTCTTTCTTTTTGAGAGGATGGTGAAGCCCTTTCTTCTTGTGTTCATAATATCCCCTGAAGAAGGAGCTCCTCTGCACCACCTTGAGCACCATGAACATGAAGAAGAAGAACTTTTCTCGAAAGAGCCAGCGTCCTTTCTTCGAGATGATCTTCCGGCCTACGCGTGATCCTGAGTCATCCTCCTTCGGGTCGTAGCCTGCGTACTTGATGATCTGCCGCGGGTTACCGAAGTAGTCGGGATTCCCCAGTTCCCCTAGGAATATCCCGCAGCTCGTACCTGGCCCTATGCCGGGTAACGACTGGATGTAAGCTGCGACGGGGATCTCTTTCAGGAGCTCCTTGATCTCACGTTCTATGTCTTTCATTCTCGCCTCGGATCGCGTGACCCCCTCAAGTGCGGTCGCGAGCCTCACCCGGTCTGCCTTCCCGATAGTCTTGAGCCCCACGCTTTCGGCTGCAGCCTGGTAGATCTGTTTCGCTTTCTCCCGGCCTCCCTCTTCCGGTTGTTGGTTGTTTCAAGCAGTGCCGTGATGACGGCGATACCTGCGCTGCGTATGTCCTCGGGGAAGGGATAAGCCGCAAGGAGCGCCATGAGTCCCTTTGCCTTTGCGGACCAGAAGACCTGCCTGAGTTCGGGAAAATAGTCGTCGAGAACCGCCTGCAGGACATGCGTGGAGCCTGTGCTCGAGCGCAGTGTTTTTTCACGGACGTGGGCGAGCGTCCTCAAGTTGCGGAACACGCTCTCCTCGATAACGGTATCGATGTACTTCCCCTCCCGTGTGATGTTCCCGATTGTGAAGGCGTCCCTGATGTCGCTCTTTGCCGAAGAGCTCTCATCAAGCTCACGCTGATGCCTCACGGCGGTCGTCCGGACAAAGCGCACCTCGTAGCCCTTTTCTTTGGCGAAGAAGGCGATCTTCCGCCAGTAGTGGCCCGTCGGTTCCATGCCGATGAACACACGCGTGAGTTTGTGCTTCCTTTTCGTCTGTTCGACCATCGTGTGAAAATAGTCGAAGCCCTTCCGGGAGTTGTAGATCTTCGGGTAACGTCCGAGTATGTTCCCTTCCTTATCCATGAAGCAGGCCGCGTTGAACTCGCTGCCGATATCCATGCCTATGACCAGGGTCCGGTTGCCGATCCTCTTGCGTTTCTCCTGCTGTTTGCTATACTGTTTTTCATGCATGGGCGTTATTCCTCCTGTTAAGATGTTTTGGTTCGCCACTTAAACATTTCCTTAACAGAGGGTAATTGTCCATGCTTTTTTCTTCTTCATGCCCAGCCCAGGTTCCATATAGTAAGCTGAAACAGAGCTCTTGTTTCTAGAGTCCTCGCCGAGAATAAACCATTTCAATGTAAATCCTCGATCTGGGCGTGAAAAGGGAGGCCATGTGCAAAGGTAACGTTCCCCTTGACTGCTCCTGAATAAATGATTAGTTATGGGCATGGGAACTTTACGATCGATGCGGAGCAGCTCATGAAACTCATGCAAGCAGGGAATAGAAATGAGCAGAAGCAAGCGAAGAAGCACACGCATCTGGGACGGTTTGCGGATCGGCCTCTGGAAGAAGGTTACACCTTTCTTGCTGAAGATGCCTTCACGAGCATCCTTCGCCTGGAAAGAAAAAGGACAGAGCGGTCCGGGAAGCCTTTTCTGCTGATGCTTCTGAATGTTGAAGGGATCATGGGTTCACGTGACGAGGAACCTTTGTTGTTCGAGGTTGCATCCTCCCTCTTCGCCACGGCCCGTGAGGTCGACATAAAGGGCTGGTATGAGCAGGATAGGCTCATGGGCATCATCTTTACCGAGATCAGCGGTGTGCATGAGAGGGTGATAGGCAGGATTTTTACAAAGGCTTACCAGGAACTCATCCGCCGCATTGGCCTAGAGATGGCGAACAGGGTGAGGATATCAATGCACGTCTTTCCCGAGCCGACACAGGAGGACTATGAGAAGAACGGCGGCGGCTTCGACCCGAACCTTTACCCTGATCTGTCGCCAGACCATTCGTCTAAGAAGTTTTCCCAGTTTTTTAAGAGGGTCTTAGATGTTGTGAGCAGCCTGCTTGCCATAGTTATACTTTCACCGCTCCTCGTAGTGATTGCTGCCGTTACCAAGCTCACGTCAAAAGGGCCGGTGCTTTTCAGACAGGAGCGGGTAGGACTTTTCGGAAAGAGATTCACGTTCCTCAAATTCAGATCCATGCACGTCGACTGCGATCAAACCACGCACAAGGAGTATGTGACAAAGTTGATAACTGAGTCGCGAAATGGCAGGGCAAACGGGAATGGGTCAGCCCTCCCTCAGAACGGTGTCTACAAACTCACGAACGATTCGAGGATTACGCCGGTCGGCCGATTTCTCAGGAAGACAAGTCTCGACGAGTTCCCGCAGTTCTTTAACGTGCTGAAGGGCGACATGTCCCTTGTGGGCCCGCGCCCGCCCATCCCGTACGAGTGCGAGAAATACGATGTCTGGCACAAGCGCAGGATTCTTGAAGTGAAGCCCGGCATAACCGGTCTCTGGCAGGTCAAAGGAAGAAGCTCGACCACCTTTGACGACATGGTCCGTCTCGATCTGAACTACGTGACCCATTGGTCACTGCTTCTCGATCTGAAGATTCTTTTTCAGACACCATTTGCTGTTCTTAAGGGTAAAGGAGCTTGTTAGCCACCCGGAGACCGTTAGAGAGAAAAACACGTTAAGGATACATAGATTTACGTTGAGCTGGCACATATTTTTTTGACCGGCGCGTTGGTTATGCCGCATCCTCTGTGAGGCGAGCACCTCATGTACGAACGTTTTTACGGTTTCTCAGAAGGACCTTTTGAATTTGGGCCAGATCCCAGATTTCTCTATCTGACCCCGAGCCACGCGGAAGCGTTTTCCGGCATGCTCTCGGGGGTCAGGGAGCGCAAAGGTATCACGGTCATCACCGGAGACCCGGGGACAGGCAAGACCACCCTCATCCATGCACTGCTCTCGGAACTGGATGAAAAGGTGAGGACGGCCTTCATAGTCTTCACCCTCTTGGAGTTTGGAGACCTTCTGAAGAGCATTCTTCATGAACTCGGCATCCCGACACGGGGAGAGGACACGTTCGCTCTTCTGGAAGCGTTTTACCTGTACCTCTCGGAGAGGTCTCAGGACGAAATCGTGGTCATCATCATCGACGAGGCACAGGGTCTGGACACGAGTGTCCTCGAAGACCTCATGGGGCTCTGGGCCGGTCCTGACCCCCAGTACCTACAGCTCCAGACCGTTCTCGTCGGACATCCGGAACTTGAGGCGAAGCTCGATTCCCAGGAGTTGAGGAGTCTCCGCGAAAAGATT
The DNA here is from genome assembly GCA_963821605.1 of uncultured delta proteobacterium. Lineage (GTDB taxonomy): Bacteria > Desulfobacterota > Syntrophorhabdia > Syntrophorhabdales > WCHB1-27 > JADGQN01. The sequence continues at coordinate 35,168 of CAWGEZ010000021.1, read as the reverse complement.
GCTGTCCGGCGCCACATCAGACCCCTGACGCGGCAGGAATCGAACGTGTACATAGACCACCGCCTGAGGATAGTGGGTAGTTCCAGTTCAGAGGTGTTCAAACCGGAGGCGGTCGACCGGATTTGCGACTGTGCCGAGGGCAATCCCCGAGTGATCACCACGGTCTGCGATGGATCTCTTCTTATCGGCTACGCGAAGTACAAACGGAAAATTGATGCCAAAATCGTCAACGAGGCCATTCAGGATTTGAGGCTTTTCCCGCCCGAGAAAGCGAAACGGAGGCTGCCGGAGCCGCTCCCGGCTGAGGAGCCACGTCCGGGAGAGCTTGCACCCGAACCTGTCCCGGTAGCACGACCCCGGTGGAGCCCCGTGTATCAAACGCTGGAATGGGTCCGATCGCTCAAGCCTGTGCCGCACCGCGTGTATCAGCTGCTGGAATGGGTCCGATCCCTGAAGCCTGCGGTGCACCCCGTCCAGGTACGAACGCTTTTGGGGCGGCCCGTGTATCAGCTGCTGGAATGGGTCCGTCCTAGCCTGGGCACCGCGTATATCAGCTGTGGAATGGGTCCATCGCTCAAGCCGGTGCACCCCGCCGATGGTCGAGAAGAGCCCGCACCGGTCCTGACCACGGAATCTGTGCTGGAGCCTCTGACACTGGAATCCTCGCCGGAGCCGCTCCCGGCTGAGGAGCCACGTCCGGGAGAGTTTGCACCCGAACCTGTCCCGGTACCACGGCCCCGGTGGCAGCCCCGTGTATCAGCTGCTGGAATGGGTCCGATCCCTGAAGCCTGCAGTGCACCCCGTCCAGGTACGAACGCTTTTGGGGCGGCCCGTGTATCAGCTGCTGGAATGGGTCCGATCGCTCAAGCCTGCGGTGCACCCCACCGATGGTCGAGAAGAGCCCGCACCGGTCCTGACCACGGAATCTGTGCTGGAGCCTCTGACACTGGAATCCTCGCCGGAGCCGCTCCCGGCTGAGGAGCCACGTCCGGGAGAGTTTGCACCCGAACCAGTCCCGGTGGCACGACCCCGGTGGAGCCCCGTGTATCAAACGCTGACTGGCGCACTCCTTGGCATGGTGGCCCTGGGACTCTTTAACTTGTTCATCTGGGATCGTGCCCCACGGGAGCGAATGACAGTGAAGGACACAAGAACCGTTATCGCCGAAAAAGGCTCCACATTGTCCGTTCTGGCCGAGCAAAACCAAGGTCTCGTGCCAGTGCCGAGCACCTCGGTGAAAAGAGCACGACCTCAGCGCCTCGTCCATAAGCAGGGAGCACGACCTCAGGGCCAGCGCCTCACCTATAAGCAGGGAAAACCGCCTCAGCCCCTCGTCTATGATGAGGTAAAATCGCCCCAGCGCCTCGCCCATGATGAGGGAGAACCGCCTCAGCCCCTCGCCCCTTATCGGCTAAATGATGCAGAGCAAGGTGCTCTCTTGCTGAAAGAAGATGCAGCCTGGCGTGTGTTGCAGCGTTAAAGGGCCGATGATGCACCCTTAACAAAAAGCGAGACAGCGAGAGCGGTGGGGAAACTGCTGGACGGATAGATTCGTGTTACCGCTTTCTCTTGGTAATGTGGCAACCGGTAAGGTAAGTCCGCATTTACCAGTAGTAGGTGCAACACGCTATTTTGAAAGGTTCGCCGATTTTTAAAAACTCGTAACGACGAACTCGGCGCTTGCTTCCTGCCCTGCGCAACTCAACCATTTCTTAATAAAGCGAAGATAACCGGCGGTAATGGTGACCTGAACATTGCACGATCTGTGAGCCCTTCCTGGCCGAGGTAGCTCCGACATCAGTCCAAGCAAAGAAGCTCGGGCGCCGACCACGCACTGGCAGCGATTGCGGACCCCGGGTCTGTCTCGCTGAGACTTTCTGACTTCGGTGAGCCAGTGGGATGGGGTATCGGAAAGAGTTCTTGTCGCTGGCCCTTGACAAACCCCCTTCGCTGTCTTAAAAATACATTGTAATGAGTACAATATTGAACGCTGTACAGGAAAAACTGGAGGCGCGGAGAATGCGGCAGTCATATCAACGGTTACTGATTCTGGAGGACTTGAAAGGGAGGAAGGATCACCCGTCTGCGCGGACTATTTTCGAGACGCTGAGGAAAAAGATGCCGACGTTGTCACGCACGACGGTGTACAGCGGTCTCTCCGTCCTCGGGAAAGCAGGTGTCGTTTCGTCTGTGAATATGCCCGGTCAGGAAACGCGATACGAGTGCAGCGATTCCCAGCACTGCCATTTCTTGTGCAGCAGTTGCGGTAGGTTGACGGATCTGGAGTTCTCGTGCGGACAAGTCGGGCGGCTGAAGATGGATGGCTACGTGGTGCAGGAGGTCGTCGGGTGTTTTAAGGGAATTTGCCGTAATTGTGCAGAAGAAGGAAGCGCACCATCCGGGTGACGGGTATCCTTCGGGCATGAAAGGAGGTAGTCATGGCAGACCAACAGCTCATAAGCAAACTGAGCAGGGTGGCTGACAACGAAATGCTCCTTGCAGAGGCGTATACATGGCAGAGCGCAGCGATCAGGGGGAAAGCGCCCGCGTGGGTGGAGGCGGTACTTCCGCGGATGGCTATGAATGACCTGATGAGGGCCACAATGATCACTACTGTAATTGGCTGCCTGGGGTGTACCCATCAATGCGCAGGCTCCCATGCAAGGCAGATTCCCTTCGGGGTGGATCCGGCCCAGATGTACCGGTTCGACAGGAGGATGATCAGGGAGACCATCGGGCTCTGTGAAGAGGTCCTTGAGTTGGATCGAGGGGAGCCGGAGGGGGGCTGCCTGGTGAAGGAACTCGTACGGGAACTTCGCAGGGAGCAGGAGTCACAATACGATATGCTTGGTATGTTGCTCGATCTGGCTGAACACCGAGGCGGCTGATCCCCAAGGCTTCACGTATGATTCGAGAGGCTGGTATCTCGAATACACGGAGCCCAGAGGGGAACAGGGAGTACAGACGACATGAAGGGGGATTTATGGCAGACGAGAAAGGTAAAGAGAAAGTCAAGAAGTATCGATAACGCAGCAATTACCCTTATAGAGAAGGCCCAGAAAGAGAACGTAAGCACCGTCTTTTTCAGGGCGGATGAGCTGAAGCCCTGCCCGATAGGCGTGGAGGAAAGCTGCTGTAAGATCTGTGCCATGGGCCCGTGCAGGCTTCCCAGACCGAAAAAGGCCGGCGAAGAAAAGGATCGAGCCGGGGTCTGCGGCGCGACTATCGAGACGATCGTCGCGAGGAATTTCGCCCGAAAGATCGCCGCGGGAACCGCGTCCCACTCGGACCATGCACGAGAAGTCACGGAGACCTTCCTGAAAGCGGCACAGGGTGAGGCCCAAGGCTTTGCCATCAAAGACGAGGTGAAGCTCCTGGAAGTGGCACTCGACTACGGCATCGAGACCGAAGGCCGGGAGCCGAGGGAGATAGCAATCGACATCGGTAAGAAGGCGCTCGAACAGTTCGGAAAGCAAGAGGGAGAGCTCGTCTATATCAAGAAGGCGCCGCTGAAGAGGCAGGAGATCTGGAGAAAGCTCGGGGTCGTCCCGAGGGGCATCGACCGGGAAGTCGTGGAGATCATGCACAGGACCCACATGGGCGTGGACCAGGACTACAAGCACCTCATGCTGCAGGCAACGCGCACGGCCCTGGCTGACGGCTGGGGAGGCTCCATGATATCGACCGACCTGCAGGACATCATGTTCGGCACGCCCGTGCCCATCCTCGGCACGTTCAACACGGGTGTCTTCAAGGAAGACCAGGTGAACATCGTGGTCCACGGCCACGAGCCGTTCTTGCCCGAACTCCTGGTCACAGCCAGCCATGACCCGGAAATGAAGGCGCTTGCCGAGAAGGTCGGCGCTAAGGGTATCAATCTGACCGGTATGTGCTGTTCAGCCAATGAAGTGCTCATGCGCCACGGTATCCCCTGCGCAGGCAACTTCCTGCAGCAGGAACTGGCACTGGTGACCGGCGCCGTGGAGTTGATGACGGTCGACGTGCAGTGTCAGATGCAGGGTCTCCAGGACGTGGCAGAGTGCTACCATACGAAGCTCGTGACCACGTCCGACCGCGCGAAGATCGAAGGGGCAATCCACATGGAGTTCCACCCCGAGCACGGCCTCGACACCGCAAAGAAGATCCTCAGGATGGCCATAGAAAATTACCCGAACAGACGCCACGCTGTTTACATTCCTGCTGAGTCGCAGGATGCGGTCGTCGGCTTCAGTCACGAGACGATAAACTACCTGCTCGGCGGGCTCTTCCGGGCGAGCTACAAACCGCTCAATGACAATATCATTAATGGCAGGATCAGGGGCGTTGCCGGCGTTGTTGGCTGCAACAACGTGCGGACGGTCCACGATTCGGCCCATATCGCCATGGTAAAAGAGCTGATCAAGAACGATGTGATCGTGCTCACTACGGGCTGCGCGGCCATGGCATGCGGCAAGGCAGGACTCCTCACACCTGAGGCGGCACGGCTCTATGCCGGTTCAGGACTGGCGGAGGTCTGCGAGGCGGTCGGTATCCCGCCGGTGCTCCACATGGGCGCATGTGTGGACAACTCACGGATCCTTATCGCAGCCACGGCGTTGGTGAAAGAAGGCGGCCTCGGCGATGACATCAGCGATCTCCCCGCAGCAGGGGCAGCGCCCGAGTGGATGAGCGAAAAGGCGCTCGCTATCGGCCAGTATTTTGTAGCCTCCGGTGTCTTCACGGTCTTCGGCACGACGTGGCCCACCCTGGGCAGCGAGAAGGTGACGAAGCACCTGTTCGAAGAACATGAGGAATCTGTACAAGGGCATGTGGGCGTACGAGCCTGATCCTATCAAGGCAGCAGGCATGATGATCGCGCACATCGACAAGAAGAGGAAGGCACTTGGGACTCGACAAGGCCAGAGAAAGAGTCCTGTACGACATGGCTATGAGAAGGGCCCTAGACTAAGCGAGGAGGCAGAATCATTCAGTGTCCGTCGGAAGCTTGTCTTGTTCCTTTGCGGGGATGAGGGCGGATAGAAAACGCTTCAACACACGCTGACTTCGAAGTCTTGTCTTACGCATATGGCGGCGAGAGAGCGCACGAGATACAGGATTTTTGTTGTCGATGATGAGGAGGCAGTGGCCAGCATGATCGGGGAGATGTTGCGCCACATGGGTTACTTTGCGGTCGTGTGCACGAAGCCGCTGGATGCCCTTGCTCTATTTTCCAGCGCTCCCGAAAGGTTCGACGCGGTAATCATGGATGAGATGATGCCGGACTTAAGGGGGACACAACTGACCATGCAACTGCTCCGGGTAAAGGACGATATCCCCATAATCCTGATGACCGGTCATGCCGATATGATCCCTCTGGAGAAGGTTCGGCAAAGCGGTATACGGGCCACGCTGATCAAGCCAGTGCTGAAGGAACGGCTTAAAGTCGTTCTCGACGGAGTGTTGAAGCAGGCAAAACAGGAACGCTAACCAGGGCTGGTTGCCGGTCGTGGCTTGTCCCTTCCCCACCTGCCGAAACCTTTCCGAGTTCCTGGCCGTAACGAAAGAGGAAACGCGGGGCCTCAACTCCAGCAGCAGCCGGGCCACCACTTCGCAAGAGTCCGTGGGAAAGATTTTCTTTCCCCGGAATTCATCTCACAACCCGTAGTATACCGGCATCACTGAGTTACTCGGTCTCAGGACCATAGGACCCTGGCGCTCACCACCGGAACGACGGAGGTCGAGACGGTTACCCTATTCTGACAACGACGTGAGCAATATTCTCTTAACCACACTTTCTCTCCGTAATGTGCAATGCTCTTTGTTGTTCGTAAATTCAATGTTAGTAGGTGAAACAGCGTACGTATAGTTGGCTGGAGAAGTGAATCATCCTCATTTAGAAATTATTCCCTATTACGTCAGGAAATCTTGTATGGCGGTTCCTCGGGTAACATGCTATCGTGAATGTATCGGGACGCTACGGAGCGGACGCTCGACAACTTCCCGAGAAAAATGCTCGCGTTCCCTTCAGTACCGTTCGGGGTTTCACTCGACACTCATATTTTACTGGCTGTCCGCTTCACGAAAGGGATTCCTTATAGTGACGCCGGCGATGGTTTGGCCGTGGGCAAGATCTTCGGACAGAAGCGTGGTGCAGTTGCCTTTTATGGCTGCCTGAACGATCATGGCGTCCCAGAACGACAGGCTGTGTTTCACGTGCAGGTCGATCCCATTGAGAATATCCTCTCCATCGTTCACTATCACCTGCCAGTGAAGGAGGTCGCTCACGATACCTTTTGCCACGTCGATCGGTAGCGGTTTCTCGATCTTCCGGGTGGCTGTGACGAAAAACTCCTGCAGGACCTGCGTACTCAAGACCCCCTGCCCCGACTCCCATAGTTCCGTTATACGCCGTTTTGCGATCTCCCGCTTCTGTGCCGCGGACTTGTCGTACGCATAGATGAGAATGTTGGTATCGACGAATATTCTACCTTCGGGCATGCAGTTCCTCCCGGGTAGCGGACACGTGCCCCCGACTGCCCATATTCAATCCATGGTCGAGGAGCCTTAACTGCCTATCCCTGGCCTTTCCGTAGCCGGTTGCCTCCCCCACCTCCTCTTCGAGTGTCCTACGGATAAGCTGGTTGAGAGACGTCTCTCTTTTTGCGGCAAGAGCCTTGGCTTTCTTCAAAAGCGCCTTTGGCAGCGATATGGTGAGATTCTGTTTCTCCATCGTGCGCGCCTCCCTTTCTTATTCACGTAAATATGTGTAGCACGTAAATATGTGATTGTCAATGCCCAGGGCTTGCAACAGAAGGCGGACGCCGTTACTATCCTCCTGGTTGGCCGGAGGACCCAGCCGGGGACTGGGTCGTATTTTTGAACGCAACTTGGTATGACGCTTCTCTCTCAATAGTTACGCCTCGCTGCCGTGAGTGCTCGCAGCAGCGTTCGCGACGGGCCTCCTTCTCCGATCCCATGCCATGGAAGTAGGCGTTCAGGATGACCGCGGAGATGGCCGCAAGCAGGATGCCGCTGTGGAGCAGGGGCGACAACGCCTTCGGCATGTTCTGGAAGAACTTGCCCGAGATAAGCGGGATCATGCCCATGCCAACGCTGATTGCGACCACGTACAGGTTCTGGCGTTGCTTCTCGAAATCGACGCGGCTCAGGATGCGGATGCCGGTTGCTGCCACCATGCCGAACATCACGATGCCGGCGCCGCCCAGCACGAACTGGGGCACCGAGGCTACCACGTGCCCCATCTTGGGAAACAGACCGAACACGACCAGGATCACGCCGCCGGTGGCCGTCACCCAGCGGCTGCGCACGCCGGTCACACCAACCAGGCCGACATTCTGCGAAAACGAAGTGTAAGGGAACGTGTTGAAGATTCCGCCGATCAGCGTACCCAGACCGTCCGTCCGAAGCCCACGGGTCAGGTCCTCCCGGCCAACCTGCCTGTCGGTGATCTCGCCGAGGGCGAGGAACATGCCGGTCGATTCGATCATTACCACGATCATCACCAGACACATGGAGAGAATGGCGATAATATCGAACTTCGGCATGCCGAACTGAAACGGATAGACTAATGCGATCCATTTGGCCTCTGCCACGCCGCCAAAATTGACCTTGCCCATGACCATCGCGATGATGAAGCCGACGATGATGCCCAGGAGTACCGCGATATTGGCAAAGAAGCCCTTGACGTACTTGATGATGAGCAGGATCACGACCAGCACGATAAATGCCACTCCGAGATGCAGCGGGGCGCCATAGTCCGGGGAGGTGGGCAGCCCGCCAGCGGCCCAGTTGATACCTACCCCCATGAGGGAAATCCCGATCACCGCGATGATCGTGCCGGTGACGACTGGTGGAAAGAGCGGCAAGAGTCGGCTGATCAGTGGCGCAACGAGAATCCCGAAGATACCTGCAGTGATAACCGATCCGTAAATCCCGAGCAGTCCTATCTCCGGATTTACGGCCATCGCCATCATTGGGCTGACAGAGGCAAAGGTCACACCCATCATCACGGGCAGCCGGATGCCGAACTTCCAGATGCCGACCGACTGGATCAGCGTGACGATGCCGCACGAGAACAGGTCGGCGCTGATGAGCAACGCAACCTGGTCTTTCGGGAGCTTCATGACGCCGCCGAGAATGAGCGGAACCGCGACTGCGCCGGCATACATGACCAGCACGTGCTGCAATCCGAGTAGGAACAGCTTACCGCCCGGCAATACTTCATCTACCTGATGGACGACTTTCTTGTCTGACATGGTCTCCCCCTTCGTATCGATTGTCTAGAGAAAGTTCACGTTAACGCTCCAGGTCCTCCCTCACGGCCAGTGGCAGTACCTGTCGAGCAGCCTGAAACAGGATTGCCATTTCCACGGCGTGACGCAGGCTGACACCAGCATCACTCTTCCCCTTCAGTTCAGCCTTCCGGGCAGCATAGTCCTCACCCAGAAGGACCCTTACTTCATCGTTCTCATACCTGTATCCCTCAGGAGTGATATCAAGGCTGGCAGTACGGCCGTCGTGCTTGTACTCAAGACGGTTGCGACCGCGTGAAATGATAGCCGACGCGCGCAGAGGCGAAGCTTTGAGCAGTGACGTGGAATTTGGGCTTATCCAGGTATGGCGCGCCGCTGGTAGGGCAGAACGTAGCGCAATTGCCGCATTCATTGCAATAATCACCGATATTCAGAATCTGGGGTTTCTGTTCGATGCGATAAGTCTCCAGATCAGAAATCTCGACTGTCCCGCCCGTGCGTTTCACCTGCTGGATTTTCAACTCCTTTGGTTCCACTGTGAATCCAATATTCGCTCGATTGGGGCAGACAGTGACGCAGATCCAGCAGAGCTCATCGCACTGCAGGCAGCGGCCGGCCTCTTCCCGGGCCGTGGCGTCGTCGAGGGTCCGGATCACCAGATCAAATCCGGAGCGCTCATGAAAGCCGATTTCCGGGATCCTGGGACCGTGCTGGCGAAGGGCTTTTCTTTTAATCAAATCTGCCGAATCCAACGCTTTCGTAGAAACGCTCTCCCGCACCTTAAATTCTTTCAGGGCGCGTCTCTTGATCGTGCAGCCACCTGCTTGCCGTCACCGATTGCTTTGATGAGGGTCGACGCACCGCGCACAGCATCACCGCCGGCGAAAACATTTTCAAGCTGGGTCTCTTGCGTTACCGGATTGATCTTCAGTTGCTGCTCAGGGAAGAAATCCAGGACATCAATAGCGACGCGCTGACCGATAGCAGGGATGACGCTGTCAACATTCAATTCGAATGCAGAGCCTTCTATTTTGACCGGCCGTGGGCGGCCGCTGGCATCCTTTTCTCCGAGCGCCATTCTAAAGCATTCGATCGATTTCACACGCCCATTTTTTTCGAGCACACGCTCAGGGGCAGCAAGCTCCACCAGTTTGATTCCCTCATCCAGCATGGCCTGAACTTCTTCGGGTGCAGCAGGCATTTCTTTTCTGGTGCGCCGATAAAGTACCGTGACCTCCCCATTCTTGCCGACCAGACGCTTGGCAGTGCGAGCCGCGTCCATGGCCGAATTTCCGCCGCCGATCACGACCACCCTTCTCCCCAGATTCGGCCGCTCTCCTCTGCGCACCGCGCTCAGGAAGCGCAACTGATCCATGACGCCCGCCGCATCCTCGCCGGGAACTCCCATTGGCGTACCCTCTTGCGCACCCACGGCAACGTACACGTAATCGAACTGCTTGCGCAATGTTTCGAACTGTTCCCGATCGACCCTTGCTCCGTAATGAATAGTAACCCCAAGGGATAAAATCGCATTGATATCTTTCTGGATGCTGGCTTCATCGAGCCGGAACGCTGGAATCGCATCCGAAGCCCAGCCCCCCGCGAACCCCTTCTGCTCGAATACCTGCACCTCAAACCCGTCCAGAGCCAGGAAATGGGCACAGGAGAGGCCGGACGGCCCGGCACCGATGATCGCCACCTTGATTCCATTGGACGGGAACGGTTTCAGAACCGGGAGGGCCATCGAATTTTTGAGCGACGAATCGTTTGATTTCTCTGATCAACAACGGGCTGTCGTAATTGATTCTGGTGCACTTGGTTTCACACTGGTGATCGCAAACCATTCCCTGAACGTTCGGAAAGGGGTTGGTCTCCATGATCACCTGGTAAGCCCGCGCATAATCCCCTCTGGCCGTAAAGTACATGTAGGCCGGGATGTTTTGGCCGGCAGGGCAGGTCGTCATGCACGGCGCGTGAATGCAATCAAACGTGTTCAGCTCCCTGGAGGTTTTGATGTTATCGTAGGGAAACTGGCGCTTGTTGTAGGCTTCGCCCTTGACCACCGATTTCGCGTACGCCTGCAGATTCTTGAGGCCGGCCTGTGTGTGGCTCTTGGCTTTTCCGCTACGGGCCTTCGCGTACTCTTCGAGCGTTCTTGCGCCCGCCGCCTGCAAGGCCTTGCGTGCCTCCTCCAGGTATTGCGACAGACGTGCGTAGCCTCCGGGCTTTAAAATATCTGAACAGACCGTCACTGGCTTCAGATTGCACGCGAGGACCTCGGCAAAGTTGAAGCAATCAGTGCCTGCCGAGAAGGAGATCTCCAGCGCTCCCTTGAATTCGTTTCTGCAGACGGGCGGCCACGTTGATACTGATCGGATGCAGGGCCCGGCCACTCATGTAAACCATCTGCTCATTCTTCGGCAGATTCTGCTCCTGGTTGCTGGTCTCCAGAGTATTGGTCAGCTTGATATTGAAGGTCACACCTGACTTCTTAGCGCTATCCAGCAGGGATCTGATCAGGGCCACCCCGTCAGGGTATTTCAGGTCGTGTTCAAAGGCCAGGTTCGGCACCTGCGTTTCGAAGCCCAACTTGTTGTTGAGAATATCGCGCACACCTTCTGACCCCAGCAAGGTGGGATTGAGCTTGATGGTAGTGTTGAGCTTGCGCTCTTCTACGAAGTAACGTCCGATCTTCTCCACCTCCTCCGGTGGACAGCCGTGCATGGTGGAAATGGTGAGGTTGTCACGATATGCAATCCGCAATATCCAGCGTCTTGACCCGTGGATAGAACCTTGCCAGCCGTTCGATCTTCTCGGCCTTTTCATCAGGGCACTTCTGCATTTTGTCCAGGAAGCGCTGCACCGTGGGCTTGAGGATGCCCTCCATATTGTACCCGACGCTCATGTTAAAGATGAAACCGCGTTCCCCTGGCGATCCCCAGCCGAACTTGTCCTTGAGGATGTGCAGCATGATCCAGGCATTCAGGTACTCGTGAAAGGATTGCTCCAGCTTCAGTTCCTGGGACCATTCACAGTTATAACCCTCGTCCGTCATGTCGATGCACGGCTTGGTCACCTCGATTTCGTCGAGCACCTGAACCGTTTTCAACTCGAGATAGCGGGCCCCGGTCAGCCAGGCGCTGATCAGGTTCTGGGAAAGCTGTGTGTGCGGACCGGCCGCCACGCCGAGCGGCGTCTCCAGGAGCTGTCCATAGCGGCGCATCCGGAAAGGATCCGTTTCCTGAGGGATGAAGAAAAGCTCTTTACGAATCCCGAAGATCTGCCCATGCTTTTCTTCCTCCAGAACCCACTTGAGCAAGGTCTCTATGTCGCAGGGCCAGAATTTGTCACTGCTCATCTTGTGATCTCCTTCTTAGACGCAGTCTCCGACATCAGCTGACGGGGCACGTATTCACCCCACCCCTTTTCTGCGAGCAGCCGGTCGTGCTGCATCACGACCCGGCCGCGCACCAACGTGTACACCGGCCAGCCGCGCACCTGCATCCCCTCATAAGGGGAATAATCAGCGTTGTGATAAAGGTTGCCGGGAGTGATGGTCCTTTCATGTTCAGGGTCGAGAATAACCACATCGGCGTCAGAGCCGGGCGCAAGGATCCCTTTGCGAGGATAAAGCCCCATGATCCTGGCCGGAGCAGTGGACACTACGTCCACGAACCGGTTGAGAGATAGCCTGCCCTTCAAGACACCTTCCGAAAAGATGAGGGGCAATCTGGTCTCCACACCCGGGATACCCCCGGGGCACTTGCTGAAGTCTTCCTTGCCCAGCGCCAGCTTGTCTGCAAAATTAAAGGAACAGTGATCAGTGGCCACCACATCGATTGAGCCTGTCGCCAGACCGTTCCAGAGAGCGGCGCAGTCTTCTTTCTTCCTGGCCGGCGGCGCCATGATATATTTCAATCCTCCGTGCTTCGGCTCCAGGTAACAGGAATCGTCCAACAAAAGATGCTGGGGGCAGACCTCCGCGTACACGGTCAGTCCTCTGCGCCGGGCCGTCTTCAATCGCTTGCAGTCCCAATGCAGTGGACAAGTGTACAATGTAGACCGGCGCACCGCCTGCTGCCTCTGCCAGATAGAGGATGCGATTGATGGCTTCGGCTTCGCAGTAATCGGGACGGGAGAGGGCGTGATATAGTGGGGCGCGCTTGCCTTCAGCGAGCAGTTTGTCGCGCAGAAAACTGATGATCGCATCGTTTTCTGCGTGAAAAGCGGCCAGCAATTCCCAAGCGTCGCGTGCGCTCCAGCACCTTGAGGATCTCATGGTCGTTCAGGCGGCCATCATAAGTCAGGTAGATCTTGGCGCTTGGCACTCCCTTTTCAGCCAGGTCCGTCAACTCATCGAGGACCTTTCCGTCAACATGCTGAAATACAGCGTGCAGGCCATAATCGACCACTGTTTGTCCAAGAGCGTCGGCCCGATAGCGTTCCACCTGGTGCAACAGCGAACAGCCGCCAGGACCAAAACCGGGATGCTCCACCACGCACGTGGTCCCTCCGAAGGCAGCGGACGCGCTACCGACGAAGAAGCCGTCACCAACTTTAACGCCATTTGCTTCCAGATTAAGATGCGTGTGTACGTCTACACCGCCGGGGAGCAGGTAGGAGCCGGCCGCATCGATGAGACGTGCGTCCGGTTGGTCAAGCCCTGGCCCTATCTTGGCTATGACACTGCCATCGATCAACAGATCGGCGCGTACCGTATCGGCCGCGGTCACGATGATTCCGTTCTTTATGAGAGTCCGCTCCATCACACCTGTGCGCGCTGCATCTTGTTCCAGAGCTTCTTACCCATCTCCCGCGCAAAGCCCAGCACCTCGCCCTCATCGACGGTCGTCATTGTGCCGTCTTCCACGATTACCTTGCCCTGGCAGATAACCGTTGTCACATGACGGGAATCGATGCCGAACACGAAATGTCCCAAAAAGTTGTCCGAGGTTACCTCAGTGGGTGAATCATAGCTGAGAATCACCAGATTGTTCTCCGTATCACCGCGCATTCCGAATTCGCGGGCGTACCGGTGTACATTGCGGAAACGCCGGTAAATCTCGTCGAAACCGATACCCTCAGTGGCCTGGCCTGCCAGAAAGGCGGCCTTGGCGCTGCGCAGCATGTCGCTGTGCATACCATCAGTGCCCAGGAGAACGTTATCGGTAATAGATTTGTAGCCGGTCAGACCCACGTTATTGTTCTGGTTGCTCTCGACATTCTGCGCCGCCCAGACTCCGGACTCCCGCATCAGTTCCTTTTCATGCTCCGAAAGATGGATACAGTGCGAGAGAATGGATGTCTTGAGATCCAGGGCGCCTGCCTGCTGCAAGCGCTCTACCACCCGTTTGCCGTACCTGGTCAGCGTTTCCTCCTGGTCCGCGAGGTCCTCAGCCACGTGCATGTGGAGACCGGTATTGTGCTTTTTGGCCAGGGTGATGGCTTTCTGCAGGAGCTCGTCACCCACGGTGAAAGAAGCGTGCAATCCCACATGGCCTTGATAGCCTGCTGCCAGAAGGGCCTCTGTCTCGGCCAGCCCTGCCTCCCTCGGACCAACGCCGTCCCGGTCGGAGATCTCGTAGCAGAGCAGATGGGAGAGCCCCACACGGTCGAAGGCTTTAGCGATCGTGAACAACGAATCCTTGATCGCAAAGGGCGACGCGTGGTGATCGATGATCAGGGTAACGCCGTTCTTGGCGCAGAAGATGCCCGATGCCAGGGCGCTGGCCTCGATCATCTCCAGGTCCAGGCACTTGTCCAGGTGCCACCAGATGTACTTGAGGATCTCAACGAAATTGACGGGTATCTTTTGCGGAGCAGGCATACCGCGAGCCAGAGTAGAGTAAATGTGATGATGACCGCAGCCGAAGGACCTGGTGACAAGCTTGCCTGTGCAGTCGAGCACGCGGTCTCCCGGAGCCAGTTTATCGTGTGATGGTACAGCCGCTATGAGGGAGATACCCTTTTGCGGACCTTCTTGGACGGCAACGCATGTATTTCTTACTTCGAGGCTTTGCCAGTCCACGAACGCAGCGTCTTTCAGATACAACGTCATAAACGTGTCCTCCGTGAGCCCGGTCTCCTTGAGTCCTATGGGGCTTGCTTTTTCCTGGACGGCGGCGCAAGCGGCAACTCGTATCGCCGCAGGCCGTCGTACTGGCAGTAAGCGTTGGCAATGGCGGGCGCAGTGGGAATTGTACCGATCTCACCGATGCCTTTGGCGCCGAAGGGTCCGATCGGATCAAGGCATTCCACGCCGATCACCTTAAGCTCGGGCACGTCCTTGGCCTTGGGCAGTCCCAGTTTGGACATGCGATCCGAAGTCAGGCGACCTCCTTCGAGCGGCAGCTTTTCGCTCAGCGCGTAGCCCATCCCCATGACGACGCCGCCCTCGATCTGACTTTCGAACAGCGCCGGGTTGATGATCTTGCCTCCATCATGGGCGGCGTAAATTGTCTGCAGTCCGCCGTCATCGTCGAGTATGGCCAGATGCGTGGCAAACGCGTAAGAGAAGTGACTGCGGATTTCACCTTCCACGTCGTGGCTTGTGGTCCAGTCTACGACGTACCTGCCGAAGTACTCTTTACCGACCAGGTCTGCGAGCGTGTGTCCCTTGAGGTCGGCCGCAAGTTTTGTGGCAGCGTCAATCACCGAATGGCCGAGCAATGGTGTGCCGCGACTCGCAGTGGTCATGCCTCCCATGACCCCGGTGTCGGTGGAGCATCTGATATCTACCTTTACTGATGCGTCCAGTCCGAGCACCTCGCAGAGCACCTGACGGGCCACGGTATGAACGCCTTGACCCATTTCAGTCCATCCGTGCTGGAGTTCGATGCGATCCGAGGCAAGCACTTTCAGACGGGTCTCACTCACCTCCTCTATCCCGTTGCCGATGCCGGAGTTCTTGATGGCACAGGCAAGGCCTGCAAACCTGGCTTGATGAAAGGCATCCCGCACCGCAGTCAGACAATCACGCAGACCCACCCCCTCGCCAAGCACATGGCCTGTGGTCGTCATCCTGCCTTTAGTCAGGGCGTTGTCGTAACGGAACTGCCAGCGGTCGAAACCACCCTTGGCACACAGCTCGTCCACCAGGCTTTCCATGGCGAAGGTAGCCTGGTTTACGCCGAATCCCCGGAACGCCCCGGCGGGTGGATTGTTCGTATAGTAGGCGCTGGCCACCACGTCCACGCTGGGCACGTGATAGGCTCCGGCGGCATGAGTCCCGGTACGGGCAACCACCTCACCGCCCACTGACGCGTAAGCCCCACCGTCACCCGTGATCCGCGCCCAGAGCGCCGTGAGCGTGCCTTTCTCGTCGCACGCCAATTTGTAGTTCATCTTCATCCGGTGGCGTTTAGGATGCATGCGTATAGACTCGGCACGATTGAGGCGCACCTTGACCGGCCGCTGCAGAATCACGCTGTAAAGCGCGGCATGATGTTGAACGCTCAGGTCTTCCTTGCCGCCGAAGCCGCCGCCCGCGGAGACCTGAATTACGTTGACCTTCTCTTCCGGAAGACCCAGGATCGACGCTATCTGCTCGCGGTCTTTGAAGATGCCCTGACCCTGCGAGTAAACGGTGACGCCGTCCTTGCCGTCGGGCAACGCAATGCTGGCTTCGGTTTCCAGAAACGCGTGCTCCACGAAAGGCGTTTCGAAGACCCCTTCCACTACGTGCGTTGACCGGGCAAATACCTGATCCACTGGTTCGCCCCGTCGGATGACCGTCTCCTTAAGGAGATTGCCGCGTTCGTGAATCCGTATGGCGCTCCTTGCAGCCTCAGTCGCCTCAGTGACCGGTTCCAGCACTTCGTATTCCACCCGGATAGCCTCCGCTGCGCGACGGGCCAGGTCCTCGCTCTCGGCTACCACTCCCGCAACCACATCGCTGATGCAGCGGGTTTCTTCTCCGATTGCCACCATCATGGGCCAATCCTTTACGAGGAGACCCTGATAACGTTGACCCGGGATATCCTGCGCGTCAAAGACCCTGATCACTCCGGACAGCTTCTCAACAGCCGAAACGTCAATTTTAAGCACCCTTGCCCGGGGGTGTTCGCTGAACTTCAGCACCCCGTAGAGCATACCCTCGAACTTCAAGTCATTGACGTAAGGGCTAAGGCCCAGGGCCTTCTCATACGCCTCATATTTGGGGTAGGAATAGCCGATACCGGTCTTCTGCTCCCAGGCGATCTCCTGGTTTTCCCGCAGGGCCTGGGCTGCCAGCAGGACAGCATCGATGATCTTCACATACCCGGTGCACCGGCACACATTGGCATTCAGCGCCTTTACCACATCCGCGCGGCTTGGATTGGGATTGTTCTGGAGGAGTATCTTGGCTCGCGAGAGTATGCCCGGCGTGCAATAGCCGCACTGTACCGCGCCCTTGGCAACGAAGGCCCTGGCCAGGGTGCGGCGCACGTTCTCCGGAAAACCCTCGATGGTGATGACCTCCTTGCCCGCTACCCTTTTCATGGGAGTGGAGCAGGCCAAGGCGGGCTTGCCGTCCAGTTCTACCAGGCAGGCCCCACAGGCAGCCTGCCCCGAACAGCCGTCCTTAACCGAAGTTATCCCCCTCTCTTCACGCAGGTATGTCAAAAGAGGAGTCGTTTCGTCGCCCGAATACTGCGCGTTCTGACCGTTCAGCGAAAAGACAATCATGTTCCCTCCCCCGTCTCTCTCCGGTACGCCCGGTCAAGTTACCAGTCAAGGACCGGCACCCCGACTTCGCGGGAAGCTCGACGTTGGCTCAGACCACTGCAATGGCCTCGATTTCCACCAGCACGTCCTTTGGCAGTCGATCTACGGCCACACAGGAGCGCGCTGGGGGGTTATCCTTGAAAACCTCTGCGTAGACTTCGTTAAACTGCGCGAAGTCATTCATGTCGTTCAGGAAGCAGGTGGTCTTGACCACGTCGCTGAAACCGGCACCGCCGGCGGCCAGCACCTGCTTCAGGTTTTCCAGGGCCTGTCTTGTCTGGGCTTGAATCCCGCCTTTCACCACCTGCCCCGAACCGGGGTCCAGAGGAATCTGGCCGGACGTGAAGAGCATGTTCCCCCATTTGATTGCCTGACTGTAAGGACCGATCGCAGCGGGAGCTTTATCCGCGTTTACTACTTTCTTTTCCATAACCGACCTCTCGCATCCTTTCTTTTCCTAACGGACTCTGGGGGCGGCCGCCTCCAGGAGCTTACCCAGGTTGTCCGCTGGATTCTTAACCTTGCTCAGGAAGATCATAGCCGCAATGATGTAAGGCTTGTAACTTGCCTCTCTGTACATGGGAGCGCGGTACCGGTCGAAGACGCTTGCTTCCACCTCGCCTTGGGCGCAACTCACGCCCGTGATATCAGCCGGCAGGCAGTGCATGTACAAAGCGCTTCCCTCGTGGGTGGAGGACATCACCTTCTCAGTGCATTCCCACGCCTTGTGTTTGGCGTTCTGGGCCAGCAGCTGCTTCTCCAACGCCTTGATGCCTTCAGAGTCGCCCTTGCCGTAAAGGTCGGTGCGCTTCTCCATGGCAGCGAATGGGGCCCAGCTCTTGGGATAAACGATGTGCGCATCTCTCAAAGGCTTCAGCCATGGAATTGGTCTTGGTAAATGTGCCACCGCTCTTTGCCGCGTTACGGCTGGCCACCTGCTCTACCTCGGGCATCACTTCATATCCTTTGGGATGAGCCAGAACCACATGCATGCCGAACCGCGTCATAAGGCCAATTATCCCCTGAGGCACGGACAGAGGCTTACCATAGGAGGGGCTATAGGCCCAGGTCATGGCTATCTTCTTGCCCTTGAGATTTTCCACGCCACCAAACGTGTTTACCAGGTGCAGCATGTCTGCCATGCTCTGGGTGGGATGATCGATATCGCACTGCAGATTGACCAGGGTGGGCCTTTGCTCCAGCACCCCTTCCAGGAAGCCCTGTTTTACGGCCTGGGCCACTTCCAGCATGTACGTGTGCCCCTTACCGATGTACATATCATCACGGATTCCGATAACGTCGGCCATGAAAGAGACCATGTTCGCGGTCTCGCGCACCGTCTCGCCGTGAGCCACCTGAGACTTGCCTTCATCCAGGTCCTGCACCACCAAACCCAATAAGTTGCAGGCACTGGCGAAGCTGAAGCGGGTGCGGGTAGATTGGTCCCGGAACAGGGATATGGCCAGCCCACTATCGAACAGGCGGCTGGAGATGTTGTTGCGCCTGAGACCCCGCAGGATTTCAGCCACGGTAAATGTCGCAAGAATTTCGTCCTCACTCTTCTCCCACGTGAGGAGAAAATCGTTGAGGTACATATCGTGATAGTCGAGCCGAGCGAGCCGCTTGATGAGCTCTCTTATTTTTGTGACATCCATGGGTGTCCTCCTTTTCGAATTTCTCGATTTACGGCACGATGTGCGTGCCTCTGCCGCTGACCACCGCGTCTTTGAGGCATTCTGGTGAAGTGATGATAACCTCGCGCCCTCCGCCTCTCAGGAAGCGCAAGGCAGCCTCAATCTTGGGCAGCATGCTGCCGGGAGCGAAGTGCCCTTCCGCGACAAACTGCTCAGCCTCCCGGACCGTCATCTTATTGATGGACCTCTGATTCGGCTTGCCGAAGTTCAGGGCGACTTCTTCCACCTCCGTGGAGATGATGAACAGGCCGACATCCAACTGGTTAGCCAGCAGGCTGGAGGCCAGGTCCTTGTCGATAACAGCATCCACGCCTTCCAGGCCATGCTCGGTTTTGACCACCGGAATACCTCCACCGCCAACGGTCACAACGTGGTACCCGTTCTTGAGCAAGGCCACGACCACTTGCTTTTCAACCACTTCCAGCGGCTCGGGCGACGGCACTACGCGGCGCCAGCCGCGCCCTGCGTCCTGGACCAGTGTCCAGTCCGGGTTATCCTGGCGGATAGCTCCTATCTGCTCGTCGTCAAAGAACTCGCCTACAGGTTTGGATGGGTTCCGGAAGCCCGGATCGTCTTTGTCCACCACTACCTGCGTGACCACCGTAACGCACTGCCCTTCAACTCCGCGCCTGGCCAGCTCGTTATTTAACGACTGCTGAACCTGGTAGCCAATGGAGCCCTGGGTGTCGGCTACAACGTTAACCAGGGGAACCGGGTGGAGGCCGGTCAGGCGACGGGCCACCTCGGATCGACGCATGATGAATCCCACCTGGGGGCCATTGCCGTGAGAAATCACCAGCTGAAAGCCGTCGCTCGATCAGGTCCGCAAAGTGAAGAACCGTCTCCCGAATGGCCTGATGCTGATCTTCAACCCTCTTCAGCTCCTTACTCTTGATGAGCGAGTTGCCGCCGATAGCAACGAATATCAGCTTCTCGTTCATGGCCTTCACGACCTATCCTCCGCTTTTCTCAAGGTATATGAGAGGCAACGCAGCGTAGAACGCGGCGCAACGCACCAGATCAGCTTTCCAGGTCTTTTCGTCGGGGGCATGGGCTTGTGACTCCTTGCCCGGGCCGAAAGCCCACGCAGGGAATGCCGAACATGCCCATGATGGAGACGCCGTTGGTGGAGAAGGTCCACTTGTCCACTCTGGGCTCCTGATTAAAGAGAGACTTGTAAGTCTCCACTGCCGACCGGGTCACCACGTGCTCTTCAGGAAGAACCCACGACGGGAAGTAACAGTCGGTCGGGTAGACGAGGCCGGTGTAGGAGGGTCTATCGTAGTCGTAGACGGATACTTCCGCTTGAGCTGCCTTTGCCGCAGGCAGATCCCTGATCTGCTGCAAAGCCAGTTCACGGTCCTCACCCACGGTCAGCCGGCGGTCGATGGAGATGGTGCAGCTGTCAGCCACCGCGCAGCGCGACGGTGACGTGAAGAAGATTTCAGAAACGGTCAGAGAGCCCTTGCCCAGGAAAGCATCGGTCGTCAGGCGACCGTGCAAACCCTCGAGTTCAGCCAGGATGTGGCCCATCTTGAAGATTGCATTGTCGCCCCGCTCAGGGGCCGAGCCGTGGGCGCTCAAGCCGCTCACCTTCACTTTGATCTCCATGCGGCCCCGCTGACCGCGGTAGATACCGCCATCCGTGGGCTCTGTGGATACAACGAACTCCGGCTTCATGCCCAATTCCTTGATGATATACTGCCAGCACAGACCGTCGCAGTCTTCCTCTTGAACAGTCCCGACCACCACTAACGTGTAGTCGCCTTCCAATCCCATCTCCTTGATGATCTTGCCCGCGTAGACCATAGAGGCCATCCCGCCCTCCTGATCACTGGCCCCGCGCCCGATGATGATCTCATCATCTTCAAAACCTTCGTAAGGGTCGAATTTCCAGTTGTCCCTGTTGCCCACACCAACCGTGTCAATGTGGGCATCCATGGCGATCAAATGTTTGCCCGTTCCGATGTGGCCAAAAACGTTGCCCATGGGGTCGATAACTACCGTATCGAATCCCACCTTCTCCATCTCCTGCTTTGATCCGCTCCACAACCGCTTTTTCCTGGCAGCTTTCGCTGGGCAACCGGATCATGTCGCGCAAGAACCGGGTCATATCCGGCTTGTAGCGCTCAGCCAAATCTCTAACCTTTGCAAAGTCTATAGGCTGCATAAATACAAACCCTCCCGAAGTTAGGCGTTAGAATAAAGACGGATACTTGCCGTGCCAGACGATCTCTTGGTAGTTCACAGGGTCGGTAGCGCCTTCAGTATTAAAAAAGAGCACCGTTGAATCGGGACCGATTTCCAACTGCTCTTTCAGCTCTTCGAATCTATCGCTGTTGCATAGTAGGTCGAGTAAACCAATGCCCACCGCTCCGGACTCTCCCGCCTCCACACGGGTATCGCCTTCGAGGGGATTAGCCAGGATACGAACCCCATTGGCAGCCACAAAGTCATGGCAGCTCACATAACAGCTGCAGAAATCGCGCAGTATCTCCCAGCCAATCGGGTTGGGTTCGCCGCAAGCGAGCCCGGCCATCACGGTGTTCAAACTACCGCTGACTGCATGAGGGCGTCCGTCTCCCGCGGCCGCGGATGCGAAAACGCACGCCGCTTTATTAGGCTCCATGGTTATGAACTTGGGCGGATTGTCCTTGAACCTGTTAAGTAAGTATCCAACGACTGCTCCGGCTAATGCCCCGACGCCAACCTGCACAAAAACGTGGGTGGGTGAAGCGCCCTCCTGGCTCATCTGGTTTACGGCTTCGAGGCACATGGTCAGGTAACCCTGCATGATCCATAGCGGGATCTCCGTGTAGCCCTCCCATGCCGTGTCCTGAATCACATACCAACCAAGTTGTTCCGCCGTGCGAAAAGCAACACGGACTGCTTCATCGTAATTGAGATCGGTCACAATCACCTTTGCCCCGTGGGAACGAATGTTCTCCACGCGTGACCGGGCTGCGCCCTTCGGCATGTATATGATGGCCTTCTGGCCAAGTTGCTCGGCAGCCCAGGCAATGCCGCGACCGTGGTTGCCGTCAGTGGCCATGGTCAAGGTAATCTCTCCAATGCGTTTCCTTGCTTCGTCGCTCACAAGGTACGCGTAATCAATCTCGTCCAGACTCTTACCCAGCTTCTGGCACATGAGGAGAGCAACCGCGTAGCTGCCACCAAGGACTTTGAAGGCCTTGAGGTTGAAGCGTGTCGACTCGTCTTTTACAAAGACATTCTTGAGTCCCCACGCTTTGGCAAGATTGCTCCAGCGCACCAGTGCGGTAGGCTTATACCCCGGAAGCTGCCGATGAAAGTGCTCTACTCTACGGGCCACCTCTTCGGAAAAATTCTCGGGCAGGGCACCGCCTCTTGGCACCTGCACCAAATATTTAAAGCCATATTCCTCGATCTCGTTGATCATTAGCGCACCTTCTTTTGTCTACCTGACGTTACGCACTTCCTTGAGGTAGTTGTAAATGGTGTACCTGGACGCGCCGAAAACTTTGGCGAGATAGTCGACCGATCCCTTGATCATGAACACACCGGCCCTGTCCAGTTTCCTGATAAGATCCTTCTTCTCTACTTTGTCCATTGTTGCCGGCACCTTACCAAACTCCGCAACCGCTGTATCGATCACGGACTCCATGGTCTCTGCGAAGCTCTTGGTGTAATGCTCTTGCGGCGTAAAGATTGCTTCACGATCTGAGGACTGGTTCAAGGAGCTGAAGTCCGAAAAACCCGTTGAAAGAAAAACAAAGTCGGTGACATTGAAGTTGACGCAGAGGCACCCCTCTACTTTGCCCTTCTGGTCGCGCAAGAAAACGGTCGAACATTTGAGAAACTTGCCATTGCCTGCGGTGTTCTTGTAGCCGATCTTGTCAGGGACTTTGTTCCCGAATTCTTTGAGCAACCTGAAGGGCAGGTCCGTAATGGGCGCCCCGACCGAGCGGTTGGTGACATTACCTGCGATATAGACCACGGATCTGGCCATATCGCTGAAATCATGGATCACCACTTCGCACCGCTCACCGAAAACAGCTACGATAGCGTCTGCCAATCTCTTCAAAGACTCGAACGTTGTCTTTTGCATAGTTCATCATAATATCAACTTTTTTGTATGTCAACAAAAAAATTGTTAGCACGCATAAAAGTATTTTAAGTAACCTTTTTAACAAATCGACGGGTATCTGTCTATAAGACTTTGGTCCTACGCGAGTGGAGGGGAGAAACTTGTCGGCGCGTGGGCATGTTTCTCTGCAAAAAGCGAAAAAGTTCTTGCTGCGAGGAGAATTATCTCGTAACCAATTGCGTAAGTGCCTGCGTTCCGGAAGGTCTTCGCCCCGGTGGTAGCGAAGCATCCTGTAAGGAAAAACCGAGGTCTAGAAATCTCTGTAGAATCTGGATGCCCCGCTTTCGCGGGGTTACTGCCCGCTTGGCTCTGCCGGCTTGCGCCGGAAGAACGGCCAGGGCGTCAAAGTGCAACACATGACCAGCAACAGGGGCTATTGCACTGCGGTCGATGGAGCACTCAATGAAAAAGCCAAGATTACGCCCTGAAAACGAGCATCTGCACATTACAGATAGATCATTATAGTAGCCAGGCAGTGGATGACTATAGAAACCCTGAACGGGTCTTGACGGAGGTTAAACGTAACAGAATGACCCGAAAGCCTGCCCCAGAAATACCCCGCTTGTGCCGGGGGCGAAGGCACGTCGGGCATGCAGCCGTGCACGGCGAGCATACGCTGCAACCCTTTGTTAGGCTGAGCTTACACAATCTTGCATGGAATTACGGCATCTTCATCGTATCCGTAAACTGCGCACAAACGATGGTACCCGTCGGCAATTACAACACTGCTACACCCGGATTCACGAACCAGAAGAAGTGGTGAAAGGCGTTGGCGCAACTCAATTCTCTTCTTATCCTTTTTTACATGGTAATTGCCGAGTCCCAGCAAGGGCAGGTGAGAGGCCCTGAAGATGTCCTTTGCTTTGAATTGAGAGATCTTGGCGCGCTTAAGTTTCGCCACCTGTTCTTTTGCTGCTTTCTGCGGATATAGAAGGCTCAGGTAGGATAAGGCCGCAGGATAGTCATGCTCTTCTGACTCTTTAAGCCATTTGATCTTGACACTACTCTTCGCCATCTCGGATCCCCCTGTGGTTGTTTTTGGTTCTGGCAAAGTATATGAACTATGGAACACCGTCAATCATGGCGGCAAGCTTCCACAGCCCCTCACCGGAGCCATAAGTGAGTCCTAACAATTAATAGGCCGAGTTGCCTTTTTAAGATATTACGCCTGTTAACGTTGAGAGGCAACAAGAAGCGTACTATGAGACTAAGCCCTCACTCAGACGCAGTTGGCAATCGCCCCGTTTAACGAGAGTAGAGGCCACCTTAGCTTTTGTGGCTTCTCGTGAGACCAAAGACCACCGTCATGAATACCATGTGTACCACTCAATTTCTTGGAGGCTGTTCGGCTTGCGTCTTCAGCAGTCCACACCTTGCTCCACCTGCAAGTCTTGTAGTGAGGTTGTTTGCAGACGGCAAAGATTGCGGGGTGAAATATGCACAAAGGAGGGAAGAAGTGTCCCGGTACGATCATCTCCCTGACCACAAACGCCTCACATCTCACCGGCGAAAAGGCGCGGAGAATCCTGGAGGAGCATCTTGTCGACGAGGTGAATATCTCCTTCCAGGGACTGAGCCGGGAAAGCTATGAAGCCTCGATGCGCGGGCTTTCTTTCGAGCGCACTCTGGAGAACGTCAAGTCCTTCCTGAACATGCGGGGCAAGAACCCGCGGCCGGCCGTAACCGTGACGACGGTCGAGACGAACATTGTACAGGTAGAGTTCCAGAAGGCACCGGCGTTCTGGAAGTCGCTCGGCGCGGAATTCAAAACCCTCCGGTTCGAGACCCGAAGTGGCGATGTACGGCACTCGCTGAAGCGGACGGACCGGGAACTATCACCGGTCGTCTTCTGCCGCAGGCCCTTCAACACCTTGGTGGTCACTTTTGACGGGAAAGTGCCGATCTGCTGCGTCGATTACAACCGGAAGTCCATCCTCGGTGACGCGAATACCGATACGCTCAAGAGCATATGGAACAGGCCGGCGTTCCGGGAAGTCCGCCGCGCGTTTCTCGAGGGCAGGGCTGGCAAAATCTCCGCCTGCTGCGACTGCAAGGTCGCCAAATAAAGATTCTGTCCTGTCACTCGGGGGCTCTCCGCTCACGTGGGGCGGGGCCGAGCGTGAAATAACCCCTTCCGGGACCTCTCCTCTCGCAAGACTTGAAATTGACGCAGCTAAACTTTTGACGCTTTCCGCATGTAATGCAGACTCTATTGTTATGCGGAGCCCGCTGCTTGCGAGCCCCGCTAACACGTTATTCTGTCCTCTTCTTACTCCGCATAAAAGTACCCGCCTACAGTGAGGCAATCAGTTCGTCGGTTGCCTTGAAACGTGCGGAGCTCTTTGGCAAACCCTTCAAGCAATGAGCCTCTCGGGCCTTGGCGGAGTGCTTGAATTCGCCCATGGCTCCTGAAAAAAAGTTCCAGCATGATGTAATTAGAGCAGGAGAAACGCCATTATTATGCAGAGTAACTATCCCCGCAAGACAACTGTAATCCATTGAACCCATTACACTATCGCCCGTCCCCAAGGACCCTTTCTCTGCATAACAACAGACTCTGCATTTCATGCGGTGCACTGCATAACGCATGCAATGTGGCATGGAGGAGGCGAAGCTAAGAAACGCGATTAGGAAGGAGTTCTCAACTTGATCGATATCGAGTTCACCTGAGTACTAATGCAGCATCCGTCTTGCGTCACAAGAATCCACCATTACCGCGCGAAATCGAGCTTGACGTCAAATCCACGAACGCTACCACACCCGCATGTCCAGCCATAACGCAATCTCCCTATGGATAAAACTTTCGACAAGCGTGACGAAGCTTTATAACCGTCACCGCACGCTCTGCAACAGCGCTTCGATTTTGTCTCTGTCGAACTTTTTAGGATTCGCCATCAATGCAGGGCTCTTCATGGCATCCTCAATCATCATGGGCTGCAGCTCATGCTTAATACCCATTGCGCTGAGGTTCTTCGGTATTCCAAGCCTGTTCATAAATTCGTCAACAGCCTCGATAAACTTTTCAGCACACCCTTCAGCCGATAAACCTGCCGAGCTTATCCCCAATGTTCCCAGCAGAACGCCATATTTGTCTAACGCCGCATCCTTGTTTTCCTTCAAGACCTGGTGGAGAAAAAGGGCACAGGTCAGGCCGTGCGATAAATGATAATGACTTCCAATAGGATGAGCCAGGGCGTGCACCGCGCCTAGCCCACCATTCGTGAAAGCTATTCCTGCTAAACAACTCCCATGCAGCATCTTGGACGCAAGTTCGGTATCTTTCGGATTTTCTTTGAAGGGGATAAGTGAAAGGTAAATGAGTCTGACCGCGGAACCGGAGAGTTGTTGTGTAAGCAAATTACTCCGCACGGACAAAAATGATTCTACGGCGTGGGAAAACGCATCCATACCCGTGTAGGCGATCACGTCTGGGGGTAATGAAGTCAACAGCGTAGGCTCTAAGATGGCGGTTTTCGGAAGCAGTTGAGGGCTCCTGATGGGAAGTTTGAGTTTTTGATCTTTGTCCGTCACAATGGCTATCTGCGTGACCTCGCTCCCTGTTCCCGCTGTTGTAGGGATTGCGATAACGGGAACCGGTTCATTTTTGAAGACGGCCATTCCTATATAATCCTTTACACCACCCTCGTTTCTTGCCAGGAAACTAATGACCTTTGCTGCATCGATGGAACTCCCGCCCCCGAAAGCAATGAGCATGTCATAATGACCTTCGGCAAAAGCCTTCTTCCCTTTTTCCACAACCGCAATGCCCGGATCCGGTTCAACGTCAGAAAAAATTCCGTACCGCATTTTTTCCTCGTCCAGCACGGACGTCAGTCGCTTTAAAAGGCCGCTTCTGGCAATCCCGGCATCGGTCACAATGAGCGGCTTTGTTCCTTTCAAGTTTCTCACTTCATTTGGAACGGAAGCAAGTGAATCCTCCCCTGCGACAATTTTTCTCGGTCCTAGAAATTCATACGCCATTGCTGCCTCCTCTTGTCTTCTACATAGCAGTCTTGTGGACTCCGGTTTCGCGTTCGAGCACCACCGGCGTCGGTCTGCGTCGGTACTTTTGGCGTAAGCTACTGGACATAAGGGCGCTTCAGTTTTCGGTCCTTCTCCTGCTTGCCCAATAAGCTATACGCTCACGTCTGTATTGCAACCGCGCTTCCATTTCATCCTTTTCGAAGTTTGAGAACAGAAAGAGGTAAAAGATGAAATAGGGTGATAGCGTGAAACATCATCATGATTAGAGGAGTCTCTAGTATCCTCTTAGAAATGAGGCGGTCTCTCCCATGAGATCGTCACACAGTTCACGGACAACCTTCACGAAGTGACCCAAACCTGCGGCTTCTATCGACGTGCCCGTGGGAACCCACCGATTTTGGTCGGTGGTGGGTTTAGTTAAAGACAAAAACAGAAAGTAGAACCCGGTACTCTCAAGAATCTACTTATTCCACCATTTCCAGACATCTTCCTGAGCGACCCTACCCATATTGCCAATGACAACATTGGCTAACTTCCCATCACGTTTTTCTACTTTAAAAACATAGATGTTGGTGATTCTTTGATTATATTTGTCAAAGGTAAGGGGACCCGAGGGTGCATCGACCTTGCTCGATATGCTCTTTAGCTCCTTGGCGACGCGCGGGACATCTTCGACCTCTCCCTTCAATGCGTCGGCGACCGCTCCCACCAAGTTGGCGGCGGAATAGCCTAGCTCGCTATAGCGGGATGGGGGTTCGCCATACTTCGCAACATAGGCCTTAACGAACGCGCGATTTCGAGGAGTGTCTAAGGTGTAAGTATAATGACCGACGGTAATAATGCCCAGGGCAGCATCTCCAATGCTTGCCAGGTAGGGATCATCTGTAAGCGCATTGTGGCCAAATAAGGCAAGCCTTTTCTTCAACCCAAATTCAGCATACTGCTGAACAAACCTAACAGCATCCGTTCCCGCAAACCAGGCATAGGTCGCATCCGCCCCCTTGACATCAATGATACTTAAAAAGGGAGCGAAATCCATGGTGCCCAATTTGGCATAAACCTCTTTGATCACCTTGCCGCCCGCCTCTTCAAAGCCAGCCTTGAAGGCCTCCACAGAATGATGACCTGCCGCAAAATCAGAGCCTATCAGAACCATATTCCGATAAGGAGTGTTTTTGTAAACCCACTTCCCCAAGGGATAGTTACTCTGATCAGTGGTCTCAATGATCCTGAAGGTATTTTCACATACCTTTCCGGGTGCGCTCAGTTCCCTGGTGAAGGCATTAGGATTAATCCAGATGAGTTTCTGCTGACAAACGTAATCATGCATAGCCAGGGCTACCCCGCTGTGCACCGGACCAAGGATAAAATTCACCTTATGCTCTTCGACCAGCCGCCGCACTTTGGTTAACCCCGCGGTAGGGTTATTTTCGTCGTCCTCTTTAATTACCTGGATAGGTCTTCCGCCTGCTTTTCTCCCGATCTCGTCAAAATATAACTCCATGCCATTGTCAAGTCCTTTTGCCTGAAGAGGCATGGTCCCGGTATAAGGGAGAAGGAACCCCACCTTGATCGGAGACTTTTCAGCAGCTGATACAGTTGATCCCGTTAGAAAAAAGATACCGATGAGTAGTCCCAAACAAATCAATAACCAGTTCCTCTTTACATCGACCATCTTTATCCCCCCCTCTTCTCATGAAGTGCGTCAAGCATATACTTACATTTGGATGTCAGCCTCTTACTAGGCGTCATCTGCCGGTATGGGCCAAATAAGTGACTGCCCAGTTCTGCTCCGTATCTTAAAGTATACAGAACATCACAGAAAGCGCAACAACATCTTCACCCACGGGCCATTAATTGTCGCCTGCAATGAATCATAAAACGATTGAGCCAGAAAGTGAAGATTCCACCGTATAAGATGGAAGCGTCAGAAACGGAAAGCATTCCCCAGGGCAATATACGCAAAGGAAGTTCGACAGGAGGCGGCAAAGCCGGTGCCTAATTTTTTATCTTTTCATTTGCACTCGTTGAATGATACCAGTCGTTATGTCAGCGTAATCAGGGGGGGTAGATTCACGTAAACAGTCTGCCGAGAACAATGCGAAGCCGCTCCTTCAGTACGGGCTTGATCAGCGTGGCCCGCACGCCACTTTCCCGGACCTGGCCCAGGGTAATCATATCGCCACGACCGGTCATCAGGATTATGGAGATATCACCCTTCACCTGGACGAGTTGGACGGCCAACTGGGTCCCCCTTATGTCCGGCATCATCTCATCCACGATTACCGCGTCGAATCTTTCGGGGGCCCTCGAAAAGAGGGCGAGTGCATTCAGCGGTCTACTGCACACGACCGAAAAATAGTCCATGCTGCGCAGCATATGTCCAATCATGCTCGCCACCGCCTCATCATCATCGATGACAAGGATCCTGTATTTGATGCGCTCTCGCGACATCTTTTAATGTAAGACTTCAGAGCCTCCGTCGCAACCGACGCCCCCTTTGCTTCAGGTCTCCCCGCTAAGTGTTTCCGGCGGGCATGGCTCTACATTAGAGATTGTGGCCCGATCTCATTATTTTCGGCGATTTTGACGGGACTCCATTTTAAAGCCCGGAATGTATCATTTGTGTCAAACGGTGTATACTAGCTATTCGCTGTGCATGGCTCCACCCTATTTCTATAGGTTTGGATGATGCAAAATAAGGATAACGATAAAGAACAACTGCTCAATGAACTCTCCGACCTGCGTCGGCGCGTTGATGAATTGGAAGAATTGCTAACCGCACACAGGCTGGGAGAGGAGAAGAACCTTTATCTCGCATCGATTGTTGAGTCCTCTGATGACGCAATTATAGGAAAAACACTGGATGGAATAATCACAAGCTGGAACGAAGGGGCAGAAAAGATATACGGCTACAAACAGACGGAAATCATGGGCAAGCCAGTATCGTTGCTGGTTCCCCCAGACCATCAGGACGAAGTGCTCCAGTTTCTCGACAACATAAGACGAGGAGAACACATCCAACGCTACGAGACCGTGCGCCGGAAAAAAGACGGAAATGAGATTGACGTATCCCTTACGATATCGCCCATCAGGAACAAGGAGGGCAGGGTCATCGGTGCATCAACCATAGCTCGTGACATCACCGGGCGCAAGCGGACGCTCGATACACTGTTTCACAGCCAGGAACGCTATAAGTCTTTCATCGAAGTCACCGGGCAGTTGGGATGGATCACAAATGCAGATGGAGAGGTTGAGGAAGATATACCGTCCTGGAGGAGCTATACGGGCCAGAGTTATGAAGAGACGAAAGGCTGGGGATGGTCGAAAGCCCTTCATCCGGATGACCTTGAACGTGTCATACAGGTATGGAGAAAGGCCGTTGCAGCAAAGACTGCGTACGAGGTTGAATATCGTTTGCGCGGACACGATAGTGGTTACCGGTACTTCCTGGCTCGTGCTGTCCCCAAGCTTAGGGAAGACGGAAGCGTCCGGGAATGGGTTGGTACCTGTATTGACATTACCGAGCACAAACAAGCCGAGATGCGCGTCCAAGGCAGCGAAGAGGCTCTGAAGTCACTCCTTAACGCCACAACCGACCCGGTCCTTCTCATGGATAGAGCGGGCATCATCCTCGCTGCCAATGCCGTTGTGGCCCAGCGTCTCGGCAGAGAGCTCGACGACCTGATCGGTAACAATCTATTCGACCTGCTCCCGAAAGATCTAGCCCGCTCTCGACAGTTGTGGATTCAAAAAGTCATGGAAAGCGGGAAACCTGTCAGGTTCGAGGACGCGTCCGCGGATGACAGATATTTTGACTCGAGTATCTATCCGGTTTTTGACCTCGATGGCAAGGTAGCCAGGCTGGCGGTTTACGCCAAGGACATCACGGAAGTCAAACGCGCCGTGCGGGCCCTCGCGGAAAGCGAGGCGCGATTCAAGCAGCTCTTTGACAGCGTAAACGATGGCATCGTACTGCGCGATGCCCACACGTTCGAACTCCTGGACGCTAACCGCAGGTTCTGCGAGATGTTTGGCCGTACCTTTGAAGAGATGAGGAACTTGCCACTCGGGAGTTTAAGTGCGCATGAATCTGTCGAGGAGCGTCGAGCGCGTCTCGTCGCTTACTATGAGCAAACCGTCAAGGGCGTCCCTGGTTTTTTTCAGTGGGAAGCTAAAAGAAAAGATGGAAGTATCTTCTGGGTTGAATTGAACGGTACGATGATAACCATCGGCAGTCGGCAGTGTCTGCTCCTGGTCGTGCGGGACATCACCGAACGCAAGGAAGCAGAGGAAAAAATCAGGGCATCGCTCAGAGAGAAGGAGGTGCTCCTGAAAGAGGTTCACCATCGGGTAAAAAACAACCTTCAGATTGTCTCGAGCCTTCTGCAACTGCAGACAAACAGAACAGCACATCCCGGAGCTGTCTCGGCTCTCAAGGAAAGCCGCGCCCGCGTCACATCCATGGCCCGCATCCACGAAAGGCTCTACCGGTCATCCAACCTTGCCAGTGTCGACATGGGTGAGTATGTGAAAAGCCTTGTGTCCGATCTCGAGCACTCTTACGGAGCTAAGGGCAGTTCCGTCCGGCTCACGGTCGATGCTGGAGATATCTCCCTCGGCACTGTTGAAGCAATACCCTGCGGTCTCATCATCAACGAGCTCGTCTCCAATTCGTTGAAATATGCCTTTCCAGACGGGAAAGGAGGAGAGGTCGCGGTTCAGTTGCGCAGGGGGCCCAAAAACAGTGTTGTCCTGACCGTACGCGACAACGGCATCGGTTTGCCGGAGCACGTGGACCTCCAGAACTCACCCTCTCTCGGATTGATCCTGGTAAGGTCACTCGTCGAGCAACTCAACGGTGCTATCGAGGTTGACAGAAGTAGAGGGACAGCCTTTACGATCACATTCGACGGATAAGAGCCAGCCATGCGTTCTTCCCGTCGTTAATCTTCACCCATCGGCTCCAGCTCAGTTGTCGCCATGAGAAGCAGACTTGGTATTGCGGCCCGCGCGTTGTTTGAAATTTGGTACCCGCTCTGGTAGACTATCTCGTTCGAATTCGTTCTCCGGAGGTGAAGGCAATGATGATCATGTCGCAGAGGTCATGCGCGTGCGGGAAACATATGGTCGGCCTTTCGATAGACTGTATTATCCCGGAGGAAGTCATTGCATCTATCTACTGCCCTGAAGAGTCGAAGAACGTGAAGTTCGATGAAAAAACAATGATCAAGGACAATGGCTGGATTATCGAGTACGACATGGATATAGCGCGCTATTACGGCGAACATGCCCACAAAGATCCGGCCAGGATTACCCCGGAATTCCTCTTTATGGAAGATCTGGCATCGTGGACAGGCACCACTCCTACCGACCAGGTGGACCTCCCAAAAGAGAGAAACCAACTGCTGAACCTGCGCGACCAGGACCCAAAACGCTACATGGCAGAGTTTAAGAAGTGGGCAAATAGCCGCATTGAAAAACTGAAGAAAGAAGGCTGGAAGAAGGCAAAGAAAGTTTAGCTTATCCTCCTTTCGCGGGAACCGTGGACAAACTATTTGTAAAAGGCGCCCGGGAGCACAACCTCAAGAACATCGACGTTGAGCTCCCCAGGAACAAGATCACCGTCATTACCGGACCGAGCGGCTCCGGCAAATCTTCCCTTGCCTTTGATACAATCTATGCTGAAGGGCAGAGGCGATACGTAGAGTCTCTGTCGGCTTATGCGCGTCAGTTCCTTGAGCTGATGGAAAAACCGGACGTCGACTACATCGAGGGCTTATCGCCCGCCATAAGCATCGAGCAGAAGAGCATCAGCAAGAACCCGCGATCAACCGTCGGAACCGTCACCGAAATATACGATTACCTGAGGCTGCTCTTCGCACGAATTGGACATGTTTACTGTTACGGCTGCGGCAAGGAGATAAAGAGCCAGCATGCGCCGCAGATCGTGGATGCGATACTGGCGCTGGGCGCGGAAACGAAGTTAACCGTACTTGCTCCCATAGTGCGCGGACGAAAGGGAGAATACAGAAAAGAGCTTGATGAGCTGCGGAAACAGGGTTTCACAAAGATCAGGCTCAACCGTAAGGTCGTCGACCTCTCGGAAGAGATCGTGCTCGACAAGAACAAGAAGCATGAAATAGATATCATCGTGGACAGGCTCACTATCAGGGACGGGATCGAGAGACGCCTTTTCGAGGCCGTCGAACTCGCCCTCAACAAGGCGGGCGGGATCGTCAAGATAGAATTGGGAAAGGAGATGCTCGTTTTCAGCGAAAAATTTGCCTGTCCCGACTGCGGCATAAGTTATCCGGAAATCGCACCGAGGATGTTTTCGTTTAACAATCCTTATGGGGCATGCCCGGCTTGTCTGGGCCTCGGCGTCAAGGAGTATTTCGACCCTGATCTCGTCGTGCCGAACAAGGAGCTGTCTCTTAGAGAGGGGGCAGTCGTACCCTGGGGCGAAAAGAACCCGGTCGCGTTTCTGCCTTTTCTGGAAGCATTCGTCAAACATTACAAAGTCGATATACGAAAGCCGTTCAAGGACCTGCCCAAACTGGTGCAGGACGTGATCCTTCACGGTTCCAGCGGCGACGAGATCGAGTTCCAGGTGGAACGGGGCGGGCGGATTCATTTCGTGAAACGGCCGTTTGAGGGGGTTATACCCGAGCTGCAGAAAGAAAGGGAAAACGCTGCTTTCTGGGAAAAAGATAAATATGAGCGTTTCATAAATCTCATTCCCTGTCCCACATGCAAAGGTGCACGCCTGAAGAAGGAGATGCTCTGGGTAAAAGTGGGCGGTCTCAGCATCAATGAAGTCACGCAGATGACCATCGCCCAGGAGTATCGCTTCTTTGAGGAGCTGGAACTGCCCGAGAAGGAAAAGGAGATCGCGCGGAACATTCTCAAAGAGGTGAGCTCCAGGTTGAGATTTCTTATCGATGTGGGACTCGATTACGTTACCCTGGAGAGGAACTCGGCGACACTGTCAGCCGGAGAATCTCAAAGAATCAGGCTGGCCACGCAGATCGGCTCCGGGCTGACAGGCGTGCTCTACGTGCTTGACGAGCCGAGTATCGGCCTTCACCAGAGGGATAACGAGAGGTTGCTCGCTACACTCAAACGGTTGAGAGACCTTGACAACACCGTCATCGTCGTAGAGCATGATTACGATACGATCCTTCTTTCAGATTATGTGATCGACCTGGGTCCGGGCGCAGGAGAGAACGGCGGCTATCTCGTCTTTGCCGGGACACCGGAGAAGCTGAGTCAGGATGAGAACTCACTCACGGGCAAGTACCTGTCAAAGCGCCTGGAAATTCTCACGCCCAAAACGAGAAGGAGTGCTAAAGGCTTCATTCATATGCAGGGGGTGCGAGCGCACAACCTGAAAAATATCGACGTGGATATTCCGCTCGGCGTCTTAACCTGTATTACGGGCGTGTCGGGTTCCGGAAAGAGTTCGCTCGTCATCGATACCCTCTTTCCTCTTTTGAAGCAGAAACTCTACCGGTCGAAAGAACGGGCCGGAGAGGTAGATGCCATCACCGGATGGGAAGCAATAGATCGCGTCATCGACATAGACCAGTCACCCATCGGCCGCACGCCCAGGTCAAATCCGGCCACCTACACGGGCCTCTTCACCTTCATCAGGGAGCTCTTTGCAAAGCTACCCGAAGCGAGGATGCGCGGATACAAGGAAGGCAGATTCAGTTTCAACGTGAAGGGCGGGAGATGCGAAACGTGCGAGGGAGAGGGCTTCGTCAAGATAGAGATGCAGTTCTTACCCGATGTGTACATCGTGTGTGATGCCTGTCGCGGAAAGCGGTATAACCGCGATACCCTGGAGGTGGAGTACCGGGGCAAGAACATTGCCGATGTGCTGGGGATGACCGTAACACAGGCGATGGAATTTTTTGATGCGGTTCCGCACGTCAGGAACAAGCTGAAGGTCCTTTACGACGTGGGCCTCGGCTACATCCGCCTGGGACAGGCCGCAACGACCCTCTCCGGCGGTGAGGCACAGCGCATTAAGCTTTCGAGAGAGCTTTCCAAGAGGGACACGGGTCGCACCCTCTACATCCTGGACGAGCCCACGACCGGCCTCCACTTCGTTGACATCGATAAGCTTCTTTTCGTACTGAACGAGCTGATCGAGAGAGGCAACACGATTGTGGTTATCGAGCACAACATGGACGTTATCAAGTGCTGCCGACTACATCATAGACCTGGGTCCCGAGGGGGGCGACCGGGGTGGCCTTGTTGTCACCAAAGGGGCGCCGGAAGACGTCATGGCCACGCGCAAGAGCTATACAGGGGCTTTCCTCAAACGATACCTGGATGGGACGGGAGCGAGTTGAGCCGTTGACTGGTTGAATCGTTGATGCGTTGATACGTTACACG